>JAGAIR010000004.1 GCA_017626435.1 Lachnospiraceae bacterium | reverse complement strand
TATGGGAAAAAAAATAAATTATGTAATGGCAGGACGAGGAAAAGATACGAGTATTAGTAGGGTTAAATATAGATCCGGTGAAGAGAAACTGGATATTCTGGGTGGTAAAGATTTATCTAGTTCCTATGTTTCCTCTTATACCGTTATAGATGAAATCGAAGAAGACAAATATGCTTATTTGCGTGATATGAAAGCAATACTGCCAGGAGTTTATGAAGCTTTAGGAGGTATACATAAAGAATATCTTATAGCCGTTGAATGGAAAGATGGAGATAAATCTTTAATTTCACTTGACGAAGAGTATTACAAGATATTTATTAAAAACATGTTTTAGCTTTTTTTATTACATTTTTTCAAAATACATATAAAATTGAGTAAAATCACTCAATAAATATCATAAAGGTTATGGTATTTATTCGGTAGTTTTTATAAGTATTATATCGTATTGTTTGTTTCATTGAAAAATTTTTTGTGAAAGTGATTGATGAGCTTGAATCTGAACAGGGATATTTAAACTGCCATAGAAAAAGAAATCTATGGCAGTTTTATATATAATGTTTTTTATTCAATCTCATTCTATACTGCTTCTCGAAGTTGCCTTCTTGCTGGTCTGGTTACCAGCGAGCATAGACTATTATATGTTTGTCATCGTTATAATAGAATTTGGACTGTCTCTCTGGATCTTGTAATAAGACCCTGTGCCTTACAGTCTCTGCGCCTTCACCCTCGTTCAACGTAGGAGAGCAGGGTGCCGCCCTGCTCTGTGAGCCTTACATTCTCACAGCTTGGTTTCGTGGTTTCTCATCTTGCCTGTTTTCTTCCCATTGAAAACAGACTGACTACGTAGCATTATTGGTTAGCATATAGTCAAATATCCGTTGTTTTTGCCTTTCGGCCCCGTAGTATCTTATTGTTACCAATGTTACCGTGGTGGATATTAATAAGAGATTCCCGGTGTATTACTTGGCTTGCACCGTTCATACTTTGGCACGTTTATAGCCTTGCTTTTATGGATTCACATCCATAAAGGGCAAAATGATTTCTTTATTTTACCAATTGGCGTTGACTCTGATAAAAATTTGAATACAGTTTGGATTGATAGGAAAGCAGTGGCAACAGATCCCGTATCTTTTACTGTGTCAAACAGCTTCTTTAATGCAACAGATGTGTCGGAAAAGAAGCTGGAATCGGAATAGCTGTTGGAAGTGTTTGTCAGCTTCTCCTGTTCTGTGGCAGCTTCTTTCATCGCTTGTGTTATGGAATGGAGTGCAGAGGTGATTTCATTTACTCCCAAATCCCCAAATCCTGGATCGATCCCCTTTAATTCTGCCTGGATTTCTCTGGCAAGAGCTTTGATTTCTTTTCTGGCAGCTGACGTGTCAAGAGCAGTTTTCAGCTCAATTCCTTTTGCATTAAGCTGTCTTTCAATTTTCTTTAGATCCTCAGCAGTTTTACTTGCGTCGAGCCTTGCTAATAGTTCTATTGTATATTTGTCCATATGTTCCTCATTTCTGCACTGCTTTTTGTGCATAACGCAAGATTTGTGCCGCAGTGCAGGCACAAACCTGCCTGGTGAATGATTTAATTGGAAGCCATCTCCGGACTGTTGACTAGTTTATCCATTGCTTCCGTGAGATGTTTTATCTCATCGGAATCAATGGATTCAGCCATAGATGACAGCATATCTGTCAGTTCGCTGACGGTAGTGACAATAGAATTTACCTTCTGTAAGGTATCTAACGACAGCACGCGGATTTTTCTTTTCTGTGCAGCATAATTTCTGACTTTTTTAAACATTGTTTTCCTCATTTCTGCGCTGCTATTTTTTGTGCATAAAATAAGGTTTGTGTTGCAGCACAGACACAAACCTGCCGGATGAAATATTTATTTCTCACGCTTATTCTTCCATGATCGGATATAATCCAACAAGGTATTCAGAAGGGACACCGGAATCGAACACATCCTTTGCCTTTAGCTTTTGAATGTCAACTGTAATATCCGAATTAATCAGCTGGTTGATATCCTCTGTGAATTTTTGGATGGCATCGTTGTCTTCCTGGGAAATCGTTACAGTTCCGTTTTCATCTTCCTTGCCGTACTCCTTGATCTTTTCATTTCTGATCACATTAAAATTAGTGACATAGGATTCAAGATTCTTCATGATTCCCAGTAGTTTGAATTTAAACAATGCATCAATCCTGGATGTATCATGATCGATAATTTCTTTTACTGCATTATTCAGGTTTAATGCATCTGCCAGTTTCATTGTTATCTGCATAAGCTGCCTCCTTATCTAAGAAAGAATTTTCGTGCAGGCATTTGTCATACAGTTCTGAAATGTATTTAAATGCCAGATCGACTCTGCCGTTTCTCATTCCGCGTTTTGCAATGGTTTCTTCATACTGGGTATGCAGATCGATAATATGTTCAAATTCCTCCTTTGTATGTTTTCTCTCATTCATACAGGAGTTAGCGAAATCAAGAATGGCAGACCGCATATCGTTTATTTCAATTTTGTCAATGCGGTTTGAGACATTGTTTAGCTGTGAGGAGATGGAAGAGAGTTTTTCTCTGGCATCCCGGTTAAAGGAATCACCAACCCATTTGATTAGAAAGCTTAATGGATTGATTTTCACAGGTGTAATTTCGATGAAAATACTGATAAAAAGGAGGAATGATACAAAAATCCCTGTATCATCCTGTAATAGTTTCAGGAGCTGTTCCATAACACACCTCCTTTACGGTAAAGATAACTGTTTGATCATTTTTTTTCCGCATATTCTGCCGTTTAGATTATTAAAGTGATGTTTCTTCTTGTAAGAAATAACGGCAGTTTCCAGTGTGTTTGTCCATTTGCCATTTACCTCCAGTCCAAGCTGGTACTGAACCCATTGGATATATTTTTTCTTTGAATTTGGTTTGACTGCGGTAATGGGTTTGGCGATCTGTATTCTCTTTTTGAAATCTTTCCAGATAGAAGCATCTGTACCGGTGGTTCCCCATCCATCCCAGCCGGGACAGATTTTGCTGCACACATCAAAGTGACGCACCACATTGCTTGCCGGGATCTTATATTTTTTCATCAGCTTTTTGGTCAATGCAACAGTATTTTTTATTGTTTTATCTGTAATTGTTCCATTCTGGCTGCACATTTCAATACTGATGGAATTGGAGTTTTTAATGATCGGAAATAGATTTTTGGAAGAATTTCCGTAATTTTTTCCCACTGCCCAGGCAGCATCTTTATCCTTTACTACCTGATAGACAAAATTGTCATCGACAAAATAGTGGGCGGAGGCACCCCGGTTGGTGCTATAAAAATAATTGGCATTGGCAGAGGCGGTATCTGTCTGATTACCAGTATAATGGATAACAATATTCCGGTTTTTCTTCCCATTCATTGCAGTGAAATTAACCTTTGTCAGTTTCTTTTTTAACTGGTATGACATCAGGAGTCCACCTCCTTAGAATCCACTTCCGGCAATCCGCCTGCAGAGGTGAGAAGCGAAATGACAGCAGCAGTAGCAGACACGGAAAGGACATTGATCCAGTTTACGTCTGTCACTGCCTGTCCCACAGTGACCAGTGCCGCTGCGGTCTGGGCAAATGTTTTCACTGCCCGGATGGATGCAGCATACAACCAGTCTTTGAACTTTTCTTTTTTCATGTTTTTAGGGCATAAGCATAACTGCCTGTGCGTTCTCCTTTCTCTGGTCTCTGTAATGGTTTGGAAGCATTTGCCGGTTTATGGTTTTTCCAGTAGGTCCAGGCAAGAGTGCTTTCCAAAGTTTTTACATTTTATCATTTGTAATCTTCATTTCTGATTCGTAAAAAACAGGCTGTATCGTTCATCGTAGTGGATGAAAGAATACAGCCTGTTTTATGCATTTATTTATCAATCCACTATATTATTTATGGGTCATATCAGATTATTTCTCTTCCAGGATCAAATCCATCATATCCTCATTTTCGTTGACCAACAGGTCGCAGGTAATCGTAATGGTAGCCGGGTCACCATTGTTGGACATACCTAAGCTCATGTTAGACTGAGGGGAAACCTTATAAGCGATAAATTTGTATGGCAGCAGTTCATCCTCTTCTGTCTTCATGACAGTATCCCCATAAACAGTAAATGTCTTAGGGAAGGAGCTTCCCTTGATAGAAATCTTCTGAACCTTATCTGTAATATCCTTTACATAGTAAGCAATGACCTTATCACCGGCAGATGCGCCAGTAATGGTAACTGTTGTGTCTGAAACAGTAGATGTCAAAGCAGTTCCACAGTCATCATCAATGGCAAAAATGTTAACAGAAGCGCCCTCAGATGGAGCTTCGGAAAGTGTAACGGTACCACCCTCGGCAACTGTCAGCTCTTCTCTTGTCATAAACTTTGCAGTCTGTTCCATGTCTCCGCCTGTTAAAAGCTGATACAGTTTGAAACTCTGAATCTGTGTTTCAATAGTAAGTGTACCGCCTCTCTCGCCAGAGAATGCTACGCGCTTTGGATGTCCCTTGCCGCCATAGGCAAAGACCGTTTCCCCTGTGATCTCTGTAGTGGAAACATTTGCGTAATCCATGTTCAGGAATGGTTTCTTGGTTTCGTAGTCCTCAAAAATCAGGTCACAGACCTCTCTGTTTGCAAAAGTGTTGTTCATAATTATTTTCCTCCTTAGTTAAAAAAATATTTGTTTATAAAAAAAGACCTGTCAGTTGACACGTCTAATTTTCACTCTTATACCATTCATTTCCCTTAAAGGTATTTTTTTCATTTCCATATGCAGCAACAGACATCTTCTGGATGTCAAAATAAACATTTGTCTGTTCTTTCTTAAACTGTTCATATAACTGGAATACAGTTAAATCCCATATATTTGTAAAATTAATGGAGTTACTTTTCACTGCAACGGAGGTAATAAGATTTGGTAATTCAATATCTTTATCATGTGTTGTGTTTTTCGAAGCCTTTTCTCTGCCTTTTTTTAGCTTCTTTACGATTTCTAAAGCCCGTTTGCTTTTTATTTTTGAAATATCGGTATCAAGATCAGTTCGTAATATGTTGCATCTTTGTAATATGATATCGCACAGCTCGACAAACATATCACGACGGATTGTTCCCATCGAGAGGTTCTTCTCTGACTTTGCCCCATCCTGTATTTTATCTTTATATGTGATAAATACATGGTTTCCATCATCATATTGAATGGTTTCTTCAAAGAAAAATTGAAACATTTTACAGTACATCTTCTGGAGATTTCCATCCACTGCGATCAGATCCATCATATTTATATTTTGTAACTCATCTTCTGATATTGTCTGAAACCACTCTGACCGGAATAACCCGGTTTGTTCATAATATGTCTGTGGTGTCATGAGAAGAAGGGTAAGATACATCTGATAGCCCTGATAAGTAACAGAAGGGTCCCAGATTTCCTTCAGAGTAGGAGACTTGATACTGCCGATTCCCTCCAATCGAAATGGATAGGGTGAGATTAGGGTAGCATAATCTAATTTCATAAATGATTACCTCATTTCTTTGTATATCCAGTCTTTTGTCAGTCCGACGGCGCAAATCTGCGCCATTGGGTTATCGGAAGGCTGGGACAGTAAAGGTAAGAGTATGTCCAATATAATAATTGCTGAGAAAAGAATCTACGTTTTGCAATTCCAACCGGCCAATGCCAAATTGTTTTACACGTTCTTTTATCCGTTCTTTGTCATTAGGACATAACAATTCTTCAATATACTGTGACAGGACATCATACCGCAATCCATAATAAGCAGCGGGTTTTTCTTCATATGTTATGATATCCTTATGGCAGATTGCCTGTATTACCATTTTCATTTCTTTGATGCTGGCATTTGATTTCAGCACATAAGTTTCCATCAACAGATAGCTTTTATTTTCTGTAAGACGGTTTTCCATAAATAAATGTGGCAAAATATATTTTTTTAATTCCTTGTTTTTGTCCTCAACTTCATTTTCATAGTTTTGTCCAAGAAGTAAACTGCAGATGTTGTTATCTTCTGCAAAAATGGAGCTGAGAGTATCCTTATATTTTCCAAGTTCCTTTAGCATCTGATACCTCCGTTTGGGTCATTTTTGTTCTTTCTTTGTTTTTGGAAAGAGAGCCGGCAGCAGTACCTATGAACATAAGCACCGCTGCCGGCTAATGAAGAATAGAAAGTTTGGAGAGTTTGACTCCATCTATATAAAGACTACAAACCCGAAGGTTGATGCAGTACGTTCACCGTATCAGGAGAGAAGGAGTATTTTCTCCCAAAGCACCGAACTCAAATCCTGGGGAAACGTCCATTTTACAGGATCTGCGATCTTTTTGGAGAACAGAATTTCGGAGTTTTTTCCGCATTTTTGTAAATTTTAGCCCACTAAGATTTTTTGGAAGGTCATATCGAATACTTTCATATTGCCTTCTGGATTTTCCATGAAAAATTCAATGTGTTCTTTGCTGTCTTTAATCAATTCAAAAAATGATGTATTGGGATATCCAAATAGAATATTCATAATATTTCTGGATATCTTCGTATATTTATCGGAATCCAGCAGTAGAAGAAGATAGATCATGGTATGCCTGTTGAACTTAAGACTTCCTATATATTCAGCACATTCCTGACGGATGTTTGATGACAAAGTGTATTTCACATCCTTTTCCAGCATTTCCTCTGCATAGATCTGTTTGATCTTGGAATTACTCTGTTCTATCGTCTGCAGTACCCTGTCAACCTGGTCGTAATATACCTTTTTGATATCGTAATCCTTCCGATCGATAATAGAGGAAAATGGTAACAGTTCCGTGGAGCTTTTCTTTCCACGGTAGCTGGCTTGAAACTGGTTGATGATTTTTTGCAGATAATCCATAGAGGTATCCTGTCTTTGATAATTTTTCTTTGAGGTATCGTAATATCCTTTTGCTTTGGCGAGATATCCAAAGAAGTTTGGTTTGATCATCCGGCCTGTTTCATCCCGGAGAATCCATTTTTCCTTGATCTTTTTCATTTCCTTATAGGTATTGGTGGTAAATTCTTTTTTGGCTTTGTCGATTTCGATACCAGACATCACATCCAGCTGGCAGATGTCATAATAAAGCTCTTTTACCTCATTATAAGAGCAGCCATTATTCATTTTATTCCACAGAATGGTATTAAGTTCCTGGGATAAATTGATAATATCCCCTATTTTATTATCAGAAGTTTTGATATCTAAATCTGCCATTTCTTCTTTGGTATATCTTCGTTGTCTCTTTTCGGCAGGGACATGGTTCACTGGAACCTTAAATAAATGGTAATTCTTTTTTGCTGTGTTGATCAGTATCGGATTATCTGTTAAAAGTGCGGTATCTGAATCAAAATCACTGCCGGAGAGTCGGTCAAGTACGCTTTCACCAATACTGTTGATGGCAGCGATTTCGTTGGACAGATTGAAATAGGTATCAATTTCTGCATTTGCAGTGTTTACTGGCATCCAGACATTTCCTATGGTAACGTGCGGACTTCGGCTGCCGAGTAATTGTGTTTCGTATGGAAACCGTTTGCTATGTATCTTTCCGACACCGATCCTCGTTTTTCCGTCAAAGGTTCCGATTGCCTGCATCAGCATTTCCACTGGATTTCCAAGAAGAGTAGAGTAGTTACCGTTTACCAGCACATGACCACAACGGAGGTTTTTAACATATGCTTTGGTCAGGTCATTTTTGAAGTCGTGATATAATTTTGTCCTGGAAAATGCATCGTTGATACCTAAGAGATGATAGACAATGTCGTTCTTGCAGGTTAATGAGGTGACTTCCGGTGCATGATCTTCTGGATATCTAATATGATATCTTAAAACGGCAGGGTCTGTCTTCAGCAAATGGAGATAGTCCAGAGAGGGTTGTAGAAAATTTCTCATTTCTTCTTCACTGAGCTGCAGTGTATTAAGAAGCTGATAGTGGGTCTGGACCATCCTGCCGTCAAAGAAATGGGTAGGCTTTTCATATTTTACGATTCCAAATAAAGAATCGATATTGTCAAACCATTCCTGAGCCGTACCGTATTTCAAGTATTTGATGCTGCTTGGTGTAGTAATGATCTTGATATCCCGGACATCCTTTGCAACAGTAAATCCGTTTAATTGGGAGATTTCAGTTATTTTGTTATCTTGAAACCACTTTTGTATATTACAGTGAAAGCAGGCACTTTTAAAGAATTTATTCCGGAGCAGAAGCATTCCCTTATCCGGATACTTTTTAAATAGAGAGGTATCCATTAAGGATTGTCCATCCCAGATAGAATTTTTGATCTCTACATTTTGCTCATCAGTAACCAGCCAGTCGTTTTCCAGACGGGTTTCTACTACATCTTCCCGAAATACGGATTCATAGTCATCAATGATTAAAAAGTTTTCTGGTTTGATTTCTATGGTGTCGATGATGGAAGAGAGTGGAAGTGCAATATATGCCTCCAGTCCCGCAAGGTCAACCTCCTGTCCCTCTTTTAGTTTTAGACCGCACATAGACCATTTCATCATACGCTGATACAGTTTTTCTTCGATAAAAAGACATTTGCCGACTCTGGCGGAACCGCCAGAGCGTTTGTACCTTACGTATTTCTTACCATTACAGTAAAACCCTTTCTGGTATAATTGTGTTCTTAGATTTTGCACCGTGTTTCGTGTTTTCATGTTAGCTTTTGCATGATATTGTCCCTGTTCAAAAAAGAAAAATTTTCCCAGGATATCATCGGATACTGGATTTTCAACATCCTGATTGATCTCAATTGCCACAAGTTCATCATCGTAAACACAAACATGATCTTTTAATGTAATGTCATTGATGTTGTATCCGAATTTCACATAAGTATCCTTCTTTATTTTATTATATTCTTTATTGCTGTATTGGAAGGTTACATTGATAATATATGTGGTGTACTCGTGTCCATTTTCATAAAAGCTGAAATTTTTATTGCGGTACACTTTCCGGTACACTTCACGCAGTTTAATCAGATCCAGGGACATATCCAGAGTATTGATAAATTTTTTGGTATTTATCTGATCCTTTTTTTCACCTTTCTGAAAAAGTATATTGTAACCAACCGGATATGTTCCATCGTTATTGACATAATTGTTTGATAGAAAGATATCTTTTGCATCAATAGAAAGAATATCAATTCCTTTGCTGTTCAATAGATACACCGTTCCTTTCTGTTTCTTCCAGTTCAACACCTTTGTCGGTACATGCCAGCTCATATTCATAGCGGTCGATGAAGCGTTTAAAATATCCTTCCGCAAATTTATCCAAAATGAACTTTGCAGTATCCAGGTTGCTGCTTTCTGATGTAATATGGAATATTTCTTCATCCATCATATCCCATTTGCTGATATCCTTTCTGCGCAGCTCCAGGGTAATATCGTAGGTGTTGGATTCCCTGCCGCCGGTTTTTAACTGGTTGGCACGTACCATATAGCCGTTATAGTGAAGGTTGACTGTGATACTCATTCCAAGTTTTGTATAAAATTGATTATTCTGCATGTTATACTCCATTTCTGCGCTTTTTTGCGCAAACCATTTTATATGTTATCTTTTGTGTCATTTGTTTTATTTTTATAGTACTGGTTAAATTTGTAAGCAGTCATTTGCTGATTTAACCGATATGGATTCGGATGCTCTGTGCTAAAATCTGCCAGAGTGATTTCACCGGACCATTCCCTGTGAAATTCTTCACGGGTGGGAATCCGGGGTGGTCTTCTTTGATCTTCTGTCATATTTCCGTATTTGATCCTCCTTATTTCACATAAATGATTTGTAAGTTAAGAAAGGGATTGATCGTTTGTCTGAAACAGACACTGTTACACGCAAAGCGGTAGTTTTTATCCAAAGAGGGGTACGATGATAACGAAATTGTTAATGGTGACATAGAATAGGAGATATGTCATTCGCCAAAATGAATATCTCGCTGTTGCTGTTCTAAAGTATAAAAGACAAAAAAGTATTTGTCAATATATTTTTTTGGAAAGTTTTAATTGAGTCTGGGAAATAATATTATAAATATCCAAAAAAATCCGTTGACAAAAATAATGGCATAGTGTACGATACCTTCCAGAAACACCTATTATTTGGAGGTATTTGTATGTATAATCCCGGACAGAAGAAAAAATATATGGAATATTGTAATGAGGATGCCAAGGTTTTATCTTTATTTAAATATACGGAACAGTTTGAGGAGCAGTGGAAGAAAGATGTCTGTGAGATGCATACGGAAGATTTACTGGATATTCTTGCAGGCATGAAAAAATCTACTGCTATTTCCGAGCGTTCACGACTTATCAAGTATATTGAATGGTGCAGGGCCAATGGATTTTGCAAGGTAAACTGGCTGGATAAAAAGCACTGCCCAAGAGATAAATTCCTTGCAGTATTGGATGCAGCAGAGGATAAATACTATATTTCTCCACAAAAGTATCAGGAATATTTAAATCTGATGAAAACTTCTTCTAACTCGTATGATCCGGATTATGATGTCCCTGTTTTTATGGCAATTTATGAAGGGGTTACAGATTATACAGATTTAGTATATCTGACCACGGATGATATTGATTTCCGGCATGGAACATTAAAACTGCATACCTGTGGGGAAATTAAGGTATCTGATGAGTTATTAAAATGGTTGATGAAAGCCAGCGGGATAGAACGGTTAAATAACAAAGCACAGAAGTCTTCTTTACCTTACAGTTTTCAGAAGAATTCCATCTGGAGAAATTCAAAAGAGATTAATGAGGCGGGGCAGATTCAAAAGTATCGCAGACGAATGATGAAAATAAAAGAAGTGTTGGGAGATGAAAAGATAAGTATTTCTAATCTGAGCAATTCCGGAATTTTCAATTATATAATAGCCAGAACACGGGAAGATGGAATTGATATTTCAGAGGATGTGTCTGAGAGCGGACTGAACCGTAACCAGTTGAATATGAAATACCAGAAGTATTTTATGGAAAAAAAACTGGCATTAAATTTCTGGGAATTTAAGTATAGATTTCAAGATTATTTTAAGCATATTGGTGAGATATGATCAGAGATTCATTGGTGTTAGTACGGATACTAACATCAATTTTTATGATTAATTACAAATATCCAAAAATAAAAATAGATAAGAACTATTGTTTGAAAATGTATTGACATACGAACAGATGTTTGGTAATATTCAGATATCAAAGAAAGGGGACAGGAAATGAAACAAATTGACATGAGACAAGCATTGGACTTATTTAAGCTGTACAAGCTGGTCCAGGCTGACGAATGTTGGATAACGAATCAGGATACTGGTGACTGCAGGAAAGTAAAGACAAAGGATGTGATAAAAAATATTGACAGAATTCAAAATCCGGTTTTTAAGACGGATCACGATGGTATGATAAAGGTTGTTACACTGGATATTTACTATGACTATAAGAATAACAACCTATATACTGGAAGTATGATCAGAATATTCTTACATAGAAGAGAAAAACTGTTGCAAAAAAGAATACAGCCTATATCACTTTCAAACGATGTTGGCGCATCTACTTCTGATATAAGCTGTATTCATTCACCTATTAACAATTATGACGGGTATGAAACCCGGTAGAATTGTTGATACGTGACAGATGCTACGTACATTTATTCTATCAAATTTCATACATGTTCGTCAACATGGAAAATTCCACCAGGAAGTCATCCAGAAAAGAAAATAAATCAAAAGAAGGGGATGCCAGATTAAGTTTTGGAGGTGGTTTTATTAGAAAAAAGCGAGTGCTAAGTGTAGTAACGATTCTGATGTTACTATTCACGAACCCTGTGCTTTCGCAGGCAAAATCATATAAAGCTCCATGGAACAATGGATTTAAATCATATGAGGATGCCCATTGTATTACAAATAGCCGTAAATTACCTCAGGGAAAGCTGAAAAGAAAGTATGTACTTAGCAAATATGGTGTTTATACAGTGAATGGAAGATATTGTATTGCAGTTGGTTCATACTACAGCAAAAAAGTTGGAACAAAGATGGACCTTGTTTTGAGAGATAACGGAAAGAACAGGGTGCTGAAATGTATTCTGGCAGATTGTAAAGCTGATCAGGATACCAATAAAACACATCAGGTCCACAAAGGGGATGGTTCTATTGTAGAATTTGTTGTTCAGACAGGCGCATTGCCACGTCGGGCTGCATATATTACTGGAGATGTATCCGATGCCGGCAGACCGTTCCGGGGCAGGATCATTAAGATTAAAGTGTATCGATAAAAGGAGGAAATGAAAATGGAATTTAAAGTATTCTTGAGTAAGATGGATGAGATTTATGAGTTTGTCAATAAGGCAGGAGAATACAGCTGCGATATTATTGTGAAAAACACAGACCGTGTATTTGCCATTGATGGAAGCAGTTTAATGGGAATGTTTTCTTTGGACTTAAGTAGACCAGTATTGGTACAGATTGAAGATATCGAACAGGGAGAACAGTTTCAAAATGATGTGAAAAAATACATTGTGGAATAGGAGGGATGGTATGATATATACGAGATATGATGATTTAACGATCGAGGAGATTGTACGATTATTCCAAAACTATGGTGATATGGTTCTGTTACACAATGGACATGTTGTTGGTTTTACAAGGGAGAGCTGATTTGGAATGAGAAGGGGGATGGATGCTCAGTTTATGTAAGCAGAACAGATTATCTGTCCTGCTTAGAGCTGGAAATGGGATAGCCATTTCCCTGGGCATCCGTAGAGATTTCATTGAGATGTTCAGCCTTTGATTTATGCTCTTTTTTATAGGTTGTACTGCTTTCCCAGACACCTTTAGGAGTTGTGTGGATTGGTTTCTTTTTTTCCGTTGCTTTCATATTGATCTGGCCTCCAAATGATTTGTTGAATGAGCTTAAAAATAGTAGCGGGAAATAATAATACATCCAGAGTGTCTGTTGGACTTTTTCAGATACTCTGGATATCATGGATATTATTATCTTTACTGGTCCCGTTCTTTTACAAATTGATCTACAAGGTGTTGTATGTCTTCCACACAAGCACCGCATACAGTTCCGGCGCCGGTAGCTTCCTGCACTTCTTCCAGGGAACTGGCACCGGCATCAACAGCCTCCTTGATCATTCCATTTGTGACATTCATACAATTACATACAATCTTATCAAAATCCATATAGCACCATCCTTTCGATAATATGGTGTGTAATTCACAGGGATTTTATGTAGCAGTATGAATATGAAAAATCTTATTAATTATGATATGATGTAATTCAGTAAAGTAAATTAAGAAATGGATAAGCAAATTATGATTGAAACAAGATTATTATATTATTTTCTGACAGTTGCGAGGGAACGGAACATTACAAATGCTGCCAAGTCGCTGCATATTACCCAGCCGACATTAAGTCGTCAGATGACATTACTGGAGGAAGAAATTGGCACAAAACTGTTTATCCGGGGAAGCAGACCACTCGTTTTGACAAATGAAGGGCTTTTGCTGCGGCGCCGGGCGGAAGAAATTCTTGAACTGGTAGAGAAAACAGAAGAGGAACTATCAGCACAGGAGGAACAGATTGAAGGTATCATATCCATTGGATGTGGAGAATTGGCTTCCGTAAAACTTTTGTCTGAAATGATAGCCGGTTTTCATGAGAAATATCCCCAGGTTATTTTCGATGTTTATACAGCCAATGCAGATGAAATCAAACATCGTATGGACGAGGGATTAACGGACATTGGACTTTTATTGGAACCTGCTGAGACAGAGAGATATGAATATATTCGTATGCCGGTGAAAGAACGGTGGGTCGCCGTAATGCCGTCTGGTGTTCCTATGGCAAAACGGGATTACGTGACTGCAAAGGATTTAGCGGACATTCCGGTAATCATGCCCAGCCGTCAAAAGGTACATGATGAAGTGGCGAATTGGTTTGGCGGTTATTATGAGAAGCTGAAAATGACCGGAGTAAGTAATCTGAGTACAAATGCAGCTTTGATGGTGCAGTCTGGAATAGGTTATGCACTTATTGTCGAGGGAGCCTTGCCATTTCTGGAATGTTCAGAAATCTGTATGGTACCGTTGTATCCGGAATTAACTGCTGCTTCTATACTTGCATGGAAAAGGCAACAGCCCTTTTCTGCAGCTACGATGCGTTTTCTGGAGTACATTAAATGCTTTTTAGGCATGAAAACAGAATAGAAAAAAGGTATTCGACATAAAAAATAACGGGTAATATAATAAGTATGTCAGATTTAAAGAGAGTGTTGTTGCAGGAAAATAAAAGAATAAAAATGGAAAGGATTTTGATGATGATTTTAGAAGAGGCTTATACACTTGGGAACGGTATCTGCATCCCTAAGCTGGGACTGGGAACCTGGTTTATTGATGATAATAAAGCTGCGAAAGCTGTCTGTGATGCAGTAAAAGCAGGGTATCGCCATTTTGATACGGCGCAGGCTTATGGTAATGAATGCGGTGTAGGAGAGGGGATTCGTACCTGTGGCATTTCGCGTGAAGAATTGTTTGTGACAACTAAGCTGGCTGCTGAGGTAAAGACCTATCAGGAGGCTGTCAGTGCCATTGACCGCTCTCTGAAGACAATGGGACTTGATTATATTGATATGATGCTGATCCACAGTCCGCAGCCATGGGTGGAATTTAGGGAAGAAGACCGATATGTGGAAGGTAACCGGGAAGCATGGCGGGCATTGGAAGAGGCATACCGGGCTGGAAAGCTCCGTGCGATAGGTATTTCTAATTTTGAGAAGGAAGATATCGACAGTCTTATTGACAGATGCAGTATTTTTCCTATGGTCAATCAGCTGCTTGTTCATATCAGTAATACACCATTTGAGCTGATGGAATATTCCAAAGAAAAGGGAATGCTTGTGGAGGCATATTCGCCAGTAGCTCACGGAGAAATGTTGAAAAATCCGTTGGTACAGACCATTGCAGATAAATATGGTGTTTCCGTGCCTCAGCTTTGTATCCGTTATGCTCTTCAGCTTGGTACTCTGCCATTGCCAAAGACAGAAAACCCTGTTCATATGCAGGATAATGCAGATGTGGACTTTGTGATTATGGATGAGGATATGGAAGTACTGAAGAACACGGAGAAAATCAAGGATTATGGTGAGTTCAGTGGTTTCCCTGTTTTTGGCGGAAAGCGGTAATGGGATGGCAGGGTTGTTGGCACAAACATGCATTTTGAGTAAAAAGGAGGAAAAACATGAACGAGTTTAAGGAAATATTTCCGCGAGGTGAAGAAAATACTGCATTTGCAAAGTATTTTATTGGTCAGAGTTATTTGAAGATGCTTTCTTTGGAACAAGTAGTCATCGGAAATGTAACGTTTGAGCCGGGCTGCCGTAATAACTGGCATATCCATCATGCAAAATCCGGCGGAGGACAAATTCTTCTGGTTACCGGTGGCAGAGGATATTATCAGGAGTGGGGAAAAGAGCCACGTGAGCTACAGCCGGGAGATGTGGTGAATATTCCAGCTGGGGTGAAACATTGGCATGGGGCAGCGCATGACAGTTGGTTTTCCCATCTGGCAATCGAGGTTCCTGGGGAAGAGACCAGAAATGAATGGTGTGAGCCGGTTTCCGATGCAGAATACGGCAGACTGAAGTAGAAGGGGCAGGTGTTGCCAGCCAAAGGTGGCGGAAGGGAGATTATTATGAAAGATATTGTAATTTTTTATTCTTTTGGTGGGAATACCCGTAAAATTGCAGAAGAGATCCAAAAAATTCGGAAGGCGGATGTAATAGAAATTGAGACTGTAAAGCCATATACTGGGAGTTACAATGATGTAGTCGCTCAGGGGCAGCGTGAAGTAGACCGTGGTTTTATGCCTGAGATCCAGCCATTTAAAATTGATCTTAGCCAATACGATTCTGTGATTTTAGGAACTCCTGTGTGGTGGTATACCTTTGCACCTGCCATGAAAACATTTTTAAACAGTGCTGATCTATCCGGTAAAAAGGTATATCCTTTTGCCACAAACGGGGGATGGATTGGTCACACGTTCAAGGATTTTGAGAAGATGTGTTTGGGTGCGAAAGTTCAACCTGGTTTGAATATCCGTTTTAATGGGAATCAGCAGCTTACATCCGAAGCAGATATATACAGATGGATTCAGAAGATCGGGTAATGATTTTGATCTGGCGTTTTCTCTGATTTTCATTTAATTTTTCAAAGCTGTCAGCAGGTTTGGATTAGCAGAAGTAAGAATATCGTTGATCGATTATTGGAAATCTCTTCCAGAGTCTTATGCTCTGGAAGAATGATTGAGACCAAAGGTCAAAGAAAATGGTGTGACTATAAAATTATAGTTGTTGCATTCATGGTCTCTAAGTAAGTTACATATATACTATAACAGAAATTACAGGCGATAGGGAAAAAACAGAATGACAAAGTTCGACAAAGGAGCGTTTTCCCGAAAGCGGCAGAAGCATCACTGAAATGGGTGGTGCTTTTCTTATACCCATTTATGGATTGATGTATATTTGGAAACACTGAAAAGCAATCATATGGTATTTTTACGATTAGGACTGAAATGATTACAGAAATTAGAAATTGCAGATAATGGAAAAACAGATATAATCCAGTTTGTCCTAATTGCAAAGAGGTTTCAAAAGCATTCTGGAAACAAAGAGACGGAAAAATTGTCGGGATTAGTACCATTGTAGCAGTACAGCGGCAAGCCATTGTGGTTGAATTGGAAGTGATTATGGACTTTTAGGCTGTTATATGGTAATATGTAAGTTACTGTATTAGGGCTTCTTTGCTAAAAGGAGTTATGAAATATGGAAAAAAGTTTAAAAGGAAAGGAGTTGGGGGTAGGAATAACCCAACAGAAAAATAGGAAAATCAAAGTAATTCCAATGGAGTGGATTCGTGTTCTTATGTAGAAATGGAACTCCTGTTAAGAATAGTACCTATGATACTGCTTTGTTTAAGATTTGTGATAAGGCACAGATTAATCATTTTTCGATGCATGTATTGAGACATACGTTTGCAACAAGATGTATTGAGGCAGGTAGGAAGCCAAAAACGTTACAGATGTTGTTAGGTCATTCTAATATTGGAATTACCATGAATTTATATGTTCACACTACCGAGGAGGAAAAGAAGAAAGAAATCGAATTGGTAGCGGATGCTCTTAGTGTAGTTTGAAAAATGCTTCTAAGACAGCACCAAACGCTGCCTAAGCATTAATACACTTTAAACCATAAAAATGGTGCACTAAATGGTGCACCTGGCAACAAGGGTGTCTTAGAAATACTGTAAAATAAAGGATTTTCAGGAGGCAAATCCTCTCCTTACTGTAGGTTTGGATTTTGCTTCGCAAAACAAGGAGGATGATAGAAAAATGAAACTAGGAATCGTAATTTGTCACCCTATTTCATATATATCAATGTATCTTCACATAAGCCGATAAAACCTTATAGCATCAATGTTTGAGCAGTTTTGAAATACCATATATCTATATATAAATTTATGTATCTATATAGCAAAATTGTGTAGTGATTGTGTAGTAGATTAGAGCCTTGATATAAAATACTAAGAGTAAGAATAAAATTTTAAAATATGCTCTGGATTTTCTTTTAATTTCTAAAAAGTTTCTTACAAAATATTTCAGATAGATAATAGTTGTGTGGTTTCGCTTCGTTACCTTCAAGATACCAAAGAAAGCGGATAAAGTTAATCATAGTTGCGTTAATTTGCCCACATTTAAATTTTTTTGTTATTTGATGTGTTTCCCTGTGTGCGCACACAAAAAAACTTAAAATCGAAAATACAGCGTTGAAGTTACCACCATGTAACTACATTGTCAACAATCTAATAATACCACTATTCGCTGAAACGATATCAGACAAGGGGAAGAAGTTAATATATCATTCGTATTTCATTG
This sequence comes from Lachnospiraceae bacterium, assembly GCA_017626435.1. The sequence goes on along the minus strand of JAGAIR010000004.1, from coordinate 259,103 downwards.
TAATTTTCATCAATCTCAAAGAGATTAAATACTATGCCATGAATTTTTTCGTAGTTTTCTGCCTCTTTCATTGCTCCGTTCTCTCTGTCCTTCGCAATCAAGACAGATAATGTCTGACAATAATTCATTTGTTTTTTGTTTAATTTTTTTAACGCTTCCCTTGTCATATTCTCCACCTTTTAACCTTTCTTTGCTTGTGAGCCTGCCATCATCAGAACTGGGCGGCTATCCCTCGGCTGACGGTCATTTCTGACCGTTTCGGCTTTATGCAATTCCGTAAAGCCTTGTAGACTTTCGGAAAGTTTTAAGAACTCCGCCCGGTGTTCCGTCTTTCTTTATTGTCCAGTGTGTCGGAATACTTGAAAAGTCGCTACAAAGTCTAATCGTGATAGATTTTTCCGTTTCCTTTACGATTTCTACTACATTAAATAAAAATCCGTCTGCCTCTGCTAACTGTGTACCTACTTTAATTTCGCCTGCTTTAATAATCATAATCGTTACCTCCGTTTGATTTGTTGTTTCTTGCTATGGTTATATAATATCACTTTATAAAGAGATAGTCAAGCGTTTTTGTAACTTTTTTTAGAAACATTTTCAATTGACTTATAAGGATTTATAAACTATAATTAAATACCAAAGGAGGGAAAAAGAATGTTGAGGTATAAAATCAATATAGCGGACGCATTAGAGCGGAAAGGCTTTAATACATACAAAGCAAAGACAACCAAGATACTAAGCCAAGATACGCTAAAAAAGATAAAGAATGAGAATACAAATATTTCTCTTGAGAGTATTAACAGGATTTGTATTATATTGGATATGCAACCGAAAGACTTAATAGAGTATGTCGAGGATGAGGAAGAAAAAAAGAAATATAACTTTTAAAAATAATTTGCAAATATCACTTGAAAAAGTTATAGAATTATGATATTATATAATTGTCAAGAGGAAAGCCGATTGACAATAGCAGAAAGGCGGAGAGCAAGCGAAGCCTTGAGGAGAAAGGAGTTGATGGTGAAGTGGCAACATTGGAAAAGTTATTAAATTCTATTATGTGTGGAACACAAGACAAGAACATAAAATTTAAAGATTTGCAGAAGATACTTGATATATTGGGGTTTGAGTGTAGAATAAAAGGTGACCACTTTATATATTCATATGGGAATCTTCCAGAGAATATAAATATACAGCCCAATGGTAATATGGCAAAGCCTTATCAGGTCAAACAGATTAGAAATTTTATTTTGAAATATCAATTGGAATTATAGGAGGTGTAGTAATGCATAAGTATGAAAGAATTATTTACTGGTCAAAAGATGATGATGCATTTATTGTTGAAGTTCCGGAACTCCCTGGATGTATGGCTGATGGTCAGACAATACAGGAAGCAGTTCAGAATTCGGAGATTGTCATTGAAGAATGGATGGAAGTTGCCAGGGAAAGAGGTCAGGAGATTCCAGAGCCAAAAGGAAAATTGGCTTACGCTTAAATTTTGACATGTTTAGCAGTTGTCATTGTAGCAATATAGTGGCAACTGTTTTTTATTACTCCAAAGCAGAAAGGTTTTGTGAAATATTCATGAAATTTTAATCAATATTATGTGCAAATTGCTATGGTTACAGATTGGTTACTGTTTGGTTGTCACTTTGGTGCGTAGTATAGGTTAGTATAGAGTAGATTAGAGTTAGGATAGTATAGATTAGAATAGGGGGAGAGAAAAGAAAATAAAAAAAGAAAGTCGGTACATTGCGAAAATATTCCAGATAATTATTTTTGTTTTTTATTTATTTTGGGGTTGATTTTTGGAAAATAATCTGTTATGGTTGAATTACTCCGAACGGTTTAGCCGATTCGGGCAAGTGATGAACTTGGTTTTGAGGTAGCTCGGTGAGTTATATCTAGTAGATCTAGTGAGTATAGGTCTATTGGCTATAGCTCATTTTTTGTTTTATGGAAAATTATGAAGGTGGTGAATGTTATGGGCGGTAAAGGTTCAGGGAATAAGATGGTTTCAAAGAATCAAGCATGGAAAAAATCACCTGTAATTGGCGATAACGGGATAACTGCATCGCCAGATGAGATAGCAATGATTACCAAACATGCATTGGAAGTTGCTTTATGGGATGAGATTGATACGAAAGATCCTGAGCAATTAAGAGATAGAACCTTGAAGTATCTGCAATATTGCATTGACAACAGGGTTAAACCTGGAAATCTAGGGCTATACAATGCCTGGGGAATGACAAAGGAAGAGGTTAGCAATGTGAGGTGCAGAGAGCCCGGTTCATTGCGTTGTGCCGTCATTAAAAAAAGTTGTCAAATAATGTCTCAAATTCGAGAGCAGTTGATGTCAGACGGGAAAATAAATCCTGTTACTGGAATTTTCTGGCAGAAAAATTGGGACGGATTGAAAGATCAACAAGAGGTTATCTTGGAGCCTAAAAAGCAGATTGAAGCCAATCAATCTCCAGAGGAAGTGCAACAGATGCTGGAGCGGGATATACCGATTGATGCGGAAAATGAATAAATATAATGCAATTTTGAATAAATATGCATACTTTATACATTTTGTAAATTATTTGAAAAATATGAAAAACTTGAAAGTGCTTTAAAATAGGGCTTTGTGAGGATTTTAAAACAACTCTCTTTGAAAAAGTCGAGTTTATCACAGAGAGTGAAAGTGAAATTCAAATCAAAGAGGGGAGGGGGGTTGTGGTTGGTGCCCAAAACGCTACCTCAGCCCCTCAACTATTCAAAAAATAAAAAAGGTTTTGTCAGAAGGAGAGGAGATGCCATGAATCATCCAGAGTTTAGACCAGTAATCATATTCGATGATACGTCTTTCGAAGTAGGAGACCCGATAAAAGTTGTAACAACTAAGGGAAGGGAACAAAAGGGATTGCTTACAGAAATCTTGAAAGAATATTTTTCTGTTCGGAAAGGTAGTGAAGAACCGATATTCTTCTATGATCAGATAGCTCATATGGAGTTGACTGACCTTTCTGAATGCGATAGTTGAAATTTTTTTATAACAAAAAAAGATTGGAGGTTCCCGTTTGGGATTCAATAAATTTTAAAAATTATAAAAGGAGAGATTAAAATGAATGTATTTGTAGGAATTGTAGGAGTTTTGGTTGTTCTGTTTGCGATTATATTTGGCTGTACGAAATCAGCGAATAATATGTTGTTGGACAAACAGCTGAAATCGGAACTTATCACGAAAGATGAATGGAATCAGAAACACAATGGATATGGAAGTAATCTGCTGGGAGCATTGCTTGGTATTGTGATTTTTATATTTGCATTTTCGTTTGTGATTATACCTACTGGTTATACAGGCGTTAAAACAACATTTGGACAGGTTTCAGAAAAGACAATGCCAAATGGATTTAACTTGAAATTGCCATTTGTGCAGCATGTGGAAAAGGTAAACAATAAGCAGCAGGACATTGTTTTTGAAAAAAATAATATTTCTTCGGAAACAAGCGAGCGAAATACCGTTACATTTAAGGGGATAACGGTTACATATCAGATTAATCCGGAAAAGTCGGCATGGATTTATGCTAATGTATCGGACTATAAAGAAAATTTGGTGAGCGAGTCACTTGTGGCATCGGCAATTAAGACGGCATCTAAGGGATTAACACCAACGGATGTTACCAATCGCGGCATTTTAGAGCCAAAGGCGCAGGAAAATATTCAGATTTCTCTTGATGAAAAATACGGCAAAGCTGTAATCATGGTTAGTAAAGTGGTTATCAATAATGCTACTTTTGATAAAGAGTATGATGAAAAAATTGCAAAAAAGCAACAGGCTCAGATGGATTATGAAAAGCAGCAGATTGAAAATAAAAAGAATATTGAGAAGGCGGAGGCGGATGCCCAGGTGAAAAAGACGCAAGCGCAAGCGGAAGCTGACGCTGCCAAAATTGCTGCGGAAGCAGAGGCAAAAGCGAATAAAAAGATTTCAAATAGTATTACGGATCAACTGATTGAAAATAAATTAGCTCAAGCCAGATTAGAGCATGGTTGGGTAACAGTACAGGGTGCAAATACTGTAGTTGCAGATGAAAATTAATTGAAAAGTGGGCGGCTGAAAGTTTAATCACATATGAAATTTGAATATAGTTAGCCAATAAGTGAACGGGTTGTATATGGTTCTGCCAAAAAAGATAATGCAGATTAAGCTGGAGTGGTTCCACGCATGGTTCATAACTATGGTACACGGGTTCGAATCCCGTATTTGCTATTTGCCATTTGGCAAAGCTCCTTTCTTGAGTAATAGTGCTGCCGGTTTGCTACCGGCTGATGTGAGCGTGGCGGATTCCTCACAAAGAATGACAATGCACTGGAAACAGTGAATCGTATATTGTCATATAGTTCAGCGGTAGAACGCCTGACTGTTAATCAGGATGTCGCAGGTTCGAACCCTGCTATGCCAGTTTCTTAAAACAATGGAATTCAAAAAGGAAAGAGGTGGTTTCCTTGGTCGTAACCAAACACGCACAAAAGAGATTGAAAGAGCGATGTGGCGTCAATAAGAAATCTGCTGAGCGTATGGCAAAGAAAGCATATGAATTTGGCATGACCCATAGTGAAACTACTGGAAATCTGAAAAAATGGGTTGATAGTTTGTACTTCTATAATGAGACCGCCAATCAGATACGGTTGTATGGAGACAAGGCATACATATTCCACAATCAGAAGTTGATAACGGTTATTCAGATTCCACATAATCTGGTGAAGTATGTGAAAAGGAGAGGAGAGAGTAATGGACAACATAGAACAACATGAATCAATTTTACGCCAGATACATGATACATATGTCAGAAAGAATCATGACTATGGCGATAGTTTCAGCCGGTCTTATCAGAAATATGGCATTATAGCGGCTATGGTTCGTATGGAAGATAAGTGGAACCGATTGGATAATCTGGTTAAAGGCGAAAAACAGATGGTCTCTGATGAATCTATCAGAGATACGCTGTTAGACCTTGCTGGATATTGCATTATGACAACTATGGAGTTGGATAAGAAGAAGTCAATGGAGGGTCAAAAGGCTTTTGAGGAACAGGTGCGGAAGCAATATGCAGATAGTGAATCCCCTAGTGAAAAGCCAGTTCAAGAGGAAATTGCTGAAAAAATTGTTTTTTGTGCTGGAGAAAATGACGTTACCGAAGTGAATATTCCTAAGAAGTTAGAGAAAAAGCCGATTGATGAGGGCAAGGTCATGGCTTTGCACAGGGCGAAGTGGTCACAGAAGAAGATTGCTGATGAGATGGGATGTTCTCAGGGGAGAATTTCACAGATTATTAAGTGTCATAAGATATGATGATATTGTAAAAATGTACATTGAAAATTGAATATTGATGGTTGGTGTGGTATAATTTTCCTATCACAAATGAATTAGGGAGGAAAGTTATGAGAAAAAAATCAAGAGTTCCATGTTATCAAAGCATTATGCCGAATGTTGCTTTAGCATTAAAAGAATTAGGTGGCAAAGACACCAATAGTAGAGTGTTATATAAAGTTTTATTCGATTTAGACATTTCTCCGGGGTCTTTTAAGCAGGCGAGGAACAATGTTGCATGGGCTGGAACATATTTAAGAAAGCTTAATATTTTGGAAGATGGGGCGAAAAAGGGTATATGGGTTTTGAAATCTGAATTTATGAGCATGGAAAATGAGCAGATAAAAGAAGAGATTAAAAAACGTTACAAAGAATATTATAATTTGTAAAGACTTACCAACTGTCAATATTTGATGGTTGGTATTTTTATGCAGAAATTGAGGTGATAGACTTGGAAAATATACGAAAACATCTTATAAAATGCCGTTGCGTAAAGTGCAATAGAATGCTCGGGAAATTTTCAAATGGCACACAGTATGAAATTATGTGCCCGAAATGCAAAGAGAAAAATATAAAATTTGTTTTATTTGGAAAAAAATAGCCTTTATAGATGGAGGTTGTCATGAGTAAAAAGTTAATTGACATATCGGGAAATAGATACGGTAGGCTGGCAGTCAAAAGTTATGTAGGAAATGAAAAGTGGGAATGCTTATGTGATTGCGGAAACATAACGTTTGCTAGAGGCGGTAATTTGCGTGGTGGCATTACAAAAAGTTGCGGTTGTCTTTCAAAAGAAGTACAAGAAATTAAAGCTCAAGAAAATGCAACTGATATTGTTGGTCGGAAATTTGGGAATCTTACTGTGGAGTCTTTAGAATCTACAAAAGACAGAATGTATAAGTGCAGATGTGTTTGTGGAAACTACAGGATGATAAAACGAAGATATTTGCTTGATGGAAGTGCAAAAAGTTGTGGATGTAAAAATATAAAAGACATGACAGGAATGAAATTTGGCAGATTGCAAGTATTGCGACAGAATGGATTATCAAAGAAAGGCGAAGCGGTCTGGGAATGTAAATGTAATTGTGGGAATGTAGTGAATGTTGCAGGATATCAGTTAAGGAGCGGAAATGTGAGTAGCTGTGGTTGCTTGCACCGAGAAGTTAGTCACATTATACACAAAAAGTATAACAATTATAGAGCAGTTGAAAATTATGTGGAAGTGTTATTGCCTAACAATCAAATAATGAAGTGTGATGAAGAAGATTGGTATTTATGGAAAGAACATTATTGGAGAGTTGGAAATAACGGTTACGCTTGTTCGAACGCATTTGAAGAAGATAAAGGGACAATATATTTTCATCAATTAGTGATAGATTGTCCAGACGGTATGGTTCGTGACCACATAAATAGAGATAGATTAGATAATAGACGGTGCAATTTGCGTATTGTTTCCCCAAGGAGAAATTCTTTGAATTCTGGAATGAATAAAAATAATACAAGCGGGGTAAAAGGAGTGTATCGAAGTAGAAATAAGTGGGTGGCACAAATAGTATCTAATGGAAAAAATCATTATTTAGGTAGCTATGACAGTATAGAAGAGGCAAGTGATGTAAGGAGAAAAGCAGAAATAGAATATTTTGGAGAATAGAGGACCATAGAGACCCAATCCGAAACGAAAGGAGAGGGTCTTTTTGATTTCAGAAATTAATAAGAATAATGCTAAAAAGTTGCTGAAATGTGATTTGAATGATTACAAAATATTAAGTGCTTTACTGGATACAGCAATTGCTATTAAGGATGATGATGAAAATGAAAAGGATTACTTTTTAGAGCTTGGTTTAAAAGTTAAAAAATATGCGTCACGGAATAGCAGAAAAGCAATTGAGTTTTATAATTTGTATCGTAAAAATGAATTTTTTTTAGCTCCGTATCTGTTTAGGGATTTTTTAATAGCGATGGAGTGGGATAGAGCTCCGCAGAAACGTTTTTATTTACCACGAAGAAAGACACTTGACATAGTTGTGGACGATTTGCAGGACTTAGAAGATGGAAAGTTGGATTTTTATGGTTTGTCGATGCCGCCCCGGGTGGGCAAGTCCACGATTTGTATTTTCTTCCTTGCCTGGGTGATGGGACGTAGACCAAATGGTCATAGTGCCATGTCCGGTCACTCTGGCGATTTGGCAGATGGATTTTATACAGAAGCACTCAATATCATGGAGTTGGATGTGCCGGAAGATAAGACAATATATCATTTCCGAGATATATTTCCGGACACATTTTTACAGAAGAAATCAGCAGAGAAAAGAGAAATCACATTGAATGATCCGGACAGATTCGCAACATTAACCTGTCGAGGTATTGATGGTACATGGACCGGTGCGGTGGATATTTCTTCTGATGGGTACTTGTATGTGGACGATATGGTCAGGGACCGGAAAGAGAGTTTATCACCGTCACGACTGGAGGGACGCTACCAGGATTACTTGAATGTGTTGGTTGACCGTAAGAATGACGGTACCAGGGAATTGATGGTAGGTACCCGTTGGAATGTCATGGACCCTCTGGGCAGAGTGGAGAAAGAGAACAAAGATAATCCGAGATACCGATTCCGTAAGATTCCGGCATTGAATGAGCATAATGAATCCAACTTTGTATACGATTATGGACTTGGGTTCTCTACGGAACATTATCTCAAAATGAAAGAGCGTCTGGATAAGAACGAATGGGAAGCCAAATTTCAGCAGAGACCATTTGTCAGAGAAGGTCTGTTATTTCCAGAAGATGAACTTCTTACATATAACGGTGTATTGCCACCAGAAAGTGGCTTGATACGCAAATTGACTGCTTGCGATGTTGCATGGGGCGGTGGAGATAGCCTGTCAATGCCTTGGGGATATGAATATGACGATGGCTATATTTATGTTACTGATTGGATATTCAACAAAGGGGATAAGACAGTCACACAACCGATTGTGGTGGGGAAAGCATTATATCATAAGCCGCAGATGATGCACTTTGAAGCAAATAATGGCGGCGATGAATATGCGGATAAGATAGATGAATTATTGCAGGCACAAAATTATTCTTGTAGCATTTCATCCAGCAAGGCACCTAACACGATGAGTAAATTGGCAAAGATTATTCAATATGCGCCAGATGTAAAGAGAAGATGTAAGTTCTTGGCGGCAAATAAGCGTGATGAAGAGTATCACGATGCAATGGATGAGCTAACCATGTTTGTTCAAATTGGAAAGAATGATTTTGATGACGCTGCAGATGGAGTAACACAGTTAATGATGTTGGCAAATGGGGGTACAGTCGCAAAGGCAGACTATATTGATAGTCCATATTGATTGGAGGTGTTTACCATGGAGATTTGGAAAGATGTTCCAGAATTTGAAGGATGCTACCAAGTTAGCAATGAGGGAAGAATTAAATCATTGGCAAGATATGTGAATGTGTGTGGCGGTGGAAAAAGGCTTATCCCAGAAAGAATAATTAAACCGACAGTTTGTAAAAATGGGTATCTGGAATTACAGGCAAGCAGAAACTGTCAGAAGAAAGTATTTCTTTTGCATAGACTTGTGGCAACTCTTTTTATTGAGAATCCCAATAGTTTGCCGGAGGTAAATCACAAGGATGAGGATATATCAAATTGTACCGTAGAGAATCTTGAATGGTGTACATCTAAATATAATGCAAACTATGGAACAAGGAACGAACGCTGTGCTACGTCATTAAGCAAGCCTATTAAGCAGTACACGAAAGAGGGAGAGTTAGTTAAAGAGTGGAATGCAATAAAAGACGCAAGCCGGGAGTGCAATTTTAATGATGCTGCAATCATCAGGTGTTGCAAAGGAAAACAGAAAACGTCATATGGTTTCATTTGGGAATATGCATAGGGAGGTATGAGCAATGACAAAGGAATTATTGAATAATTACAGATACCTGGATAAAATCATCAAAATGGATGAGGAAAAATTGCAATACTATAAAGACAACCCTCCAAGTGCTTACGTTGGGAAAGTGCAATCTTCAAATAAGGAGTTTCCGTATCAACGTACCTCCGTTGAGGTTTCCGGTTGTGAGGTGAAAGACCGCAGAGTGTGGAAAAAAAAGCAGTACGAATTGATTACAAAGTTACATAATGAGCGTGCTGAGTTGGAGCAGATGAAGTTGGAGATTGATACGTTTCTGACTACCATATTTGATAGCCGGGACAGGCTTATTTTCGAGTATCTTTATCGGGATGGCATGACACAGCGAGAAGTGGCAGATAAGATGTTTCTTGATAGAAGTTCGGTGTCGAAAATTGTCGATAGGTACTTATAGGCATATTTCTCAGTTTATACTGTTGCGAAAAGTTGTTTTAGGTTATATAATTTAAGAAAAACACATGAGGAGAATTTATAATGGGAGATTATAATAATAAAAATAATGGAAGTCAATATGAAAGCAATGGAAATAATAGACCAATAACAAAAAGTGGAAATAGTGGTCATAGAGGGCATTTTGAGCATTCAGGAGTCCATAATGATGGGAATGGAAGAATAACTACAACGAGTCAAGGTACAGGAGGGAATCCCCCAAAGCAAGGAGAATAAAGTGACTAATGAAATAATTCAACTCATAGATGAATTGCCAAAATACATATCATATATATATCCAGGTTTTATTACCATTTGGTTATATTGTTTTTTTAGGGGCAATAAATTCAACATGGGAAAATATATGATAATGCTTTCTGTAGGAATCAGTTTTGTATATATAGTTTTTGTAGAATATGCTATAGTTCCATTGCTCAAGAAAATATTCAATGTAGAACGCTTATACGCAAATGTTATGGATGTTGCTTTTAATATTATTTTGTTGATAATGGCGGTACTTGTTCCATATGCAATTAATTTACTTGTAGGGTGTAAAAAAATAGATGGCATTTTGAAAAAAATGTTTATTAAAACATCTGTACGGGATAATGAATTTGATGTATTACAAGGCGATTATAATAATGCTATTTTTATCACTGTATATATTAAAAATACAAATTTAGCGTACTCTGGTTATATGGTGCAAAAAGAGATGGATAAAGATTCTAGAAGATTTATTTGTCTTTGGAAGTACAGAAAATTTAAACTAAATAAGAACAATGAATTAAAAAAGTTAGATGATCATATTGATGATGATAAAGAGAGAGTTGTTATTTATTATGATGATATTTCACACTTTGAAGTTGCAAATATAGATAAACAGCAGTAACTTTCACACAATTCACACTTCACTCATGCTATATTAGTATTATAGAAAAACTATCAAGAGAGCCAAGCGGTTTCAAGACGAAATCGCCTGGCTCTTTTTTGTGTGCATGGAATTGAGGTGAGATAAGTGGAAGTAGAGGAAACAATGGATTTGTTTGGCAGGAAGAGAATTTATACTGATGAAATTGTCATTGATGAAACGAATATTCTTTCTGTGCTGAATGACGCACTTATCACACACATGGAAAATTACAATGCGATTGCCTATCTTTTGAAATACGAAAAAGGAGAACAGCCATTAAAGCGCAAGAAGGTTGTTCGGCCAGAGATTGATGTAAAGGTTGTCGATAATGTAGCCAATGAGATTACAGAGTTTAAACTCGGCTATAACTGGGGCAATCCGATTATCTATGTGCAGCATGGTAATAATGATTTGTCTGGAAATGATAGTAATTCTGATGATAATGCGGTTGCTATGTTGTCAGAAATGTTTCGGGAAGAGGGAAAAGCTAGCCTTGATCAGGAATTGGCACGATATATTGAAATATGTGGCGTCGGGTATCGTTTTATTCGTATCAAACCAGATTATGATGGTGGCTCTGTTTTTCAGATGGCTATACTGAATCCTATGTTTGCCTTTGTGGTATATTCCAACGATGCATTTAAGCAGCCGATGATGGCTTGCACATTCCGCATTACAAAGAGTGGCGCAAGATACTATACCTGTTACACGAAAGATGCCGTGTACGAGATACAGGATGCAGTCAGAATTATAGCTGGCAAGGAAATTGTCAGTAAGAAAAAGAAGAAATTTCGCAATGGGAAAGGTGAAGTGAATCCGCTTGGAATTATTCCGATTATTGAATATAACCGTTCTCATGACAGGACAGGCTGCTTTGAACGTCAGATTTCCGATATGGATAACTTGAATATTTTAGTATCAGACTTTACCAATGATGTGGCGCAGACCACGCAGGCAGTTTGGTGGGCAAATGACATTGAGCTACCCAAGGATGAAAGTGGAAAGACCAAAAAGGTGGAAGCTGGCCAGTGGATTTTGTCTAAGACAACTGGTTCCGGAAATAAGCCGCAAATTCAGTCTTTGGCTTTTATATATGATTATCAGGGAATATTGGAGGATATTAAGTATCGAAGGGATGTGATTTTACAGAAGTGTGATGTTCCTTTACGGAGTGAACCATGTGGTGGTTCTACTGGTACGGCAATGAGTATGTCCAGCGGATGGTCTGATGCGGATTGTTCGGCTAATAAGGAATCACAGATTGTTGAGGCATCGGAAATTCAGATGCTTCGTGTGATTAAAAAGATTATTGAGCTGTCAACAGATATTCCGGAAGACAGTCCATTGAAAAAGTTGAAAGTATCGGATATTGATATAAAGTTTGTGAGAAATAAGAATTATGACATGGCTACGAAAGCCAATACCTTTGCGACATATGTTTCTCATGGAGTATATGGCAGACATGCCATGCAGTTGGCGGATATGGGTGGTGACATTGAACAGATATGGCTTGATTCCAAAGAGGGGGTAGAGAAATACCAGAAGTCTATTTATGATAAGCAGACAACAAATACGAATGATGCCGGAAAGGTGTCATATGACATGAAGCAGTCAGAGGAAGATAAATCTGGCAGGCTTCAGCAGGACGAATCAGACCAGAGTGAAAACAGTCCGATTTTGAGTAGCTAGGTGGTGACGGCTTATGGTGACAGATTTTGATGAATTAAATATAGTATCCACCAAGAAGAAATCAAAAACTCAGCAGATTTCCATTTATGAGTATTTTGATGAAATGGCAATTAGTGAGGAAGAGAAAAAGAAACGTATTGATTTGGCGAATTTATTGTTGGCTGATATGCTTTTTATCTTTGCTTTGGCGAAAAGGATGTCTGATAAGAAGTTTTTGTTAGAAAAGTTGATAGAAAGGTACACAGCCTCTATCTTAGGATATGTCAACCCGGATAAAAAAATGGAGACACATATTCAGAAAATTTCAAAATCTATTTTGGATGTTACTTTAAGTCATTTGGAAGATGATTATTATACTTCTGTCGGTAGGGCTACAAATATTGCTGAGAATGAAGCTAATTCGATAATGAATAACCAAGAGTATGTTGAAGCTGTGAAAAACGGCTGCATAAAAAAGGAATGGGTTTCTTTTGGTGATGAGAGGGTGAGAAAAGATCATAGTGAAGTAGATGGTGTGATAGTTGCGATTGATAAACCTTTTCATGTTGGAAAAGATATGATGATGTTTCCGAAAGACGATTCCTTTGGAGCAGGCGCAGAGCAGATTATAGGATGCCGATGTACAGTGAGGTATTTTGGAAATAAGAAAGATCCATTGACAAGCAATGGATTAAGTCATAAGATGGATTTGCAGTTATTCGCAGAGAGAGACATTAAAAACCAAGAATCCAATTCGTTGAAAAGAGCAATTAGAAAATATGAAAAAAGAATAGAAGAACATAAGATGTACATAGAAAATCCGATTAGTCATTGCCCAGATTGGAACAAGAAGAGTATGGAGAGTCAAGAAGGGCTGATGCGGCATTGGAATAAAGAAATACGGAATTTCGAAGAATCTATAGAAAATCGGGTGAAAGAATTAAAGAGACGGGGTGATTATGATGAATAAATCATTAAGCAATGAAGCGTTGCAGTATATTATTGAAAGAATTATGGTAAATGCGAAAGAAGCGCGAGATGAAGCGAAAGAGAAAAAAAATGATTTGTTTTTGGATGGAAGAAATGTTGCATATTATGAAGTGCTGGATATCCTGAAAACGGAATTGGATGTAAGAGATATTGACATTAAAGAAATGGGTTTAGATGTGGATTTGGAAAAAAACTTCTTATAAATCCAATTTTCAAACAATTCACATTTTAGATATGTTATATTGCTAATGTAAAAAACGGGGCCAAGAAGCAAGAGTGTTTGTTTCCTGGCTCTTTTTGTATGCAAAAAGTCAAGAGAATGACTTTAATCACGCAGAAAAAATATTTCAGAGAAGAATGAAAAACGCAAAATGGAGGTAGCGAGATGAGAAAGCAGAATTTTGAACCGTTAAGAATGAATTTGCAATTGTTTGCTTCGGAGCCGGATGATGAGCCAACAGGCAGTGCTTCGGGAAATGAAGTGGATAACACATCAAACGAGCATGATGGCGGTGGAGAGCCTGGTGATGATTCAGACGATACCGAACCGCCTAATCTGGCAGAAGAGAATGCAGCCTTGAAGGTGCAGCTTGCCAAGATGAAAAAGGCTATGGATAAGGCAGCCAGTGATACCGCAAAGTACAAGAAACAGCTTAGAGAAAAACAGTCTGCGGAGGAAATTGCTTTGCAGGAAAAGGCAGAAAAGGAAGCGGAACGGGAGGAAGCCTATCAGAAGCTACTCAAAGAGAATACAGTTACCAGGTATGAGAAGAATTTTCTGGCACTTGGTTATTCCGAGGAACTGGCAGCTAAGGCGGCAAATGCACAGTATGACGGTGATACGGAAGAGTTATTTAAGATTCAGCAGGATTTTCAGACCGCATTGTTAAGGCAGAAAGAAGCTGAATGGGCAAAATCAAGACCAAATCCACAGGCTGGAAACGGCGAGGAAGAGGATGTAGATGCCTTTCTCAAGGGATTTGGAGCATAAGTAGAAGAAAGTAGAGGTAGATATTATGTCAGTGAATTACGCTAGTAAATATGCAACTGCGGTAGATGAGAGATTCAGTACCGGTTCTCTTACCAATGGATTGGTGAACAGTGAGTACGATTGGATTGGAGTTTCTACAGTTAATGTATATTCTATTCCAACATCTGCAATGAACGATTATTCTATGTCTGGCACCAGTCGTTATGGCACACCGGAGGAACTTGGCAATGAAGCACAGGAAATGACGGTTGCACGGGATCGTTCTTTCACATTTACCATCGATCGTAAGAATTATGACGATACCATGATGACCATGGAGGCAGGTAAGGCATTGAGTCGTCAGTTGAATGAGGTTATTATTCCGGAGATTGATACATACCGTATTTCTACTCTGGTGGCAGGTGCTCCGGCAGCCAATATAAAAACTCTTGCTGTTACCAAGAGTAATGCATATGAGGAATTTCTTGCGGTGCAGGAGATTTTGGATGATAACGAAGCTCCGCAGGTGGGCAGGGTTGTCCTTGTTACGCCAGCTTTCCATAATAAGATTAAGTTGGATGAAGCCTTCACCAAGAAAGGTGATATGGCTACCCAGATCGCGATCAATGGTATTGTGGGCGATATTGATGGAGTGCCTTGCATCAAAGCTCCTACAAAGAGATTCCCGGCAAATGTGGATTTTATCATCACAAACGCTATTGTAATGCCATCACCGGTTAAACTGCAGGAGTATAAAATTCATACGGATGCCCCTGGTATTTCCGGTTGGTTAGTAGAGGGGCGTGTACGCTATGACGCATTTGTCTTAAAAGAAAAGGCTGCTGCGATTGGTGTACATATGAGTGCATAAGGAGGAAATGAGCATGATTAAGTTAAAGAAAGATAAAAAGACAATTGAGGTTGGCACAAAGGTGCAGGCGGCTCCATTTATCCGCGCAGGATATGAAATTGTAAGTGAAGAATCTGATCAGAAGGAGACAGCTTCTGGTAGAGGTAAGAAGACAGATAGTGGGGAGAAATAAGAAGTGGTAGAGGTTACATCAAAGCATCGAATATTGTGCGGTCTAGACAGCAACGATACATCGAATGATGATGTAATCTCTGTCTATTTGGAAAAAGCACAAAACAGAGTGATAAAAGCACGTTACCCCTTCGGATGCACTGATATCCAGAGGGAAGAAGCTCTGGAAACATATTCGGAAAATGTAGATGGGTTGCTGATGCATTATTATAACAAGATTGGCGCAGATAACGAAACTGCTCATTCTGATAGTGGGACCAGCAGGACTTATATGAAAGATAGTGAGTTTCTGGATGATATAGTACCAGTGGCGGATGTAGTGTTATAGGGAATCAAGCGGTACGCCTGGCGGTTCCTGTGAATCTCTCCTTGTGCCAGGCAGGGCGGTATCAAGGTGGTGGCTGGGAGTGATACCAATTATGAGGAGAGAAGTTATGAGAGATTTAAGAAGAAATCAGCGAAAGATGTATTATTCGCTATACGTTACGCAGGAGAATAAATCCGATTTTGATGTGCTAGACACCGTGGCGAAATATTCTGCACCGGTAGAGTTTCGGGCGAGTTTGTCGGCTGGTAAATCAGATGCAGATGATTCTCCCTTTGGTAAGGATATATCCTATGACAGAATCATTTCTACCGTAAATAAGTCCTTGCCGATTACAGAAACATCACTGATTTGGTATGAAACCAAGCCTGTCTTACTGGAAGATGGCTCGGCAGACCCAAGCAGTGCAGATTATAAGGTGGCAGCGGCACCGTTGGATGGACTGGATGGTATACGGATTGCGATTAAGAGAATTACAAAGGCGAATGTGCCGCAGGAAAGCACAGAGGATAAGCCCCCGGATGATGACGGAACTACCGAAAACAATTCTGGTGGCGGTAACATAGACGATGATTTAGAGGATTGGTAAAGGAGAGAGAACATGAAGAAATTTATTGGGACAAAGATGATTGAGGCAAAGCCTATGGACAGAGGCGAGTACAACAAGTATCGTGGCTGGCCGATTCCGGCAGACGAAAATCCGGATGATGAGGGATATCTGGTAAAGTACCAGGATGGTTACGAAAGCTGGTCACCGAAGAAGCAGTTTGAGGACGCATACCGAGATTGCAAAGGTATGACCTTTGGCATTGCACTGGAGCTTCTGAAAAAAGGCTGTAAGGTTGCACGTGAGGGCTGGAACGGCAAGGGAATGTTTGTGGTATATCAGAAAGGATATCCAGACGGTATCCCTTGCAACAAGCAGACGACAGAAGCATGGGGAATGAACGAGGGTGATTTATTCAAGTGTAATCCGTATTTGCAGATTAAGCAGGTAGATGGTTCACATTCTATGTGGGTTCCATCTATTGGGGATGTGCTGGCAGAGGATTGGGTTGTAGTGGAATAATCTTCCAAAATCGCTCTTTTTGTCGTATAATGGCGATGAAGGGAGTGATAAAAATGGGAGCATTGCACGAAGAAAGCTTTATAGTGCAAGAAATGGAAAAGGCATTCAGGGACAATTCATTATTGGATTATCAGTTATTTTATTCATGCCATAAAATTTGCGAATTATATGGGCTTGAGCAGTTATCTCATGCAAAAGGAGTTTTAGAGCAAAGGATGGCATATGATGATTCTTTGCGAATCCTTATGACTTTAGCGGTTTCGGTTATTGCTGTATTATTAAGTGCTTTTTCAATTATGGGTTTAAGTACAAATATTATGGTAGGTGCATTTGTTTTGTTCATATTTTCAGTATTGTGTTACTGCTTTATATTGATAAATACGAACGAATATCGAAAGAGTATGTATTTCCTCTCTGTCATCTGCGATGAGATATCGAAAAGGAGTAAATAAATGCCAAAACAAATCAATTTTACATACGACAGCCCCTCAAGCATTGATGCCGCTATCCGAGAATTGCAAGCCTATCAATTCGACATCACCTACAAATGCAAACTTCTTGCCGAATGTTTAGCGAATATCGGTGTAGAGATTGCAAGGGTGAATGTGGCAGATTATGATGCAATATACAGCGGAGAGTTGATCTCTAGTATTAAATCAGAATACAATGGAAATATTCCGGACGGAGCCTCATGGATGGTCGTAACAGACTGTCCATGGGCTTTTTTCGTTGAATTCGGAACGGGAATCGTTGGTGCGAATAAACCGCATCCGAATCTGGGTATTGCAAATTGGAAGTATGATCTCAATCAGCATGGGGACTTAGGCTGGTATTATTTTAAGGATGGTGAGTGGCATTGGACAAAGGGAATGCCGAGCAGACCATTCATGTATCAGACAGCCGTGGATTTACGGTCAAGGATTGAGGCAGTAGCAAGGGAGGTGTTTGCTGATGCGTAGTGTTTGGAATGATGTTTCCAAGAGGTTGCAACAGAAACTAAAGACGGATGCAGACGCACCCTATCCGAAGCTGTATTTGACTTCTAAGGATGTGTCAGACGGCCCACCAAGTTTCCCTTGTCTATTTGTTAATTCGCTTGGAGAGCCGACAAAGGGAAGTGACTTTCAGAATAATCAATGTTATATTGATTCCACGATAGAGTTGCAGTCCTATTCGGCAGAATCGCCGGGTGGTTCACAGACAGAGGCACGAAAGATAATGGATGCAGCAGGTGATGTAATGATGTCCATGGGGTATCAATTGATTGCTGGTCCTTATCAGGATAACAATGGTTATTTCCGCACAATAGCACGCTTTCGGCGTCTTGTCGGTAGCGGGGATGAATTATATTAGATTGTTGCCGGAATGTACCGGTTACATATAGAAACACGCAAACAGGGAGCCGAGAGGCTCTTATTTTTATGCAAAATGATAGGAGGACGAACAATGGACTTAAGTACGATAGGAGTTAAATTTGGCTGGGCGGTGGAGACAACTGCCGGAACAAAGCCGACCGCTTTCAAATGGATTAAGCGTTGTAGCAAGATTGCAGGGCTGAATGTCACAAAGGAAAAAATTGATACCACTTGTTTTGAGGATAAAATTAAAAAATATATTGCTGGTGTTGCTGATACGGGTGGAGACTGGAACCTCAATTTCAATGGTACAAAGAAAGGTTCTGCAACGGATTTTGTTGCGGCTTGGAATGAGTTGTTGGATGCGTCAGAGGCGGCAGCGGATGATGGCTTAGCAACATGGGCAGACATTTATATTCCTGGATTTGGTTCTTATTTTGTAATATTCGAACCGGGCGAAATTCCTATGCCGGACTTGGAAGTAAACAGCAAATTGGATATTCAGATTTCCAATGTTGTTAATGAGTACAAAGGACTGGATGGGGAACTGGAGCCAATGGAATAAACGAGTAGAAAGTGAATGTTGAGGGAGAGTGCTTCTCCCTCTGTTTTAATGAGAGGAGAGATTTGATTATGAAATTTACAGTAGGTGAAAAAGAGTACACGTTGGAGTATACCTTTGAGGCAGCAGAGAATCAGAAGTGCGTGGATGCCATGACGGATATTTTCGGTGGAGCTATGATGACTAAGATTGACGAGACGAAGTCGGAGGCATTGCAGATTCGTGATTTTCTGATGACAATTTCTGATTTGCCACGCATGGCAATGGATATGTTCTATGCCGGATTGCTGGAGAATCATGGTGAAGATGGAGATGGTACGATTACAAGTCGTTTGGATGCCAAGAGATTGTATAAGCAATTCTGTAAGGAGAATCCAGAGGATGCAATGGCAACTTCATATTATGGTTTGGTGACTGCCATTTCTATTCAGATGGAGGAAGATTGTTTTTTCAAACGGACCGGAATGGAGGACATTCTGGGGAACATGAACAGCGTAGTGGGAGAGACCAAAGAGCCGAAGAAGCAGCCTACAGACCGAAAGAAGAAACAGCCTACCAAGAAGCAGAAAGCAGCAACGGAGAAGGAAGTAGAGAAAGAGAATCCTTCGTCAGCCGAGTAAGGACAGAGTTTCTGCCAAATGCTTTGCTTTATGGTGTGCCATATGAATTGTTCTGGCATCTGAATCCTCGGAAGCTACAGCCATTCAAGGAGGCATACCAGAAGCGGTTAGAGATGGAAGAATATGCACGATGGAGAAATGGTGTGTACATTATGCAGGCAGTAGGTGCCTGCTTTGGCGGAGAATATCCAGAGCAACCTCTTGGAATGGAACAGGGGAAAGATAGGTATTTGGATGATACGGAAGAGGAAGATGAGGAAAATTACACAGAAGAGGAGATTTTGCGTGCGAGAGAAGCATTTGTTGTGAGCCTTTCCATCATGGAGGGCAGAAACAAGAGGGCAAAAGCACGGGAAGAACGTCAAAGGCTGCGTGAGCAGCAAGAGCAGGAGAGTGATTCTGAATAAGGTCACTCTCTTTTTTTAGGTTATGAAAGAAATGAGAGGTGTTTGATATGTCAGCTCCGGTAGATAGTTTGAGTATAAAGGTGGACGCATCAGCGAGGAGTGCCAACCAACAGTTAGATAATCTGGTTCAAAAGATGGTACAACTGCGTTCTACGATCAATGATATCAATATTGAGAATTTAAACAAGATGGCTGCCAGTATTCAGAATTTTTCTAAAGCTATCACTGGGCTGAATCAAGTCAAGACTTCTGATTTCACCAGAATGGCAAAAAATATTGAGAAATTGACCAATGTCAATTCTTCTAATTTGGATAAGTCTGCCCAATCGGTGGAAAAGGCTGCTAATTCTCTGCAAAGGGCTTCATCTGTCTCTAAAAAGGCAATATCATCCGGTCTTAAATTTGATGCGTCTGGTGTGCAGGATATGCAAAAGGCAATCCAGGGTTTGTCTAATGAGTTTGCGAATGCAGGTAAGGGAAAGGCTTTTGAGGGGACATTAGCAGAATTGGAGAGAGAGGCTGACAGACTTAGGAAAAATCTGGATTCCTTATCAGAAAAAGAGGAAAAAATACTTACTGTTGGCGGAACTTCCACGGAAAGCAAAACATTTAAGAATCTTCAATTTGATATTTCAAAGACGTTGAATCAGTTATCCGAGCTGGAAGATAAAATTGAAAAAGTACGTTCAGCACAAAAACAGGACATTTCTTCTATTCCTATCTTTAGATATGATGCATCGGTAGAAACATCTGGAAATTCCGGTATGAAGGATTTTGAAGAGAAAGTAAAAAATACTTTAAAAGGGATTCCTGAAAGTGCAAAGTATTCTGTAGAAGATGCGAAAAAGTCTTTAACGAATGCATTGAATGATGTACATATTGGATCTGGAGAAAATTCTGGTTTCAGAAATTATACAGAAGAAATCAAAAATCTAAAGGCAAGTCTGAAAAGCTTGGAGCAATCCGGCAAAGGAATGGGGTCTGATGAATGGGAACAGGTCTATCTAAAACTCCGAAAGGTGACTCTGGAAGCAAAAGAATATAAATATGCCATGGACCATCCTGTGACAGAGATTGATGAAGAAATTAAAAAGACCGATTCTTTGGGCAATCATATCGAAGCATTAAAAGCAAAATTAAAGGATTTGCAGTCAAAGGGCTTGAATTTTGGTGACCCTAAATTTGATAGTACATATAGAGAACTACAGAAATCAACCGCAGAATTGAAAAAATATAAATCCTCTTTGGTGGATACCGGAAATACATCGAAATCTGTTGCAAGTAAGATTACTGACGGGTTCCGTTCTATATGGAATGTGACAAAAAAGGCGGGAAGTGGAGTTGTTTCTTTTGGAGCAAATATAAAGAATCTGACAACACGCTTTCATTCTATGTCAAGTTCCACTAATGGATTAATTGGCAAACTAATGAAATTGTACATAGGTTTCCAATCTCTTAGGGGAGTAGGAAACTTTTTGAAGGATTCTGTGGAATCTTCCATGAACTATATTGAGGAATACAACTATTTCAACACCACCATGGAGAAGATTGCTAGCGAATGGTCAAAGGATTACAAGAAGTACGGTTATGAGAATGCTGACGAGTACGGAAAGTCGTTCCAGGGCAGATTGACCGAGGTTATGAATAAAATGACTGGGTTCCAGATGAATGATGATGGAACTCTGACAGACAGCCAGAATAAGAATCTCGGTCTTGATGTTACCCAGATGACTAATTATGCTGCTGGGATTGCACAGGTAACGAACTCCGTGGGCATGACTGGTGAAGCGTCTGTTGTCACGTCTAAGGCTCTTTCTATGCTTGCTGGGGATATGTCCTCATTCCGTAATTTGGATATGAGTACCGTCATGAACAATTTTTCATCTGGTCTAATTGGTCAGTCTCGTGCCTTGTACAAGTATGGTATTGACATTACAAATGCCACTTTGGCTACCTATGCCCATGAAATGGGAATTAAGAAGGATATTTCTGCCATGACGCAGAATGAGAAGATGCAGCTACGTATGATAGCTATTCTCGACCAATCAAAGGTAGCATGGGGAGATTTGGCTAAGACTATCAATTCACCATCGAATCAGCTTCGTCTTCTGCAGAACAATTTCAAAGCATTATCCAGAACCATCGGAAATATGTTCCTGCCGATTGTTGCAAAGGTGCTGCCATATGTGAATGGTCTTGTAATTGCCATCCGCCGATTGTTTGAGTGGACTGCTTCCATGCTTGGAATCAAGTTGGATGATGTTATCGGGAATTCCGGCGGCGGATATTCAGATATGTTTGACGGAATCGAAGAGGATGCCGGCAATGCGTCTGATGCAGTTGATGATACCACGGATTCTGTTAAGAAATTAGCCAAACAGTTGATGGGGTTCGATGAGTTGAATGTTATTACCACAAATCAGAATTCTGGTAAGGATAAAAATGAGAGTGGGGATAGTGCGCCTATCGACCTTACAAGCCAGTTATCTTCGGCGTTGGCAGATTATGAGAAAGTATGGAATGATGCCTACGAAAACATAACCTCTGATGCGGAGAAGTTTGCGAATAAGCTGACCAAATTATTCAAGGATGCCTGGACAAGCGGTGATGGTTCTGATATTGGTTCTGCGATTGCAAAGTGGCTGAATAAGGGCCTTAAGTGGGTAAATGATAATTGGTCGGTTGCGGATGAAAAGGTGCAGAAGATTGCGAATATTCTTGCAACGGCGGTCAATGGTTTTACATATGAATTTGATTGGTCTGGTCTTGGAACAGCTCTATCTAATACCTTGCAGACTTGGCTGGACGGGGAAACTACATTCTTTGATAATACGGACTGGACAGCATTAGGTGAGGGTATTGCAACTTCCTTAAATTCATTTATTGGAGATGGAAAGAAAGGCCCGATTCAGTCATACTTTAAAAATCTTGGTTCAAAATTGAGAGCTGCTATTGAGTTTGCGTTTGGTGCTATCACTACCTTTAAGTTTGATAATCTTGGTAAAGCCATTGGACAGGGAATCAATGATTTCTTAGATAAGATGGGGAAAGTAAACCCTAAAACGAAAAAGAACGGTTGGCAGGAGTTAGGAGAAACGATTACAGAGGGGATTAGTGGGATTGCTGATACTCTGATAACTGCTCTTGATACGGTTCATTGGGAGGATGTTGCACAGGCAATAGCAGATTTTATCTCAAGTGTAGATATGGGGAAAATAGGCTGGAAGTTAGGAAAGCTGGTCAGTTCTATGGCGACTGCATTATACACATTGGTTTCTGATAAGGAAACATGGAAAAAACTTGGAACAAAAATTGGAGATGGAATTAATAGTTTCTTTGAATCTATGGGTGAAGTCAATAAAAAGACAGGTATGACCGGATGGCAGACATTAGGTGCCACAATAAGCAATAGTATAACTGGAATTGCGAACTCTATTACAACCGCTTTAGAAACAGTGAAATGGGAGGATGTAGGTCAAGCGATTGCTGATTTTATAAAAGAAATAAAATGGGGAAAAATAACTTGGGATTTAGTAAATCTGGGAAATGCCGCTTTTGATGCAATATGCGACGCTGTAGCAGGTATAACAGAAAAAGCGCCATTAGAAACTGCTGTAGTTGCTTTGTTTGCTGGATTGAAACTGACAGGTGCAACAACTGCAATATCTAGGGCTATAACTAAATTATTAGCATCCAAAGGACTCACTCTTGGTCAAGTTGCAATAAGTCTTAGTCTTGGACTTGCGGCTTTTAAATTGGCAGATTCTGACAATGTTGTAAAGAATATGGTATTGGCTCCCATAGCAGCATTTCTAGCGGCACATACATTTACAGGAAATGTAAAAGTAGGATTAAAAGTTGCTATCGCAACTGTGGCTATAGAAGGAGGATGGAATTTCGGAAAATGGATTGGCGAACTATTTACCAATGAGGACATGAAAGAGTATCAATACAGCATTAAATTCAGTGATTTGTTCAGTTATAGTCCTTCCGAATGGGCTGATGGATTTAAACAGTGGTGGAATGAAAATGATGTACTTGGTGCATTAAAAGATATCGTAAAAGACCTCTTGTCTGGAGATTTTCATTTTACAATACCTTTTACCGATTATGAATTACCATCTGTCAATGATATTAAGAGTAGTATTACAAAGCTTTTATTGAAAGTTACAGTAAAAGCGATATCTATAGGCATTAAATTGGTTAAAAAAGGGTGGAAAACACTGAAAGGATTCGTGTTTGGAGCGATTAAGGCTCTAAGCGCTGGAATTAAGTTGGCAAAAGATGGATGGAAAAGTTTAAAAAATTGGGTTGGAGCGAATAAAACAATTCAAACTGGTATTGAATTAGTTAAGAAAGGGTGGAGGTCGCTGAAGGATTGGCTTGGCGATTTAACTGCGACACTCGGAATTAAAGTTCCAAAGATAAAAATAACATATGATGCTGAAGGATTGGCTCATAAATTTTGGCAGTTGTTTGGATTTGAGGGAACCCCTAAATTTAATATATCATACGCTGCAAATGGTGGTATATTTGGACCAGGACAATTAGTAATGACAAGAGAAAAAGGTCCTGAGTTAGTCGGAACATATGGAAATAAGACGGCAGTAATGAACAATAACCAGATTGTCCAGTCTGTCTCTGATGGTATATTCAATGTTATGGCACCGGTTTTGACACAGGTGGTTAATTCCGTAAATGCGCTGAATAGTAAAATAGATAGCATATCTGGTAACGGAGTAGATGTTGAAAAGTATACCGAGGGCGATTTGTTGAAAGTTGTACGGAAAGAAGATAGCAGTTATCGTAAAAGGACAGGAAAGAGCGCGTTTGCATATTAGGAGAGATCGGTTTTAATGCGGCATTTTGCAATACATAATTTTTAGACGGAGTATACCTACTTATGAAACAGGTATTGGTTAAATGTTGATTATACAAGTGACGATGCTTGTTACCATATAAACGGAATCACCTAGGCTTACGCGAGAAATCGTGTAGGCCTAAATCTTGTTATAGGAGGTGCTGCATAAATGCGAGTGCTTGATATATGTCTAAAACAGGAGTCCAATTTAGGGATCCTATTTCTGTGTCGAAATTTGTCGAACGATAATGAATCTTGTCGTATAAGTATTTGTGGCTTGGTGTGGTATAGTTTTCTTACCAGACTACGAAAGGAGGATTGACCATGGAAAAATGCTCTTGGTGTGATGGAATTGGAAAATTTAAACAGCCGAACGATGAGGAAAAGTACAGTGATGCGTTTGATAAATATGATGCACAAGGTATATTTAATATGGAAGAATGTCGGGCAAAGGCTCTTAAAGAGGTTGGATACACACTTGTAAAGTGTTCTCATTGTAATGGAATTGGGGAAATATAATTGTTTGAGTTTTACTAATCATCAATATTCAACAGACAGCCTGTGTTTGTGAATTTATTTATAAGAACATATACGAGGTGATTAGAAGTGAAAGAAATTGTTTTTAAAGTGGAAAAAATGAATGAAGTTTATGTTGACTTGTTAAAACAACGAGATAATGCAAAATCGAAGACGTTGAAGCAATTATTGAACAGAGAACTTGAGAGTTATGTATTATTTGCAGAAACCACTATGACATATGTTGGATTGCTTTCTGAAGAAATTAAAGGAAATATGCAAAATAATGAAAACTTTATGCAAAATGCTATTAATGATATTAAAGAAATTGATGATGCGCAAAATTCTTTATGGGCAGTGCAATGTGCAAAGAGTATATATGGAGGATTATGTAGCATTAACGAATTTGCAATAGAAACAATGAAATTAGTGATTGAAAATTTTATAAGTATTTCTAGTAGAAATTTTAAAGAATGGAATAAGTTCATAAAAATGTTAGGGGGGGAAATCGGAGAATTAGTTACTGACTCGGTGCCTGCATTTTCTGAAATAAAATATGCATATCAAAATGTTAAAGATATAGCAGAATTAGTAAATGAGTTTGAGAAAAATGGAACAGACTATTCTGATGTTGATGAAAGAATGTTGGAAATAGAGGTCCACATTGAAATTATGGAAATAGCAACACAATTATGCATTGAATCAATAAATATTCTTGAGGAAAAGAATATTGAAAAAGATAAGGAATGAAAAATGTTAATCTACGCTCGAGTTGGTGATTAGTATTTTGCGAACTTCTCTATTTTGTGGTATAATTTGGAAAATGTACGAAGGAGGAGGATATATGGCACTAATTATATGTCCGGAATGTGGAAAGGAATTTTCAAATTTGGCATCAGAGTGTCCGCAGTGCGCCTGTCCAATAGAATGCATAACGGGAGAGAAGAATGAACAGGCTGTTAAAAACGAAAACAAAATAATTGATTCAGATACGTCATTGACAGGATTAGAAAAGTTTGGGCGAATTATGAGCGGTGGTTGTCCGAAATGTTATAGTACAAATATTCAAAAAAATCGGATTACGGTTGCCGCTCAAACAAAGGGAGTGGGCGAAGTCAGAAAGAAAAGCTTTATGGCAAGAAAGGCTAATAAAGAAGCGCGAAAGACAATGAATATGATGACGCTAGGAATTTGGGGGCTTACAACATCTCCTAAATCTGAATACAAAGAAGTCAATAAGGCAAAAACAGTCTATAAAACTAAAACGTCCTGTTGTTGTTTGGACTGTGGATATACATGGGAAAAGTGATTAGGAGGTGCGACAATGGCACTAATAGTATGTAGTGAATGCGGAAAAGAATTTTCGGACAAAGCATTAAAATGTCCTAATTGTGGATGTCCTACGGAAAAGTTAAAACAGATTTTGGAACAAGAAAAGACTAATGACGTGAATAAAGTTGCAAACAATGATACAGACGACAATGTTCCATTTATAAAAGCTGGAGTTCAGATGGAAACTTCTGTGTATGCTGTAAAAAATTATACACAAAGAGCTATGATGATAATTCTTATAGGACTTTTTTGTGGTATGGTATCAAAAATACTTTCTGTTTTACTGGCGGGTATCGGAATTTATTATCTTGTGAAAACTGAAAAAAATGGTTTTAAGATTCCTATCGGAAGTGGGATTCTAATTATTATATTATTATTTTTTTCCATTTGTGTATGGATGCTGCCAAAGGAAAGTAATTCTACAGAAGATGGAAAGGAAAGTAGTTCGCAAGATGAAACATTAGTTTCAGAAGAACATCAGAAGAAAAATGAATACGGTTCTATTGAAGATTTTTCATATAATTTGTCTCAAAATAAGATCATATTGCAATCCTATAAGGGAGAGAGCGAGATTTTAGAAATTAAATCCACTTATGAAATTGATGGGAAAAAGTACAAAACAGATATGTCTAATTTTCAAGTAGGAATAGGAGACAATTCGGTGAAGACCCTGATAATTGGAAAAGGAATTAAAACTATAGATAATGCTATTTTTAATTCTTGTAATATTGAAAATGTATTTTTTCCAAAAAGTATGAAAAAGGTTTATGATAATACTTTAGCATATCTGAGCACTAATGATGAAAAAACTATAAAGATATACTATGCTGGAACAAAAAAGCAATGGAAAAAGATCTTTAAGAAATATAAAGCAAAGAATGTGACAGATGCAGAGCTTGGAGAAGAAATGGGAAATGCTTTGGCAGATAAACTTAATAAAGCAATTGGACATGAGTACGATAGTTCTCGGTTTGAGTATTTCTATTCTGCGAGTCCAAATGATTTGAAAAAATGAGATGTTTCGGGTGCTGAAATCCAAAGACTGTAGGGATACAGTCTTTTTTTTGAGGAAATAAAATTAGAACTTGACTTTGTACGGACGATCTGATAAACTAGCATTGTACAATATGTACGGACAAATTGAAAGGAGCTGATAAAGGTGTCGCCCAAAATGGGACAAAAGTTGACGAACAATCCCAAGAATAAACGTGTGGAAATCAGAATGGATGAAGAAACCATTAAGAAATTGGATTGTTTGGTTGCTGAACAAAATTCCGATAGGTCTAAAGTGATAAGACAGGGCATTGAGATTCAGTATGAAGAAAGGAACAAAAAATAAAAGCAGTCGGTCAACTTGGCGGAAGACGACTACTTTTATCACTTGCAACACACCAAAGGCGGTTGATATATTGATTATATCTCCCTTTGGTGCTGTTGTCAAACACTGAAAGGAGATTTTATTATGCAGAAAATTGAACAGACATTGTCATCTATAGAAGTGGCTGAGATGATGGGGAAGCCACATGCTAATCTTTTGAGAAGTATTCGTACATATGAGCAACATTTTAACCAACTCAAAATTGATTTGGTTGAATATTTTCAACAAACATCGTACTTAGATGGGAAAGGCGAGGAAAGAAAATCCTACAACATCACTAAGAAGGGCTGTGAGTTTATCGCCCACAAAATGACAGGTATCAAGGGAACAGAGTTCACAGTCAAATATATTGATAGATTCCATGACATGGAGCAGGCTATCACAGAAGCAGCCGAACAAATTTCACAATTAACCACCGAAGAAATCGTTGACTGGAAGCTGAACGACCTACATAAAAGACTAAAAGCATTAGAGGGTAAGCAGGCAGACAAGCCGAAAATCGGAACACTGCACAGACTGACACCGAGAAAGGACACATGGTACGAAAAGAACCGCAACCGCATCTGGCGAATCCGGTATGACAAGAACATGGAGTTAAAGGAATTGTATCACCTTATTCTGGAGGAATGTTCCAAATACTACAATTTGGACGAAGCAGAACAGGTCTATCGTGACCAGACTGGTCACAGGTTGGCTTATCCGATTGATGTGGTGGAATATTTCCCGGAGTTGCAAGATATAGCAAACCAGGTTCTGGATTATTTTGAGAATTAGTGTGGAAAGGGGCGATATTATGGTGAAATTAGTTACAAGAAAGCAGCCTATTGTAATGCTATGGAGAGAAGATTTATTAAATGCTGATGATTGGCTTATTATAAATATGGCGTATAAAATGCAGGAATATACTGTTCTTTATGATTACCGAGAACATATTTACATAAACCCGGCTATAAAGGACAGCAAGAAGTTGGTTGAGACAGTCAAGAAGATATTCGCTGACCAATGTATATACCGTCGGACGGAAAAATTATTTGATAAGGTCGAAGCTATGACAGACCACCAGACAATGCTTGTGTTATCGGAGGCATGGTATGAATGGAGGGAAAAGGTCAATGCTTTGAGACTGAATGAGCAGGCCAAAGGAATTTTAAAGCAGATTAGGAGTCAAAGGCTGTATTATAAGGCAAGAAAAGAAAGTGCTGTTATTAAGGAGTTATTTGATATTGGATTCGGAATTTATGAGGATAAGGCAAAATGCGACTGGCGGCAGGGCGCGGAAAATGCATTTATGTACGGTTACTTAATGGGAATGAATGCGGAATAAAAGACTGCTTCTATAGAACGCAGCGCAAATAAAAAAGCCCATGCCTTGACTTTGGCGAGTAGGGATGGGCTTTTCATATCCTAGGAAGTTACACCAAGCCTTGTGGGAAGCTGATCTTCTATTAGTTGGAAAATATTGACTATTGTCGTATAATAATGCTGGAAGGATGGTGGTACATATGGACATATTCAATTTATTTGCAAGTGGATGTTCTATTGTAGGGTTATTTGTTTCGTTATTTGTTGCATCAAAGGTCAACAAACTCTCAAGGTCCAACAACAATAATTCTGGAGAATTGCAATCGGGTGATGGGACACAGAACATTGCAAAAGACGATTCTGTGATTATCAGTTCAAGTGAAAATTGTATATATTATAATTATACGGGCGCAACTATTAATGGGGAAACTATTATATTGCCTGTGCCGAGAAAAAAGGATTCATCTATAAAAGATTGGAATTCTAAACAGACATCTTCAATAATACCAATAAATTATGATAAATTTAATTATAATATACCAGATAATATATGCAATATGATTGTGCAGGGGGAAAGTAATAATATATGCTTTATTACTGATTTTTCTAATATAGAATTAAATATAGGATGGATTGGTTATGCTATAAAGTCAATGCCATTTCATGATTGGGAGAGTTTTGTCAATGAGGATTATATCTTGGAATTCAGTTATGTAGGTATAGGAAATATCAACAAAATTTGGATAGAGATGACGAATAAAAGTTCAAACAAGAAAATTTATCAAGAGGCATTAGATGTGACTTCGCAAGAAAAGAAATTCCAGTTATCTCTTGGCAAGTATAAAACTCGTCCTGAAGATTGGAAATCAGTAGATGAGATTTGCTTTGTATTCTTCCCTGAGGAGTGTGTGGGACAAAAGGGAGTCGTGTTTATTAGTAATTTGGTAATTAAGAAAAATTAGCATAAGTCACACAATTCACATTCCCCATGTGCTATATTGTTATCATAGGAAAAGAAAGAGCCTAGTGGCTTCCAAGTGGAGTTATAGGGCTCTTTTTTATAATTAAATTATAATGTATGCACCTATTATCAGAACATTACACAGCCTGTCAAATGACAGTAGCGCAAGAAAGGTGGAATTGTTATGTATGAATTAGTGGAAGTAAGAGAAAATGATGTGTTCACAAACAGTAAGGTAATTGCGGAAGGAACAAATGTTAAACATCATGCGGTACAGCAGATAATCTCTAAATATGAAAGTGATTTTGCGGAGTTTGGACAGGTCGCATTTGAAATGCGGGCTGTAAAATATAGCAAAGGGACTAATAAAGAAAAGATTTATCTTTTAAACGAGGAACAAGCAACGTTATTGATGACATACATGAGGAACAGCGAAATTACAAGAAAATTTAAGAAAGAGTTAGTCCGACAGTTTTATGCTATGCGGAGATTTCTTATCGAAAAACAATCTAAATTATGGAACGATACGAGGATTCTAAACAAGGAAAATAGATTAAAAGAAACTGATGTGATAAAAATGCTTGTGGACTATGCAAAAGCACAGGGAAGTACACATTCAGATAAATTATATTTGATATATACTAAACTTGCAAAGACAGTAATAAGCGGTAGTCGGGATAATATATCGGTCTCTGATTTAAATAACCTTACACTTGTAGAGAGTATTATTTTGCAGACTATTAGAATTGATATGTCAATGGGGATGCACTACAAGGACATATATAAGGATTGTAAGAACAGGATTGAACAGTTTATGGATATAACATATTTGACCGCATAAAAATCAAATTTTATGAACATGGCTAAGGCAGCTATCTTCGGATAGGTGTCTTTTTGTGTGCAGATTTACAGAAAGGAGTGTTCCGATGGCGTATTCCAATTCAAAGGGCTTGATTGCTTTGCCGACAGCTTACAGTGAGAAAGATGGCTATACATACAAAAAACTGTCTTATCATTTTATTCAGCCGAATGGAGGAATTAGTATCACCCCGAAGCAGATGCAGGACATTGATTCTTATGTGAATGGAAATGGTTATCTCAAGCGCAAGGTTCTGGACCATAGCCGTACCAAGATTGAATGGAACACTCCTTATCTGGTTTATGAGGATAAATGCAAGCTGATACTAGCTATTAGAAATGGTTATAAGCATGGAGTTGGAGTGTATAAAGAAAGAAAAATCCGCATTAGATATTTCAATGATTGGGAAGATGATTACGATACTGGAACATTTTATATGCCAGATGTTCAGTTCCAATACGGAGGACTTTATCATGGTGCGCCAATGTATTTACCAATCAGACTGGCAGCGATTGAATATTAGGAAAGGAGCGATGTTATGCTGAATCTATCAGAAGGGCAGAAAAAGCTGTTTTATGCTTCTGGCTATTTTAACAATTACATCCTGACCTTTCCGGATATCAACTTAGTAATTGATAATGACAAACTCCATTCTGAAACAGTAGTCATCAAGGAATCCATTTGCGATGAAGAGGATCTAACACTTGGAGGATGCATTGCTTCCTCCGTAGAGTTTGAGGTTTCTGAAATACTGGCGGATCAGATCAGTGGTCTGGAGTTTACTGTCCAAATCGAAGTAACGGGAGAGGATGGCAGCAGGATTTTGCAACTGCCTATGGGAACCTTCCGGGTAGATGAAGTTCAGATGATAGATGATAAGGACTATAAAAAGGTTATTGCTTATGATCGGATGTATGATGCCTCTAAGGACATATCAGAATGGTATCAGGAGCTGTTTGGTACAGAAGGTGCTGGTACGGTCACCGTGAAAGAAATGAGGGAATCTCTACTAAATTATCTGGGACTTCCTTTTGTATCCCAGGCTTTGTCAAATGATGAAATGCTGGTTTCAAAGACCATTGAACCATCTGCCGGCAGCCTGCCGGGCACTGATGCATTAAGGGCGATGTGTGCTGTGAATGGCGGATTTGGACGCATGGACCGCCAGGGTAGATTTGAGGTAATCTATTTAAAGGGGCATGGTGTGTTTCCAGAAGACAGCCAGGGAGAAAAAGGCAATTTATATCCGGAAGAAACACTTTATCCGGAGGATTCCTTTGTATACCTGGAAGTGTCAGACGAGGAACAGTACTATCCGGAATACCGCAGCTGCCAATATGAGGAATATATGACCCAGCCTATCACCTGTCTGACCATCCAGACGGACGAGGGAGATATCGGGGTGACCATTGGGGAGGATACCAGTAATCCCTATCTGATCACAGCGAACTTCCTGCTGTATGGAAAATCGGCAGAGGAGCTCCGAAAGATTGGAAAGCAGATTTTAAAAAGGATACAGGGCATTACCTACTGCCCGAATACAACAGAGCTGAACGGGCTTCCTTATCTGGAACCCGGAGATGCTTTTACCCTGATCAAAAAAAATGATATGGTGGAATCCTTTATTTTCAGCAGGACCTTGTCCGGGATACAGGCATTGATTGATACCTTTGAGTCGAAGGGAAATAAGGTCCGTGGCAACGAGGTATCTGCCAATGAGGAGATAATGCAATTGCAGGGAAAGGTTCTTTCTATCAAAAAAGAAACGGGGTTATTTTCCGTTGGGTTAAAGGATATCGGAGAAAAAACAGAATCTCTGCTTGAAATGACAGCATCTACGGTGGTCCTGCAGGTAGATAAGGATGGGAAAGTGGCTGCTATGGCTTTGGATGCCAGTGGAGATGCCGTAAATTTCAGTATATCTGCTGATAACATTGTTTTCGAAGGAAATAAAATAGACTTAACGACAAAGGAACTGTCTATTGTTTCTGATAAATTTCAGGTGGATGAAAACGGAAATGTAACAGCAAATGCCATAGAAATCCATGGCGGAAGCATAGATATTGAGACCGGATATCATGCGGACAATGTCATACATTTCAGATACATGGACTGGGAAGGGTTTTCTGGCACCGTGGACTACTATGGACAGGGGGAGCCGGAGACTTACTACCAGGAGCCGTCAGAAGGTGGTCTGTATTATCTGGACCTGGATTCCGGAAAGTTATATGTTTCAAGCTGGGCAGCTGCTTCCCGGAAATTCATCTGGAATTTTTACGGAAATCTGTATAAGGACCAGAATACCTATAGAGAGGTCTTAATGAACTCGGAAGGATTTCATGTGGGAGATTACGAAAAGATACTGCTTGAAACGGACCAGGACGGTGAGCAGTTGTTTAGCAATGGGGATTCTGCATCACTTTCTGCTGACCGGATCGTATTTTCAAAGGAGATTCATGAGGAAAGGATGGGTGTTGTACACAAATGGGAGCTGGAAGGCAGTGTACGCATGGAAAAGGTTGGCTATGATGGGGAGAATGCTCCTGTTATCGGACTAAAAGCGGATGTACCATGTTATATACCTAATATAAAGACTGGGAAGCAGTCTTTAGAGTTTAAAGGAATAACAGCGAGAGAATATGTGACTTTTGAACAGGAATTTTTAAAAACGCCGGTTGTAACCTGTACCCCCATGGGAGAAAATCATGGGATAATTGGCTGCTTTGTGAATGAAATTACTGCGGAAGGATTCTATATTGACCTGATCCGGACAATGGAAGAGGTAGAAGACCCGGAGCGGACCGATACAATTGATATCAACTGGATCGCTATACAGAATGAGGAGGTGGATTGATGTATACAAGATATGTGTATGACCGGATTTTCTGGAAAAATAAGTCAGAGTCTCTGGATACCCCTTTGGGGCAGAGCAATCTGAACCATATGGATTCCGCCATCTATCAGATAGCCGAAAATTTGGATGTGGTTTACAATGAGAGCAGTACGGGAAAATTCGATAAATCTGAAGCGGGCAAAGTAATTGTTGGGATGCCGACTTGGGAGCCGGAAACAGGAATCCTTACCTTCCGTTTTTACGATGGTACGGAATTTT
The DNA here is from genome assembly GCA_017626435.1 of Lachnospiraceae bacterium. The sequence continues at coordinate 225,141 of JAGAIR010000004.1, read as the reverse complement.
CGGTGGATTTCAACATCGAAAAAATTCCAGTGTCTTTTTCTATGGATTCCGCCGGGGTAATAACTATGGAGACCTCTGACGGTACACAGTGGACTGCTGATATTGGAGATGTGGTGCCGGACTATGTGTTTGAGGATTCCGACCGGATTGCGTTTGCCAAAACGAAAAATGCAGACGGAGGTAACAGAATTTCTGCGGATCTTAAAAAGAATAGCATCACAGATGAGTATCTGCAGCCAAACTACCTTGCAGAGCTTACAGCCCAGGCATCCAGTGCTACAGCGAGTGCACAATTGTCCAGTGATTTTGCAGATAATGCATCCTATGAATCGAAACTGGCACAGAGCTATTCCATAGGCGGTAGCGGTATCAGGGAAGGAGAGGACACCGATAATGCAAAATATTACAAAGAGCAGTCAGCCAATTCTGCGGAGTCAGCCAGAAATGCATTGGAACAGATGCAGTCGGCACAGGTCACCGGAGTAAAAGGAGACACGGAAAGTTCCTACAGAAAAGGAAATGTAAACATTACAAAAGAAGATATTGGAATTAATGATACATGGACGCAAATAGCGGTATTAAATAATGGTCAAAGTGTCACAGTGCCATCCTCGGCAAAAGAAATTTTGATACACTGCACTAATGGAGCTTCAAGCGCGGCGGTATATGCCACCTATACCTTCCCTGCAGGCGAAGTGTATAGTGCCTTGTTTTACAACGGAAACACCTATACCAATCTGGCCAGCGTAAAAGCGGATGGGACCGTCACAGCGAATAGTAGCATTGTTGTTTTTTACAGATAATAAATTGAAACTGAGCCGACAGGCTCTTTTTTGGTTGCCAGAAACAGATGTGATTTTTCTGGCAGGAAAGGAAGGCGTATGAATGAATTAAAAATTAAAGTAACTGTAATTCTATCAGCAATATTTAATCTCCTCGGTATTTTGGCAATACCGGTTATATGCCTGTTACCATTGAATCTAATTGACTATTGGACAGGTATCAATGCTGCCCCGTATCGGGATAAGCAGTCCGCCAGACCGGTCAAAAGCTACAAAAGCATCCGGGGAATCAATAAAAAAGTATCTATGTACCTTTTAATCCTGGTTGGATGGATTGTAGACAAGCTGATAGAAACGTCACTATGCTACATAGGATTGGCAATCAACTTTCAGCTTTTTGCTATAACCATAGCCTGCTGGCTATGCTTCAATGAGGTGATTTCTATTGTTGAAAATATGGAAGATTCCGGGGCGGCGATACCGCCTTTTTTGATGCCATTGTTGAAGAAAATTAAGAAGCAAATAAACGAAGTTGGCAACACAGAGGAAAGTGAGGATGAAGATGAAGATTAATACCAAATTGGCGAAAGCCATCAGCTATGATTCCGGCAAAAAAAGAAAGCTGGAAGATGTAAAGTACATCGTGATTCATTATACCGGAAATAAAGGAGACACAGCGAAAAGCAACGCAAACTATTTCGCAACGTTTAATACAAGGCAGACCGGAGCGCATTTTTTCGTAGACAAGCAGGGCGAAGTATGGAAGTCTGTGAATATCAACCGGACGGCCTGGGCAGTCGGGGGCGATCAGCGATCCGGAGACGGCGGTGGCAAATATTATGGAAAATGCACCAACGCCATTTCTGTATCCATCGAACTGTGCGACTGCTGTACAAATACGAATTGGAATCAGATGAAGGCGGCGCGGGAGCTTGTTCAGTATATTCAGAAAAAGTGTCCAAATGCCAAAACGATCGTCCGCCACTGGGACGTCAATGGGAAAAACTGTCCGGCTCCTATGGTTGGTAAGGAGAACATAAAATGGAATCATTTACATAATTACCTCGCACAAGGCTGGCAGTACAAAGCACGAGTGGTAAAGCCGCTTTGGATCCGGAGCAGTGGAAAGGTGACGGCGGCCAACAAGATCCGTAAAGCAAAAGTGGGAGAAACGTTCAAAGTAACTAAGGTAGTGGGCAACTGGGGGCGGCTGAAAGCCAAGACAAAGGATGGCAAGTGGCGATGGATAAATCTGAAAAAATGTAAAGAACTGTAATAAGTACCTCAATGATTATGGCATAATCCCTAAAGCGCCATAATGAAACTGGCACAATATAAAAATAGGGGAAGTCAATCTTGTATGAACTGATTTCCCCTATACTATTCTATATTTATCTAACCTTATCTTAATCTATACTATACTAACCTAATCTATACTACTTATGCAACCCAAAAGTAACCCAAAAGTAACCATATGGTAATCGGTGCTTCCAGAATTTACCTGCAGATTTGCCAGTACCTGTGAATTATAATAGTAAAAAAAATACATAGGATAAAAGATAAAAATGGAAATTTTAACATGGCAAGCACGAGAAGAACGAGGAATAAGCCTGGAACAGCTCAGCGTCATGACAGGAATATCACGAAGCACGCTGAATAACATTGAAAATGGAAAGACAGACCCATCTTTTCGCCAGCTAGAACGGATTGCAATGGCTCTCAATTGTAAAATTGGCGATTTAATAAAATCAGAATATTTATAGTGTCGAAAAGTGTCGCACTTTGTCGGACGATTTCCAGGATTTTGGAAATCGCACTGGAACCTATTTATTTCCAGAAAAACCATGCTAATATAATACTATATTAAATGATTATTAAAAGCATGGGAGGTACAAAGGATGGCAGAGGTCTACAAGGAGAAAATAATAGAAATGGTGAGCAAAATTGAGAATACTTGGATATTGGAACAAATATTGAGTTTTGTAAAAAACATGACAAAAGAGGGTTAATCGCCCTCTTTTGTTAGTTTGTCTATAATAATTTCTAGGGCTTCCCAGTCCCTTTCGTCAAGCTTTGTTAAGGCTTCTACAAATCGTTTCTTAAATTTTTCGTCATCTAATTTCATAACGTCATTCGCAAAAGCTCCAATTTCCTGATTTCTAGTAAGAGAAATTTTCATACTCCCCGTTCCGCTTTTTAACCAATTCTCGTTAATGTTACATTTTTGACAAATCAATTGAATAACAGCATCAGAAGGAGTTCTTCTTCCGGATTCGTAACTGGCAAGATTTGATTTTGATATTCCCAAGTATTCAGAAAAGGAATCTTGCGTTTTTCCATAGGAAGAAGCTTTCCTTACTTCTTTTATTCTGTCTTTCATTATGCATACCTCCTTTATAGATATTGTACAACATATTTTCGAAAATGTCTATGATAAAAATGTACAAAGTACAAAAATAATACTTGACAGATGATGTACAATGTAATATTATATAAATGTACAAAGTACATTTATACAGAGGTACAGAAAGGAGGAGCTTTTATGAGTGAGAAAGAAAAGCAGATTATTAAAAAACTATCTGGCACAATACCGAAATTGGACAAAGAAAAGCAGAATTATATTCTCGGAGTTGCCGAGGGAATGGCTATTGCGAGAGAAGCAGAAGATAAGAAAATAGATGCAGGAAGCATAGGAAAAGATAAATCACAGATGGCAGCAGGACAGGGAGGGTAAGATAGGAAGTCAATATTGTTGTATTAGTGCATCGGAAGGAATAATAAAAAGATGAAATATGAAGAGGTTGTATCGGCTGTTAAGCAGATACTAACTGAAAAAGGAATGAAGCAGTGTGTAGTTGCTGAACGGGCTGGATTTAGTGAGCAAGAATTTAGCAATATGTTAAACGGAAGAAAGCTGCTAAGGGTTGAATATATTCCAAAGAAAACTATTAAAAAGTCAATAGTTATATTTAAGAAAGGGGTGATTTAGTGAATGAGTTAGTACATATCGGAAATGCAGACATTTCCGTAAAAGAGTATGAAGGTCAGCGAGTAGTGACATTCAAAGATATTGACCTTGTACATGGCAGACCAGATGGAACTGCAAGGCACAGGTTTGCTGCAAACAAGAAACATTTCGTTGAAGGCGAAGATTTCTTTGTTGTAACACCGCAAAGCCTTGAAAAATCTAAGATGGACGGAAAACGTCCAACTGGAATTGAGGAAGTAAATCCACGAGGAACAGCATTTATCACGGAACAGGGCTATCTTATGTTGGTTAAGTCCTTTACAGATGATTTGGCATGGGGTGTTCAAAGACAGTTGGTTAATGGATATTTCAAGGTCAAGACGATTGCGTCGGATTTATCTCCGCAGATGCAAATGTTATACGGAATGCTTGACCAGATGGCAGAGTCCGAGAGAAAAGCGAATGAAGCAAAGCAGATTGCCATGAAAGCAAATGAGACTGTGGAAAATATTAAAGATGCCGTTAGACCAGTATTTGACAACTGGAGGGAAGAAATCAACTCCAAGTTCAAAAGGATTCAGCATTATTGCGACATTCCGTTCAATGTTCTTCGGAATGATATGTATACCGAGTTGGAACACAGAGCAGGGTGTGACTTGAATACTAGGCTACGGAATTTGAAAAAGCGTCTGTATGAGAGTGGCGCTGCCAAGACGGAAATCAATAATTGTAGAAAGATTGATGTGATTGAGAAAGATAAGAAGTTACAGGAAATCTTCTCAAAGATTGTTTCCGAATATGAAATTCAATATTGTGCATAGGAAAGGAGATGCGATTATTGAAACGATTCAAGAACTGGCTAAAGGAGTTTTGTAGCAAGCATTTCGTGAGGCATGAAGTGCATTGGATTCAGAGTACGTTGATTATTCCTTTAGAACTTAACGGAAGAAAGATACTGCAGATTATTAGGACTAGCAAGGATGGAATAGTTGACAAAAAGAATTACCAAATCGAGCATCTGCTTGACGAAAACTTGCAGGTTACGGAGCAGACGCTCGAAATGGAAAAGAAATGGTTTAAAGAGCCTACTAGACTTTAGACCAATAAGGTTCACCGCATACTGGACATACAGGTAGCTTTTCTTTTTTGTCGAGTATAATGATTGCCTTATCATTTTCCTTATTATCATGTGGACAATTCATACAAACATAAGTACCTGGTTCCGCAATTAGTCCAGCTGTTGGACATCCGATATCTGGATAAATACTCACAATAGCACCTCCAATCAGTATTGATATGGAGATTATAACACAGAAAGGGGGTGAGAGAAATAATGAACGAACTTATAACAGTTGACTTTGATACACAGACTGTGTCAGCAAGAGAGTTACACGAAAGATTGAATATTGGAACAAAGTTTACAACATGGTTTGAAAGAATGTGTGAGTATGGATTTGTAAAAGGAAAAGAGTTTTTCCCAAAAATGGGAGAAACCTCTGTTGTGGGAGGTAGACCAGCAAAGGATTATGACATATCCGTAGATATGGCAAAGCAAATCTGCATGATTCAAAGAACACCAGAGGGAAAACAATGCAGGCAGTATCTTATTGATCTGGAAAAGGCATGGAACACTCCGGAACAGGTCATGGCAAGAGCGTTGAAGATTGCAGATAAGGAAATTGAGAAGTTAAAACAGTCAAATGCTGTGTTGCTGGAGGATAACAAACGGATGAAACCCAAAGAGATTTTTGCAGATGCAGTGTCAATAAGCCATACTTTAATTCTTGTCGGAGATTTAGCAAAGTTGCTCAAGCAGAATGGTGTTGACATTGGACAAAAGCGATTGTTTGAGTGGCTTCGTAGCAATGGTTATCTGATTAAGCGAAAGGGTTCTGACTGGAATATGCCAACCCAGAGGTCAATGGAGATGGGGCTGTTCGACATTAAGGAAAGCACTATCAATAATCCAGACGGTTCAGTAAGAATCAATCGGACAACTAAAGTCACAGGAAAAGGTCAGCAGTATTTCATTAATAAGTTTTTGGCAGCGTAGAAAGAAAGTGGTTTATATGGCAGATTTATTGGAAATGACAATTCCAAAGGATAAGCACGAGGAAATTAAGGAATTTATCGCGCTTTGCTTCTTCTTCCAAAAGAGGACAGGGCAGTACTGTTATCTAACGCAAATGCCTTTAAGGTTCGTCGGGATATTGAGAAAGCATGGGAATAGAAAGGAGAATCATTATGCCATTGGAAGAAATGACTGTATTAGAAACGCTGGAGCTTTACGCTCTTTGGTTTGAAATCAATCTGAATGACGGAGCGATTTCATGCATTAAAGAAAGAGAGGAATAATCATGGAAGAAAGTAGGAATGTGACATCGGATAAAGGGGTTTCTAATATTTCTAAAAAGGAAATTACGATTCCTTTGGCAGAATACACAGAGTTGATTGAAAAAAAAGCCGTTTTAGAACAAGTGAAACATGCAGTTGCAAAGGATAATTCAGAATTTGGCGCAGTCGCTATTTTGAAAGCAATTTTGCGAATTGACACACCAAATAAAGAATAAGGCTCATAGGTACCGCAAATACCTACGAGCCCAGGACAATAACAGTCCATCACATACAAGTGCATTTTAGCACGGAGAGGATATAAAAGCAAATGAAGAATAGAGAGAATACCAGAAGAAACTTGAGGATGGAACGATAGAAACCCGAATTACCTGTGAGGTATCGGCAGGTAAGGGTGAGTTAGTGGAAGAAGAGGAGGACAAGTAGTGAATATTAAATTAAAGAAAATGCACATTGAGAATTTCAAGAAAATCAAGGAAAAGGACATTGACTTTGGAAATCTGACAAGGATTTCTGGACAGAATGCAGTGGGAAAGACCACAATTGCGGATGCTTCTATGTGGTGCTTATTTGATAAGAACAGCCAGGGTGAGGCAAAGTTTCAAATTAGACCGCTGGATTCCTTTGGCAATCAGATTGACCATGTGGAAATTAGAGTGATTTTGACATTAGAAGTAGATGGGTGTGAGGTAGTGCTGCAGAAAGTCCAGAAACAGAATTGGGTAAAGAAACGTGGCTCTTTGACAGAAACCTTGCAAGGGAATGTCAATACTTTTGAGATTGATGGTATTCCGAAGAAAGAGAAGGATTATAAGAAGTATATCGCAGGGATTGTTGATGAAGAATTATTCAAGCTGATTACCAATCCGCAGGCATTCGTTAGTAAGAAGTGGCAGGAACAGCGTAAGGAGTTAATGAAATTTGCGCCGGATATTGATAACGAGGATGTCATTGCTTCCAATCCAAAAGTGTTGCAGGAACTTGCTCTGGCATTATCCTTGCATAGCCCAGAAGATTTGCAAATCAAGGCAAAAAAGGCTTTATCGGAGTACAAAAAGCAGCAGACGGAAATTCCGGCACGAATTGATGAAGTCAGAAAGTCCATGACGGATATTGATGTGGCAGAGTTGGAGCTGCAGCGTAATGGTCTGAAAGAGCAGATTGTCGAGATTGAAAAGTCCGAGGAAGATATGACTACTCAGTATAAAAGATATCAGGAAGAGACGGACGGACTTTTGGAATTGAAGATGCAGTTGACGGATATGGAGCGAAGGGCGAACAAAGAAAACGACGCTGCCAGAAGAAAACATGAGGACGCATTGGCAGACTTTGATAATGATATTGCTTCTTCTGAAAGAAAAATCGAGACTTTACAGCAAAATATTGCTGGTGCAGAGGGGACTATTTCCGCATACGAAAAGAAACGTGAGGAGCTGTTGGTTGATTGGAAAGAAGAGAATGCCAAGCAGTATACAGATGCCCTGGAGTTTGATGAAAATAGCACTATTTGCTCTATGTGCGGACAATCCTATCCAAAGGATAAAATCCAGCAAATTAAGGAAGATTTTGAGCAAAAGAAAGCGGATATTAAAGCTAAGTGGGAGAAAGACCACAGAGAGACTTTAGACCGCATTGTTGCTGACGGAAATCGTTATAAAGGCTTGATTGAGCAGATGCAGGCTAAATTGGATGATGCAAAATCGAAGTTGTCGGCAGAGCAGATGGATTTGCAAAGTGCAGAGGTTGAAAGGAAGAAAGTTGCTGATTTGTTGGAAGCTATGCCGGATAAAATTGATGTTTCCGGCAATGAGGAATATAAAAAGTTGGCTTCGCAGATTTCCGAGAAAGAAAAGCTGCTTAATTCTACCAATAGTGGCGCAGAAATGCGTCAGCAGTTGCGCATTAAGAAGAATGGTCTGAAAGAGGAATTGTTTGAGGTAGAAAAGCAGATTACCTCCGCTGATAATTCAGCCAAAGAGGAGCGTATTGAGGAATTGCAGCAGAAAATGAGTGATATTGCTAACAAGGTCAATGAGCAGGAAAAGATGATTTATCTGCTGGAGGAGTTCACCAAGGCAAAGATGACCATGATTTCTAAGATTGTTAATGAGAAGTTTGGTGTTGTGGATTGGAAGTTATTTGACAAGCAGGTTAATGGTGCTGTGATAGAGTGCTGCGAGTGTACTATGAATGGTGTACCGTTTTCGGCGTTGAATACTGGTCATAGGATTGTGGCGGGGCTGGACATTATCAATACCTTGTCGGAGTTGTATGGTGTGACCGCGCCTATCTTTGTTGATAATGCTGAGGCTGTGAATGAGTTTAATCTGCCGGAGTTAGATACGCAGATGGTGTTACTATCGGTATCTGATGATAAGGAAATGAAAATAGAAAGTGAGGGCTAAAAACATGGTAAAGATAACAATTGAAAATTCAAAAGGAGTAGATAGAGTAGAGGGAAACGCAATGTTTGCGATACTGACAGGTACTCAAGATACAGGAAAGGTCGGCAACATTATTTGTGCGGATGGGGAATTGGATAAAAGGGTAGTCGCTATGGCATTAGCTGATCTTGTAAGGAATTCGATTGAAAGTATTTCAGAGAGTAAGGTGGAAAGAAACTTTCTTGCTATGATGTTTTTAAAACACTTTGAAAAATTGCTGGATGAACGCATGATGAATGAAAAGAAAAGCGAGAATCCGTTGGCGGATTTAATGGAGATTCTGGGAAAGGCAGGTATCTGATATGAGTACAGAAGTAACAGAGAAGAGAGAAGCAAAGGTTGCAGTAAAGCATGACACCGATTTCAGCAAAGGTATCTTTGGCAGTTCTGATAACTGGCTTATGGCAGGTCAGATGGCAAAGGTATTGTCGGGCAGCACAATTGTTCCTAAAGATTATCAAGGAAATGAAGCCAATGCAATGGTGGCTATAGAAATTGCAAATAGACTTCGAACCAGTCCTTTGATGGTAATTCAGAATTTACATATTATCCAGGGGAGGCCGTCATGGTCAGCACAATTTCTGATTGCATCCGTAAATGTAAGTGGAAAGTATGATATGGAATTGCAGTTTGAGGAGAAACAGGACAAAGACGGTAAGCCATTTTCATGCACTTGTTGGACCACCAAAAACGGTAGGGAAGTTCGTGGAATTACTATTGATATGGATATGGCAAAAGCAGAGGGATGGACTACCAAAAGCATGAGCAAGTGGAAAACCATGCCACAGGTTATGCTTCGATACAGAGCCGCTTCATTCTTTGCCCGTATGAATTGTCCGGAATTGACATTAGGATTCTACACCAAGGAAGAGGTCATTGACGGGGATTTCAAGGAATATCCGATTGAGGAAATGCATCAGAGTGTAGAGGATGAAATCAATGCAAATGCCAATTCAGAGGATTTTGTGGAGGAAGTAACAGAGGGGAATGCTGCGGAGCAGGCGGAGGAATCGGATGGTGAGATTCCGGATTTTGCAAAGTAGGTGATTGAATTATGAATAGCAAAAACATTAAGAAACATCTTAATGCGAAGTTGAGAGATTGGCTGGAAGGTATTGATAATGAAAACATCAAACAGATCATACAGGATAATGTAATTATTACTGGTGGTGCATTGGTTTCCTTGCTTATTGGAGAGCCGGTACACGATTATGATGTATATTTTCGTACTAAAGAGGCTTGCATAGCGGTGGCGCAATACTATGTGGATAAATGGAACAAATTGCATGAAGATAAGCCAGTGGAAGTGATGTGGGGAGAATTGTTGAAAAAAACTACAGGAACAGATAATGGTTCCGTGAAATGCTTTGTTCGTTCTAAGGGAATTGCTGATGAATCAGAGGATGCAAATAGTGTATTGTCTTATAACTTTGGATCTACTGAGCAGGATGATGAAGAAGTTGGCGTTGAGCATGAATCCAACCAATCCGCAGAAAGTGATTCAAAAGAGAAATACAGACCTAGGTTTATAACCAGTAATGCAATTACCCTTTCCAACAAAATTCAGATTGTAACACGTTTTTATGGTGAGGTAGAAGAAATACATAAAAACTATGATTTTGCTCACTGTACTTGTGCATGGTGTTCTTGGGACAATAAAGTTTTTCTTCCGCAGAAAGCGTTGGAATGCATCATCAATAAAGAATTGTACTACATTGGTTCAAAATATCCGCTTTGTTCCATTGTTCGTACAAGAAAGTACATTGAGCGTGGGTATCATATCAATGCTGGTCAATATGTCAAGATGTGTATGCAGTTAAATGAATTGGATTTGAGGGATGTAAGGGTGCTGGAAGAACAGTTGACTGGTGTAGACACGGCATATTTCCGTTGGATGATTGAAGCCTTGGAAAGTCATATGAAAGATACTGGAGAAGAAAAAGTTGATACCGCTTATGCAATGGAGCTTATCAACAAATTATTTTAGGTGGGTGATTGCATGGTTCTGAAATGTCTTGGTAGCAGTTCTGCAGGGAATTGTTACTTGTTGGAATCCGAAAAGGAATGCTTGATATTGGAATGTGGTGTCAGAGCGCAGGAAGTCAAGAAAGCCTTGAATTTTGATTTGAGAAAGGTGGTAGGGGGTGTTGTAACGCATTCCCACCAAGACCATATCGGGTATTTGAAAGGCTTCCTTGAAGTCAACATTCCAATCTACACCAATGATGAAACCGTGGAAAAGGTGGAAGTAGTTTATGGAGAACTGCTTCATGGAGTGCCAGAGAAAAGACCGTTTCAATTGGGTGGTTTCCGGATAACACCGTTTTATGTACCGCATGACGGTACACCATGTTTTGCATACCAGATATACCATGAGGAAATGGGAAAATTGCTTTTCCTTACGGATTTGGAGTATTGCAAATACAAATTTAAGAATGTCGGCCAGATTTTGGTTGAGGCAAATTATGCAAAAGAAATCATAGACCAAGAGAATCCCAATTTTGACCATGTCACAAGAGGTCACATGGAACTGGGTACTGCACTTGATTTTCTAAGAACAAATGCTAATCCATCGCTTATGAATGTGGTGCTACTGCACCTAAGTGATTCGAACTCTGATGCGGAGCTGTTTTACACGGAAGCAAAGAAAGTTGTTCCAAGGGCAAATGTCTATGTGGCAGATACTGGGATGGAACTTGAGTTGAATAAGGAACCGTTTTAGGTTCGGAAAGGATGTAATGTATTATGGCTAAATTTAGAGTAACACAGGAGTTGGACTATATTACAGGTCATTTAAGATATGGTCATAGAGAGGGAACTATCGAAGCAGATTCTTTGGAAGATGCTAAAAAAAAGATTGAAAAAGATGGTTACGACGATTGTCTAGATTTGGTAGTTGATGATTATAGAACAGAGGACTGGAGTGCAGGTAGTAACCCTTTTGAATATGAAAGGATAGAGGAATAAAACATGAATAAGGTTATTCTGATGGGACGTCTGACCCGTGAACCTGAGATTCGTTATTCCTCAGGAGAAAATCAGACAGCGATTGCAAGATATACACTTGCAGTAGACCGTAGATTTAAACGCCAGGGAGATGACCAGACAGCAGATTTTATTAACTGTGTCGTATTTTGCAGAGGAGCAGAATTTGCCAAAAATTATCTTCATCAGGGCACAAAGATTGTAGTTACCGGTCGTATTCAGACAGGGAGCTATACCAACAAGGACGGTCAACGTGTCTACACAACAAATGTGATGGTGGAATCACAGGAATTTGCCGAGAATAAGGCGGCAAGTCAGCAAAATGGCAATAGTCAGCCGTCAGCACCGAGCAGACCGGAGCCGACACAGGCAAGCAATGATGGATTCATGTCTATACCAAACTCAATAGAAGAAGAAATGCCGTTTAGCGTGTAAGGAGAGATGGAATGATTATCTTTGAAGATATGGGGCAGAAAGTAGAAAAGCATACTCTCAAGAATCAATGGTTCTATGAGCATGGCATTGAGGTTATGCGAGTTCCATTACCTGTCGGTGATTATATTATCGCAAATGATAAGGCTATGGATGTACTGGAGCGAAAGGAAAAGCGAGGAAACAAACCCAAGAAAATGGATTTTCTTGGTACATATTCCATAGCAGTAGACACGAAAGAGAATATCGGAGAGATTATCAACAATATCTGTGGGAAAGCACATGGAAGATTTCGAGATGAGTGTATTCTGGCGCAGAATAACGGAGTGCAGTTGTATATTTTGGTGGAGAATGAGGATGGCGTGAACAGTATTGAGGATTTGGAAAAATGGCAAAATCCGAGATTATATCGCTACAAGAGAATTGAATATATGCACAATCTCGGAAAGTGGTCAAATATTAAATTGCCGAAGAAACCGCCGACAGATGGTAGACAGTTGGCATTATCAATGCTAACAATGCAGGAACGATATGGGGTACGCTTCCTTTTCTGCCATCCGAACGAAGCCGGGGCAAAGGTGATTGAGTTATTGGAGGATGATGTGGATGCTGTCAACTAACCCAAGGGCGGTAGAAATGAGAGAAGAAAGGGCATTTTATGTATCTTTGGGGTTGTGTCCCAGATGCGGAAAGAACAAATTATTTGGGGATGAAAAGAATTGTCCGGAGTGTTCCGCAAAAGCACAGGAATGCAAAGAAAGATACGAAATAGAACATTCAGAGAAAGTCAAGGAAAACACTAACGCTTATCATAGGTCGGTGTACCGACAGAGAAAAGAGGCCGGGCTATGTGTCCGTTGTGGAAAGCGTAATCCACTATACAATGATTTGCGGTGTGGCATCTGTAAAGAAAAGATGGATTTACGCAGACAAGAAAGGCGCGTGCGAAATGGAAAACTCACTTGCAAAGAACGATTGGAGCAGGGGTTATGCTATTTTTGCGGAGCGAAGACAGTGCCAGGATTAAAAGTTTGCGAGAAGCATCGGCAAGTATGTGCAGAAAACGGAAGCAAGTCAGACAGGGAAGTGCAAAGGAATGCAATTAAGTCTTTGTTTTCTCGAGCAGCTGATTAACAGAACAAAGTACATGAAATCCAGTAGAGAACAGATGGATTTTGATGTCTTAGATCAGAAATTGCTTGAATTAAAAGGCAGATTAGTTATGCGACTTGCAAAGAATGTTAGTGGATATGAGTACCGCGGGCAGCAGTCCGCGGAGAAAGGAAAATGAGATGAACAAAACACTAGAGTTGGCAAGAGAATTAGTAAGAGCATTAGAAGAGGAAGCGGAAAACCAGGACAAGGTGCAACTTGGTACCATGCAGCCAGGAGATATCATTGTGACAAATGGACGGCGGTACAAGATCTTGAAACAGATGGATGGACAGACAAAGATTCAGTCGGTGGAGTTCATGTTGGAAGGCGTGCAGTTTGATTCCGATTCATCGGATTATTCGACTTCCGACCTGAAAAAAAGGATAGATAGTGACGTTCTGCCTGTTTTCGAGATGGATTTTGACGCAGAAAACATAGTGAAACACGAAGTTGATCTAACCACTGTTGATGCGCAGAAAGATTTTGGCTCATGTCAATGCAAGGTCAGACCCATCACATTTGACGAGGCTAGGGAGTTTAATGCGTTGCTGGTAAACGAAGATTTACCAGATTGGGACTGGACCTGTACGGCATGGAGTACAGAAGAGCGAGGATGGAAATACTCAGTAGCCGTTGTTTCGCCGCGCGGCCTTATCGACTACAATAACTACTATAACGACTGCGGTGTTCGCCCAGTTTGTATCTTAAAATCTGATATCTTTGTATCGAAAGGAGAGTAAGACTATGAAAAAAATAATTAAAATTGGTGCAGAAAAGAACATTGCTGGCTTACTATGGAAGGCGCTGGACGTGACAGAAAAAGGAGTTCTCTGTCTGGCAGAAAAATTACCGGACGACATTCGTTTTGACAAAAAGTGCAATGACTGGCGCACAAGTGATCTAAGAGAGTATCTAAATACAGAATTTTATCAAAATCTTGTAACAGAAGTGGGAGAAGATAACATCATTCCGTTCAAAAGAGATCTGCTATCGCTGGATGGTCAAACAGAGTATGGCACATGTGAGGATAAGGTGTCTCTGTTGAATGTAGATGAGTATAGAAGATATCGAAATTTGATTCCAAATGCGGACTACTGGTGGTGGCTGCTAACTGCATGGAGTACGAAATGCAACGGTGATACGATCTGGAATACCGTTGTTTCGCCGCGCGGCGATTTCGACTTCGATGACTTCAATAACGACAACTGTGTTCGCCCATTTTGTATCTTTTCCCCTACAATCTTTGAATCCGAGGATGAGTAAATGGCAGAAACAGAACTAAGAGTGATTCTGAAAGCAAAAGATTTGGCAGAACATACACTTAGGGTAACTTCCAACTGTAACCGCTATCCGAAAAAATACAGGTTTTCTCTAGTGGATAAGATGCAGATTAAGAGCCTGAATATCTACGAAGCACTTATGGAAGCAAATCGTACAGACTTGAGAGATTATAGACATGAACGATCAGAGTTACAGACAAAAGCTATTACATATTGTGACGAGTTACTGTTCTATATTGAACTGTCATACAAGCTAAATATCATCAGCGATCGCAGTATGGAATACTGGTCAAAAATGGTCAGTGACATCAAACATATGTCGATTGCATGGAGAAGTAAGGATAAAGGCAGGATATAGTCAATTTAGGTTGCACATCGTATAAACCGTTGTTTCGCCGCACGGCAATATCAACAACAATAACTACAATAACAACAACGGTGTTCGCCCATTCTGTATTATACAGGCAGACAGAGTAGGCAGGAAGCCGAAATCAGCACAAGATACAAAAAGATGTGTGACCTTCCCGGAACGGGTAAATACAAAGGTATTCTTATTATGGACAAAGAGATTATATGTAGTTTTGAAAATCTGTACAGGGCTTATCGGAAAGCTAAGGCAGGTAAAGGATTTAATGGCAGTTCCACACGTTTTCAGATGATGACATTAGAAGGAGTACATCTACTCAAAGAACAACTGGAAGAACAGACATATCAAATGGCTCCATATAATGAATTTAAGATTTACGAGCCAAAAGAGAGAGTGATTCAGTCCTGCTCTTTCAAAGATAAGGTGGTACAACATTGTTTGTGCGATAATATCCTGCATCCGAGATTGGCGAATGAGTTTATCAAATGTAATTATGCGGGGCAGATTGGCAAAGGAACTTTGTTTGGTATGGACAAGCTGAAAGGGCAGATGCTTGCCCATTACCAAAAGAATGGTATTAATGGATGGATTCTAAAGTGTGATATTACAAAGTTTTTCTATCAGATTGACCATGAAATTATGAAAGACATTATTGACTATCATTTTCCAGATAAATATACAACATGGCTCAACCATTTGTTTATTGACAGTACAGAAAGCCCGGGGCTTCCACTTGGCAATCAGGTGGCGCAGGTATATGCCTTGCTAATGCTGAATGGAATGGACCATATGATTACTGGCGAACTGGGAATCAAATACTATGGCAGATATATGGATGATTTTTACCTGATACACCACGATAAAGAATATTTGAAATGGTGTTTAAAAAATATAAAAGAAATGGTAGCCAGTCTCGGACTGTCGCTAAATGGAAAAACGCAGATTATGCCTTTTAAGTGCGGAATTGGATTTCTGGGATTTCATCATTATGTTACCGTTGATGGAAAGTATATACGAAAACTCAAGGGCGAAAACAAGCGCAAGATCAAAAAGAAGATCAGAGCATGGGCTAAGTTGGTAAAGTCGGGGAAAATGACAGAGGAAAAGTTTTATCAAAAGTACAATGCATGGAAGAATCATGCGTTGCATGGAAATTGTGTCAAACTATGCTATTCGAGGGATCTGTTAGTTGAGGAATTGTTAAAACAATAATAGTGAAAGGAGTCGGAACCCTGCGCAGGTAAAGATATATCGGTTCCCTTTAGAATCATGGATAAAGAATATGAAGAATATAAACGCAGGAAGAAAGAAGCAAAGCAGAGATTTACTGCCATGCAGAATCTTCCATATGAGGTAAAAGTAAAGAGAGCAGAACTCCGGGCACATGAGTTTATATCTGAAATGGACAAAAGGGGATACAATGCACATGTGAGTGTAGGAGGATTGGACAGCATCACTTTATTACTGTTTCTTCGGCGCATTGGCATTGATATACCAGCAATATCCGTATCAAATGTGGAAGATAAGAGTATACAGAAAGTCCATGAAATGCTTGGAGTTGTAAAAGTGAGGTCGTATAAGACCAAGGTACAGGTTTTGAATGAAGTCGGCTTTCCGGTAATCAGTAAGCGCATTGCGGGAAAGATTGATTTATTGCAGCATCCTACCGAGAATAACAGAACGGTCCGCCATGCAATCATCACCGGAGAGTGTGGAAAGCAGGGGCATTTTGCAAAGAACAGCAGGATGCAGTTGCCGCAGAAATGGTTGAAGCTATTTGCTGGAATGGCAAATGAGGAATATGGAACACATTATTTAGAAGCGCCGTTTCTGGTATCGGATAAATGCTGCTATTACCTGAAAGAAAAGCCTTGTGATGATTGGGCGAAGGAGCATAACAGCTGGCCGTTTTTAGGAATGATGGCAAGTGAGGGCGGACAGCGGGAGGAAGCATTGGTGGAGCATGGGTGCAATTATTACGGGAAAACTACTATGAGATCCGCGCCATTCGCTCCGTTTCTCCGACAGGACCTTTTACAACTGGCATTGGACTTAAATGTGCCAGTGCCGGAAATTTATGGAGAAATCAAAAGAGATGCCGGAGGAAATCTTTATACAACAAAAGCACAGCGCACCGGCTGTAGTATGTGTGGCTTTGGAATCCATTTGGAGGAAAGGCCGCACCGATTTGACCGTTTACGGGAACAGAACCCCAAAGAATGGCATTTCTGGATGTATGAGTGCTGCACAGATCAGGAAACAGGAGAAAAATTTGGATGGGGAAAGGTGCTGGACTGGATAGGGGTAGAATGGGAAGATTACCCTGCAGTGCAGATGTCCTTGGATGACTTTATGGAGGGATGATATGAAAACAGTATTAAAATATCCGGGAAGTAAATGGAATATAGCTACTCAGCTTGTAGAACTGATACCAAAGCATCATTCTTATATAGAACCGTTCTTTGGTAGCGGAGCTGTGTTATTCAACAAAGTACCTTCTGATATTGAGACTGTCAATGATTTGGATTCAGACGTGACCAATCTATTCCGCTGC
The DNA here is from genome assembly GCA_017626435.1 of Lachnospiraceae bacterium. The sequence continues at coordinate 207,822 of JAGAIR010000004.1, read as the reverse complement.
ATTCAGAGGGATGCGGAAAAGCTGTCAAGACTTGTTATGACAACACCATTTAGCAGAGAAGAATACAATCTGCAGTTTGAAATTCCAGAAGGAGCCATATGCAATGATTCGTTTGAGAGGGCAGCAGGATTTCTAATCCGTTGCTGGCAGGGACATGGTTTCCGGACGAATGGTTACAAAGTTGGCTGGAAGAATGATGTACAGGGAAGGGAAAAAGCCTATGCCTTATGGAACTGGTACCGTCTGCCGGAGTGGATTATTGCCACAGCCGAAAGACTGCGGATGGTGCAGATAGAGAACCGTCCCGCACTGGAAGTCATTAAGCGGTTTAATTATGAAAATGTATTTCAGTATTGGGACCCTCCGTATGTTCTGAGTACCCGGACAGGAAAACAGTATAAACATGAGATGACGGATGCAGACCATGAGAAAATTCTCATAGCAGCAGTAGACAGTAAAGCCAAAATCATGATTTCAGGATATGAGTCAGATATGTACAACGACTATCTGAAAGAGTGGAGCAAAGTAACATTCAAAAGTTGTGCAGAGTACGGAAAGCCGAGGAATGAGGCTGTCTGGATGAATTATAAAATAGGTCAAATGTCTTTAAATGATTTTATAGAGGTGACGGCATGAAAGCAGTTTTAAAATACGCTGGAGCAAAAAACAGGATAGCAAAATGGATATGCAGTTATATGCCCAAACATGATGTATAGTTAAAACGATATGATACACCGGATGTATTTATATACATGGACCCACCATATCTGCATGACACGAGGAAGAACTACTTGTACAAACATGAAATGCCCGACCAGGAGCATGAGGAGTTATTAGATCTGATCACGAACCATAAGGGCAGAATCCTAATATCTGGTTATGATAGTGATCTATATAACTATTACCTCAAAGGCTGGCGTAAAGCCCATAAAGATACCTGTGCGGAGAGTGGCTTAAAGCGTACAGAAGTCTTGTGGATGAATTACCAGATAGGACAGATGAGTATTCAGGATTATATGGAGGTGCGCCGATGATAAACGGAGAATTGATAGTGGATAACTTTGCTGGTGGCGGCGGTGCCAGTACCGGTATTGAACTTGCAACCGGTAAAAGTGTGGACATAGCGATCAATCACGACCCAGAAGCGATCAAAATGCACAAAGCCAATCATCCGCACGCGAAACACTATTGCGAGAATGTGTGGGAGGTTGACCCGGTAAAAGCCTGTAATGGTCACCCTGTTGGATTGGCATGGTTCTCGCCGGACTGTAAACATTTTTCTAAAGCAAAAGGCGGTAAGCCGGTAGAAAAGAATATCCGTGGTCTTGCATGGGTAGTGCTGAAATGGGCGGCACTTGTCCACCCAAGAGTAATCATGCTGGAGAATGTGGAAGAATTCCAGACATGGGGTCCATGTATTCCGACAAGGGATAGAAAGACAGGACGCGTTATGGTTAATATGGCAGGAAGCCATGGCAGAAAGAAGAATGAGCCACGCACAAGAGTGGCAGAACCGGGAGAAGTCGTTCCAGTAGACCGGCAGATATTCCAGCCGGATCCCAAACGGAAAGGACAGACCTATAAAAAGTGGAGAAAGCAGTTAGAGGCTTTGGGGTATGAGATAGATACAAAGGAACTGGTGGCAGCAGATTACGGCGCACCGACAATGCGGAAACGATTTTTTATGATCGCCCGGTGCGATGGAAAGCCAATTGTCTGGCCGGAGCCTACACATGCACCAAGAAACAGTGAGGAGGTAAAGGCAGGTATTTTAAAGCCTTATGTTGGGGCATATACACAGATTGATTTTTCTCTTCCATGCCCTTCTATATTTGATACAGCTGAGGAAATCAAGGAAAAGTATGGAATACGGGCTGTACGCCCACTGGCACCGAAGACAATGGAACGGATTGCAAGAGGATTGAAAAAGTTTGTAATTGATAATGCGGAGCCATTCATTGTGCAGGTGAATCACAGCGGAGCAAAGGGAGATTACTGCAACAGTATGGATGAACCATTGAAAGTAATTACATCAAAGCATGGATTTGGAATCGTAGAACCTAAAATTGTTCCATACATGGGAACTAATACAACAAATCACCCTGGTGGGGGCTGCGAAGATCCAATACATACAATTACAACTGGAAATCAACAATGTCTCATAAGCCCTACGCTTATACAGCACCACTCGGAAACCTCAAAAAGTGAGACAAGAGGACAGGCTGTCGAAGATCCGATCATGACACTGGATGGTTCTAACCGGTACGGACTGGTTACGTCGTTTTTGCATAAATATTATGACGGCGGTTATAAAGGGGCAGGCGACACGGTAGAGAATCCTTTGCCGACAGTGACATCGCGGGACCATAACAGCCTTGTGACGGTAAACCTTATCCAAATGAATAATCATTGCGATGGCAGGGACATAACCGAGCCACTTCCAACGATTACTGCCGGAGATGGACATTTTGGAGAGGTAAGAGCATTTTTAATTAAATATTACGGGGAACGTACCGCAGAGGATATCAAAGAGCCATTGGATACAATCACATCCCGTGACAGATTTGGTCTGGTAACGATAGCAGGAGTGGATTACCAGATAGTAGATATAGGTCTGAGGATGTTGGAGCCAAAAGAACTGTATGGATGCCAGGGGTTTCCAGATGATTATATCATTGACCAGGACTACACCGGCAAGAAATATCCGAGAAGTGAACAGGTCAGACGATGTGGAAATGCGGTTTGTCCGCCCATTCCTGCAGCATTAGTCAGGTCAAATCTGCCAGAACTGTGTGTAGCGGAGCGGATGCCGAATCTGTCAATGGAGTCCATAACAGAGGTTAAAGGACAGTTAAAATTTGCATGATATGTAACCGAGAAGGGGAATCAATCCCCATTCTCTCCACCAGGGCCATCTTGTCGGAGACGTGATGATTCTGGTCATGGCAGCAGGAAAGGAGTTAATAAAATGAGTAGAGTATTACCAATATTATTCAACGCAGATATGGTCCGGGCAATCCTGGACGGGAGAAAGACAGTTACAAGGCGGAAGATTGATATTGATGTATCAAATCAGTTTGACGTGGAATCTGATAGAAGAACCATAGTGGCATACATTAATCCGGAGACTGGCGATAGTTATGAACCAACAAAGATATGCCGGTACCAGCCGGGAGATATTCTGTATGTCAGGGAAACATGGTGTAAAGGCAGTTTGGACTATCACGAAGAACACTATTATTACAGAGCAGATAATAATGAGTTTCCTTGCAAATGGCGTCCCTCCATCCACATGCCAAAGGAAGCAGCCCGTATTTGGTTAAAGGTTACGGACGTGAGGGTGGAGCGGTTGCAGGATATTACCGAGGAACAGGCAGTAAAAGAGGGCGGGAGAAACAATATCGGGTTTATTCATTCTCCAGAAAATGAGTATGATACCTTGTATACTGCGAAAGAAAATTTTCGGGATAATATATGGAACTCCACCATCAAGAAACCAGATATTGACCGCTACGGTTGGGAAGCCAACCCTTGGGTATGGGTAATAGAATTTGAACGGTGCGAGAAGCCGGAGGAAAATGACAATATAAAGGAAATAGCAGATTTCCTAAATGAAAGAAAAAACGGTATTTAAAAAGAGCAAAGAAATGGAGGCAGAAGAATGGATAAATATGAATTCACAGGCGAAACGAAAGAGGTAGGGGTAGGGTTTAGAAAAGTTATTTTGAAAAGAATAAAGGCTAAAGTTGATTTTGGAAACATAAAAGCAGGAACATTAGGTGGCTGGATAGAAAAAGCGGAAAATTTATCTCAAGACGGTGATGCCTGGGTTTTCGATAATGCCAGAGTTGGCGATAATGCCAGAGTTTTCGGCAATGCCTGGGTTAGCGGCAATGCCTGGGTTAGCGATAATGCCAGGATTTACGAGGAATTCCATATATTGGTTATTGGTCCTATTGGCAGCAGACAGGCGCACACGACATTTTACAGAGATTCTGGTAAAGGCATATCTGTAAAATGTGGCTGTTTTAACGGAAGTATTGATGAATTCCTTAAGAAAGTCAATGAAACTCATGGTGACAATAAGCATGCGGATGCATATAGAAAGGCGGCAAGAGCTTGCAAGAATACATATTGATTTAACAGACGAAGAATAAAAGGTACAATGGCAGTGGGTTCGGATTGGCAGAAGTAAGAACATCATACATTTATTTTTGAAGATCTCTTCCAGAGTCCCATACTCTGGAAGAATGATTGAGACCAAAGGTCAAAGAATATGGTGTGACTATAAAATTATAGCTGTTGCATTCATGGTCTCGAAACAAGTTACTTTTACACTATAGCAGAGATTACAGGAGGCAGGGAAAAAAACAGAATGACAAAGTTCGACAAAACTTTATGACAGGTGGAATGTAAATAAATTATTTAAGGGGAGGTGATCGGATGGCAGAAAAACGGATGTTTTCCAGAGAATTAGTGGAGAGTGATGATTTTTTAGGACTTCCACTATCAGCGCAAGCATTGTACTTACATATTTGCATGGAGGCTGATGATGATGGGTTTGTGAACAATGCCAATCGCATACGCAAAGTGGCGGAAGCATCACAACAGGACTATCAGGTTTTGTTTGATAGAGGTTATCTCCTTCAGATAGCGAATGGATTGGTAGTTGTGGTGCATTGGAAGATTTGCAATTCCATACGCAAGGACAGGTACAAGCCTACTGTGTATCAAAGCGAATACAAGAAATTAAAAATTTGCGACAATGTTTATACCTTGGATTCCAATGGTGAGAAGTTGCCAGAACCGCAGGATAAAACGGTACAGAAATTTGAAGAGTTTTGGAAAGCTTATCCAAGAAAAGAACATAGAGCCTTAGCGGAACAGGAATATACCATGTTGATTATGCAGGGGATTTCTGAGGGTATGTTGATTGCGTCGGCGAAAGCATATGCAAGGGATAAGCAGGACACAGAGCCGAAATATTTGAATTGTCCCGATACATGGCTACATAAAGGGATTTATACAGATTATGAGGTCAGGGAGAAAGAGCCTGAGCCAGAATCTACAGAATCGGAGGATGGTGAGCCGGAAATGAATTTATGGGACACAGAGGAGTAGCATATGGGGAAACTGTATGAATTCAAGGAAGAGGATGCCTATAGCTTTGCAAGGCACGTCCGCATCCAGGCAAAGTCGAGAGGAGAAGAGTTGCAATTTTACCATTGTCCATATTGCAACGGTGGTAAAAGCGGGAAAGATAAAGGGACGTTTTCAATCAATCTTCGCAGCGGCCAGTTTAAGTGTTTGAGAGCGAGTTGCGCTATAAGCGGCAATATGATTACTCTGGCCAGAGACTTTGATTTTCATTTGTCCCATAATGTGGATGAATACTATATGCACAAGACGCAGTATCGGAGATTGCAGACCCCAAAACAGCCATTAGTCCCGAAAGAACCTACTGTGAAATTCTTGCAAAACAGAGGGATTTCCGAAGAAACAGCGAAAAAATATGAGCTTACTACTCATAATAAACAGGATAATGTGCTTGTATTTCCGTTTTTTGACGAAAATGGGAAACTGCAGTATGTAAAATATCGTGATTGCGATTATTTCAAAGGAAAGACATATATTAATGAGGATGGAAAAGAGGAAGCAGCGCCGAAAGAATGGTCAGAAAAAAACTGCAAGCCGATTCTATTTGGAATGAAGCAATGTAATCCGGAAAATAAGCGTATCGTTATTTGCGAAGGGCAGATGGATTCTCTTTCTGTGTCAGAAGCGGGTATTGAAAATGCTGTCAGCGTTCCCAATGGTGCCTTAGGCTTCACATGGATTCCTCATGTTTGGGATTGGTGGTGTCAATTCGAGGAGTTAATTGTCTTTGGGGACTTTGAGCATGAGCATATCACTTTGTTGGATGATTTGACAAAGCGGTTTCCGGGGAAAGTGAAGCATGTCCGGTATGAGGATTATCAGGATTGTAAAGATGCCAATGAAATTTTAATAAAGCATGGCAAGGAAGCAGTAAGGAAAGCGGTGGAGAGTGCAATTGAATTACCAGTGAAGCAAGTTAAGGAACTGGCGGACGTGAAGCGCAGGGATTTGAAAGACATCCCTAAATTCAAAACCGGATTTAGCTTGCTCGATTCTTACCTGGGCGGTTACTTCTATGGTGGTCAGCTGATTATTCTTACCGGGAAGCGTGGGCAGGGAAAGTCTACTGTTGTAAATGAAATTTGCGTTTCGGCATTGCAGCAGGGCAAGAAAATCTTTGCATATTCCGGAGAATTGCCGGATTGGCAGTATAAATCATGGATAGACTTTCAGATTGCAGGTCCGGGTAATATTGTTGAGCAGCCTAACCGGGATGGGGAATTAAGGCGGTTCATCACGAATAGCAATCAAGACCGCATAGATGACTGGTATCGTCGGAAATTCTACATATTTGATAATAATGTGGTGGATGATGACGAATTGACGGATCTGATTACCACGATGGAGAATTCCGTCATGCAATATGGCATTGATTTGGTCGTTGTGGACAACCTTATGACCGCCTTGGACGTTGACATGGACAAGGATGAATACCGTTGCCAGAGTAAATTTGTGAAAAAGTTAAGCCGGCTTGCAAAGCGGCATGATGTCGTTGTTATTCTGGTGGCGCATCCGAGAAAGAATAGCTTTACAAAAGATGAAAACGATGCTGTTAGCGGTTCAGGAGATATTACTAATGCTGCAGATGTGGTTATGACATTTAAAAGAGACGAGGAAACCGAAAACCATAACTATCTTTCCATCAGCAAGAACCGTTGGTTTGGCAAACTGACTAAGAAAGACGGGATTGATATGTGGTATGACCAAAAGTCACGAAGGCTAATTGATAAGAGCAAGCCGGATTTCAATTATGAGGTTGGCTGGGAGGTGAAGGAAGCACAGCAGCAGAGTTTTGATGGATTTGTGAATGTGACGGATGATATGGAAAATCCGTTTACAATGTAGGAGATGATGATATGCAGGACGAATTACAATTCTTTCAAGCGTGGTGGAAAATACTGCGTAAGTATTGGAATCCACCGGAAAAGGCAAATCACAGTAAGCAGGCAGATGCCTTTTGGAATGGTTTATATGATGAGTGCAGGGCATTGTGGCGAAAATATGAGAAGAATAAGCTGTTTGAGCCTTTTGCCAGAAAAATGTGTCTGGAGTTGATAAATGAGGTGCAGCGTAGAGCAGTAGAATTGCATAAGGAAGCGAGGTGTTAGAGGTGGAAAAACAGAGAAAAGAGATTCCGATATGGGAAAAAATGAATTTAACTGTAGAAGAAGCTGCGATGTATAGCAATATTGGAATAAACAAGATAGATGATATGGCAAAAGTCCCTGGATGCCCATTTGTATTGTATGTAGGCAGAAAAAAACTTATAAAAAGAAAAGAGTTTGAAAAATACATAGAAAAATCATTGGAAATTTGAAAATATGGACTTTTGAGCCTTGATATGGTAATATATTATGATGTATCAAGGCTCTTTTCTTTGAAAGGAGTTGTTTATATGGGTAAAGACTTAAAAGGAAAGGAGCTTGGAGTCGGCATTTGCCAGAGAAAAGATGGCTTATATACAGCTAGATTTGTAAGCAAGCGAACAGGTAAATCCATTCAGAAATATTTTCCGAAGTTACAAGAATGCCGTAAATGGTATGCTGATGCAAAGTTTGAAGATGAACATGGTGGAATTAATGCATCTGGCGATATGACAGTCACGGCTTGGTTTAATTATTGGATTGAAAATATAAAAGGCGACAGCATAAGACCAAATACTATTAGAAATTACAAAGAGAGGTTTCAACACAATATAAAGGATCGGATAGGCAATATGCTACTATCCGAGGTAAAGCCGATGCATTGTCAGAATGTATTGAATCAGATGAAAGATGAATATAAAACATCGACAATATATCAGACAAGAATAGCTTTGTATTGTATGTTCTCTGATGCTGTTGAGAATGATGTTATACTAAAGAATCCAGTAACAAAAACAGTAAAATATAACATTGGGAAAGAACCTAAGAAAGTTAGGGCATTATCCATTGATGAGCAAAAGAAGTTTCTTGAGGTTGCAAAGAATAGCAGTAATTATAATCAATATGCTTTTATTTTGCAGACAGGATTACGAACAGGTGAATTAATAGGATTAAAATGGTCTGACATTGATTTTGAAAAACGTGTAATACATATACAAAGGAGTATGGAGTATAGATATTCTGTTGGTGAGTGGAGAGTAGGGAAGCCTAAAAGTAAATCAGGTTATCGTGATGTTCCTTTGACAGAAGAAGCGGTTGCAATTTTGAAGAATCAAAAGGAAAAGTTAAAGAGTATCAAGATAATCAATATGGAATTTAAAGATTTTGTATTCTTGTGTAGAAAGGGTGAACCAACTAAGAACTCTGCCTATGATACGACTTTGTTTAAACTGTGTGACAAGGCTGGCATTGATAGATTTTCAATGCACGTTTTAAGACACACTTTTGCTACAAGGTGTATAGAAGGTGGTATGCGACCAAAAACTTTGCAAATTATTTTAGGACATTCTAATGTAGGAATCACAATGAATCTGTATGTCCATGTGACAGAAGATGAGAAGGCAAAAGAGGTTGAAAGAATAGAAAAAGCCTTGAAAATTGTGTAGCAAATTGTGTAGTAGAAATATAAGAGAAAGGCAGAAACCCTTGAAAATCAAGGATTTCTGAACAGGTAAAGAGAAAAATGAAATTAGGAATCGTTGGTTTACCAAACGTAGGAAAGAGTACATTATTTAATTCATTGACCAAAGCGGGAGCAGAATCTGCCAATTATCCGTTTTGTACCATTGACCCCAATGTGGGTGTTGTTCCGGTACCGGATCCAAGGCTGGATGTATTGGCAGAAATGCATAATTCTGCCAAAGTAGTACATGCTACCATTGAATTTGTAGACATTGCCGGTCTGGTAAAAGGAGCCTCTAAAGGAGAAGGTCTGGGAAATCAGTTTCTTTCTAATATTCGTGAGGTAGACGCTATTGTTCATGTGGTTCGTTGTTTTGAGGACGGAAATATTGTACACGTAGATGGCAGCATTGATCCACTGCGTGATATCGAGACGATCAATCTGGAATTATTATTCTCTGATTTGGAAATTCTGGAGAGAAGATATGCCAAGCTGGTAAAAAGTGTGAAGAATGACAAAACTCTGGTAAAAGAAACAGAGTTAGTCGAAAGATTGAAAAAACATCTGGAGGATGGCAAACTGGCAAAAAGCTATGAACCGGCGGATGAAGATGAAGAAGCTTTGTTAGAAAGCTTTAATTTGCTGACCTACAAGCCGACTATTTATGCCGCAAATGTATCAGAGGATGACTTGGCTGATGACGGAAACAGTAATGAATATGTGGCAAAGGTACGTGAATATGCCAAAGAAGAAGGTTCCGAGGTATTTGTTATCTGCGCACAGATCGAGCAGGAAATCGCAGAACTGGATGAGGAAGAAAAGAAAATGTTTCTGGAGGAAATGGGACTGAAGGAATCTGGTCTGGAAAAAATGATCGCAGCAAGTTATCATCTTCTGGGGCTGATCAGTTATCTTACTGCTGGTGAGATGGAAACTAAGGCATGGACAATTACAAAGGGAACAAAAGCTCCGCAGGCAGCCGGTAAGATACATTCTGATTTTGAGAGAGGATTTATCCGTGCAGAGGTTGTAAGCTATGACCATCTGGTAGAGCAGGGAAGTTACAATGCTGCCAAAGAAAAGGGGCTGGTTCGCTCCGAAGGTAAAGAATACGTTGTGCAGGACGGTGATGTAGTATTGTTCCGCTTCAATGTATAAGGAGGAGATATATGGGAGCAGATATTCGGTTTCCCCATTTGGGAATAGAAATTGAAAACATGGGGAAAGGCATTACCATAGGAGGCTTTACGATTGCGTTTTATGGTATGATCATCGCCTTTGGTATGATCATGGGATATTTAACCGCTGTCATACAGGCAAAACGTACCGGTCAGGACAAAGACATTTATCTGGATCTGGCGCTGTGGGATATTGTGTTTGCAATCATAGGTGCCAGACTGTACTATGTGATTTTCAGCTGGGAGTATTACAAAGACAATCTCATCCAGATATTAAATATCCGAGGAGGAGGTCTTGCTATATATGGAGGTGTGATAGCTGGTGTTATCACGACATTTCTGTTTGCTAAAGTAAGAAAATTATCGTTCTGGCAATTAGCGGATACTGCCTGTGCCGGTCTGCTGGTAGGACAGATTATCGGACGCTGGGGTAATTTTTTCAATCGGGAAGCGTTTGGAGGATATACAGACACTTTGTTTGCTATGCAGATCAGGAAAGATGATGTATCAACCTACAATCTGACCCATGAAGTAGCAAAGCATCTGGTAAATGTTGATGGGGTGGAATATATCCAGGTACATCCTACCTTTTTCTATGAATCGATATGGAACTTGGCCGTTCTAGTGCTCATATTGCTTTATACGAAGCATCGGAAATACGATGGACAGTTATTTATGATCTACCTGTTGGGGTATGGTATGGGAAGAGTCTGGATTGAAGGACTTCGTACAGACCAGCTTTTGTTCTTTGGTACGAATGTAGCAGTATCCCAGGTACTTTCTGGAATATTGATTATAGTCTCTCTGGCAGTATTGATATATAATGCGGTAAAACAAAAGAAAACCTCAGCGTAGTTCACAATGCTGAGGTTTTCTTTTTATATTCTTTCTTGTTTAGTTATCATCGTCTTCTTTCTGTACAGAGAGAAGCTGTCTCTTTCGTGCCATTTCATCACTATCCAGATATTCATCGTAGGTAGTGATCTTATCGATCAGACCACCAGGAGTGATTTCCATAATTCGGTTAGCAATGGTCTGGATAAACTGGTGATCCTGTGAAGTAAACAGCACTACACCAGGGAATTTGATCAGTCCGTTGTTCAGCGCAGTGATGGATTCCATGTCCAGATGGTTGGTCGGTTCATCCATAATCAGGATGTTGGATGCCAGAATCATCATTTTGGAAAGCATAACGCGGACTCGCTCACCACCGGAAAGTACATTGACCTTCTTAACACCGTCTTCACCAGGGAACAGCATACGTCCCAGGAACCCGCGGACATAGGTCGGATCCTTTTCCGGAGAAAATGGCATCAGCCAGTCTACGATGGTTTCTGTGCCGGAGAAAAGTTCTGTATTATCTTTTGGGAAATAAGAGAAACTGGTAGTTACTCCCCATTTATAAGAGCCTTCATCTGGTTCCATTTCGCCAGCAAGAATCTGGAAGAGGGTAGTTGTGGCAATTGTGTTGCTTCCTACAAAAGCTACCTTATCTTCACGGCCAATAATAAAGGAAATGTCATCCAGTACCTTGACACCGTCTATGGTTTTGGAAAGATGTTCCACGGTCAGTACTTCATTGCCGATTTCGCGTCCGGGGCGGAAATCAATATATGGATATTTACGGCTGGAAGGCTTCATCTCATCCAATTCAATCTTTTCCAGAGCACGCTTACGTGAGGTTGCCTGCTTGGATTTGGAAGCGTTCGCACTAAAACGCTGGATAAATTCCTGCAGTTCCTTGATTTTTTCTTCCTTCTTTTTGTTTGCTTCTTTCATCTGCTTGATCATTAACTGGCTGGATTCATACCAGAAATCATAGTTACCGGCATAAAGCTGAATCTTTGCATAATCAATATCTGCAGTATGTGTGCAGACTTTATTTAAAAAGTAACGGTCATGGGATACGACGATCACTGTGTTATCAAAGTCGATAAGAAATTCTTCCAGCCAGCGGATCGCTTCTAAATCCAAATGGTTGGTCGGCTCATCCAGCAGCAGAATGTCAGGATTGCCGAAAAGTGCCTGTGCCAACAGAATTTTTACCTTCTCGCTGGCGGGAAGCTCGCTCATCATCATATAATGCTGCTCGGTAGGGATACCAAGACCATTTAACAGAGTAGCGGCATCAGATTCTGCTTCCCAGCCGTTCATGTTGGCAAACTCTTCTTCCAGTTCCGCGGCCTTGATGCCATCTTCATCAGAAAAATCTTCCTTTGCATAAATAGCATCCTTTTCTTTCATAATCTGGTACAGACGTTCATTTCCCATGATAACAGTATCCAGTACGGGATAGGAGTCATATTGGAAGTGGTCCTGTTTTAAAAAGGACAGACGCTGTCCCGGAGTAATGATGATTTCTCCCTTGGTCGGCTCAATCTCGCCGGTCAGAATCTTTAAAAAAGTAGACTTGCCGGCACCATTGGCACCGATCAGACCATAGCAGTTGCCTTCTGTAAATTTAATGTTAACGTCCTCGAAAAGAGCTTTCTTTCCTAAACGTAATGTGACATTGCTTGCTTGAATCATAGTAACCTCCATAATATAAAAACTTGCACTTCTTTCTATTTTACAGAAATAAAGCGAATTTGCAAGAAAAAATCACAAAATCCTTCTATAGTCATGAATTTTTTTGACACCAAAAGACTTCATGTAGTAGAATGATAATGATTGCTGGTTATAAATGATTGGGAAGGCTGGAACAAAATGAACAAAAAGAAGAAAACAGAATTGTTTGAATATAAGGCAGGAGATACATTACCCTTTGGTGTAACCAGGGTATCTGACGGTGTACAGTTTGCCATATCCCTGCCAGACAGGCAGCAGTGCTTATTGAAACTGTATCGAAAAGGGCAGAAAAGACCCGCCTGCCAGATTGAATTGTCCCGGGAATACAAAAGAGGAAGTGTGTATTTTGTGACCATTACCGGATGCACAGATCCTTCGGAGGAAAGAGAGATTGCTGATATTCTTTCACAGGACTATGAATATATGTATGAGGCAGATGGAGAGGAATTTGCAGATCCCTATGCTGCCGTTATCCGGGGCAGAGAACGCTGGGGACGCAGGTCAGAGGATTCAAGGGAAAGACTGCGGGGAGGAATCTGCCTGGAAGAATTTGACTGGCAGGGAGATTGTCCCTTAGGGATCGCTTTTCAGGATATGATATTATATCAGCTTCATGTGCGGGGATACACAAAGCACAGTTCTTCCAAGGTAGCTCACAGAGGTACCTTTGACGGATTGCGGGAAAAAATCTCTTATCTGAAGGAACTGGGGATCAATGGAGTATTGTTACTTCCCTGTTATGAATTTGATGAAGTACAGTCGGAAAAGGGACAGGCTCTCGGAGAACCAAAGCAGAACCGGATGGGAAATGGCAGTCCCATTTCCCGTGAAACATTACAGCGGGCGGAGTCTGCCGAAGCGAAAATAAATTATTGGGGATATGGAAGCGCTCAGACCTATTATTTTGCACCGAAAGCTTCCTATGCATCAGACAGTCAGAATCCATCCTGGGAGATGAAAGAGCTGGTTCGCAGTATGCATCAGGCAGGGATAGAGGTCTTGCTGGATATTTATTTTCTGCCGGGAACGAATCTCTGTATGATGGAAGACTGTCTCAGAAACTGGGTTCTGGAATATCACATTGATGGCTTCCGTGTAAACCAGGAGGTCATGCCATCATTGGTACTGGTTTCCGATCCGATCCTATCCGGAGTGAAGCTTTTGACTGCTTACTGGGATACCGGAATGTTGGGGCAGGCAGGTGTTCTGCGTCAGGAAAATGCACTGGCAGAGTATAATGAAGGTTTTATGAATTGTGCCAGAAGATTTTTAAAGAGTGATGAAGGACAGGTTGAAAATTTTGCTAATTATTTCCGGCGCAATTCCAAAGATTTTTCTGTGATAAACTTTATGACCTATGTCAATGGTTTTACAATGATGGATTTAGTGTCTTATGATGTGAAGCATAATGAAGTGAATGGAGAAATGAATCAGGACGGTACAGAATATAATTATAGCTGGAACTGTGGTGTGGAAGGGAAATCACGGAAAAAAGCTATTGTTTCCAGGAGAATGTGCCAGATCCGTAATGCTTTTTTAATGATGCTTCTTAGTCAGGGAACGCCGATGATTTTGGCGGGAGATGAATTTGGAAATAGTCAGAATGGAAATAATAATCCATATTGTCAGGATAATGCCATAACCTGGCTTGACTGGAAACAACTGGATACGCAGAGGGAGATCTACGATTATGTGAAAAAAGTAATCGCTTTCCGGAAGGAGCATCCTGTATTGCATCAGCCGGAAGAACTCCATATGTTTGATTCGCTATCCTGTGGTATGCCGGATTTATCTATTCATGGGACACAGGCGTGGAGAACGGATTATTCCTATTATAGCCGTATGCTTGCGTTACTGTTTTACGGTGATTACCAGCAGAAGGAGGATGGGACAACGGATGACTCTATCTATATTATTTTTAATATGTATTGGGAGGCAAAATCTTTTGACTTGCCCAATCTTCCGGGAAACAGGGAATGGTATCCGGCAATAGAAACATATGGAAATACTTTTAGTGAGGTACCAAAACCTGTGAAAAAGAAAAAAATCAGAAAGCCATCCCTGGAAAGCCAGAAGAAGACAGTGGTGCCACCGCGTTCTATTGTGGTATTTATAGGAAGATAGTAAATTATGCTGATTATGTAACAGCCGGGAATCTCCGGCTGTTTCTCCGGTAGGACTGGCAGTCAGAGTGACTTGGAATATCTGCCGTCTGCCGGGATTTGCTTCATTTGATAGTAGCTGCTACAGATTGTGATTGCTCACGATTTCAGCATACAGGTCGATGTCACAGACCTTATCTGGGGTGTAATGTTTGCATGAGCTGCAGGAAATCTTGTTTGCTGCAGTAGAGTTGGTGCAGCTGCAATCATTACAAGGGCAGAACTTAGTACAACGTTCAGCAACTTCTTTCATTGTCTTTTCATCTTTTTTCATGATGGCCTCACTTTCTGCCGTAATGAACGGCTTATTCACTCTCTATATAAAGACGAAACATCGATTCCGAAAGGAAACATCCAGGATCATGTTTCCTTCCGGGATGTTTGGTCACCATGATAGTATGTACAGAAAGCGGGATTTTATGATTGGCTTAAAAATAAATGATATAAAAAATTTTATGACAAAATTACTTCTTAAAAAAGAGTTTGATTCGTTTCTGTTAGAACAGGCAGAGCTTGTAACTGCATCTAAAATGACATTATCCGGACGCAGAAATCAAAAATGGTATGATACTGAGACCTGGAAGCTGATGGAACAGGAGGCTCTGGAAGATGTTTGCTGGATGAGCTGGAAAGAAATCAGAACAGTGGTATTCTCTTATATCAAGGGAAATCAGACGCCGGAGATCATGAGGATTTCTTTCCGGGCAAGTCATAAAATGGCAGAAGAACTGCTGGCTGATTCTGGTGTATTAAAGCTGTATCATCAGTATCATCCGGATCTGTTTTTACAGCTTCGCTATGAGCAGGGAGTGCTTACCTTGATAACAGGGATCGCATTTTCTGAGTTCCTTTTGGACAAGACCATAGAAAAGGCATGGGATGATGCTGTGATGTGTTTTTTTAAAAGTATTCAGATACCATTTGAAATGATGGAATAAACTTGCCAAATAGTCGATAAAAGATTATAATATAAGGAATAGATTTCTCTGTTGAAAATGCAGAGAGTGGTACGGCATTTATAACATTAGTATGGGGGAAAAGAGATGGAGAATTCAATTGCAAGTAGATTACGGCGAAAAAAGCGTCTGGGTGATTTGCTGCTGGGAGCCGGAGTAATTACTCAGGAACAGCTGGAGGAAGCATTACAGCGTCAGAAAGAAGCCGGAAATGGTCAGAAATTAGGTATGACTCTTGTGGATATGGGCATCATGAATGATGAGATTATCGCAGAGGCGCTTTGTCACCAGATGGGGCTGGAGCGTGTTCATCTGGCGGGTATTACCATAGAGGATGAGGTGTTGGCACTGGTAGACGAGAAGGTGCTCAGAAAATATATGCTGATACCATATGAGTTTGCACCGGATAATCCGAATCTGCTGCGGGTAGCATTTAGCGATCCTCTGGATATGATCGCGATGGATGATTTGTCTATCATCACCGGACTTCAGATAGAAGTACGTGTTACTACTGTCAAGGATGTGGCACAGGCGATCGATCGTTTCTATGGCAATTCAGAGGCAATGAAAGTGGCTGACCAGTATGCCAAGGAGCGTCAGGAAAAGTATGGTAATATTGAAAAAAATAAAACTGCAGATTCAGAAGAAGTAAAACAGGCTCCCATCGTACGTTTGGTCAATCAGATCATTGAGCAGGCGGTACATAAAAGAGCATCGGATATTCATATCGAGCCACTGGAAAACCAGTTACGTATCCGCTATCGTGTGGATGGTGTTTTGATGGAGGCCATGCGCCATGATATTTCATTGCTTTCGGCTATGGTGGCGCGTATCAAGATTGTTGGCGGCATGGATATTTCTGAGAAAAGAAAGCCGCAGGATGGTCGTATGACCAGTATTGTTGATCGACAGGAGTATGATATCCGTGTATCCATTCTGCCTACTGTATATGGAGAAAAGATCGTTATGCGTCTTGCGCAGAAGACTGCACTCAGCCGTGACAAAAAGGACTTGGGTTTTAAACCGGAGGAATTGAAACGGTTTGAAGATATTTTGAAGCATCCAAATGGGATTATGCTGGTTACAGGACCAACGGGTAGTGGTAAGTCTACCACGCTGTATACCGCGCTGAGTGAGCTGAATACGGAGGAAGTAAATATTATCACAGTAGAGGATCCGGTCGAGGCAAATATCAATGGAATCAATCAGGTACAGACTAATCCCAAGGCGGGGCTGACCTTTGCAGCAGCACTTCGTTCTATCTTGCGTCAGGATCCAGATATCATTATGATTGGTGAGATCCGAGATGGTGAGACGGCTGGCATTGCCGTGGAATCTGCTATCACAGGTCATTTGGTAGTTAGTACACTGCATACCAACAGTGCTGCCAGTACCATTACGCGACTGGCAGATATGGGAATTGAGCATTATCTGATCGGTGATGCGGTGATTGGTGTTATTGCACAGCGACTGCTTCGGCGTGTGTGTCCAAGATGTAAGCAGATGTTGCCGGCAGAGGATATAGAAAAGAAAGAACTTGGTGTGCCGGAAGAAAAGTGGGGAGAAGAGATCCTGATACCGCATGCTACGATTGGGAAAGAAGAATGTCTGGAATGTGGTGGAGCTGGTTATAAAGGACGTATCGGTATTTATGAGATCATGCAGATGTCGCCAAAGTTGAAGCGGATCATCAGCACTGGTGGCAGTGTGGAGGAAATTGAAAAAACCGCTATCGATGAGGGAATGAATACATTGGTTATGTCAGCAAACAAACTGGTCCTGGAGGGAATCACTACTCTGAACGAGGTACACCGTGTGGCGTATGACAACTAATGCATCCGCCGAAAATTCGGGCTGATTTACGGAATAGACAAAATGAAGTGTTGGGAAGAAGAAGCAAGGCAATATGGAGGGGTAGAAAAATGGAAGTTACAATGACAAATTTGTTACAGGTAGCAAGAGAAACCGGGGCGTCCGATGTACATATTACAGTAGGGCTTCCTCCCAAAATGCGTGTGAATGGTACGTTAGAGGATATTATTCCATATGTGCTGACACCACAGGATACACAGACACTTGTTCTTTCTATTATGAATGAGCGGCAGGTGGCTGCACTGAAGCGTGATGGTGAGGCTGACTTTTCCCACAGCGTGGAAGGGCTGGGGCGTTTTCGTGTAAATGTATTCCGTCAGAAATCATCCTTTGCAGCAGTTCTCCGTTTGATCAATACGGTGATTCCAGAGCCGGAAAAATTAGGACTGCCGTGGTCTGTCATGGACCTGGCAAAGAGAAAACGCGGTCTGGTTCTGGTTACGGGACCTACCGGTAGTGGTAAGTCTACGACCCTGGCATCTCTGATCAATATGATAAATGAAAACCGTAAGGAACATATTATTACACTGGAGGACCCGATCGAGTACCTGCATGTACATAAAAACTCGATTGTTAATCAGCGTGAAATAGGATTTGATACATTGTCTTTCAGTAATGGTCTCCGTGCTGCACTTCGTGAGGATCCGGATGTTATTCTGGTGGGCGAGATGCGTGACCAGGAAACTATTGCAGCAGCAATTACTGCGGCAGAGACTGGTCATCTGGTATTTTCTACTCTGCATACGATTGGTGCGGCTGCTACAGTAGACCGTGTTATTGATGTATTTCCGCCTCACCAGCAGCAGCAGATTCGTGTGCAGCTGGCGATGGTGTTGCTGGCTGTTGTGTCCCAGCAGCTGATGCCGACTTCGGATGGAAAAGGACGAGTGGCAGCTTATGAAGTAATGCATTCAATACCAGCGATAGCAAGTAATATTCGTGATGGAAAGACGCATCAGATTCCATCCACCATTCAGACCAGTAAGAAGTTAGGGATGCAGACCATGGATGATGCTATCTACGATTTGTATCATGATTTGAAAATATCTGCAGATGTGGCTCTGGAATTTTCACAGGAACCAGAAGTGCTTAAGCGGAAATTGTTCTGATGGATAGATAGGATAGGAAAGTGGTTTTTGTCGAAAAATGTAGGATGATTACGCGAGACAAACTTTAAAAATATGCTATAATATAGTTGTCTGCGGTATGAATTTTAAATTCAGCCCACAATAGCCGTTCCGGTCCCCAGCCGGAGCGGCTATTGTTGTTTACGCGAAGTCGAAAGTGAGACTGCGTTATGCTTGCATATAAGCAGGTGAACGAGACCGCGAACCATAGGTTTACGCGAAGTCGAAAGTGAGACTGCGTTATGCCTGCATATAAGCAGGCTCACAGTGCATGACGCACATGGAATCTGCAAAGGAGATTTCTGTAAATTAAGGTAATTATATGTAAATAGTTTCAAATAATATGTAGGAAAAATTGTGT
The DNA here is from genome assembly GCA_017626435.1 of Lachnospiraceae bacterium. Next base: position 188,895 of record JAGAIR010000004.1, on the reverse strand, counting down.
TTTTCGACCTTTTTGGTAAAAGTATATAAAGATTTCGTGAAAAAATTGTGAATAGTTTTGTTCACAAAATTAGGAAATCTGGTTGCGAAAATGCTACTCCTGTAGTACAATAAATGAATAAAATACCGTCTACTAGAGACAAAGAAAGAAAAGGGTGATGAATTGGCATCTTTTAATTATGTGGCGATTGAAGCCAGCGGAAAACAGAAAAAAGGTACGATTGAGGCTGCAAACGAGGCGGCAGCAAAGAATGCATTGAAAGCAGAGGGATTAATTCCTGTTTCGATAGAAGTTCCCAATGCATTGAATAAAGAAATTAGTATTAATATCGGAAAAAAGGTGAAAGCGAAAGATTTGTCTATTTTCTGTAAGCAGTTTGAAAGTATCCTGCATGCAGGTGTGACTGTTATACAGGCATTACATATGATGACAGACCAGGTGGAAAACAAACATCTGAAGAAAGCATTGGACAATACCAGAATCCTGGTGGAGAAAGGGGAGACTCTGGCAGATGCCATGAGAGCGCAGGAGGATATTTTTCCTCCAATCTTGTTAAATATGGTGGAGGCCGGTGAGGCATCTGGTAGTTTGGAAGTGTCTTTTCGGCGTATGGCAGAACAATTTGAAAAGGATAATAAGACTGCAGGGATGATTAAGCAGGCGATGATTTATCCTTGCGTGCTTTTGGTGGTAGTTATTGGTGTTGTTGCATTGATGTTGATGTATGTTATTCCTCAGTTTAAGGATACGTTAGAGGGAGCAGGGGCAAGTTTACCAGCGATTACTGTGTTAGTGATGAATATCAGTAATGGGTTGATACACTGGTGGCCGATAGTGCTGGGAGTGGTGATTGCTCTGATTATCAGTATTCGGATTTTTATAAAAACTGAGACAGGGGCTGTTGTAGTGGGAAGGTTGATTTTGAAAATACCTTTGGCTGGAGATTTGTCTGTGAAATCTGCAGCTGCCAGACTAGCACGTACCTTGAGTACATTGATGGCTTCCGGCATTCCGATGGTAACTGCAATAGAAATCGTAACGAAGATTATGAGTAACCGTATTATACAGAAAGTGTTGGAGGAAGCAAAAAAAGATGTGGAAAGAGGAACTCCGTTATCTCAACCGTTGGAGGCATCGGGCGTATTTCCTCCATTGCTTTATAATATGGCAGCAATTGGTGAGGAAACAGGTAATATGGAGGAAATGCTGGAACATGCCGCTGATTTTTATGAGAATGAAGTGGAAGCGGCAACAAAAGCAGTTACTTCAGTTATGGAGCCGCTGATTATTGTACTGATGGCGGGGATTGTAGTGCCAATTATGCTGGCAATCATGGCACCGATGATGTCTATCTATGGTGCGGCGGAAAATTCATAAGCGGCACATATCAAGTTAGTATCTTAGACTGTGCCAAGAACAGTCTTTGAATAAATATTTTTTTAGAAAGGGAGATTATATTATGAAAAAATTAGTTAAGAATTATCTCGCAAAGTTACAGGAAAATGACAAGAAAGGTTTCTCTCTTGTTGAGTTGATCATTGTTATGGCTATTATGGCTATCTTAGTGGGTATTGTAGCTAGTCAGGTTATTCCTTATATGGAAAAATCGCGTCAGGCAAAAGATCAGCAGGTTATTAGTGCGATTTGTACTGATATTGTTTCAGCTGTGGCACAGAGTGGCGAGTCATGTACAGGAGGCATTGATACGCTGGGTAACTTAGAGAATATTGCTAATGCACAGACAGTTACAGAATTCCAGGATTTGAGAAGTGGAACAGCAATTGCTACTATTGAAACAAATTGTAAGGGACAGTTGAAGTCTAAATTAATGAAGGGCGGCGATATCTATATTAATATAGATAATGCTACTGGAAAGATTCAGGTATGGGTACCGGCTCAAGATGGTAAGGGTACTGGTACTGCATCAACAGCACCGACTGCAGGAAGTAAAAACCTTGTTGAATCAGAGGGCTAATAAGTTTTATGCCTTTATAGCGGCAAGATTGTTGTGATATATTAGGAGTCATTGTCATGCCAGAAATAGCGAGCTACATCATATTATACATATTGGTCTTTCTCTTTGGGGTTGTTATCGGAAGTTTTCTAAATGTATGTATTTTTCGGATACCTCAAAAAGAAAGCATTGTGCTGCCGCACTCGCATTGTATGAGCTGTGGTTACCAGCTATGCTGGTATGACTTGGTTCCATTATTTAGTTTTCTTTTTCTAAGGGGCAGATGCAGGAAGTGTCACACGAAGTTATCGCTTCAGTATCCCTTAGTAGAAGGATTGAATGGAGCATTATATGTGATCGTTTTCTTGGCGAACGGTTGGAACTTGTTAAGTGTTTTATATTGTCTCCTGACATCCGCCCTTATTGTTTTAAGTGTAATTGATTTTCGCACCATGGAGATTCCGAACGGGATTAATGTGTTTATCTTCCTGTTGGGTGTGGCGGCTACGGCGATTGACAGAGCAGACTGGAGAAATCATGTAATTGGTATGGTTGCTGTCAGTGGCTTTTTGCTATTCATCTATCTTGTTACCGTCGGTAGGGGAATCGGCGGTGGAGATATTAAACTGATGGCTGGAGCTGGTTTGCTGCTGGGATGGAAGGCTGCAATACTGGCCTTTTTCCTGGGATGTATTCTTGGATCAGTAATCCATGTGATGCGAATGAAGATAAACAATGCCGAACACCGTTTGGCGATGGGACCATATCTATCCGTAGGCATTTGGCTGACTGCAATGTGGGGGCAGTTTGTGATAGAGTGGTATTTTGGATTATTAGGATTTTAGACATTTTATTCAGAAGATGGCAGTAATTTTGCTGTCACAGAGAGTTTAACAGCGGGCCATGTAATACGTACCCGGTGTTATTTTCGGTGCTTTTATCTTGGAAAAGAGAAATTTTCGGGGAAAGCATTTACTTGGCTAGAAGTATCTGTTTGTCTGACAGATATGGAGGTTGAATTTTGTGTGATGCAAAAATATTGAGACAGGGAGGAAAAGTACGAGATGGGAAAACATGTACTTAGTATTGAAATTGGTCAGCAGGTGACCAAGGTCGTAGAGATTGATTACAAGAAAAAAAATCCGCACGTATACCGTGCTGTGACATTTGCTACACCAGAAGATGTGATTGAGGATGGTATTATTCGTGATAAGGATACTTTGGCGGTGGCATTCCGGAATGAACTGGCAGAAGCCGGGATGAATGAGAAGTCAGTGGTGTTTTCGATTGCTTCCAGTAAGATTGCTACCCGTGAGGTAACACTTCCTAATGTAAAAGAAAATAAGATTGGGACATTAGTCCAGGCAACAGCCCAGGAATATTTTCCGATTGATCTGAATGAGTATACATTAGCGTATACTTTGCTGGAAACGGTGAAAGAGGGCAAAAGCAAGTCCTATAAGGTACTGCTGTTAGCTGCTCCGGATAGTCTTGTTGATAACTATTATAATTTTGCTAATGAAATGGGATTTAATATTGAATCTCTGGATTATTTTGGCAATGGTTCCATGCAGGTGTTAAAGAAAGAGATTGTATTGGATTATTGTGCGTGTATCCAGATTAGTGGCAATACCACCATGATTAACTTCATGAACGAGGGACAGCAGCTGATGCAGCGTACGATACCGATGGGTGTGTTTAACGTGGCTGAAGCTATGGTTCTCAGTGATGACTGTGTTATGGATGATATGGATGCAGCCTGTGAGGCTCTCTGCCGTGACCGTCTGGTATGTAAAACTTTGGATTATGAAGGGCTGGAGGAAGTCGGAGGAGCCCGTATGACGGATGAACAGTGGAGACAGATGAACGAAAGCCAGAATGCACGTAAGGTAGTTACTGATGCGATTGGTGAAATTCTTTTGAGTGTACTTCGTGTATTGGATTTCTTCCGTTCTAAAAATCCTGGAATCGATTTGACCAGTATTTATATTACTGGTATGGGATGCAAGGTTTCTGGGATTGATGAATTGTTTGCCAATGAACTTCATATTCCAACTCATAGGATGGAGCATTTAGTAAATGTGTCTTTCCCTCGGCATTTTAGTGAGGGACTTTATAATCAGACAGAGTATATTGCAGTGGTTGGGGCTGCGATGAATCCAGTAGGATTTAAGTCGAAAGATGCAGCAAACCAGCAGAGCAGTTCAGATGGTCTTCAGACAGCACAGTTGGTGTTTGGTCTGGCGGTTGTATGTGCGATTGCTATGGCAGCAGTCTCTATCATGCAATACCGTACAGAGAAGAGTATTAATGATGATTTGGTAGCGAGAAAGTCGTCACTGGAATACATTAATGAGATTTTTAGTGAAAATCAGCAGATAAAGGATGTACATAGCCAGGTTTCTGGTATTTATACTATGACAGAGACGAAGAATGAGAAGTTGAATGGTTTGATTACAAATTTGGAGGCATCTCTTCCTAATACGATGAGTGTAAGTTATCTTCAGTCTACTGATACGGGGATTTCTATGACGATAGAGTCAGAAAATGATATTTCCATTGCCAGAATGCTGATGAATCTGGAAGAAATCACGGGAAAAAACAATGATGGAATGGAATATAAAATTTTGACCAATATAGCCATCCCTTCTGTGGCTGCGACTGAGGCAGAAGACGGAACTACAGTATATAATTTTTCCGTTACAGCAGATTATGCAACGATACCAGGTTCTCAGGAAGCTGTAGAGACTGGAACTGCACAGGCAGCGCAGTAACTTAGTTGCTTACAGAAGATTGGAGGAGATTATTATGAAGAAGAAAATGTCCAATAGAGACAAAAAGATATTATTATTCTTTGGTGCCATTCTTATTGTGGCAGCCAGTTATTTTCTGGTATTTACCAAAATGATGGAGAAAAAAAACACGTTAGTGGATGCCAATGCATCCCTTCGGACAGAGGTACAGCAGTTAGAGACCATGGAGGCGCAGAAAGCGAGTGTCCAGGAGGAAACTCGGAAGTATCAGCAGAACATTGCTGAAACTCTGAGTAAATTTCCATCAGAAGTACGTACCCAGAATGCGATTTATGATTTAAATGAGATGTATGAAGGGATTGAAAATGTAAAAATTCAGTCAGAAAGCTACAAAATGAACCAGATATTTTATCAGCCTGGCACAGCGACAGCAGCAGGTGGTACAAATACCAATGCAGCACCGGCTGCCAGTACGATTCCTGCATCGACGGCTACAGTGTCTGCAATTACTTCTGATACATCAGTAAAAGATATTGTATCTGCTGCAGCAAATTATATTGGATACCGTTCTGATGTGGCAGTAGCTTTTACAGCTCCATACAACTCTTTGAAAGAGGTTGTAAACTATATTAATAATTCTGAGGATAGGATGACCATTACAGATATTTCTGCAACAAAGGATGCAGAAAGCGATGACCTGACCTGTTCTATGACCATCAGTATGTATGCAATTTCTGGTACCGGAGAGCTTTATCAGCAGCCAAATGTAGACGATCCGGGGTCCAAAAAACAAAATATTTTTAAATAAGGATGGAAAATTTCATGCAACCGCCATATTTATGGTGGTTGCATGGTGTTATAAAGATATTTGCAGACGATAAGCCTGTGAAAGTATCCTGGGAGAAAGTAAAATAAGAGGTGAGTAGATGAAGAATCAGAATTTCACAATTGCAAAAATAAAAAATGATAAAAATGGTTTTACTTTGGTGGAACTGATTATTACCATTGGAATATTAGCTATCATTACGATGCCGCTTCTTCATTATTTTACAGATGCCGGCAAGAAGAATGCAGAAAGTCGTACCAGGCAGAATGCAACAGTGCAGGCACAGGATATTCTGGAAAATTTTAAGAATTCTCCTTATCAGCTGAATGACAGTGCTGTTGTTTGTGCTCAGGATACCGATACTACGAAATGGACCGTGAAGGTCCCGGCTGACCCACTCACAGGAAAGACTAGTTACACTCTGAAAAAAACGGTAAAAATTGATAGAAGTAATTTTGATGTAGAGGCGGAGATTGAGCCAATCCAGCAGGTGACAGAATCGGCTACCAGTTCCTCTGTTGTTGTAGATTATCAGCGGTCTTTGGTCGGGACTATGGATACGGATAAGGATGTAATGATATCTGAGAATGGACAGAGTTTACTGGCGGCAAAGTTATATTTTTATGGAAAGCATTCGGATGAATGTGCAAAAACAAAATCAGCACCTGTTATGACTATGGCAGAATTTGAAAAGTATCTGGATTGTACTGTGGTGATCAATGCCAGTGAGGAAAAGGATAAGTGGAACCATTCTACAGGAAATGTTGTAGTAAAAGCGGAATATCAATATCGTTATGCAGGCAGCAGTTATCCGGCTGGAATTGATGCAACTACAGTATATAAAGAGGTTGTAGAGACCTCATCTCTCGATCCAAAAGAAATGAGCAATATTTATCTGTTTTACCAGCCGGTTACAGGAGGCGCGATCGTATCAACAGATAAGGTACAGTTAAATGCAGACACCTACTTTAATGATACCAATCATGTGCAGAATGGGCAGTTAAAGCTATTTCTGATCGCACAGAACAGTGTGTCTTATAATGAAGGGACAGTACCAGAGGGATATACTAAGAGAAAGTCTGGTTATAAGCTGGATCTGACCGATATTTCAGCCGGTTCCTATTTTAAAAATAAGATTGGCAAAATATATACGAATCTTTCCTTTGGCGATAATGAATTGTATGCGACAGCCTTTGGCAGTGACCAGCTGGCAATGAATATAGCTGGGACGGATTATACCCTGGTGGATCAGGAGCCAATGAAGCGTGTGGCAAAAATTACAGTGAGAGTCCTGAAAGGAACAAAGGAGTATGCAGTAGTAAAAGGAACAAAGATACAAAATTAAAAGGAAAGAGGGGAGGGTCATAATGAAACGGTTTTGGAAGGATAAAAGAGGATCATCTCTGGTATTAGTGCTGGTAACCATGACATTTCTTATATTGTTAGCTGGAACCATTATCACGATGACCATTACAAATATTCGGTTAAAAGCTTCGCAGAAGCGCTCACAGGAAAATTTTTATCAGACAGATTCCATTTTGGATAATATATCGGCCGGGATTCAGAATGAATCCTCCAAGGCGTCAGCAGATGCTTATGCACTGGCATTGGCTGAATACAATTCTGCATTGACATCAGCAGATGCAACACTGGATACCCGTTACAGCATATCTTATCTCGAAAAAATGCTTCGGGTCTTAACTGGTGATGAGAAAGCAGTTTATTCAGAAACAGGTACATATTTTTATAATGACAATATTTTAATGTCTTTTCTTAATGCAGAGGAGCGGAGCAAATACCAGATTCATGGCTCTCATACAGACAGTGATGGAAATACGTTTACGGGAGATGAACTCCTCGTGGATGGGAATAGTCTGATATTAAAGAATATATCTGTTATTAAAGAAGAAAATTCTTTCGAGACAACCTTGACAACGGATATCCGTGTGGAGGTACCTTCCGTCAATACAGAGGCACATTCGGAATATTTGAGCTACGCCATCCTGGCAGATAATCAGATTCGTTCGGATGCAGGTACTACTCGTGTGGAAGTAAATGGTAATATTTATTCCGGCACTGTCAACCGCAGTGTGGATAAGAAATCCCAGCAGGGTATTGTGTTGACCGGGGGCGGTGAACTTAATATTAATGCACAGTATATTATCAGTCGTGGTGATATCAATGTGGGGAATAGCAGTACACTGAATATCCAAGGCGGTACATCCGGTGAAGCAGAGGTCTGGGTGGAAAATATCATGACAGAGGCTGGTGATACAGGGAATACGATTACTATTAACGGTGACTGTAATGTGGCAGACGATTTGGAATTGAATGGCACAGATGATAGTGTCACTTTGTCAGGACGTTACTATGGATATAATTATAGCGATGATTATACTGACAGGAATAAACTGGCAACAAAGGCATCCTACAGCAGTGCGATTTCGATCAATGGTAAAAATGAACAGTTAAATTTAAACGGATTAAAGCAGTTGATTCTTTCTGGACGTACCTTTATTTCTAAAAATCCAAATACGGGTGAGATATTGACGGATGCTGCCGGGGCAGACATTAACCCGGATATTGAACTGGGTGAATCTTTGACAGTAAAAAGCAGCCAGCTGGCATATTATATCCCAAGTGAATTTATTACATCAGCAGCAGTTCTGGGAGTAACAGATTATGATGAAATAGCAGATTTTCAGGGAGCTACTCATATTGCAACGGATGCAGATGGTGTGACGAAGGAATGGTATTTCTTCCGGATCAAGGATGCTGTGACAGATGCAGTTTATGCTTTTGACTATCAGGGATATAATAAATATCTTGAAGTGAAGGATCAGGAATATCAGAATCTGATGAATGATTCTTCCTATGATCTGTTCAAAGATGCACAAGGGAATGAGAAGACCAGTTTTGATATTATGGATTTTGTAAGTAATCAGGCTGCACAGGTCTATCATCGAAGAGATTCTAAGATACAGAATTTAGATTATTTTTATCTGAATTTTAAAAACCAGAAGCTGTCGAGCATGTTTTATCAGATATTCCATCAGTTAAGCCCTCAACAGAGTGTATACAGCGAGGTGGATAAAGCGTATTTGTCTACAACTGGTGTGACCATTAATAATGGAGCAGAAATTTTACTCACCTCTGGTAATATTTTATATGGTAATGCATCGGATGCTAATCTGGCAGTAAGGATTCAGAATACAGACGCTAATGCAGATTCGCCGTTGGCAGAATATGCTGTTAATAAAAGTAAGATTTACATGTCAAGACAGCTGGCTCTGATTAAAGACTATGCTGATGCATTGTCCAGTCCAAAGTGGAGACTGTCCGACAATAATAGCGATAAGTTTTCCAAGAGTGGTAAATCAGACGGAACCAACCTGTTTGATAAGCTGGTTGACCGAAGTAAGCTCACAGAGGCAAGTGGAACAATGGCTGTCAGTTCAGGAAATGGAGTTTATATCATTTCTGAGAATGATGTTCAGTGGAACAGTGGCAGCTATAGCGGAGTAAACAGTGGAATCATTATTACTGCCGGGGATGTCGAACTGCAGACGGACTTTAATGGTCTGATCATTGCCGGTGGGGATGTTAAATTTACTGGAAGTAATATTGCCATTGCTTCTAATGAAAAGCTGGTAGGAGAAATGTTTGCAGAGGATAAAGCTGGCGGGAAAGTATTCTATGATCTGTTGAGCAAATATTTTAGAAAATCTGTAGATGCTACCATTGGTGACAGTGGTGAAAACAATACAAATAATGTAAATTATGAGAACTGGAAGAAGAACTAATGGCTGATAATCAGGAGGTGATGGCGTGAAAAGAAAAAGTGATACAAGAGGATTTTCGCTGGTGGAACTGATTATAGTCATGGGGATTATGGCTGTATTAACAGGGGTAACGTTTGGCGTATTTGGATATCTCAATACGGGAAAGACAAAAAAGGCATCCAATAAGCTGAACAGTAAATTGACTTATATCCAGACGGAGACTATGACGAAAAAAGGAGACACCTATCTATATCTGTATAAGATGTCAGATGGTATTTATACTTGTACAATAAACGGGTTAAATACTGGGAATCCCAGTGGGTTCCTGAGCCGTTCCGAGCTGGACGCCTATCTGGCAGCGCATAATGTTGGGGATAAAATCTGTGACAGCAAGGTGACGATTACAGGAAAGGGAAGTACAACATTGGTTTTATCTGAGACAAATATGCTTAAGGTCGGTTATTCCAAAAGTACAGGAGCATTTACCTATAGCAATGATGGTTCGCTGGCTGACGATGGTACACTTCGGAATAAAGAGTTTTTGAACAGGCTGGAGTTAAAAGGAAAGCAGACTTTTTATATTAAACTGATCAAGGCAACTGGTAAACATTATATTGAGAATCCATAATGGGAGGTGATTGTTCTGAGGTGGAAAGATAATCGAGGATTTACTTTAGTGGAACTGATAATTTCTATGGCTGTGATGGTAATCGTAGCAGGGGCAATCACATTGTTGATGCAGACTGGTACAAGGAGTTATTCCTTTGCAAAATCAGAGCTTGATCTGCAGATGGAATCACAGACGCTTCTGGCACAGATGAATACAATGATTTTGGAGGCAAATTCTGCACACTATGATAGTGAGAATCATATTTTGACATTGTATCAGATGGAAAGCAGAAGTCTTCCGGCAACTTCTGGATCCATTGGAGCTGGTGATTCCAAATTTGTTGAAAGTAAGACCGTTAAAAATATGAAGTTTATTCAATTTGATGAGGCAGAAAATAAATTATATCTGTATGAGCATGATCATGACCAGATAAAACCGGCAAGTGGTGGTTCAATCGAATGTTCTCCAAATTGTGATCTGTACAGTGCAGATGCACTGTTTGCTGAGTATATCGAGAAATTTGATGTATCAATAGAGGAAAATAAGGTAACGATCCATCTGGGTATGAAGAATGGAAAAGTAAAATATGAGGTGGATGCAACGACAAAAATCAGAAATAAGCTGGTTACTTACCCGTAATCAGCTAAACTGGGTTTTAGAGGATGGAAGTTATTGGAAAGCACTTTGCAGCGGAGTGGTTTGGCTGCAGAATGGAGGCAGTAGCATTATGAAAAGAGTATGGAATAATTTGTCGAAAGGAAAAAAGCTTGCTGGTCTCGTTGCGGTATGTCTTGCAGTGGTAGTAGGCTATTTTGGATATCACAGGCTGACATCACATGCGGAAGAGAAAATCAGCAGAGGTGTTATTAATGATATAGCACAATTGCCTACTAATATGAGTGCAGCGGATGGAACGGCAGAAAATCCATTTGTGATTCTTGAAATCGTGCCATACGTTGGCAAGGCAGAGTTTGGTTATCTGATTGACGGCTGTGAACCATATGCTTTTAATGAACATCCGGAGTATTATTATGAATTATATCGCGGTGCGTATGCAATTGGAAATGCAGTACGCAGGGTTTTTGCAGAAGAGTATGATGCAAATGATAAACTGGCGTATCCAGGATCTTGGGAGAGAGATACCAGCACTAAATTTACTGCCTATGGGTATTATGAAAAAGTAGCTTCTGGGGCAGGAAATTTTAAGTATACAGGGAATACTTATGCGGATGATTCTGGTGATATTGCCAGTGGGACCATATACAGACCGAATTTTGAAAAGGTAACAGATGGAACAGGTGATTATATCTGGGTAACCATTGGTTCTCCAACAGACCAGGATAGTAGTTTAAGCAAGGATACCTATGTCCGTCTGGCAAAACTGGAGAATAAATATGCCAAAGAAGCAGGGGCTTCCATTAACTTTGAGGAGGGTGACAGAGAATATACGATCCGTGAGGGAAATGACACTTATTATTCTTCTGATTCTACCAATTACGAATCAACGCGTCATCCGGTTCATTTTGATACATTTGTCAGAACATCCTTAAATATCCGGAAGAAAAGTGATGTAGAAAATTATCATATTGTCATTAAGACCATTGAGCCAAAACAGCTGGCTGAGACACCGGAATGGATCGATTATGCGGATCTGATCTATATGCATCAAAGTGGATCTTCCAGTGGTAAGAATCACTGGAATACGGAAAAGTATAATGATCTCAGAAGAATTAAAGATACAGGAACCGGAACGATCAGCAGTACCTTCTTTAATAATGGGGATAATGACTTTTCCTGGAGAGTGGCAAGAACACTGTTTATGAAGGTAAATGCCCTGGAAAAGTACGATGGAAATGGTGAATTTAAATTTGCACCACTTTTGTGGGATGCTTCTATTACAACAGGAGTACAGTTTAATAATACAGAGAACGTGACAACACATTATCTGGATTATACGACGTTGGAACATGTAAGTTACAGCCAGAGTCCGGGGGGATCAAATCTTAACTTGTATAAATTTCTTGTAATGAATTTTCTTCTGAAGCAGGAAAATTTCTACAAATACTTTTTCTGTAATCAGAAAGCATCTGGCGGTACAGTTATTCCAAACGAACCGAATCTGGAGAACAACCAGTTTGCTGAAACGGGACTTTGTACCTCACAGGATGCAGGACTGGCGCAGGAATATTGGAACCAGTATACATTCTATCCGGTAGGAGAGAATGCTGATAGTCCGTGGGAAATTACACAGGATCAGGTGGATTTGTACGGTATCAATCAGTATGGTGGAATTTTGCATATGGGTTCAGATGGATATACGAATGTAGGCTTGAATGGTGCAACATTCTCATATAATGCAGATAATCTGTTTACCCAGATGATTGATACAAATACCCTGAGTAAAGATAATCCTTCTACAAGTGATGCATTTGAATGGTACGAAAAAGAGTATGGAAAAGAATTTTCCAATATGAATGCCGCACAGATGATTCATTATCTTTTGAACTATAAGAAACAGGGTACTGGAGATTCAGAAGATCCATCACGTAAAAAGGAGACGTTGCGTGTATTGGAGATTGAGCCTTGTAATGAATTTACGCTGAATGAAACTTATTTAACTGCGAAACTTCCTCCGTCCCGTTATAAGGGAAATATAGAAATTGACTATATGACGACGCAGGAATTTAACGGCAGCAGGAAGGATATCATTGGAGAATATGATTTAGTGTATGTTGGATTGAATGATGGAAAATTCAATCATGACAGCAGTAATAACACTGTATACAATGAAAACAGCCTGAAGAAGAAAATTCTTCTCCACGTTGGTGACAATGCAACAGAATATAGATTTTCCGGTAATGATATCTCACGGATCAAGAGGAAAGAACTGAAGAATTATGTTAAGGGTGGCAATGGACTGCTTGTGGCAAAGGACTTGAAATCGTTAAATAAGATGAAGGTAGATGTTTCTTCTAATCTGTATAAATTTGCTGAATCTGATATCAAGAACAAAGAAAATGTGATCGTGCTAGATGATCTGACATACAGCTTTTTAAATAACTATTGTGTGACTTACCGGGATTCTAAACTGACAGTGACAGATAATCCACCGGAGTACACATCTGACGACAGCAGTGAAGGGAATGGAGGATCGGCCACAGCCAATGCGCAGCTGTCAGATTCTAAACTGGATTTCACCTTTACAATCGGTTCGCCAAAGAAAAAGGTGGATGGGGAAGCAAATGCAAAATACGGCATTAAAATCTTTATGGATATCGATTATGATGGCGTGGTTGCTGACAACAGTGAGGAAAGCGAGTTGGTATATGACAGTTATGTCGATGCAGATTCTGATCAGTCTGATGAATTAACCAATAACGATTCCTCAGCTGGTAATTCAAATTCACCAAAGAAGTATTATGAATACATTGACAAGGTGGGGAATGAGACTGCTGCTGAGGTAGTACAGAAGAATACCCATAGTGTTTCCTTTGACTTTAATACATTTTATAAAAACAGAAAACTGGCAAGCAGACGGAATGGTGCGATTGCCTGGAAGTTTGTTATTTATGATACCAGTAATCCTCAGTACTATGTAGCGAAGACTGGTACATCCTGGTATAATGGGGCTGGTGCTGGAAAGATGGAAGTCAATGTATACCAGATTATTGGGAATGATGTTTCAGATACTGCAGTAAATCTGCAAAATAAGCCGGAACTGTTTAAAACTTATACAGAGAATCTGGAGAACTATGAGATTCATGTAACAACGGAAACGTTAGCAGAATACTTAAAGAAATTTACAGAAGCATATCCATATTCTTCTGGGGAAGATTATTCGGAAGCAACAATAAACCAGTTTGAAAGTTATAATGTATTTTTGATAAGTTGTGGAAAGGAATTGCAGGAGGCTGATAATGCCAATGGTGCGGTCAGCTTTATTACAAAGCAGGCAGAAGAAGGTGCCAGTGTGCTGTATACCAATGACGCGGTATCAAAGAGCAGTAGTGCCAGTGCATCTATTACACAGGGAATCAAAGATATTTTGAACCAAAGCCGTTTTACAGATGGAGATGCTTCTTATGTGGATAAACCAACCAGACCAACAGCAAGTGAAACAGAATATTCTCTGGAAGATTATAAGAGTCTGGAATTTACCTATGCAGCAGCTATGGAAGAAGGTGAAGGTACTTATAATTGCTTCGACAATGACATCTGGAAGCAAGTAGATGGAAAAACAGAAATGGCGTATGGTGTTAGTTCTCAGAAAACAGATACGATTACCAGATTGAATCAGGGAACGGTAACTACATATCCATATACAATTTCTGATCGTGTGAAAGTTTCCGGTATTGCAGCAAAGGACTTCCAGTTGAATATGAATAACGGAGAACTGACTGTGTGGTACTGTCTGGGTGGTGAGGAGGATACCATGTATGGTATCTCGCCAAATGATGCGACAAACAATTATTATCTGTATTCAGCAGCAAATGTAACCTATAGTGGTGTTGATCTGGAAAATGTAACAGATCCAATGGAGATGAAGCTGTTTATCAACACATTAATAGGAAATTATGAAATTGGTTATAAAAATCCACATGTGGCAGTAGATGATATAAAAGGCATTGAATCAGAGAAAAAGGATTGTCTGGAACTGACATTGAATAGTGACAGTACAGACTCCCTGAAGATTTTTGACGCAAAGATGCCAAAACTGAAAAAGCAGTATCTGGAATATGTGCCAAGTCCGAAGCCGATTGCAACAGCCTCACCGGAACCAACGCCTTCTCTTGAGCCAGAAGAGACGGAAGGTCCGGCTCCTACTCAGGAGACAGAGGTGACTGCGCCGACACCAAAACCAACACCAATCAGGGTGATCTATGAGAATGCCGATGGTTCATCGGTCCAGACAGTAGATATGGGTACAAAATATGGAGAACATAAGAGGATTGATGATTTAGAGGATACCAATATGATCCGTATTAAATACCATACGACAGAAAGTCTTGCTGCAGATACGATAGTGTTTGGATTAAAGGACAAGGATTGGGCTGATATAACAGAGATCAAGGCTTGTCAGGGAGCTTCTACGGATTCCGCCCAGACTCAGATTTATGATATCCAGGTAGGAGAGTTAAAAAGTACTTTGACCGCAAAAGGAAAAGATCTTTCTTATTTGGGAATAGATCGCCGGGATTGGAGAGCAGTAGTTGATTCTGTCAAGGTATATGCCAGCAAAGAGGATGCAGATGCCAGTGAAGAAACAAATGCAGGCGGAGGTTCCTCCGGTGGTTCCAATCCGACAGAAGATATGGACACTTCATTGACTGCAGAGTTTGATCAGGAACTGGCAGACGAAAGTACATTTATTGCAGATGCCCTGAGGGCAAACAAGAATCTGACTCATCGTATTTATTTTACACCATATGATAACAATGTGGCGGGAGGAAATATCCGTAGCCTGAGGATATCTCTGGTAAATAGAACAAAGAATCAGGAAGATAAGACACATAGTCTCGTGAAGACCATTTATCAGGATTACAGGGACATTGCTACCAATAAGAGATTTATCCGCAGGTTCCGTGTAGGAGAGGATGGAAACTTCTCTACAGCGAATAAGAATTTCCTGAAGGATAATACACAGTATTATTTCCTGTATGATGAGCGTTTTATCAATGGCATGTATGAAGGTGTCAAATACAATTATGTGAAGTTCGAGATTGAAAACCGAAAGAAAAAAGGGGTTACTTATCTGAATCTGTTCCCGGATACGCAGGCTGATAATATGTATGTATTCCCTCTGGATTAGTTGAAACAAATAAAAAGCAGTAAAAACTGGTGTTAGAAACCAAGTGTTTCTGACACCAGTTTTTATGTTTTAGGTGATAGGACTATATTTATAACAGGGGGGTTTGACTTTTCGAGAGAAAACAGTACAATAGATTGTGAAATGGAACATATACAGAATAAATCAGGAGGATAGACAGGATGAAAGTATTGGTAACGGGAGGTGCCGGCTTTATTGCCAGTCATACGAATGTGGAATTATTAAATGCAGGATATGATGTTGTGGTACTGGACAATTTGGTTAATTCCAGTAAAGAATCTATTTACAGGGTAGAGAAGCTTACAGGAAAGAAAATTACTTTTTATCAGGAAGATTTACTTCACGAGCAGGCGATAAATGATATTTTTGAGAAGGAGCAGTTTGATTCTGTGATTCATTTTGCCGGATTAAAAGCAGTAGGAGAGTCCTGTCAGAAACCATTAGAATATTTTGATAATAATATTACCGGCACATTGAATCTGTTGAAGGCAATGAGAAAGTACAATGTGAAATCACTGGTATTCAGTTCTTCTGCAACAGTATACGGACTGCCGGAAACTGTACCGATCACAGAAGATTTTCCATTGTCTGTATCCAATCCCTATGGCCGTACCAAATTGATGATTGAGGATATACTCCGGGATATTTACAAAGCAGATGACAGTTGGGATATTGCCCTGTTGCGCTATTTTAATCCAATTGGAGCCCATGAAAGCGGAGAGATCGGAGAAGATCCAAATGGGATTCCGAACAATCTTCTGCCATATATCTCTAAGGTAGCAGGTGGCGAGCTGGAGTGTATCCAGGTGTTTGGAAACGATTATAATACACCGGACGGAACTGGTGTAAGGGATTATATCCATGTAGTAGATCTGGCCCTGGGGCATATCAAAGCTTTGGAGAAGCTGGAGTCTAATCCAGGATTGGTAACCTACAATTTGGGAACAGGGATAGGATACAGTGTATTAGATATCATCCATAATTTTGAAAAAGCATGTGGAAAAGAGCTTCCATATAAGGTTGTAGACCGCCGGCCAGGAGATATTGATATTTGTTATGCTGACTGCACCAAAGCGAAGGAAGAGTTGGGATGGGAAGCAGTGAGAAGCATTGATAAGATGTGCGAGGATGCCTGGAGATGGCAGGTGAAGAATCCTAAGGGGTATCAGAGTTGAGATTTTATATTGCTGACTGTCATTTTGGACATGATAAGGTAAGACTTTTAGATGAGCGTCCATTTTCTTCTGTGGAAGAAATGGATGAGCATATGATTGTCTGCTGGAATGAAGTGGTTCGTAAAAAAAAGGATGAAGTTATCATATTAGGTGATTTTTGTATGGGGAAAGGAGAGCAGGTGGCGAATCTGCTTGCCAGACTGAATGGGAAGAAATATCTGGTTACAGGTAATCACGACCGGATGTTTCTTCGTGACAAATCCTTTGACCAGAGCCTGTTTGAGTGGATAAAGCCCTATGCAGAACTGCATGATAATAACCGAAAGGTTGTTCTTTCTCATTATCCTCTTATCTGTTACAACGGGCAGTATCAAGGGAAGAACACATACATGCTTTATGGTCATGTTCATAATACTCTGGATTATCAAAATGTTCAGAAATTTGCTGCACAGTCCCGTCAGACCTGGCTGGGAGAAGAGAGGGGCTATCTTTCCTGTAATATGGTAAATTGTTTTGCGGGATTTTCAAATTATTATCCTCTGACCCTGGATCAGTGGATCGAGCAGTCACAGTTGAGATGAAACCAGCTGTGGCTGCTTTTTTGTCAATATTTGGATATTCTATGAGAAATCATGTTATAGACTTGACGAATTTAATTATCCTGTTAAAATAGAATTGGAGAGAAGTAAATTTTTTCAATAAACAGCTCGATATTATATGTAGTAGAAAATATTTAGCAATAAGTAGCGTATAGATAAAGAAGTGAGAGAATCGATCAAATAGATTATATTAAGGAGAGGAAGTGGAAGATATGAACAGAAGAATGCTTTCTTTTGCCAGCGTATGTTCCCTGATTATTATGGGGGTAGTTCCAGGAAAATCTGCTCAGGCTGCTGGAATCATTGTAGATGGAGATGCATCAGAGTGGGCGAATGTATCCATGCAGACATCTTCTGATGACAGAGTGGAAAAATGGGCTGTGGCTCAGGACGAGGAATATGTATACTTTTATGTTCAGCAAAATGGCGGAAATGCGTATGGTCTGCCTATCACTGATACCAACTTTGATATAAATTATAAGGATAAGAGCAATCAAATTCGGTTTACATATATGATGCAGCAGTTTAAGGATGCATATTATGGAGATATTTCTGGTACGAAGAAGGCATATGCGCCTAGCCAGGAAGCAAATAAATATGAGATTGAATTTGCTGTTCCACAGAGCTTTTTTGAGGAAGAAGAGTATACCATTTCTTATTGTGGATCTTCTATTGGCAGCAGCGATATCATAGAAGTACAAAATATTGCTCAGCCGGAACCTACTGAGGCGGTTTATAATGGAATTAAAATAGACGGAACCTTTACAGACTGGGATGCGGTTTCAAAGACAACTGTGGAAAATGGAGCTATGCGTCAGACTGCAGTTGTATTTGATGGAGACTTTGTCTATATTTACATCAAAGAGACTTCCGATGGCTCTGCTGCCTGGTCTGGTGAAAGCAGCAATGGTAAATATACGATATATACTGATTTGGGAAGACATACCACATTCAAACTGAATAAAGATTCTATAGAAGGGATCGAAGGTGCCAGTATGGTTCATTCCAACTATCAGTATGAGATTGCAATTCCTGCTTCCGCGGTAAAACAATATAAGGAAACAATCTCCTTTGGCTATTATATGCAGGAAGAGATGCTGGTCAAGGATGTAGCAAATCTTCAGAATGACAGTAACACGGATGAAAAGAAGTTTTCCGGTATTACATATGATGGAACCTATACAGACTGGGATTATTATCCGCATCAGCTGGTACAGTATTCTACCAGTGGCGGTGTAGGTGAAGATGCAGAAGCTGCATTGTATGTAGATGAAACTATTCTTTATGGTCATGTATTGTCTACTCTTCATATGAACGAAAGGGAATTTCAACCGTTTACGATCCGTATCAATGAGCAGGAAGAGACATCGATCAATTTCCGTCTTGTTGCTGTAGATCAGGATGGAAATATAGACATGAATGCCAGACTGGAAGGTTTGGATGCAGGAACTTATGAGTTTTATCTTTGGGATCTGAATTCCGGTTCTACCATTGACAACATTAATGATGTTGAGACGCCGGTTTATGGGCGTATGTATCTGACAGTCAGAAAGACAGCAGATGGAACGGCCCTTTCTGATGAAGTGGAGTATCAGGTTGATCTGGAAAAACTGGCAGAACATTTTCAGATGGATGCTTCAGACATGAAGATGATACAGGCCCAATATATTAATATTGGTCATGAATGGATTTCCATTGCCGGTACCTCTACCGGGGCAGTGATGGGAATTTCACTCTGTGGATTAACTGTGCTTGCGGTGTTGTTATATCGAAAGAAAAAAATAAAGGTGGCTTAAATGAATGAGTCCGATATTAGGCGTTATATTAGCAATTGTATGGCTGTATATATTAAGGGTGCTGAAAAAGAGCAGCCTTCCGGCATGGAGATTTGTCTGGGGAAGCTGTGGTTTATTTGTCTTGATGATGATTTTTGTGAGACCATATCTGACCCAGCCTTTGGCTCAGATGGTAGCCGCTGTTGCAGGCGGTTTTGGTAAGATTACAGGATTATTCTCATCTTATTTTAAATATGGGGTAATCTTTGTAGATTCCAAAGCAGGAGCGATTTCTCTTTTGATCGATTTTGAATGTTCTGGAATCCTTGAGGTCATGGCATATGTATCTTTGTTGGCTTTTTTTGAGGCATATACCCGTTATGAGAGAATTATTGTAGGGGTTCTCGGAGTGGCTTATATTATTTTGGCAAATGCAGTCAGGATCATTTCTATCTGTGTGATTATCTATTTTTTTGGTATGCCATCATATTATATCGCACATACTTTTGCCGGACGGTTTATCTTCTATGGTTTATCTATTGTTTTGTATTTTTTCGTGTTTACCAAGGCACAGATTATACGACAGAAAGTAGGTGGATTTACCTATGGGATTAATAAATAAATTTCTTAATTCTTTCTTGTTTTGGGCAGCATGGATTATTATACCTGTTGTTATGGAAATTGTTCCCTCCATTGGCAGTGTAGTAGTCCTGCTGAAAAAAAGGATTTGTTCTAAAAAGTCTGCCAAACCTGCAATTGATCCTGAAATTTCTCTGATTATTCCAATATATAATTCTATGGATACTTTAGAGCAGTGTATCCAGTCAATTGATCAAAGTGATTACCCAGATTCCAGAATCCGGATCTTTCTGGTGAACAATCAGGGTCAGGATGACAGTTTTCAGGTGTTTTGCGAATGTCAGCAGAAATATCCAGAGCTCAGGATGCAGTGGCTCAATGCCAAACAGGGTAAGTCAAAGGCTTTGAATCTGGCTCTGTTTAACAGCGAAGGGAAATATATTATCCATATTGACAGTGACGGATTACTAGAGAAATCTGCTTTGAGGAATATGGTCTATAAATTTGAAAATGACCAGTCCATAGAATGTATGACAGGGGTGATTTTAACAGATCCTGCCCAGGTGCAGAAATATCCGCTTGTTTTTCCAAGACTGTTGAGAAAACTGGAATTTATGGAATATGCACAGGCATTTCTGGCAGGAAGGAACTATGCTTCTGAAATGAATGCGATTTATACTCTGTCGGGTGCATTCTCTGCTTTTCGCAAGTCTTCTGTTTTGAAGTCACAATTATACAATACAGATACTATCTGCGAAGATACTCAGATTACCTTTCAAATGAAATACCTTCTGAATACAAAGGTAGGAATTTGTGAGGATGCTATCTTTTTTGTAGATCCGATTGAGGATATGAATAAGCTGTACACTCAGAGACAGCGGTGGCAGAGAGGAAGCCTGGAGGTATCCCACCTGTTTTTAAAGGATAAATTAAAGGCGAAAAATATGTTTACCAATGTGGGCGTTAGAACTCTTGTTTACGACCACACCTTTGCCTTTCCGAGAATGATATGGTATCTGGCGCTGTTTTGCCTTTTATGCATGAACTATTCCTTCAAGCTGATTGGATTTTCTACGTTATTTTTATTTTTCCTATATATATTGATTGGTTATTTTTATTATATTTCTACCATTGGCTTTTTGAAGGATTTTAAAGAAATCAGGAAGTATTATGCAAAGCAGTGGTATGTGATACCATTGCTGCCAGTTTTTAATCTGATTGTATTTTTTATCCGGTTTGCCGGTGTTATTAACAGTATCAATACAGATAGTGCATGGAAAGTAAAAAATTTTACAGAAGAAAAAAATAGCTTTAAGAAGACCATTGCAGATGATTTTTGTATTGTACTCCGGGCAATACGAAAACTTAGAAAATTAGTAAATGTGGAGTAGAGCCATGAAAAGAAAAAAATTGATGAGCAAAATATTTTTAAATTATAAGGTGACATCGATCACTGTAATTTTATTTGTTCTGATTATGGCTGTCTTGGGCAAGAATCAGATTTCTGCTTATGAGGAGAGTGTCCTTTCTATCTATGCGGACCAACAGGATGCTTATGTGCAGCTTGTATTGGATCAGATCAATGTTGTGGGGAATCGAAGTGATGAGGAGATTATCACCAAAATTTTGAGTTCTTTGGATACCTCCAACAGAAAATACTGGACCTTGTCCAAGGACCAGGCTCTTTTATTTGTAAAAGATATCACAGAGACCAACAGATATAAAGGATTTACCGCGTCTACCTTTTTTGCATCAGATAGTGCTTCGGAATTTCTTCAGAAGCTTGCGGTGAATCAGGTGAACCATGAAATTATTGATATGGACAGGGAAAAATATGTGGCTTCCGGTGTGATATTTGAATATAACGGTTCACAGTATAAAATATGCCTTTTGACAAATGAAACAGTTATCCTGGACAATAATATCTTCCTGTCTTCTAAAATCGGGTTATATATTTATATCATTGCCATGCTCTGCATTCTTCTGTTGGTAGCAATGATACTGAATGGTCTGCTGGATATCAGGAATAAAAAGATAGATGGACTGGTAAAGAAGACAGAGGATTTGAACCGGATAGTAGAGTCCCTGGAGGAGAAAATTAAGGCATATGATTATTATCATACACGGTTCCATGTATTTCATGAAAAGCTGCTGGAGGTGTTTGTGAAGAAGCTTGCCAGAAGAGATATTTATCCGGTGGCTTTTTTACAGATTCGTTTTAAAAAGCCAGAACAAAGGCTGAACTTTTTGGAGAGAGGTAACCTGTTACTGGATGAAAAGGTAATCCGTTTTTCCAGAGAGGAAAATGTTTTGATTCTGATCTTCGTACAATATCCTCAGGAGGACGCATTAAAAGCGGTAGAAAAACTCCAGACAGACGGAGTTATTGTTGAAAAGACAGCATCCAGAGAAGATGAAATGCAATCGTTATTGGAGGTATACCGTAAATTTAGGGAAGAAACATCTGATTGCCAGGATTAGAATGGAGGAAAACATGAATAGTACACTTTACCGGGAGTACAAGTTTAAGTTTTATTTAAATGCCAATCACTATATCATTATTGACGGAAAAGAGGGGCAGAGGCATCCTCATACATGGGAATTTATGGTTGATATCATGATGAATGACCAGAAGTTTGTACAGTTCGATGCTTATGAAAAGGCGATTGATGAATATTTTAATAAATATCAGAACCGTGTATTGAATGAGGTAGCTCCTTTTGACCAGATTATTCCTACGTTAGAAAATATGTCGGATTATTTTATTCATGATATCCGGAATATTGTAAAAAATCTCGGTGGCACTCTGGTGAAGATGGAGAGCAGTGAGACACCGACCAGAAGCTATGTGATCAGCTTTGAAAAGGATGCTGAATTTCTGGAAAGTGTCGGAGAGAACACCGAGCAGAAAATGGATGAGATCATTGATTCCGTTTTAGATAGTATCATTGATTAGAGGGGATGGATTTGTGAAAAAGAAAATTGGTATTCTGATCGCAGTGCTGTTGTATGTGGTTTTGGCAGCAGCCATTGCTTTTGCGGTATATCTGGACGGCAATTATCCTGCTGGTACAGATACCATGTGCCATGTCTATAAAGGAAATGTCCTGTACCATTGTATTTTAGAGGGCAACTGGTACCCTCTGTATGACAATTTCTGGTATAACGGAGTACAGATGATGCGCTACTGGGCACCTCTCCCTGTATATTTTCTTGCCTTCTGCCAGGCGTTGGCGGGCGGAAATGATATTGCCGGATATCTGGTATTTGTGGCACTGGTATTCTTTTTCGGAGCAGTAGTCTGGCTTTATATCGGAGTCAAGAAAGAGCGGGTTCTTTTGGGAGCCTTTTTGGGAGTGATTTGGTTTTTTATGCCTAATAACCTGTTCGCATTGTTTGTGGAAGGAAATCTACCCCGTTCCCTGTCTATGGTGTTGTTGCCGCTGCTAATGTATGATGTCTATGAATTTTTATTTGAGGATAAGTGGAGGGAAATAAAAAAGGTGATTCCGGTGTTTACCGGGATTGCGCTGTGTCATGTGGGATATGCAGGAATGATTGCTCTTGCCATGCTGATCTTCCTTCTGGTATATCGGATTGTGTATCAGAAGAAGGGAAAATGCATGGCGGTGATCTATAGTCTTGTTTTGCCGTTTTTATTGATTGGTGTCTGGATGTACGCCTCATTAAAGGGAGGAATCACATCCACAGACAGTTCCCAGGTAATGAAGGGATTTTTTCAGGATGCAGTGATTTCTTTAAATCCAATTCGAAGAATTACCCTTGGTAACAGTGATTTTTATTTTGGAGCAGCTGCATTTTTTCTGGCGGTATTTGGAGCAGTCTGCAGTAAGAAGAAGTCGATGGTGGGTTTTTGGTCCGCTTTTTTGATTTTTATCTGTACGACTACCTCGATGTATCCGGTACTTAAGAAGCTGCCGGGAAGCCAGTATCTATGGATGCTTCGTTTTATCTCCATTGCTTTGTGTATGATCTTATATAGCTTCTTGATATGGAAGACCTTAAGAAAAGGGCTTGTTATTTTCTGTTGTATTCTGCTTCTTGCTGATGTGATTCCATCCCTGGCATTGGTCTATTTTGGCAAGGGAGAAATGAATGCACAGGAAAGGATGGTGGAGACTGCAGAAGCAACCTTGATTTCCAAAGCGAGAGACATCACCAGGCAGAGAGTTGCTTTGATGGATGAAAGCTTGTTGGGAGCGATGGCACAGTATCTTTTAACGGATTATAACGGGCAGCAGATACAGGAAACCTTTGGTGCAGGCTGGCAGTCCGCTGCTACTGCATCTAATATTGTCCAGTTAAATGAGTCACTTGCCAATGGATATTATGCCTATCTGTTTGACAGAGCCTTAGAACTGGGAAATGACAGTGTATTGATTAAAATCAGCCAGTTGAAGGAGCAGGAAAAAGATATTGAAGCGGTGACAGCTGATGCTGAAAAGCTGGGATACCAGTTGGTGGAAAGAAATTCAGGATATTTGCTGTATCACATCGATACTTATAATACCTTTGGAACGATCTGCCAGTACAATGGACTTGGTATTGGTACCTCTGCCTCCCTTCTGGCATATAGTAATCCGGACTTGGAAGTGGGCAGATCGGTTGATCTGGGTGATTATACCTTTGAAGAACTTTCTGGATATCAGATGATATATCTTGCAGGGTTTACCTATGATGATAAGAAACAGGCGGAAGAACTGGTGATCCGGCTCAGTGAGGCGGGAGTTAAGGTGATCATCACTGGAGATGGGATACCAGCCAATGAACGGACAAAGAATCAGGAATTTTTGGGTGTTACCTGTCAGAGCATAGTGTTTGAAAATGGATATCCTATCCTTTACACGGATGAGGGGGAACTTGACTGTTATCTGTTTGACCGGGATTATTCTGACTGGCAGACAGTGTATTTTAATGGTCTGGAAAAATCAGAGGGATACTTATATGATTCTGGAAGGAAGGTAGATTTTGTTGGAACTGTAAAAAATGATAATATTTATTTTATCGGTCTGAATCTGCCATATCATTATTTTCTGACTCACGATGAGGGAGCAGGGGAATTGATCAATCATATGATTGGAAGTTCCTTGAACGAATTGCCAGACCGTCAGATTGTTCCTCTGGAAGTGGAATATTCGCCTGATAGGATTGTGATCACTTCACCAGAAAATCAGGTGAATACATCTCTTGCATACCATGATATCTTTCATAGCAACCAGAAGTTGGTCTCAGAGAATCATCTGACTTATGTAAACAAAGGAAAAACAGTGATTACCATGAAATATCCGTATTTGACAGAGGGATTCGTGATGAGCATTGCAGGGGTGATTCTCTCGGTTCTTTATATCCTTTGGGTGCGGAAAAGATATTCTGGAGAAAGGAGAACCGATTATGAACAGGGATAGTGTGCCAATGGAACAGATTATGGTTTTGATACCATCTCTCAATCCGGATGAAAAATTGGAACAGTATATCAAAGAATTGATTGAAATTGGTTTTATCCATATCCTGGTTGTGGATGATGGAAGCCGGAGAGAATGTCAGGACATTTTTGAGCATCTTGCCGGTTATGAAGAGGTAACAGTATTGCACCATGAGGTGAACAGGGGAAAGGGAAGGGCATTAAAGACAGGTTTTGCCTGGTGTCTGGAACATTTTACGGATTGTCAGGGAGTTGTTACTGCAGACAGTGACGGACAGCATAGTCCGGTGGATACCCGGAAGGTGGCAGAGGCATTGGCATCAGGTCCTGATGATCTGATTCTTGGAACGCGCAACTTTAACGAAGAGCAGGTGCCGTTTAAGAGCCGTTATGGAAATAAGATTACCACATTGATCTTTGCGCTTTTATACGGAAAATATATTCATGATACCCAGACGGGACTGCGTGGAATCAGGGTAAATCTATTGCCACCGCTCTGTGAGCTTTCTGGAGAGCGTTTTGAATATGAAATTAAAATGCTGATTTTTGCAGCAAGGCAGAAGCTTTCCTGTAAAGAAGTTCTGATTGAAACTATTTATATTGATGAGAACAGGGAGACACATTTTCATCCGGTAAAGGACTCCGCCCGGATTTACGGGGTTATCTTTGGTTCCTTTTTCAAGTATTTGTTGTCATCACTCAGCGCATCATTGCTTGATATGGGGTTATTTGCAGCTTTTCATTTATGGGTATTTGGAGGAATACCGCTTGGGAACAATGTATTTTTATCTACCTTGTTGGCAAGATGTGCATCCTCTGTTTATAATTTCTCCGTCAACCGGAAACTAGTCTTTGGGTCACAGGGAAGACTTATAAGACATCTGGTTTCCTATTATTTACTGGTGATTATCCAGATGGGCTGTTCTGCCGGTCTGGTGTATTTTTTCACTGCTCTGCTTTCCGGTCCTGCGGTTGTTGTTAAGATGATAGTGGATACCTGCCTGTTTCTGGTCAGCTATCAGATCCAGCAGCGATTTATTTTTCGGGATTGACAGAAGTGGAGCCGTTTGTTAAGATAACAGTGTTAAATACGAGGAAAAGAAGAAGTAGTAGCAGAGGGAACTGACAGAAAGCTGCCGGCTGATGAGAGGCGTGAGGGAAGCCTGCTATGAATACATCTTGGAGTATCCGGCTGAAGAGGATCGTTATCTTTGGTAGGTCTGGACGGTGATGTACCCGTTATCGTACAGGGATATGGAAGTATCCGGCTGAGTCCGTTGATGTGAATCAGTGGGGAATAAAGGTGGTAACACGAGTAATTCGTCCTTTTGTTGATGTGTAGACATTGACAAAAGGATTTTTTCATGAAAGGAGTAAAACAATGACGGTATATGATGAATTAGTTGCCCGTGGTCTGATTGCCCAGGTAACAGATGAAGATGAGATTAAGGAACTGGTAAATACTGGAAAAGCAGTATTTTATATTGGATTTGATCCCACAGCGGATAGTCTTCATGTGGGGCATTTTATGGCCCTTTGCCTGATGAAGAGATTGCAGATGGCTGGAAACAAGCCGATTGCACTGATTGGCGGAGGGACTGCAATGATCGGCGATCCATCCGGTAGAACGGATATGCGCCAGATGATGACGAAGGAAACTATTGCACATAATGTAGAATGTTTTAAAAAGCAGATGAGCCGGTTTATTGATTTTTCGGATGGAAAGGCGATGATCGTCAACAATGCGGACTGGCTGATGGATTTAAATTATATGGAGGTATTGCGTGATATCGGACCACATTTTTCCGTAAACCGTATGCTGGCAGCAGAGTGCTACAAGCAGCGTATGGAAAAAGGACTGACTTTCTTAGAGTTTAACTACATGATCATGCAGAGCTATGACTTCTATGCCCTTTTCCAGAAATATGGATGTAATATGCAGTTTGGTGGAGATGATCAGTGGAGTAACATGCTGGGGGGAACGGAGCTGATTCGTCGTAAGCTGGGTAAGGATGCCTATGCCATGACGATCAATCTTCTGTTAAACTCAGAAGGAAAGAAGATGGGAAAGACACAGTCAGGAGCTGTCTGGCTTGATCCGGATAAGACCTCACCATTTGACTTTTACCAGTACTGGAGAAACGTCAGTGATGCAGATGTATTAAAATGTTTGCGCATGCTTACTTTCCTGCCATTAGAGCAGATTGATGAAATGGATCAGTGGGAAGGCAGTCAGTTAAACCAGGCAAAGGAAATTCTGGCTTTTGAACTGACAAAGCTGGTTCACGGCGAGGAAGAGGCAGGAAAGGCGCAGGAGGCCGCCAGAGCACTTTTTGCCAGTGGTAATGCTGCACAAATGCCGGAGGTTACTCTGACAGAAGAAGATTTTGAAGAGGGCAGTATTGGCATCCTAAAACTTCTGGTAAAGGCGGGACTGGCATCTTCTAATGGAGAGGCACGCCGTAATGTGGAGCAGGGGGGTGTATCCATTGATGGTGAGAAGGTAACAGATGTTAAAATGCAGGTTGCAAAAGAAAGTATTGGTGCAGAGGGCATTGTATTAAAACGTGGTAAAAAGAAATTCATGCGCATTGTTATAGAGTAAAAAGGGCAAAACCAGTGTTTTGCCCTACGGGAATTTCTAATTTTAATCAATACAAAGAAGTGTCAGGAGCTGTGCATAGACGTCTTCGTTTTTCTCTTTAAAGCGGCGGCAGACATCCACAGCTTCTTCTTCACTGGTGACATTAATGGAAACCTCCAGAATCTTGCTTCCTCTTTCATAAATACAGCCTGTGGCGAGGTATTCATTAGGGCGGATCTGGGTATAGTCTGTTTTGATGGAGGTGTTGTCCACAATGGCGAGGCGATTGTTTTCCAGATAATCGTCAATCTGCTGGCAGGTATCGGTTGGAAGCTGATTGCCAAAGAATCGGAGTGTCTCCTTGCCAATTTCTGCAATCGTATAGTAAGATTTCTTGTGAGTCTGCTCTACCAGAATCATTTTATCTTCTGTAAGTTCTGACAAAGTCTGCTGGATAGAAAGATAATCGGTATATCCGCTTTCCAGAATAAAATCTGACAGAATGGCATTTGGCATAGGCTGGTCTGCCTGATTCAAAAAATAAAGTATGATCAGTTTGTACAATTGTAAAGCTTCCGGTGTCATAAATTCCTCCGTTTCTAAATTTCTCGTTGGCAGGCGGTTGCTCAGGAAAGTCTGCATCCCTGATAGATATGCTGTATTTTCAGTTGATGAGCGATGTCATTCAGGACAGCGCGTTTGTTCTGACTCCAGAGAGGTGCCAAAAGTAAATCCTTTGGACCGTCCCCGGTAAGCCGGTGTATCACAATGTCTGGGGACAGATGGGCAATGCATTGGAGCAGGACATCAATATATTCAGCCTGTGTGTAAATGTTTAAGTGATCCAGTTCCTTTGCCAGATCTGTTCCCTTTAGTATGTGAAGAAGCTGAAGTTTGATTCCCTGAATATTCTGGCCGTTCAGATAATGGATGGTTTCCAGGATTTGCTCCGTTGATTCTCCGGGAAGCCCCAGTATGACATGGGTAATCACATCTAAATTCCGTTTTCTCAGCTGATGGACCGTATCTTCATACACAGACAGGGAATAGCCTCTGCGGATATAGCGGGCAGTATCCTCATGAATAGTCTGTAACCCCAGTTCAATCCAGACAGGTTTTATCTGCCTGCATTCCTTCAGAAGCTGGTAAATTTCGGGGGAGAAGCAGTCTGGCCGGGTGGCAATGGAAAGGGCTGCAATCTGGGGATGATGAAGAGCTTCCATATATATGGAACGTAAATAAGAGGCAGGCGCATAGGTATTGCTGTAGGATTGAAAATAGGCAATATAGCGTCTGCCGCAATATTTTGGCTGTTTTTGTAAAAAGTCTATACCATTTTGAATCTGACTGGAAACGGTTGTCTGCTGTTTGATAGCAAACTCTCCGGAGCCGCCCTGACTGCAGAAAATGCAGCCCCGGTCATCGATGCTGCCATCCCGGTTAGGACAGGTCATTCCGCCGTCCAGAGCAATTTTATATATTTTTTCACCGAAGGTTTCTTTTAAATAGTAGTCCAGGGAGTAGTATGGTTTTTCTCCCCAGAGCATTTTAGTGGATATTGGCTTTGATGGCATTGGCTACTACCTCAGCAACCCGTGGGTCAAAGGCTTCCGGAAGAATATTATCTTCATTTACTTCGTTATCATCTACCAGACCAGCAATAGCATGGGCTGCAGCCAGTTTCATTTCTTCTGTGATCTGGGAAGCGCGTCCCTCCAGAGCTCCTTTAAAAATACCGGGAAAAGCTACCACATTATTTACCTGGTTCGGAAAATCAGAACGGCCTGTACCAACGACACGGGCACCTGCCTTTTTTGCAATATCTGGCATGATTTCGGGTACTGGATTTGCCATGGCAAATAATATGGCATCTGTATTCATGCTGGCAACCATTTCAGGAGTAACAATATTCGGTGCAGAAACACCAACAAAGATATCCGCATCCTTTAAGGCATCTGCGAGAGTGCCTGTTTTTCCTGTCAGGTTGGTGACCTCCATCATTTCTTTCTGCATCCAGTTTAAATCGGAAGATGATTTGGAAAGGATACCAGATTTGTCGCACATTACCACATCCTTAAAACCATAACGGAGTAGAAGCTTGGTGATAGCCACACCAGCAGAACCAGCTCCGTTGACAACAACATGACATGCTTCCTTTGTTTTTTTTACGACTTTTAATCCATTGATAATGCCGGCAAGAACTACAATTGCAGTTCCATGCTGGTCATCATGGAAAACAGGAATATTCAACGCTTTTTTTAAGCGTTCTTCAATTTCAAAGCATCTAGGAGCAGAGATATCTTCTAAATTGATGCCGCCAAAGGCTGGTGCAATATTGATGACAGTCTGGATGATCTCTTCGGTATCTTGGGTGTCCAGACAGATTGGAAAGGCGTTTACTCCGCCAAATTCTTTAAAAAGAACAGCTTTTCCCTCCATAACTGGCATGGCAGCCTCCGGACCGATATTGCCTAATCCCAGAACGGCACTACCGTCTGATACTACGGCTACTGTATTTGATTTGATGGTGTAGGTATAGGCGGCATCTTTATCTTCTGCAATTACTTTACATGGCTCAGCTACACCAGGGGTATAGGCAAGAGCTAAGTCTTCGCGGGATTTTACATGACACTTTGGTGTGGTATCAATCTTTCCATTCCATTCTTTATGCAATGCAAGTGCTTTTTCACTTTGATTCATAATGTTGTATATCCTCCGTTCTATAAGTAATGTTTCATTAAATTGCGCAGGATGGGATGTTCTGCGTGGTTATATTCCTACATAGAAGCATGTAGAATCTGTTTACCATCATAGCATAAGATGCAGGGGAAAACAAGAAATTCAAATGAGAATCTCCTTTACATTGGATAAAGCATTGTGTATACTAAAAACAGTTTTATCTTAAATTTTTTTACATCATGTATTCTTGCGAATAGTTCATTTCAACAATATCGTTGATTATTCAGAGAATTGTACAGAAAATATAGTAGCCGCTTTAAAGGATGAATGGAGGTATTTATGGAAGAATTGGATAAAATGTCTTTAGTAGAGCTGCGTGTGACAGGAAGAAAAATGGGAATGAAGAATGTCACTTCCTATAAAAAAAAGGAATTGCTGGATGAAATTAAAAAGCTGCAGGAGACAGAGGGAGATAAGTCAAAGAAACCAGCAGTTGAGAAGCAGCCGAAGGAAAAGAACATAAAAGAAAAAAGTACAGAGAAGGCAGCAGGAACGGCAGAACTAACAGAGGATGCAGAGAAGAAAAAAGAATTCTCTGAGAAGAGAGAGGGACAGAAAGCTTATCAGAAAGCAGGAAACAGAACGGTAAGGAATGTACAAACGAAGGGAAATCATATTACTGGTGGAAAAGAAGAGCGCAGAGGAGAGAATCATGGAAATGGTCATCAGAATCCACGTGGTGATGCGGCAAGTATGACGCCGACGGAGATTTCCCAATTGGATAGCGGAGAGACTAAAACCGGTATTTTGGAGGTTATGCAGGAGGGGTATGGTTTTGTTCGCTGCGACAATTATCTTCCAGGCGAGGGGGATGTATATGTTTCGCCTGCCATGATACGTCGTTTTGGACTTCGTACGGGGGACATTCTGGTGGGAAATACCCGTATTCGTAACCAGAATGAAAAATTTAGTGCACTTCTCTATGTAAAGACAGTGAATGGTTATACTTTGGAAGAGACATCCAGGAGAGCAAAGTTTGAACATTTGACGCCGATTTTTCCAAATGAAAGGATTCATCTGGAGGTCAAAGGGACAAACAGTATTTCCATGCGTATGATGGATCTGATTTCTCCGATTGGTAAAGGGCAGAGAGGGATGATCGTATCCCAGCCAAAGACAGGAAAGACTACGTTACTGAAACAGGTAGCCAAGGCAGTGAAAAAAAATCATCCAGCAATGCGGCTGATTGTACTGCTGATTGATGAAAGACCAGAAGAGGTTACAGATATCAAGGAATCCATACAGGGACCAAATGTGGAGGTGATCTATTCTACTTTTGATGAATTACCGGAAAATCATAAAAGAGTATCAGAGATGGTGATCGAGCGGGCAAAGAGACTGGTTGAACATGGAGAGGATGTGATGATCCTGCTGGACAGCATCACACGCCTGGCAAGGGCATATAACCTCACTGTCCAGCCGAGTGGACGTACCCTTTCCGGCGGTCTTGATCCTGCTGCGCTGCATATGCCGAAACGCTTTTTTGGAGCTGCCCGTAATATGAGAGAGGGGGGAAGTCTGACAGTACTTGCCACGGCATTAGTAGATACTGGAAGTAAAATGGATGATGTAGTGTTTGAGGAGTTTAAGGGAACTGGTAACATGGAACTGGTACTGGATAGGAGTTTGTCGGAGAAGCGTCTCTTCCCTGCAATAGATTTGCCAAAATCCAGCACAAGGCGCGATGATCTGCTTCTGACACAGGAAGAGGCAGAAGCTAATTTCCTGATACGTAAAGCATTTAACGGTTCTAAGTCAGAGGAAGCAGTAGAGAAGATCATTCAGATGTTCCGTAAGACAAAGGATAACCAGGAATTGATCCAAATGGTAAAAAAGGTGAAAATTATCTAAAAAAATTCCTTGCAATCGAATTTTTCCTATGCTATACTAAAGAAGTTGTGTTTTAATATGTAATCGAAAAGACGAAATTCCATAGCCGTATCTAATGGTAGTGTCTTTTTCGTATATGGATTTGCTGTCCCCCAGGATGGCGGAATGGAGGTATTTAACATGAGAGAAGGAATTCATCCTAATTACTATCAGGCAAAGGTTGTTTGTAACTGTGGAAATGAATTTGTAACAGGTTCTACCAAGGAAGAGATTCATGTAGAAATTTGTTCTAAGTGTCATTCTTTCTACACCGGACAGCAGAAGGCCATTAAAGCTCGTGGTGCGATTGATAAATTCAACCGTAAATACGGTATTCAGGCTAACTAGCAAAATATTCGGTCGGCATGTCCGATCTTTCAAATGGTCACAGTGCCCATATTAGGTATTGTGACCATTTGTTATATAGTCGCGAGAGCGGTTGGTTCATGCCTGCACGAGGCCAGAAGCCCCGCGACATCTACATGAAAATGAGTAAGGTGCTGTGAATTTGATTTATTACAATTAGAAAGAGGAAAAACAAAGAAATGAAATCATCAGGAATTGGAGGGCAGGCGGTTCTGGAAGGCGTAATGATGAAAAATAAATCCTGTTATGCCGTAGCCGTCAGAAAGCCGGATGGAGAAATCTCTGTTGAAAAAGGAAACTGCAAAAGTATCGGAGAGAAATCTGTATTTTTTCGTTTGCCAATTATCCGGGGCGTGGTAGCATTTGTGGAATCATTGATATTGGGAATGCAGACCTTGACTTATTCTTCTGGTTTTTATGAGGAAGAAGGTGGGGAGACGGAAAAAAATGAAAAAATAGAAACTATAGAAAATATTTTGATCGTATTACTTTCTATTATATTGGCAGTTGGTTTTTTTATGCTACTTCCATTTTTTCTTTCCGAACTGTTACGGTCAAAAATACATTCCCAGACAACGCTTGCTGTGGTTGAGGGCATTCTTCGTATTGTTCTTTTTGTGGGGTATGTGATTGCCATATCTTGTATGAAGGATATCAAGCGTGTGTTTATGTATCATGGTGCGGAGCATAAAACGATTAACTGTGTGGAAAATGGACTGGATCTGACAGTGGAAAATGTAAGGCAGCAATCAAAGCAGCATCGCCGGTGTGGAACCAGCTTTCTGCTGATTGTTATGTTTATCAGTATAATTTTCTTTATCTTTATCCATATTGACAATATCTGTCTGAGGATGCTTTTTCGCATTCTGCTGGTGCCGGTCATTGCCGGAATCTCTTTTGAGTTTATCCGGTGGGCAGGAAATACAGACAATAAAGTGGTGATTCTATTGAGTAAGCCGGGAATGCTTTTACAGTGTTTGACGACAAGAGAGCCGGATGACAAAATGATCGAAGTGGCGATTGCTTCTGTTGAGGCAGTTTTTGATTGGAAAGAATACCAGAGACGCAGCCTGATACAGGCAAAGCGCCAGGAGGAGAAGAAAAAGAAGAAAGTGCTAGCTGATCGTTCAGAGAAAACGGATTCTTCGGGCAGGAAGGTAAAAAAATCCCGGGCACAGTTAAAAAAAGAGCTGGCAGAAAGAGAGCAGGAATATAGAAATCGTGCCAAGGAGCGGGCGCGTATGTTGAAAGAGCAGGAAGAACGGGAAGCAGCGTTGGAGAGAAAATATAAGGATATTGAAAAAAGAAATGCAGCCCGCTTAGCTGCCGCTAAAGAAAATAATCCGGCTCCTAAGATAGAAATTGATATTGATGATGAGTTGGAGGGGTTGGATCATTATTTTGATTCTGAACCAGAAGAAGACTCAGATAATAACGAATGATAAGGAATCCTATTGATAAGGAGGATTGTCAGGGGGATAGTATGACATGGAAAGCTTTGCTTGAACGGGGAGAAAACCGACTTAGGACAGCAGGGATTGCAGATGCTGGTCTTGATGCATGGTTTCTGATGGAATATATATCAGGAATGAGCCGGGCTGGCTATTTTCTAAATCAGGAGGAAATGGCATCATCAGAAAAGACAGAATGTTATTTAGAGCTGATCAATAAGCGGTGCAGCCATATTCCACTTCAGCATCTGACAGGCAGTCAGGAATTTATGGGACTGGAGTTTCTGGTGAGTCCGGAGGTTTTGATTCCCAGGCAGGATACAGAGCTTTTGGTAGAGAATCTTCTTCCTGTCATAACAGGAAAAAAGGTATTGGATTTATGCACTGGCTCTGGCTGTATTGGGATTTCTCTGGAAAAATTAGGGAATCCTGAAAAGGTGGACGCTGTTGATCTGTCAGAAAAGGCATTGTTGGTTGCACAGGAGAATGCCAGACGGCTTCAGGCGGATGTTCATTTCTCGAAAAGCGATATGTTTCAGAATATCACGGAAACATATGATGTGATTGTTTCAAATCCGCCGTATATTACATCATCGGTAATAAATACACTGATGCCGGAGGTAAAGGAACATGAACCCAGGATGGCATTAGATGGTGGGGAGGATGGACTTTCTTTTTATCGTCAGATAGCAAGGGAGTCAAAACAATATCTTGCTCCCAATGGAATGCTTTGGCTGGAGATTGGTTATGATCAGGGAGAGAGTGTTTCTGGGCTGCTGGAAAAGGAAGGATTTAATGATGTAAAATGTTTGAAGGATTTATGCGGACTGGACCGTGTGGTATGTGGTATTAAAAAGTAAGAAAGAAAAGAGTGGGTTTCTTTAGGAAGAACATAAAAACGGTGTTTTTCTGACAAACTTGTTTGTGTATGCGCTGAGGCACAAACATTGCGTTATATGCACAGTCTCGGCATAGCTGAGCTATTACAGCAGCGCAGAAATGAGGATTAATATGTTTGATAAGTTAGAAGATCTGGTGCGCAGTCTGGAAGAAATTAATATGCAGCTGACAGAGCCGGATGTGATCAGTGACCAGAATAAATATCGTCAGTTGATGAAGGAGCAGAATGAACTGACTCCGATCGTAGAAAAGTATAAGGAATATAAGGCCGCAAAGGAAGGCATTGAAGACAGTCTGATGATTCTGGAAGAGGAGACAGACGAAGAAATGAAGGAAATGGCCAAGGAAGAGCTGAATGACTGTAAGATAAAGGCAGAGGAATGCGAAAAGGAATTGAAGATTCTGATGTTGCCAAAGGATCCAAACGATGATAAAAATGTTATTGTGGAAATCAGAGGAGGCGCTGGCGGTGATGAGGCTGCTCTTTTTGCAGCAGATTTATTCCGGATGTACTCGAAATATGCAGAAACAAACCGTTGGAAAGTAGAAGTTATGAGTGCGAATGAAAATGGAATTGGTGGTTTTAAGGAAATTGTTTTTATGATAAACGGAATGGGAGCATATTCTAAATTGAAATATGAAAGTGGAGTACATCGTGTACAGAGAATTCCGTCTACGGAATCTGGCGGACGTATCCATACATCTACAGCGACGGTTGCTATTATGCCGGAGGTGGAAGAGGTAGATGTTCAGTTAGACCCAAATGATTGCAGAATAGATGTATTCCGTGCATCTGGTAATGGTGGACAGTGTGTCAACACCACTGATTCCGCAGTGCGTATTACCCATATTCCAACGGGAATTGTCGTATCCTGCCAGGATGAAAAGTCACAGTTGAAAAACAAAGATAAGGCGATGAAGGTTCTTCGTTCCCGCATCTATGATATGGAACGGGAAAAGGCAGAAAGTGAGCAGGCTGCAGAACGTAGAAGCCAGGTCGGTACAGGAGACCGTTCTGAAAAAATCCGCACCTATAACTTCCCGCAGGGACGCGTGACGGACCATCGGATTAAATATACCAGCCATCGTTTAAATGAAATCCTGAATGGAGATATTACGGAATTGCTGGATAATATCATCGCAGCAGATCAGACAGCAAAGCTGGCGAAGATGAATGAGAGTGCATAAAGAGGATTGTATAAGAATTTTTTGATATAGAAAAGTAATAATTAGGAGATAAAATCGGAGTGTCTAATATTAGTTTTGATGGCTGATACTAGGCACTTTTTTTGACTTTAAAGGTAAATGTGTCGGAAACGTTATAAGGTGTGGCGCAGAGTCGCGCTTTCGGTATCTGCTTTATTGATATAAGTTCAGTTAGCTATGATTAAGACTGCTGAAGTTTTGTCATTGTCTCTCTTTATTTTCGCGTATTTTCAATTTTAAAGAGTTATCAAGCAGGAAAAAACTATTTGTTTATGTTTGTTTCTGTGTAATAATATTTCTAAAAAAGTTTACAACATTTTATATACAAAATTATAGCAGAGGAGTATAATTTTCTAATGTAAAAAAGAGTTGTATTTCCGTGTAAAAAGCTTTTGGTTTATAGGAGTCATGCCGGGGAAGAGAGGAAACAGATGAAAAAATATGTGTGTACTATATGCGGTTATGTCTATGAAGGGGAAGAACCGCCAGAGGAATGTCCAGTTTGTCATCAGCCTGCGTCAAAATTCAGAGAAGAGGTACAGGATGAAGTGGTATCAGGAGCAGTAACAAATGAAATCCATACAGAAAAAAATGGCTTGAATCTGGAATATGATAAGAGGTTTTACCGGGTTGATGAATCCAGCAGATATATGGAAGAGATTCATCAGATGGCTATGACTGGCAAATCAATCGGCGGTTCGATGGGAACCAGAATGCCTATGCCGAGTTGGGATGACATATTGATTTTGGGAGCACAGTTAAATCCTGCGCCGCTGGATGAAAGTGACATTGTCACTACAATGACGGTAATTGGCAAACATGCAAAGAAGCCGATGATTATTGAAAATCCGGTATATATCTCCCATATGTCATTTGGTGCACTGTCAAAGGAAATCAAGGTTGCGTTGTCAAAAGGATCTGCCATGGCGAAAACAGCAATGTGCAGTGGGGAAGGTGGAATTCTCCCGGAAGAAAAGGAGGCAGCATATAAGTATATTTTTGAATATATTCCAAATAAGTACAGTGTTACAGAGGAAAACCTTCGATCTGCTGATGCTATTGAAATAAAAATTGGACAGGGAACAAAACCAGGGATGGGTGGACATTTGCCAGGAGAGAAAGTAACTCCGGAAATTGCCAGAATACGTGAGAAAAATCCGGGGGAGGATATTCAGAGTCCAAGCAAATTTGAGGAGCTTACTACGAAAGAAGATTTGAAAGAAATGGTCGCGATGCTACGAAACCGTTCTGATGGCAGACCGATTGGAATAAAGATTGCCGCCGGAAGGATTGAAAGGGATTTGGAGTTTTGTGTCTATGCTGAGCCTGACTTTATTACGATAGATGGCAGAGGTGGGGGAACCGGATCAAGTCCATTACTTTTACGGGAGGCGACCTCTGTTCCGACAATTTATGCGCTTTACCGGGCGAGAAAATATTTGGATTCCGTTCATTCTGATATTTCACTTGTTATCACAGGAGGTCTCAGAGTATCGGCGGATTTTGCAAAAGCACTTGCAATGGGAGCGGATGCCATTGCAATCGCTTCAGCGGGATTGATCGCGGCAGCGTGCCAGCAGTATCGCATTTGTGGTTCAGGTAATTGTCCGGTGGGGATTGCTACACAGGATCCGGAATTGAGAGCCAGGATGGATATAGAAGCATCTGCACAAAGGGTAGCGAACTTCTTAAATGTCTCTTTAGAGGAATTAAAAACTTTTGCAAGGATAACAGGGCATTCTTCTGTACATGGTCTGAGGGTAGACGATTTGATAACGATTAATCGGGAAATCTCAGAATATACAAATATCCGACATGCATAGAAAAAACTATAATGTCTGTGTGATATCGTTCGTATTTGAAGAGTGTCATCCGCAGTCTGTGTTTAGGAAACCTTTTTGATGGTCATTGCATACACTGTATTAGATACCATGCTAAGGAAGGAAAGTGAAGCAATGAGAAGAGAAAAAAGACTGGATGGGATAGATGTGAGTCACTGGGAAGGAAGGATTCAGTTTCACAGAGTAAGAGAAGCAGGAATCCGTATCGTTTATATTAAGGCAACACAGGGAAGGGATATTGTTGACCCTGATTTTGAGAGGAACTATAGGGAAGCCGATAGAGAGGGACTTCATGTAGGATTTTATCATTATGTAATGGCAAGAAATCTTGAGGAGGCAAAGGAGGAAGCTGCTTTTTTCTTTGAGAAAATTAAAGATAAGAACCAGCGTGTGAAGCCTTCTATGGATTTTGAGGAATTTGGTGAATTGACCCATCAGGAGATACGCAATATTTCATTGCAGTTTTTGCGTGAATTGGAAGCGAGGAGTGGGCATCGTTCTGTGATTTACAGTAATGCTTCCAATGCAACTACAGTTTTTGATGATGACCGGTTGCGGGAATATCCTCTTTGGATTGCCCAATACGGAGTATCCAGACCAGACATGGAAAATCCATGGAGACGATGGAGTGGGTGGCAGTATACAGATAGCGGACGTGTCAGAGGAATTACTGGGAAAGTGGACAGAGATTATTTTCGGCGGGATATTTTGATAAGAGAATAGAGCAGAGAGAAAAATGTAATCAATCAAAAACACTGTATCTGTTACGGAATGGGTACAGTGTTTTATTACGTAAAGGGTATTTATGGCTGTAGAAATGAAATATCATGTATTTATGGTCAGAAATGTTAATTTTTTTCTTATTTGGAATTATATATTCCATTCGCCTATGAATCCATCAGAAAAGACGGAAAAAGAAAATTATTGTTGCTGTTGCACCAGTGACAAATAAAACAGGCGATGTGGCAGGTGCTGTCTGCATTGAATATGATGCAGCATCCCTGCAGGAATCAATTACTAACACCACAAGAAGTGTCATTATTGCAATTCTGCTGGTTGTGATATTTTAATCTTTTAATTGTGCTATTAGTTCTTCAAGTTCCGAACCGTCACGAAGAAATGCGTATTCCTCATTGTTTGCTAATTCATCGGTGCTTCATATATATCTGCGAAAAAGTCTGCGTCATTTTCCCGTTTTTCCTGTAATGCGATTTCCAGCATATTTGCTAAAGCAGTTTGTATCTCGGTTACACCTTTAAGTACCCGATGTTCCCAGATTTTTTCTGCATCCTGGTATCGTTCCTGCCGTTGATAAAGGATAGCTAAGTGTTCCTTTTTGTCTATTGTGGAAAACGGCAATGAATTTATTAGCTCCTCTGCCTTTGAAAAATCTCCTCGATTTCAGATACGTTGTAAAGGGCAAGTACTCCCTCTAAATAAAGAATGACCGAATATATCAATTTTTCACAGGTGGGATATTCATGTATTTTGTTGATTGCTTTTTGGAAAGCGGTATCATAGTCCTGCTCCTGAACCGTCTTACCGACTTCATTAACAAAATTTTCAATCTCTATATCTGTTAAATCGTCATGGAAAGACATTAACGTGTTCAAGTCGATTTTAAGCAAACGTGCTAACGCTGGTAAAAGGGTTATATCGGGATAAGTGCTGCCTTTCTCCCATTTATTTACAGCCGGTGTGGATACACCTAAAAAATCTGCGATTTGCTCTTGCGTCAAAGATAACTCTTTTCGCTTTTCCCGAATAATCCGATTGATTTTCATAGCGAACCTCCTTTGTGTTTATGCCCTTATGATAGCAGAGCAGGCTTTAAGGAACAATAGAGTTGTTGTTAAATTGCTGATTGAAAAAATTAACTAAAAGTTAAAAGCGGAATAGTAAGCTGTTGTCTTGCATCCTGATTTGGCTGTCCCGGTGCTGGATGCGATGGGAGTTACTGATTATCAGGTGATGGGTCAGAATCATATCTATATCTTTGAACAGCTAAATGAAAGTGCACAGTTAAATTAGGAGATGGT
The DNA here is from genome assembly GCA_017626435.1 of Lachnospiraceae bacterium. The sequence goes on along the minus strand of JAGAIR010000004.1, from coordinate 148,577 downwards.
AAGGGCGAATGTTCTGGTTCAGGGAATCAGTATTACCAATGAAGAACTGGAAACCTATTACTTAAATCTGACAGGAGGTGCCTAAAATGCTTAATATGTTAAAAATGGATATTTACCGGTTGTTCAAAACAGGAAGTATGTATGTTATCTGGCTAATCTTTGCGGTTTTATCAGTTGGCTTTTGAAAATCTCAAGTGGGGGATGCAAGAGCTTTTGGAGGATATCTGTCTGCAGAGATCATACTGCATTTTGCACTGTTATTAATCTGTATGGCGGTTGCGATCCTGATAAGAAATAACGTATTAAGTATGATTTTTGCTATCTGTTTATGTATGAATGTATTAATGATTTTCCATTGTCAAAGGATTTGTTGTCCGGATGGATGGACAGATGCAGGCTTTTGTGGAAGAAAATGAATTCTGTGTTCGGGTCTGTTTTCCGTTGGATGTGCGGGAAAAATATGTCCAATAAATAGAAAAATGGTGAGTATTTATGGTTGAGTTACTGGGGGAACTATGATACAATTATCCCAAGCATTGAATTCAGAAATCTTTTATTCTATTTTTCATCAGACTGTTTTAACAGTATCTAAAAGTTCGAACTCCTTGCTTATAATCCAAATTGACTAAAGCAGGGAGCAGATAAGTTTCTTCCTGCTGATACCGAAAGGAAGAAATGCCTATGAATGAAAAAGAAACCATGTTACCAGAAAATTTTGAATTGAATCTGAGTGATTTTGCATTGTTTTTATCTGTTATGAAGAATAAGGAAGCGCATGAATGTATACTGAGTATTATCATGGGAGAAGAACATTTAGAACTGGCAGATGTGAAAGTAGAGCAGGTTGTATTAAATAAACAGGGAAAGCGGGCGATCCGCCTGGATGCCTGGGCAAAAGACAAAAATCAACGTCAATTTAATACAGAAATGCAAAATGATTCTTCGCGTGATGACATTCGGAAACGTTCCCGGTATTATCAAGGGATGATGGATGTACCAATATTAAAATCAGGGAAGGAAACTTTATATAAGAGACTTCCGTCCACCATTATTATCTTTATAACTCAGGAGGATATTTTTGGCAGGGATTTAGCGAAATATACATTTACAGAGCAGTGTGAAGAGGTGGCTGGATTACATCTGGAGGATGGAACCAGTAAAATCTTTTTAAATATGAAAAGTAAAAACGGTACTCCAGAGTTGATTAGTTTATTGCAATATATGAAAAAAACGCAGATAGACAATCCGGAGATTATTGTTAAGGATGACCGGCTTGTGCGATTAGATAAGGTAGTAGCAGAAGTAAAGCGGTCAGAAGAATGGGAGGCTGTCAAAATGAACATATTGGAGATTGGATTACAGCAGGGGATAGAGAGAGGAATTGAGCAAGGGATTAAACAGGGAATTAAACAGGGGATTGAGCAGGGAATTGAACAAGGAATTGAGCAGGGGATTGAACAAGGAATTGAACAGGGGATTGAACAGGGGATTGAGCAAGGGATCGAACAAGGAGAAGCCAGAAAATTAATAGAACTTGTATGTAAAAAGTTACAAAAGGGAAAGAATGCAAAAACTATTGCTGAGGAGTTAGAAGAAGATTGTCAGATTGTGGAGGAAATTTGTGAAATAGCGAAAAAATGTGCACCTGTTTATGAATATAATGAGGTTTGTCAAATATATTTTAAGAAATAAATTTACAGAAAAGAGGAAAAGAAGAGCATGGAACTATGGGATATCTACAATGAAAAGAAACAACGTACCGGACGTACTATGAAGCGGAATGACTGGTGCTTGAAGGAAGGAGAGTATCATTTATCTGTTTTGGGTGTGGTCAGCCGTCCCGATGGAAAGATTTTGATCACCCAACGTGCAATGGATAAGGAATGGGCACCCGGCTGGTGGGAGGTTTCTGGTGGTGCTGCTTTGGCTGGAGAGGATTCCCGGGATGCTGTTCTTAGGGAAATAAAGGAGGAAACAGGACTGGATGTGTCTGCTTGTGAAGGTGGATTTTTATTTTCTTATCACCGGGAAAATATCAAAAAAGGCGATAATTATTTTGTGGATGTGTACCGTTTTGTTCTGGACTTTAAAGAGGAGGATGTGGTTTTGCAGCAGGAGGAAACTTCTGGTTTTCTGATAGCAGACATTAGACAAATCGAGGAGTTTGGGCAACAAGGGATTTTTCTTCATTTTGATAGTATCAAAGAAGCCTTTACAATAGTATGATCCTTGTCTTTTTGGTGGCATCTGCTTTCGTTTTGTACAGTTGGGGGATATTAGACGGTTCGCTCAAAATGTCCCGATGCGTACACATTTGCAAACAAACTTGCCATGTGTACTTGGGGATATTCCGGCTGAACTGTAACAGATGGGTAAAAATAATAACAGAATAGATTGAAATTTTTTGGAAAATAGGTTATGCTAGTAAAAGGTTCCATACAACTGGCGGATTAGTGGGGATACCCACGGGGAGTATGGATTGTATGATTGACTAGCCGACCGCCTGGGCGACCGCTTTGTATGGTTATCCCAGGCGGTCTTTTTATGCGAAGTCAAATGTGGCGTTCGTTTTTTATTATTTACTATCAACGAAAGAATAACGGTAAAGGAGATTGAAGAATGCAGATGATTTCAATTGAAAACGAATTAAAAGAAAATGCATATCCGGGGAGAGGAATTGTCATTGGCAAGTCTCCCAATGGAAAATATGCAATAACCGCGTATTTTATCATGGGAAGAAGTGAAAACAGCCGTAACAGGGTGTTTGTAGAGGATGGGGAGGGAATCCGTACCCAGGCATTTGATCCTTCCAAACTTAGTGATCCTAGTCTGATCATTTATGCACCTGTCCGAGTTCTGGGCAACAAAACTATTGTTACAAATGGAGACCAGACGGATACCATCTATGAAATGATGGACAAGCAGCAGACCTTTGAACAGGCATTGAGAACAAGGGAGTTTGAACCGGATGCACCAAACTATACCCCTAGGATTTCAGGAATTATGCATGTGGAAAATGGGGAATACAACTACGCTATGTCTATTCTGAAGAGCAACAATGGAAATCCGGATGCATGTAACCGGTACACCTTTGCCTACAATAATCCGGCAGCAGGAGAGGGGCATTTTATACATACTTATCAGTGTGATGGAGATCCTCTTCCAAGCTTTGAGGGTGAGCCAAAACTGGTTGCTGTTTCTGATGATATGGATGCATTTACAGATATGCTTTGGAATAGCTTAAATGAGGATAACAAGGTATCTCTTTTTGTGAGATACATTGATATTGAGACTGGTGAATACAAGTCCAAGATTGTCAATAAAAATAAATAAAGTGGCTGAAACAGTTCACTTAACAGGAATATTGTATTTAAGAGGAAGAAACCGTTATCAAATGATAAATGGAGGAAAAGAGTGAAAAATAAATTTTCACTCGGCAGGTTTGTGTCTGCGCTGAGACACAAACAGTGCTTTTTTAAAGCAGCGCAGAAATGAGGATGATTATGAAAGAATTAGAATTAAAATATGGATGTAACCCAAATCAGAAGCCTTCTAAGATTTATATGAAAGATGGCGAACTGCCGATTAAAGTATTGAATGGAAAGCCGGGCTATATCAACTTTCTGGATGCTTTTAACGGATGGCAGTTGGTAAAAGAGTTAAAAAAGGCAACCGGTCTGCCGGCTGCTACCTCTTTTAAACATGTTTCTCCTGCTGGTGCAGCAGTTGGTCTGCCGTTGTCTGAGGTAGAAGCAAAGATTTACTGGGTAGATGATCTGGGAGAGCTGACCCCGTTGGCAGCAGCTTATGCAAGAGCCAGGGGTGCTGACAGAATGTCCTCCTATGGAGATTTCATTTCATTGTCTGATGTTTGTGATGTATGCACTGCAAAGATGATCAAGCGTGAATTTTCTGACGGAATCATTGCACCGGGATATGAACCGGAGGCACTGGAAATATTAAAAGAAAAGAAAAAAGGCAGCTATGCAATTATTCAGATTGATCCGGAATATGTTCCAGATCCGATTGAACATAAGGAAGTATTTGGTATCACCTTTGAGCAGGGGCGTAACGAGTTAAATATTGATAAGGATTTCTTTAGTAATGTAGTAACAGAAAATAAGGAGATTCCGGATTCGGCAAAGATTGACATGGCAATTGCCATGATTACTCTGAAATATACCCAGTCCAATTCGGTTTGTTTCGTAAAAGGTGGACAGGCAATTGGTATTGGTGCCGGGCAGCAGTCCCGTATCCATTGTACCAGGCTTGCCGGCAGTAAGGCAGATAACTGGCTTCTGCGCCAGTCACCACAGGTATTGGACCTGCCGTTTAAGGAAGGCATGAAACGTGCTGATAGAGATAATGCCATTGACCTTTATATTGGTGAGGATTACATGGATGTTCTGTCAGATGGTGAATGGGAGAGAGTATTTACTGAAAAACCACCTGTATTTACAAAGGAAGAGAAGCAGGAGTGGCTTTCTAAGGCAACAGATGTAACACTTGGTTCGGATGCTTTCTTCCCATTTAGTGATAATGTAGAGAGAGCGTTCCGCAGTGGTGTGAAATATATTGCACAGCCGGGCGGTTCTATCCGGGATAATGATGTTATTGAGGCTTGCAATAAGCATGGTATTGCTATGTGCTTTACCGGCATCCGTTTGTTCCATCACTAAGGGATTGTAAGAAAGCGAATAGAAAAATAAATAACTGGCTATTATGTATAAGAGGAAGCAGCATGATAGCCGGTTATTTTTAAATATTGCTTTTTGTGTTGGATTTAGAGGGTGTTATGCTGATAGAACATATTGTAGTGTATGTAGATGATTTAAAACGGGCGAGAAATTCAGAAATTAACCCGCTCCCTCCATTTTGGTGGAAGGCAATAGGATACTTTGGTCAAGGAGTTTATTCCGATAAAAGATCAATTGATTTTTGTGGCTGAAAATGGTGGTTTTGTATTTGAGAAAGATGAAATTATCTATAGTAATGAGATGAAAAAGAGGATATTCGGGAATGTCTGGAATTCGTTGAGGAGATTTAAGGGTGTTGGCGAAGTCTGTTACAGATTCTAATGACAACAATGGTGTAATGAAGGTATTACAGCAGTTATAGTTGATCTGTTACAGAATATTAGTATTTTCACTTGGCAAGTTTGTGTCTGCGTTGCGGCACAAACACTGTATTAGGCACAAAAAGCAGCGCAGAAATGAGGGCGGTTATGAGTTATAGAACAGTAGATGAGGCGGAGAATTTTGAATTTCAGGATGCTGAAATTTTGGAAATGAAATTAGAAAGAGAACATCTTGTATTCAATCTGGGATATGTCACGATTTTGCCAGAGAATAGTTGCAACAGGGATATTCGTAAAATGGGTACTAATGAACTGATGCTGCAGATACAGCATGCAAAAATTCTCCGTTTTGTGGAAGAGGGTTACAAAGTATATGATGCAGATGAGAATCTGACAGGAACTTTTGAGGATCGGGAAGTTCCGGCAGAAGAATATACAAAAATGTTTGAAACATTGGTGCAGGGGAATATTTATTCCCTGATAAAGAAAAATCTTGATGGTGAAACAGAGGGATATGAATATGAAATCAGTATGGATGCTAATGAACATACTTATCAGCTGATCGTAACTGGAACACATGATGTTCAGGTGTGGGAAAGATTTATGAATCGTGAGTCCACTTATTAAAGGTGCAGTTACTTTTTTTGGGTTTGAGCATATAATAGAAAAAACAAATTTTTTTGAAAACTGAATCTGGTATGATTTTTGATATGAGGGAGTAGTTCACATCGCCTTGGATGTTATGTATTACGTCATCACGCTGAGTCAGCCGTGATATATACTGAAATAAGAACGAGACTTTTATCATGCTTTTTGTGTATGATAGGAGTCTTGTTTTTTGTTGATTTATTTTGCAAAAGAGTTCCTATCCAGCCACAAAGACCTGAATACAGTTTTCTTTTTAACATCATGTGTTATGCGCAGATGTATGCGCGGAAAGGAGTCGCTTTATGGTTGTTTTCATGCAGGTTATTTTTCTGATATTTGGTTTCCTTATGCTGATAAAAGGGGCAAACTGGTTTGTGGAAGGTGCTTCCGGAATTGCAGAAAGATTTGGGATTCCGCAGCTGGTAGTGGGACTTACTATTGTGGCAATGGGAACAAGTCTTCCGGAGACAGCAGTCAGTATTACCGCAGCCATGAAACATAATGCAGGGATTGCTGTCGGTAATGTGGTTGGAAGTAACATTTTGAATATACTCATTATTTTAGGAATTACTTCAGTTATAACTACTGTGGCAGTGGCAAATACTACTATTTGGTATGAAATTCCGTATATGATAGTGATTACTTTTCTGTTTCTGATCCTTTGTCTGACGGAAAATCATCTTACCTTTTGGGAAGGGATTGTTTTATGGACTGCTTTTCTGATATATCTTGTCTATCTGGTCCTCCTTGCAAAAAAACAGAAGGGAGAAAATCTGGAAAAGAAAAAGCAGCAGGAGAAAAAAATCCAATCAGTCTGGAAATTATTTCTATCTACTGTAATTGGGCTGACAGTGATTGTATGGGGCAGCAGGCTGACAGTAGATGTGGCTGCAATCCTTGCCAAAGCAGCAGGAATCAGTGATCGTTTTATTGGTTTAACTATTGTTGCACTGGGTACCTCCCTGCCGGAACTTTTTACTTCGGTATCGGCTGCCGTAAAGGGAAAGGCAGACATTGCTATTGGAAATATTGTGGGAAGTAATATTTTTAATATTCTGTTTATACTGGGTACGGCGGCTCTCATTACACCGATTCCGTTTGATTGTAATTTTATTGTGGATGGGGTGATTGCTATATGCGCCGGTATTCTTTTGTGGCTGCTTGTATTTCGTCAAAAGAAACTGGTCCGAAGTGATGGTATGATCATGTTGTTGGGATATGCAGGATATTTTATCTATTTGATGTTGTAGACTTCTGGATTTTTTGGATGATTGGATGATTTCAAAACACATATACCGTAAAACTTATAGTATTTTATCTAAAAATATGCTAAACTGATATGATTATAAACATTTGATAAATCAGAATAGAGGAAGATGAAATTGGACGATATATCAGAAAATAAGCAAAAAAATAAACCTAGAAAGCATATTTGTGTGGGGATTTTGGCGCATGTAGATGCCGGAAAAACCACTTTGTCGGAGGGAATGCTTTATACCAGTGGAACGATCCGGAAGATGGGACGGGTGGATAACAGGGATGCATTTTTAGACACCTATACATTGGAACGGGAACGTGGAATTACAATATTTTCCAAACAGGCAATGATCTATGGAAAGAATCTTGAGATTACGTTGCTTGATACACCGGGGCATGTGGATTTTTCTGCCGAGATGGAGAGAACCCTACAGGTATTGGACTATGCTATATTGGTGATCAGTGGGATGGATGGAGTGCAGGGACATACCCGTACGCTATGGCAGCTGCTGAAACGTTATCAGATTCCTACTTTTCTTTTTATTAATAAGATGGATCAGCCGGGGACTGATAAAGAGATAATTTTAAGAGAATTAAAGGGAAAGCTATCTGATGGGTGTGTAGATTTTGGGACAGGGGATTCCAGCGAGCTGTATGAGAGTGCTGCCCTGTGTGAGGAAGCTTTGCTGGAACAATTTTTAGAGACAGGAGTGATAGAAAGAGAAGAGCTTGTTCGTCTGGTCGGAGAGAGAAAGCTGTTTCCATGTTACTTTGGCTCTGCGTTGAAGCTTATTGGTGTGGAGCAGCTTCTGGAGGGGTTGGAGAATTACACAGTCTGTCCGAATTATGGGACAGAATTTGGAGCAAAGGTTTTTAAGATTCTAAGAGATGGACAGGGAAACCGGCTTACCTATCTGAAAATAACAGGTGGAAATCTGCGGGTAAAGGATATCTTGAGTAATGAAGCTGTGGCTGGGGATGCTTCTCTGACATCAGAGAAGAACACAGAAATCTGGAGGGAAAAAGTGAACCAGATCCGGATTTATTCCGGCGAAAAATTTGATACAGCAGATGAGGTACAGGCTGGGTGTATCTGTGCATTAACGGGTCTGTCAAAGACCTATCCGGGGCAGGGGCTTGGCTGTGAAATTTCTTCTGGAAGTCCGGTTTTGGAACCGGTATTAACTTACCAGATTATTCTACCGCCGGATTGTGAACCGACGGTAATTCTGCCAAAACTTCGGATGTTGGAGGAGGAAGAACCACAGCTTCATCTGGTCTGGAATGAGGAACTACAGGAAATTCAGGCGCAGGTGATGGGAGAGGTACAGATAGAAGTGCTTCAAAGTCTGATACAGGAACGGTTTGGTATCCAGGTTACTTTTGGCACAGGCAATATAGTGTACAAGGAGACTATTGCAGACAGAGTGGAGGGAGTGGGCCATTTTGAACCACTTCGTCATTATGCAGAGGTGCATTTGATTCTGGAGCCAGGGGAACCGGGAAGCGGGATGCAATATGTTCTGGGATGCAGTGAAGAAGTGCTTGACAAGAACTGGCAAAGATTGATCCTGACCCATCTGGAGGAAAAGGAGCATAAAGGAGTTCTGACAGGTTCTTCACTGACTGATATGAAAATTACAGTAGCATCCGGCAGGGCACATCTGAAGCATACCGAGGGAGGAGACTTTCGTCAGGCAACTTACCGCGCGATCCGGCAGGGGCTGATGCAGGCACAGTCCATACTGTTGGAGCCGTACTACAGTTTTCGGCTGGAAGTACCTGTAGCCGCTGTGGGAAGGGCAATGACAGATCTGGATCAGCGGAAGGCAGAGTTTGCGCCGCCAGAGACAGTAGGAGAAATGGCAGTGCTGACAGGGAGTGTTCCGGTAGTTACGATGCGTGATTATCAAAGGGAGGTAATTGCCTATACGAAGGGAGAAGGAAGACTGAACTGTGTTTTGAAGGGATATGCTCCCTGCCACAATGCAACAGAGGTAATGGAACAGTCGGGGTATGATCCGGACAGGGACAGCAACAATCCATCCAGCTCTGTTTTTTGCAGCCATGGTTCTGGGTTTTATGTGGAATGGCAGCAGGTGCCGGAATATATGCATTTGGAAAGTGTTTTGACAGATAAAGATTTGATTTCATATGAACTGGAGGGGGATGACAGAGGGCAGGCTTCCGACTGGATGGAATATGGACGGCAGCCGGAGCAAAAGCCTTCTTCAAATGAGGTCTGGCTCGGTGTAGATGAGGTAGATGCCATTATTGACAGAACTTATCACGCAAACCGAAAGGAAGCCTTTGTACCTCATAAGGGAATCTCTCATAAAAGAAGAAAGAGCAGACCAGAGCCAGTGACAAGAGAATATGGAACAGTCACAAAAAATCCCGCCGATTTTAAGGAAAAGTATCTGCTGGTAGATGGATATAATGTGATATTTGCATGGAAAGAGCTGAATGAGCTGGCGAAGGAAAATATGGACGGCGCCAGGGGAAAACTGCTGGATTTTCTTTGCGATTACCAGGGCATGAAAAGATGTAATCTGATCGTAGTGTTTGATGCATACCGGGTGAAGGGGCATCCGACAGAAATACTGGATTATCACAATATTCATGTAGTTTATACAAAGGAAGCAGAAACAGCGGATCAGTTTATTGAGAAATTTGCTCATGAAAACGGCAGAAAATATGATGTGACTGTGGCGACCTCAGATGGACTGGAACAGATTATTATCCGGGGGCAGGGTTGTCATCTGTTATCTGCCAGGGAACTGGAAAACGAGATGGAATATATGCAGCAGAAGGTGAGAGCAGAGTATCTGGAGCAACAAAATGATCAAAACAACCAGTTGTTGGATGTATTGTCAGAAGAGGCGCGCAATGAGATAAAACATGCCACAGAACGGCTCAGTAATAAGAGAAACGAAAAAGGATAAGTTGATGACAGAGAAGATCTTGATGGAAGACTGAAGCAGAGGGAATGGGGGAACTGCCTTCACTGCAATATATCTGATGAAGAGAATCCCATTAGTGGGATTCTCTGTCATAAAGAAATTTTTCTGGCAGTGTTACCTGAAAGTCTTTTGCTAGAGCACGGAAATCATCTGGCTGGATCGTCTGCAGTTTGTCTGGACGGACAGAGAGTACTTTTATCAGAATTTCAGCGGATTTTTCTACTGTGTGCATCAGACCAAAGGTTAAGTCGAAGTCCTCACCGGCCGCAAACATTCCATGATGAGCCCAGATTGCCACATCATACTGCTTCATCAATTCACTGGTAGCAACAGCGATATCGCGGCCTCCGGGAACCATCCATGGAACCACGCCCACACCGTCCGGGAATACCACAGGACACTCTGTAGCCATTTCCCAAAGTTCTCTGGTAAATACTTCATCCTTCAGGGGAAGTAAAAAGGTCAGAGCGATAATATTGGTAGTATGTGCATGATAGATGACACGGTATCTGCCGTTTGTCATCTGTTTTTTTACCTGATGGTTCATCAGATGGGAAGGAAGTTCGCTGGTTGGGCGTCCACCATGTTCAAAGCCCCAGACGATACGGTAGCATTTTCCTGTTTCATTGATTTCTATCAGTCCGATAGACTCTGTGGGATTTGGCAGTACATTGCGAAAGAATTTTCCACTTCCTGTGACAAGGAAATATTCCCCTGCTAAATCAGGAACACAGGTACCGATTGGTGTCCAGTCAGCCGGAATCAGGCTTTCTCTTAGAGGTTTCATTTCTTCTTTCCTGACGCGGTAAGAAAGATTGCCGCCATTGCGTTCATGCCAGCCCTGCTCCCAGCCATCATTTGCCATACGAATAAATCCTTTTACAAAGTCTGCATCTAATATGTTCATGATTTCCCTCATTTCTTTAAATAGTATACCACATTGTTATATGGACAGTTGCATAGTATCAGTGTACACGTTTTCGGGCTATGTGACAAGAGAGGAGTACTTTTGGAAAAACAGAAAGAAAATCAATACATATCCGAAGATATCTGGTAGAAAAGAAATAATTATTGTGAATGCAGATAGTTTCCCGTATACTATTATTATATTAACCATTACGGGAAGGAGAGTATATTGGGCAGAAAATATATTAGTCTGGATGAGATAGCCGGAAGGCGGGGGATAGAGAATTACAGCCAGCTAAAGGAGCGGAAGGAGGTGCTGGCGTTAAGCCGGTATCTGGATCAGGAGCAGGAAACAGTATTCTAAAATCCTTTGGACAACGCCATCTCTCCGTAGAACCCTATGTACAGGATACCAAAAATCAGTTATACTATTTTGGTGATCTTGATTTTGAGGGAATCCGTATTTATGAAAAGTTACAGGAAAAATTCCGGCAGGAGGTTTGTATCCATCCTTTTATTCCGGCATATGAAAGAATGCTTTGGAAGGGGCTTCGGGATTTTGGAATAGAGAGACTGTCTGAAACAAAAAAGGGACAAAACAGAAAATTATCCGGTTCATTTATGAGCTGTTTTTCTCAGGAGGTTCAGAGAGAAATGTATTATATTCTGGACAATGATAAATATATTCCGCAGGAGATTATAAACATACAGGATTATCGGTAGAAGAATGGTGTAAGTATGTGCTATCAGGATATCCCAGGAGAGGAAACAGAACGATGGAGTACGATTTTTTACAGCAATTTACCAAACGGATGAAAAGCGTTGGGATGTATTCGCTGCTGGTGAAAAACAGCTGGCAGAAGACAACATGGAAACAGTTTGACTTTGATAGTATGGATGAACAGCTGAATATGATATTTGCTGTTCTTCTTTTTGTGATGGAGCAGTCTTTGAAGGAAGAGCCATGTACGCTGGATGATATCAGTGCCTATGTAGATCTGTTGGGAAACCAGTATTTTGGCAAACGAATGACCTATGATATGAGCAGGGAATTATCAGATTTTATTATCAATGTGATTCTCTGTGATGAAGGAAGAGCCATGTATTTTGACTGCTATGATTTCGAAAAAAAGAAATATAAGCCAATAAATATCAGTTACTTGTCGAATGAAATCATCTATGTGGAGGATGAGGTAAAAAGAACCTCCTATCAATTAACGGATAATGGTTATAATTTGATTCTATCCACATTAGAGGTCGAGAATAACATGAAGCTGACGATTCATGAGATTATTTTTAAAATGCATCTGGAACGTGCTACCTATGATAAGGCATTGGACGAGGTGAAAAATATCTTTAATCTGCTACGGATCCAGTTGCAAAAAATGGAGGAGGCGATGAACCGCATCCGGCGAAATGCTCTGAGCTATTCTGTGTCTGATTACCAGGAGATATTGGAAGAAAATCTTGCGGCTATTGAGGATACCAAGGAGAAATTTCTGGAGTACCGCCAGGTGGTCCGTACCAGAGCAAAGGAGTTGGAGGAGGAAAATATCAATGTGCGGGCTTTGGGAGAAGAGGATGCAGGAAAACTAAAAAATCTTCAGAAAATCGAGCAGTGTCTGGAAAGAGCCATAGATGAGCATCAGCGGATACTGAATCACCATTTTGATTTGAAGGAGTTATACGCAAAAGAACTGGAGCAGATGTCACAGATGGCCACGATTAAAAGATTTTCCCTGAGAAGTGAGTTGTATGATCCACTGATAGAACATCCGGGCCAGCTGACACAGTTGGAATATTTCTTACGTCCTCTGTTTCAGAATGAAGTGAATAAGATATATCATTTAAACCGCTGTCTGGAGCTGCAAAGACCCATTCGGAAAAAGGCAGAGGAAGAAGAGGGAGAGATGCTGGAATTTGATGCTGAAGAGTTCGAGCGTCAAAAAGAGGAGTGTCAGAGGAAACGATTAAAAAAATATCAGCAGAGCATGCATTTTTTGCTGGAAAGAGTAGTAGCTCAGGGAAGCCTGAAGCTTTCGGAATTGGCACAACTAACAGAAATAGAGAAGTCACTTTTTATTCCAAATGTAGAGATATTCCGGGAAATCATGGTGGAATTTTTGAAAAGTAAGACCATTGATATTGAGGTTCTGAGACAGGAGAGGAGCCAGGTTCTTTCAGAAGAGAATTTCAACTTCCAGTTAAACGAAATGCTTCTGGATATTGTAGAACAGGAAGGTATGAAAGAGTTGAGCCATATAGAGATCATGAGAACACCAGAAGAAAACATCGTTACTTTTGAAAATGTACGGGATGAAGAAGGAAATGCAAAAACAATTCGTTGTTCAGATATATTATTTCGATGTAAAGAAAAAACAGAAACTATGATGAGCGATAGGAATAGAAACGAGGTTAAATATGGCATATGAAATCGAGGAGATTAAGGCAAGCCAGGAAATATTTTATCTTTTGCTGAAGGAACATGAGCTGAGGGAAGAGGATCAGCAGGAATTATTCCGGGCTTATACACAGAACCAGCACATCATGAATCTGGTCAAGAATCAGGGAGAGATTGCGGACAGCAATGTGGAACGGTATGGGGATGTGATCTATCTGATACCGAAGGAAGAAAATGATTATCTTGGTTACTCCAAAAAAGAGCTAAAAGCAGAGCTTTGTAAGTCGAATGGAACGGACAAGGACTATTACCTGTCTCAGTTTGTCATACTGACGCTTCTAGTGGAATTTTATGATGGACAGGGCAGCAGCAGCAAATCCCGGGAATATATCCGGGTGGGAGAGCTGATGAACCTGGTGGCAGACCGTTTGCTGGAGGCAGGAGAAAATATGACAGAGGAGGAAGAGGAGCGGACCGGACTGGCGTTTTTCAATATGCTGGAGGCTTATACCGCACTCCGGAGTGATGAGAGAGGTTCCCGTGCCAGAACCACGAAAGAGGGATTTATGCATCGGATTCTGCTGTTTCTGCAAAAACAGGGATTGGTTGAGTATGTGGAGCGGGATGAAATGGTCAAGACAACTAAAAAACTGGACAGCTTTATGGACTGGAATCTTTTAAACCAGAATAACTACAGCAGAGTGCGCCGGGTACTGGGACTGGATTCCGGAAAGGAACAGGAAACAGATGAGTAAGATTAATACACTTCGGATTATCAATTTAAATTACAACAACAATTCTATTAAAATCAGCGATGAAGTCTTTCATATGAACGGGGAAAGCACCCTTCTGTCTCTGCGCAACGGAGGTGGAAAAACAGTGCTGGTACAGATGATGACTGCTCCCTTTGTACATAAGAGATACCGGGATACGAAAGAGCGGCCTTTTGAAAGCTATTTTACCACTAATAAGCCAACCTTTATTCTTGTGGAATGGGTGCTGGATGGTGATGCAGGTTATGTTCTGACTGGTATGATGGTACGGAAAAACCAGGAAATCGCAGAGGGAGAGCTACAGGAAGAACTGGAGATCTATCATATTATCAGTGAATATCGTGAGCGCTGTGAGCAGGATATTTTTCATCTGCCTGTGGTAGAAAAGTCAGAAAATGGAATGAAGTTGAAGGGCTGGGGAGCTTGTAAGAAAATTTTTGAGGAGATGAAAAAGGAAAATGGCAGCAGATTTCATCTGTATGCCATGAACCAGCCGGCGCAATCCCGCATGTATTTTGAGAAGCTGAAGGAATATCAGATCAATCATAAAGAGTGGGAAAGTATTATCAAAAAGGTCAATTTAAAGGAATCTGGTCTTTCGGAGCTTTTTTCCGATTGCCGGGATGAAAAAGGACTGGTAGAAAAGTGGTTTCTGGATGCGGTGGAAAGTAAGTTAAATAAAGAGACAAACCGGGTAAAAGAATTTCAGAATATTGTCATGAAATACGTGAAGCAGTATAGGGAAAACCAGACTAAAATCACCCGTCTCGCCACTATTCGTGAATTTCAGGAGCTGGCAGACCAGTTGAGCCAGCAGGGAGAGGAATACCTTGCGGTTACAGACCGGAGAAAGGAATACGAGAATCAAATAGCCTGTTTCCGGAAAAAACTTCAGGAATTATGTGAAGCAGCCGGGGAAACAACCCTTGAGATCCAGGAGAAAATAAGCCGGCTGGAGCAGGAATTGAAGCAGATAGAATATGAGAAGATATCTTATGAGATTTATCTGCAGGAGGACAGAAAAGAGCATTTTGCCAGAGACAGGGAATTATATGTGTTGGAAAGAAATCAGGTTCAGGCAGAAGTTCAGAATTTACATGACGAAAAAAAACGGTTGGAGTGCGTCCGGGTTTTAGAAGAGAAAAGAGAGACATTGGCAGAATGTAAACGGCTGGAAAGTCGTTTGCAGGTATCCCGGCAGGATGAACGGGAAAAGGAGCCGCAGCGCCATCGGCTGGGAAGTCAGCTGTATCAGTATTATACATTGAAAATAGAGGAAACCAATGGAACATTGTCCGGCTGTCGGAAACATCTGGAAAAATTGAAGGAAAAGGAAGAAAGCTGGACTCAGAGGCAGGAAGCATACCAGCAGAGGCTGACAGAGGTAAGTGCAAAAACTGGCGGACTGAGGGAAAGAATTACTGCCTATGATGGCGCAGAAGAATCTTTTAAGGAAAAATATCAGGTTTCCTTAGAGCGCAATATTCTGGGAGATTATGAAAGTGGAATGCTGGAAGAGGAGGAACAGAGAGAAAGGAAAAGCCTTCAGGAGACAGAGAATGGAATTACCAAAAGGATAAAAGAACGGGAAGAGACAGAAGAATCCATACGGAAAGCGGAGCGTGACGGAGAAAGCGTCAGAGAAGATCTGCAGGAAACCCGGATAAAAATCAGGGAGCAGGAGGTGCTTCTGGCGGATTATGAGGAGCAGTTGGAGCAGAGGTGCATTGTGTTAAAATATCTTTCGCTAGGAGAACATGAGTTGTATCAGAAAGAAAAGATCCTGCAGGAGATAGAACGGAAATTAGAAGAGATAGACCGAGCAAGGCGGAAGCTGGAGCGGGAACAGGAACAGATGGAACAGGCATCCGCCTTGCTGAAAAAAGGAAGAGTGATGGAGCTTCCGGCTGATTTGGAAGAATACCTACAGCAGAAGGAGATTAAAGTTATTTACGGAATGGACTGGCTTGGAAAAAACGGGCGGAGTCTGGAAGAAAACAGGGAGCTGGTAAGAAAACAGCCGTTTTTGCCATATTCTGTTATTTTGACAGCAAAGGACATGGAAAAACTGGAGCAGCTGGATGCAGATGTTTACACCACCAGTCCAGTTCCGATGCTTGTAAGGGAAGAGCTGGAGAGGAATACAAAGAAAGGGGATTCCAGTGTGTTTACGCTGGAAAATGTCCGGTTCTATCTGCACTTTCAGGAGAAGCTGCTGGATGAAAGAGGAAGAGCACATCTGCTGGAGCTTCAGCAGGCAGAGATGGAAAAGAAGAAACGGGCAGTTGGGATAAAAAAAGAAGAATATGCATCTTATTTTTCCAAATTGGAATTGATAAAAAAACAGACAGTGACCAAAGAGGACCGTCAGGAAAGTATCCAGCGTCTGGAAAAGGAAGAGAAGAAGCAGAAGGAATATTGGAAACAGATGGAACAGCTGGATAGAAAGAAACGTCAGCTTCAAAAACGGTTTCATCAGCTGGAAAATGAGATTCTTGAGGAAAATCAGAAAAAACAGATTTCGCAGGCACAGATAGCAGATTTTACTGCACTGGTAAAACGCTATCAGGGCTATCAGCAGGATAAAAAAACACTGGAACAATGGCTGGAGAATATGGAAAAGCTGAAAGGACAGCTTCAGGTGGCAAAGGAGCAGCTGGATACCGTGAAGAGCGCATTTATCCAGGCAGAAAGAGTACAGATGCAGGAGAAGGAAAAGCTGCAGCAGAGAAAAGAAAAGCAGGCTGTTTATCAGCAGTTTCAGCAGGCTGTCAATTTGGATGACTGGGAAGCAGTTTTGTCAGACGGTGAAGTGATTGAGATGGAAGCACAGTATGATGCATTGACACAGGGATTCTCCCAGGAAATCCAGTTGTTGGAGCAGCAGCTCATGAAAGAGCGGAGGAGATATCAGAGACAGAGTAGTGAGCTGGAAAGCCTGCTGCAAAGATATCAGCTTAATGAGGAGACTATTGGAAGTCTTTCTTATAGCAGAGACAGGATGTTTGAACTGGAAGAACAGCTGCAGAAGAGGGAACATCGTCTGGCGGCTCAGGGACAAAAGATTCATGAGCTGGAAACAAAAAAGGAAATCGCTAAATCCAAAATCCAGGATGCGTTCAGTAAAATGATTCAGGTATGTGGACGAACGGGACCTGTTGGCAGAGAACGGATTTCTAATTTGGAATTTTCCCAGAGAAGCAGTTTAGTCATGGAGCAGAGAAAACAACTGGAACAGAAACTGGCAGCATGGAATCATAAAATAAATAATTATGAAAGTAATCTGGCTTCGTTATCAGAGTATGAAGATTTTAAGGTTTTACAGGAAGAGTCTTTTGTGCAGAAGTTGGGACAGATGACTGAAGAAGAATTAAACCGGTTGAAAGGAACCATGCTGAGGGATTATAAAGCCAGCCAGCGGGAAGAGATGGAAGCAAGGGAAGCACTTTTGAACAGGCTCAACGAGATGGCACGAATGGAAGCTTTTCAGGAGGAGTTTTTTGCCAGACCGCTGGAGACGATGATGGGGATGGTTTCCAGTGCTGGGGATTTCATGAAACAGATAGGTATTATAACGGATTCTTATGGAAGCATGATGGAAAAGCTGGAAGTGGATATTTCCATGATAGCGAAAGAAAAAGAACGTATTCTTGAGCTTTTGACAGATTATGTCAAAGAGATTCATGAAAACCTTGGAAAGATAGACAGAAATTCCACGATACAGATACGAAACCGTGCGGTAAAAATGTTGAAGATCAGACTGCCGGAATGGGAGGAAAACCAGGAGGCTTATGCTCTGCGTGTACAGGACTTACTGGAAGAGATTACCAGACGCGGTCTGGAACTGCTGGAGCAGAATGAAAATCTGGAGGAAATGACAGGTATTTACATCAATACCTCGAATCTCTATGATACAGTGGTGGGAAATGGAAATATTGCGATTCAATTATACAAAATCGAAGAGCAGAAGGAATATCCTATCAGCTGGTCAGATGTAGCGAAAAATTCCGGTGGGGAAGGATTTTTGTCTGCTTTTATCGTATTAAGCAGTCTGCTGTACTATATGAGGAAGGACGATGCTGACATTTTTGCTGACCGCAATGAGGGAAAGGTTCTGGTAATGGACAATCCATTTGCCCAGACCAATGCTGCTCATCTGCTCAAACCGCTGATGGATATGGCAAAAAAGACAAATACCCAGTTAATCTGTCTGTCCGGGCTGGGAGGAGATTCCATTTATAACCGGTTTGATAATATCTATGTGTTAAGCCTTGTGGCGGCAAATCTTCGCGCGGGAACCCAATATCTGCAGGGAGAACATTTGCGGGGTGAGGAGCAGGAAACGATGATTGCAGCAAGATTCCATGTGGAGCAGCAGACGCTTCTGTTTTAAAAAAAATTATCTTTCTTGCACATCCAGTGGTTCCATGTCATAATTGAATTGGATGAAAACGAGATAGTCCGTTTTGGAGGAAATGAGGAAAGACACATGTTGGAAGAAGAGAAAAATATCAGCTGGCAGCAGGTAATGAGCCGTTGGAAAAAAGAAGAATATACTTTGCTGGATGTACGCCGGGAGGAGGCGTTTGCCTATGGTTGTATTCCAGGAGCATTGCATATTCCGGATACGGAGATAGACGATAGGAAAAAGGAGATTGACAGGAAAAAACCGTTGGTTGTCTATTGTAAAACAGGTCAAGTAAGTGCAGAGATTACGGAGAAATTGTGCAAGAGCGGGTATGATGCGTATAATCTGACGGGTGGCTATAATTCCTGGCTTATCAGTCATCTGGAACAGAATACAAAGTCCCTGGAGGATATTGAAAAGAGCATCCGCAAAAAATTTCATAAAAGTCTTTTCAGCCGGTTTGCCAAAGCGATTAATGAATATCAGCTGGTGCAGGAAAATGACAGGATTGCGGTCTGCATTTCTGGTGGAAAGGATTCTATGCTGATGGCAAAGCTGTTTCAGGAAATAAAAAAGCATAATAAATTCCATTTTGAACTGGTGTTTTTGGTAATGGATCCTGGCTATAGTCCGTTAAACAGAAAAGTCATTGAGGACAACGCAAAGCTTCTAGGGATACCAGTTACGGTTTTTGAGACGCATATTTTTGATGCAGTATATGAGGTGGAGAAGTCGCCATGTTATTTATGTGCCCGTATGAGGCGTGGATATCTGTACCGGAAGGCGCAGGAACTTGGATGCAATAAAATTGCACTGGGTCATCATTATGATGATGTCATAGAAACCATATTGATGGGAATGATGTATGGTGCACAGGTACAGACTATGATGCCAAAGCTGCATAGCTCTAATTTTAAAGGAATGGAACTGATTCGTCCGATGTATCTTATCCGGGAGGAGGATATTAAGAACTGGAGAGATTACAATGGTCTTAAATTTATTCAGTGTGCCTGTCGTTTTACAGATACCTGTACTACCTGTGACAGTGAGGGGGTTGCTCGATCCAAACGGCAGGAAATCAAACAGCTGATTGCAAAGTTAAAGGAAATCAATCCCTATATAGAAAGCAATATTTTCCGCAGCGTTGAAAATGTAAATTTAAGTACGGTGATTGCTTACAAAAAGGATGGGGTTGTGCATCATTTTCTAGAAGATTATGAAAATTGGGGGTAACGATGTATCAGGAAAAAATACAGCAGATTCAGGACGAAGTAAACCAGGTGATTAAAGGAAAAGAAGATGTAGTAAAAAAGGTGTTGGCAGCCATGATAGGTGGAGGTCACATCTTGATGGAAGACATTCCGGGGGTTGGAAAAACTACTCTGGCAACTACTTTTGCCAGAGTACTTTCGCTGGATTATAAGAGAGTCCAGTTTACACCGGATGTTTTGCCGAGTGATATCCTGGGATTTTCTATGTATAATAACCAGAGCAGGGAGTTTGAGTTTCACCCTGGCACTGTTTTTTGCAATTTGTTTTTGGCAGATGAGATAAACAGAACTTCTCCGAAGACGCAGTCAGCACTGCTGGAGGTTATGGAGGAGAGGCAGGCAAGTGTGGAAGGGAAGACTAGAAAACTTCCAGAGCCGTTTGTGGTCATTGCGACCCAGAATCCCAGTGGTTCTTCTGGGACGCAGATGCTGCCGGAATCTCAGCTGGACCGTTTTATGATCTGTCTTTCTATGGGATATCCGGAGCATAAAGATGCAGTAGACCTATTAAAGGGCGAGGTGTGGAACCAGTTAGCTCATGTTCAGCCGGTGATATCCCTGGATGAGCTGAAAGAGATGCAGATAGCGGCACAGGGGCTGTTTGTCCATGATACGATTTATGATTATATTGTTTCTCTGGTGGAGACCACGAGGAAAAATGAATTTTTTGCATCGGGGGCAAGTCCCCGTGCATCTATTGCACTGCTGCGGATGGCAAGAGCTATGGCATTGCTGGAAGGAAGAGAGTTTGTAACGGCCCAGGATGTACAGCAGGTTTTAGCGGATGTATTGGGGCACCGTGTGAAAATAAGCTCCCGTGCAAGAGCAGAAGGAAAAACAGTGGAGGAATGCATCCGGCAGTTATTTCACCAAGTAAAAAGTCCACGCTGTTGAGGGAAATCAACTTGATTTGAGGTGCCAGATGAAACGAAAGAAGCAGATTAAAATTCGTCCTTTCCGGATAATAAGTTATCTTTTACTGTATTTGACAGATATTGTATTTTATATCATATTGCGCAGCTACTTTTTAGGCCTGGCTGCTGTTATAATGACCGTATGCCCGCTTTTGTCTGTAACAGGACTTCTTTTTCTTGTGGACCGGATACAGTCTGTGATACGAAGCAGTCAGGAAACAGCAGAGAGAGAGCAGGTGCTGCTTGTGGAACTCCTGTTAGAGAATCCGCTATGGTATAGTGCTCTGGACTGCAGGATACGGCTCAGGACAGAAAATTTATTTTATGGTACATCTTCCATGACTACTGTTTCTATGCCAGTGAAGATGCACGGGGAAAGTGTGCTGCAATTACCAGTTCAGGCAAAGAACCTGGGAAGAATCCGTTTTCAATGTGAACATCTGAGGATACAGGACATACTTGGAATGGTCTATTGTGAAACAGGGATCCATACGGAATGTGATGTTTGCATTATCCCAGACCTTGGGGAATCGGAGGGGATTGAGATCACCGGTTTTTTGTCCGGAGCAGCCGAAACAAAAGAGAGTCAGAGCAAGGGAAGTGATTTTGCAGAAGTCAGCGATATCCGTGAATATATTCCAGGTGACCGGATACGGGATATCCATTGGAAGCTTTCTGCCAGACAGGAGATATGGATGGTAAAGGAACGGATTGCTGTGGCAGGAAATGAAATAGTGATGCTGGCAGAGATTCCTTTTCAAAAACAGCAGACAGAATTGATTTTAGAGATGGTATATCGATTATGCCGGGAATTGATAGTGGAAAATCTTCCTGTTTGCTTATTATGCTGGAACCAGACTTTGTATGAATTTGAAGAGTATCGGTTTTGTACTATACAGGATCTGGACGAAGCATTTTGTGATTTGTTCCGGACACCAGTTTCCAGGAGGAGGAATGAGAAGCTGGAAGTGTATCTGAAAAATTGTTATCCGTTTTTAAGTTCTTATCTTGTTGTACGGGAACAGGATGGAACAGTGCAGGTGGAGATGCTGGGAAATGATTAGAAAGAGAAGAAAAAGAAAAGTCAGTCAGGAAGAGAATTACCTGTCAGAGGGAATCCTGCTGAAGATGGATGATTTTCAACAGCAGGAAAACAGAGCATTTACCTTAATCCTCAAAGGGATTCTGGTGTATCTGATCGTCATGGGAACGATCGGCAGCCTGTTGTCTGCTGTGGATGTCAGCTACAACCAGGGAATGGTTCATGGAATGATTCTTTTGAGTGCAGTGTTCTGTTCGCTGCTGTATTATAATACCTGTTGGGAAAACATAGGGTATTTTCTTCTGCTGATAGTTATGTTTCTGGCAGGAATTGGTCTTCGCAAATATATCAACAGTGGATTTTATGCAGTTGCCAATGACCTGGCAGAGCAGGCATCCGCTTTTTTTGAAAGTAATGCAATGCGCAGCTTTGGAGAACAGATTTCTGACCGCAGGCTGGCAGTGACTGTTTCCATGTGTTATATAGGGAGTGTATGCTGTATTTTGATGAATATCCTTATATCCAGAAGAATGCAGTATGTGATTACAATCCCTCTTAGTATGGGCAGCCTGCTTATGCCGCTATATTTAGAACTGGAGCCTTCGCTGGGATATGCGGCGATGCTGCTCTCCGGTCTGCTGGCAGCTTATATTATCCGTGGAAATGGTCATTACCGTTTGACAGAAAATAATGTCAGATACCAGTTTGACAACCGAAAAAAACAGATCAGTTATGTTTATGCAGGAAGGGTGCTGGCGGGGGTGATTGCTGCGGTCTTTCTGTTTTGTTTTGTACTGATCCAGTTTGTTGGGATTTTGTATCCGAAAGAAAACTTTCAGGATTCGCATCCTATGAGTAAGCTTAAGATCCGGACAATGGATACGATGGAGAATCTTTCCCTCCTGGGAATTATGGGATTGTTGAATTTTTATCCGAATACAGGAGGGCTTACCAATGGAACACTGGGTGGTATCAGTGCAGTCCGTCTGGATTATAATACCGATCTGACAGTGGAATTTGCTCCTTATAGTGATGACAGGATTTATCTGAAAACATTTACAGGAGCTGATTATCTGCCGTATTCTAACCGGTGGAGCCGGCTGGACGATGGACAGCTGATAAAGGAGAATGGGATTGATACTGTAAAACGGTTAAAAAAGGCATATGAGGAAGGACGTGATAAATCAGCCAGAGGAAAAATGAAAATAAAAAATGTGGCGGCTGCTATTGGTAGGTATCTGCCATATTATACCGAGGAAACAGAGTCAGATAGATCAGAGCAGATTATCTATCCGGGAGAGACAAAAGAATATACGTATTATCCGGATTTGGCGGGGGAAAAATACTCTGAGAAGAAAAATACATCTATGGAGGTTTGGCTGGAGATTCCGGAGCAGAACCAGGATGTGATAGAAGAGTTCTGCAAAAAAGCTGGATTTTCGGGAGAACCAAAGGAAATAATACAACAGGTGATCCAATATTATCAGGAGGAGATTCCCTATACCTTCCGTCCCGGTGCAACTCCGAGAAAACAGGATTTCATCAATTATTTTCTGGAAAAAAATAAAAAAGGATATTGTGCTCATTTTGCCAGTGCTGCTACTTTGATTTTCCGGTACTTTGGAATCCCTGCCAGATATATTGAAGGATATGCCATTGATGCAGAAGACATATCTGAGGATGGAAAAGTTTTATCCGATAAAGAATATCGACAGTATTATAATGGTTATTCCCCGCTGGGAGAAACAGGTGTCGTATCGGTAGATGTCACAGATGCCAACGCCCATGCCTGGGTAGAGGTATATGATAAAAATCAGGGCTGGCAGGTGGTGGAAGTTACACCTCATTCGGGAGAAGAAGTGTCTGACAGCAGCCTGTGGAGAATGTTCCTGCGTTTTCTGGAAGGAGGCAATGAGGAGCGTACAGAGGAAGAAACATCCAAAAACCGGGGAAGAATTATTTTTGATAAGGAGACACGGCAGGTTTCACGAAATACTGCCTTTCTCTTGTCTGCCGTCATACTGATCGTATTGCTGGGGCAATGGATCGTGCGAAAGACAGTCCAGTACATCCGGTATCATCATGCAGGAAGGAATGAACGGCTGGTCATGTGTTACCAGAGATATATCCATCAGATGTCAAAAAGGCAGACAGGGCTGAGTCAGCAGGTGAATTACAGATCGCAGATACAGTGGTTATGTGAGCAACATTTCCTGCAGCTGACAGAAGAGGAACAGAGCAATTGTGTGAATATTCTGGAACGTGCCGGATTTTCTGACCAGGAAATATCACAGAAGGAATTTGAACAGACTAAGGAATATTTTATGCCTCATCGCCGCCGTTTTTTTGATTTTTGATGACGAGTGAAAGAAGGTATGGTATTATAACAATGCAGATTGAACAGCAAGGAAAGAAAGGGGTATGTTATATGAACGATAAGAATACAGAAATGTTTTTTGGGGATGAGGAAGAGGTTGTGTTAACCTTGACAGATGAAGACGGAGAAGAGATGGAGGCACAGATGCTTGCCGCCTTTGAAATTGAAGAAATGTCTGCGGAATATGTGGCAGTGCTTCCTCTGGATGGAAATGGGGAAATGCAGGATGGAGAAGTTGTTCTTTTCCGTTATGATGAGGACGAAGAAGGTAATCCGGAAATTTCTGCTATAGAGGATGAAAACGAATATGAAATTGCAGCCGAAGGCTTCCGGCAATTGTTGAAAAGCGGTGCCATTGAGGGGTTTGATTGTTCAGATGACGAGGAAGAGGACGAGGAGATGATCGAAGAGGACTATCTGGATGATATTGGTTCTATTTTCCCAGGTATTTCCATTGAAAAAGAATAAAATGGTGGATAATTTTGACAATATATTAAAAATGTTCTATACTAAGCGAAAAGGGTTCATTGGGATATTAGAGTTTTAGATACTTCAATAGTTTCAATGAGATAAGGAACGTGCTTGGGAGAGAATATCGAAATGGATTCTGTTAGGTGAATTACCGTCAACAGTTATTTAGAATACATTTCGTTATTCTCTTTTTTGTTTTCAAGAAAGGAGGGAAGGGGATGGAAGCGGAAAACAGCATTTTGATTATTGATGACCTGGAGATAAACAGGGAAATGCTGATGGATTTGCTGGGACAGGAATATAGAATACTTAATGCGGAAAACGGACAGGAAGCTTTGGATATATTAAAAGAGCATTATGAAAATATTGAAGCAATCCTGTTGGATATTGTTATGCCGGTGATGGACGGATACACGGTATTGGGGCATATCCAAAACCATCCTCAGTGGTCGAAGATTCCGGTGCTTGTAATGACGCAGATAGGAGATGAGGAGAACGAACGGAAGGCGTTATCTATGGGGGCATCTGATTTTATTTCACGGCCGTTTGTAGGTGAGATTGTGAAACACCGTATTTTAAACCTGATCAGTTTACGGGAAAATGCGGCAATTGTTAATGCGGTGGTAAAGGATTCGTTGACGGGAATATATAATAAAGATTCTTTTTATCGTATTGTTTCAAAGGAGTTATCAGATAACGATACAAAAGAGTATGATATTATTGCTCTGGATCTGGAAAAGTTTAAGCTGATCAATGATAGATACGGAAATGAGGAGGGAAACCGTCTTTTGTGCTATGTGGCAAAGGTGATCAGTCAGTTTGCCAGACCGTACCGTGGTATCTGTGCCCGTGCTGCTGGAGATGTTTTTTTGATATTGCTTCCTCATTCTGGAGATAAACTGGAACACTTTGCCCAAAATGTGATGCAGGAAATGAAAAAATACCGTCTGGATATGAAAATCCGTGTCAAAATGGGAATATATGAAATTAGAAACCGTGAGGTTCCTGTGTATGCTATGTGTGACAGGGCATGTCTGGCGGCAGCTTCCATAAAAGGAAAATACGATACCATATATGCCTGGTATGATGATTCCATCAGACAGCGTCTGATATTAGAACAGCAGATTACAGATGATATGAAAAATGCACTGGAGCAACAACAGTTCCAGGTTTATTTACAGCCGAAGTATGATTTGAAGGACGATTCCATTGCAGGTGCGGAAGCATTAGTCCGATGGATCCATCCGCAGAGAGGGTTTATGCCACCGGGTGAATTTATTCCGTTGTTTGAACAAAATGGATTTATCACGGAGCTGGATTATTATGTCTGGGACAAGACCTGTGAGATACTGGAAGAACAGTTGAAGACTGGCGAGAAATGTGTTCCGGTATCTGTCAATGTTTCCCGAAAAGACATTTACAGGGAAGATTTACCAGAGATTCTGCTGGATATTGTGAAAAGGCACAATATCGACAGTAAATATCTTCATTTGGAAATTACTGAAACTGCCTATACAGAGAATTCGGAACAACTGATCAGAGTGGTGCAAAGGCTTAAGAAATACGGATTTATTATTGAAATGGATGATTTTGGAAGTGGCTATTCATCTCTCAATATGTTGTCAGAGCTTCCGCTTGACATTGTGAAGCTGGACATGAAGTTTTTGCAGCATGAAACACTGGAGGAAGAGGACCGGAATATTATCAGTTTTATTATCAATCTGGCGAAATGGATGAATCTGTCTGTGGTGGCAGAGGGGGTAGAGACCGGGGAACAGGTGGAAATGCTGAGGAAGATGGAGTGCAATTATGTCCAGGGATATTTCTTTGCCAAGCCGATGCCATATGATGGATATTCTAAATTGATGGAGGAATCCAGAGTAATTTCCATTGATAATGATGAGGTATTAAAACCAGAAGAGCAGCTTCTGGTTCATGAGAACGGGAAAGACCGGGTAATGCTGATCGTGGATGATGTGAAAATGAACAGAAAGGCATTGTCCGATATCTTCTGCACACAGTACGATATTGTGGAGGCGTGTAATGGCATGGCTGCGCTGGAATACTTATTGCAGAGTCATGCAAGGATCGAAGTGATCTTGCTGGATTTAGATATGCCGGTGATGGATGGATATGAGTTTTTGGAGCAGTTGAAAGCAGATAGCCGGTGGAGAGGGATACCGGTTATTATCACAGCGCAGACGGGTGAAAAAGGGGAGGCAACCGTTCTTGAAATGGGTGCTGCCGACTTTATATGTAAGCCGTATCATAGAGTGGTCGTATTACGGCGTGTGGAAAATGTATTAAAGGCATATAAATAGGGATGCAGGAAAGGACGAAGGATGCAGAGAGAAAACATACTCATAATTGATGATGACAAAATGATTCGAGAGATGCTGGTAGCTTTGCTTTCGCAGCATTATCATTGCGAAGTGGCAGTAAATGGGGTTGAGGGATTATCCTATCTGGAAAAACATCCAGGTGAGATAGATTTGATCATTTCTGATCTGATTATGCCGGTGATGGACGGATTTGAGATGGTGGAGTGTATCCAGAGCCATCCGGTGAATAAGAAGATACCAGTCCTGATCGTGACCTCTTTGGAAGAAAAAGAAAATGTAAAACGTGCATTTGCTCTTGGAGTAAATGATGTGATCATAAAGCCGTTCGATGTGGAAATTGTAAAAAAGAGAGTAAAAAATATGCTGACGCTTGGGGATACGAAGAATTATCATAATGTAATGGAGGATATCATTCAGGCGGAGATTAATGAAAATATAGATGATCTGGGGATATGTACTTGTCCGATGTGCAGGACAGACCTTCTGACATTGACTTTAAATAACGTAGATCCTAAATATGTCAATACAGAAAAGGGGGCAGTACTTACGAAAGTGGGAAGTATGTCGCGTGAATCCAGAGCGAAGATTGTAGCTGTTATGGCGCGCTGTGCCCAGATTGTAAAAGAAAAGCCACGTCATGGGTAAGGTGTTGTGGAAGACATCCTGACGGTTAAAAAATTTTTCTTGACTTTCTGAAAAAGATGTGGTTTTCTATTATCAGTTAAAAGCTGTGAATGGAATAGTAGGCATTGGAAGTTTTTAGAGAGAAGCCGTTTGGTGCAAGGCTTTAGTGGAAGGTGCTGAACCAGTCCGGGAGCTGTATGGTGAATTTTGCAGATGAAAGGAAACCATACCGGCAGCCACCGTTAGCAGGCAGGTATCCAGCAGAAAAAAGGATACATAGAGTGCAGGCATGACCTGAATTTAGGTGGTAACACGGATGAATATTCGCCCTAAACCAAGAAGACTGGTTTAGGGTTTTTTCTTTGCAGAAATCTGCTGTGGAGCATTCCCAGCGTGAAAGAACATGGAGGTAAAGGATAAAATGAAAGTATCAAAATTAGTAGGTTCCAGATTTAAAGAGAGACCAGCGGACTGTGTTATCGACAGTCATGCTTTGATGGTACGCGGCGGTTATATGAAGTATGTGGGCAATGGGATTTATTCAGAATTTCCTACGTTGCGGAGAGTGACAGCAAAGATTGAGGCGATCATTCGTCAGGAAATGGATGCTATTGACGGTCAGGAAGTGCTTTTCCCAGTGGTGATACCGGCTGATCTTTGGGAAGAGTCCGGTCGTTATGAAAGTGTAGGAAATGAACTGTTGCGTTTTAAGGATAGAAATCATTCCAAGCTGGTACTTGGTATGACCCATGAAGAAGCAGCAGTACATCTGGTAAGGGAATACGCCCAGACTTATACAAAATATCCGTTTATGATCTATCAGCTGCAGAGAAAGTTTCGTGATGAAGCAAGACCAAGAGCTGGAATGATCCGGGTACGTGAGTTTACAATGAAGGATGCTTATTCTTTCCACACTTCCCAGGAGGACCTGGAGAAGTATTACGATGTCTGTTATCATGCATATAACCGTATCTTCCAGAGGGCGGGAATTCCTGAGGTAGTTACAGTAGCTTCTGACTCCGGTATGATGGGAGGAAATCTGTCGCATGAATATATGCTTCTGACTCCGGTAGGTGAGGACTCCATTGTATTGTGTACAGAATGTGATTACAGAGCCAATATGGAAGCAGCAGAAAACATGGTAACGAATCAGGCGGGGCAGGAGGAAGAGCTTGCATGCATGGAAACTCCGGATTGTAAGACGATCGAAGATGTCTGTGATTATTTAAAGAGTGATGTGAAATCCTCCTGCAAGGCAGTAGTATATCAGAAAAATTCAGATGATTCCTATGTAGTTGCTTTTGTCAGAGGAGATTACGAGGTAAATGAAACAAAACTCCGCAATATAGTAGGAGAAGAAATTCATCCGGCAGAAATCACAGAGGACTGTGGTCTGGTGGCTGGTTATATCGGACCATACGAAATTACACCAAATGCCCAGGTGTTCATCGATGTATCCCTCTTGGGAGTTTCTTCTATGGTTGCTGGTGCCAATAAAGAAGGGTATCACTATACTGGACTAAATCTGGAAAGAGATTTGGGGGAGGTTTCTTATGTGGATATCTCCAAAATCCAGGAGGGAGGTATCTGTCCTTGTTGTGGCAAGCCGGCAATTACCATCAAACGTGGTATTGAGGTGGGAAATATTTTCCAGCTGGGTACAAAATATACAAAGGCGATGAATATGCAGTATACTGATGAAAAGGGTGAACTTCATTATCCGATCATGGGTTGCTATGGAATTGGTGTAGGACGTCTGGCTGCTTCGATTTGTGAGGCTCATCATGATGATTATGGTCCGATCTGGCCGATTTCCATTGCACCATGGGAGGTTGAGGTATGCTGTCTGCGTGTCGATGATGAGGAGACAAAGAAGACAGCAGATGATATATATCAGAAGCTTTTGAATGCAGGTGCAGAGGTGATCTATGATGACAGGGATGTTCGGCCGGGTGCCATGTTCTCGGATGCCGATCTGATCGGAGCACCAATTCGTGTTGTTGTAAGTCCAAGAAATCTGAAAGAATCCTGTGTAGAACTTACCACCAGAGATAAGACAGTGAAAGAGATGGTTCCGGTGGAGGAAGCATTTGACTCTGTTATGAAGCTGAAGCAGAAGCTGTTTGATGAGATTAATCAGAAGGTAGAAGAATATAAGTAAATTAGGATGAAATGACTGGGGTTGTTCTGAAAGAGGGTTTCGGAACAGCCTCCTTTTTAAAACACCTCGTGGCAGGAAAGGAAAGTAGTAAAATGAAAGTAACGAACTATTCAGAGAGAATATCAGTTAGTGAGTTTGCACGTTCTAATCCCGTGGCAGTATTTTGGTTGTTGCTTATTTTGGTGGTTTTTGTTTCGCTTCTATTTGTTTTCACAGCAATCTGGAATTGGAAAAGAAAAAAGCGGGTGCAGATGCTGGTAAAACAGGTGAACGATTTGAATGAACAGCTGCAGGTGATTATTAAGCAGGCAGGAACCATGTGCTGGAAGTATAATGCCAGCAGTAAAAGCGTAGTATTGTTGAGGAATGATATTTTGCCGGAAAGATATATGCAGAGCGAAGAGATAGGAAATGTACCAGAGTATTTTGTGGAAAATCAGCTGATACATCCTGACAGCCAGAAAGAATTTTTGAAGATGTATGGAAAGATTCAGGCAGGAGTAAAAAAGGTAGATGGGGTGTTCTGCGCCAGAGTTTCAGTGGATTCACCATGGTGCTGGGAAAAAATTACGTATATTAACCGGTTTGATGATAGGGGAAAGCCGTTGGAGGCTCTTGGTTTTTCCAATGATGTAACGTTGGAGATGGAACAGGAGATTGCCATGCGCGCAAATGCGGAAGTGGATACCCTGACCTGTGTATTTGACCGATATGCCTTTGCGCGGATGACAGATGAATTATTGCAGGACCGCAGGGAAGAGCATGCACATAAAGTGTTGTGTATCTGGGATATTGATGATTTCCATTTGGTAAATGAGCATTTTGGAAATCAGATGGGAGACCGGATTTTAAGACAGTTTGCTGATGTGCTGAAGGAAGGATGCCGCCAGACCGATTTGATCGGAAGGATGAATGGGGATGAATTTCTGATATTATTTCTCGATGTATATGAATTAGAAAAATTAAAAAAGAGGATACATCTGCTGCTGCAGCATATCCAGTTGATCACATTGCCGGATGGATCTACAATCAGTGCTTCTGCTGGAGTCACAATGAACACAGGCGATGAAGAGATTTTCCAGAATCTGTATGAGCGTGCCCAAAAAGCAGTGAAAGAAGCAAAGGTTTCGGGAGGAAATTGTTATAGAATAAAGTAGTTTTTGTGTAAATAGAATTATAGAAAGATTGGAGTGACTGATGTAATGATATCATTTTTCGCAAATTTGTTTATCAAAGATTCCAAAAACTATCAGTCAGCAAAGGTAAGACAGGCATATGGAGTGTTATGCGGCAGTGTAGGGATCGGTTTAAACATTTTATTGTTTTTAGGAAAGTTTCTGGCTGGAATGATCAGCAATTCCATTGCCATTACTGCAGATGCATTTAACAATCTGTCGGATGCAGGTTCCTCCCTGATCATGCTTCTGGGATTTAAGATGGCAGGACAGAAACCGGATACGGACCATCCTTTTGGGCATGGGCGGATTGAATATTTGTCGGGGCTGTTGGTGGCCATAGCCATTTTGCTGATGGCAGTGGAGCTATTAAAGAGTTCCTTTAATAAAATACTACATCCATCAGAAATAGAATTTAATATAATGGTAGTTATTATCCTGGGAGTTTCCATTGCGGTGAAGCTATATATGTTTTTTTATAACCGGAATGTAGCAAAGAAAATTGACAGTGCAGCAATGCTTGCTACTGCTATGGACAGCATCAGCGATACCTGTGCGACCTGTGTGGTACTGATCGCTACCCTGGTGGCTCATTTTACGGGGATACAGATAGACGGATACTGTGGTACGCTAGTGGGATTTTTTATCCTTTATGCAGGCCTCAGTGCAGCAAAAGAAACGATAGATCCTCTTCTTGGACAACCGGCAGAGGCTGACTTTGTAAAAAAGATTGAAGAGATTGTACTTTCCTTTGAAGAGATTCAGGGAATCCATGATCTGGTGGTGCATAATTATGGACCGGGCAGAGTGATGATCTCTCTTCATGCAGAGGTACCGGCAGAGGGGGATATCATTGCGCTGCATGATACTATTGATACAGCAGAAAAAGAACTTTGCAGTATGCTTGGATGTGATGCTGTGATTCATATGGATCCCATCTGTACCAAGGATGAAGAAACGACAGAAATGAAAAAAATGACAGTAGATAAGCTTCATCAGATAGACACAACACTGTCACTCCACGATTTTCGTATGGTAAAAGGACCAACTCATATCAATCTGATTTTTGATATTCTGGTTCCTTATGATTGCAGGATACAGGATGATGATCTGCTCAGCCAATTGGAAAATATGTTGAAGGAAGTCTATCCGGACATCTATTTGGTAGTAAAGATTGATAGAAGTTATGTGAAAATGTGACATAATATGTTTTTTGTGTTACAATAGGCGTCAAGGTTTAATAAGAGAATGGAGGAAAAGAATATGGGAATGACAATGACACAGAAAATTTTGGCAGCTCATGCCGGTCTGGAATCTGTTCAGGCAGGGCAGTTGATCGAAGCAAATCTGGATTTGGTACTTGCCAATGATATTACAGGGCCGGTAGCTATTCATGAAGTGGAAAAGCTGAATAAAAAGACTGTTTTTGATAAAGATAAAGTGGCTCTGGTACCAGATCATTTTACACCGAATAAGGATATTAAATCGGCTGAGCATTGTAAATGTGTAAGAGAATATGCAAAGGAGCATGATATTACCAATTATTTTGAGGTAGGACAGATGGGGATTGAACATGCTCTTCTTCCAGAAAAAGGATTGATCGTAGCGGGCGATGTCTGTATCGGTGCAGATTCCCACACCTGTACATATGGTGCACTGGGAGCTTTCTCTACTGGTGTAGGAAGCACGGATATGGGCTGTGGTATGATTACAGGACAGGCATGGTTCAAGGTGCCGTCTGCCATTCAGTTTGAGTTAAAGGGTGAATTGTCCAAATGGGTCAGCGGTAAGGATGTCATCCTTCATATTATTGGTATGATTGGTGTAGATGGTGCTCTTTATAAGTCAATGGAGTTTACAGGGGAAGGCGTTGCAAGTCTTTCTATGGATGACCGTTTTACCATTGCAAATATGGCAATCGAAGCTGGTGCCAAAAATGGTATCTTTCCAGTGGATGAAAAGACCATTGCTTATATGGAAGAGCATTCTACGAAAAAATATACTGTCTATGAAGCAGATGAGGATGCTGTGTATGATGAAGTGTATACCATTGACTTAAGTACATTGGAGCCAACAGTGGCATTTCCGCATCTTCCGGAAAATACCAAGACAGTAGCACAGTCTGGTGATGTTTCGATTGATCAGGTAGTGATTGGCTCCTGTACTAATGGGCGTATTTCTGATCTTCGGGAGGCGGCAAAGGTACTGGAGGGCCGTAAGGTAGCAGACCATGTCCGTGCGATTGTGATCCCTGCAACCCAGAAGATATATATGCAGGCAATCGAAGAAGGATTGGTACAGACCTTTATCAACGCAGGAGCTATTGTAAGTACACCAACCTGTGGACCATGTCTTGGAGGTCATATGGGTTGCCTGGCTGCCGGAGAACGTGCAGTCTCCACCACAAACCGGAACTTTGTAGGACGTATGGGACATGTGGAATCAGAAGTTTATCTGGCAAGTCCGGCAGTGGCAGCGGCCAGTGCAGTGACAGGGAAGATTTCCCAGCCATCAGATCTGGGACTGTAATTTAAAATGATTTTTAAATGCGTATGGAAAATTATGGGGATTTACCATAAATTGAAGCGCAGGATTGGAGGAAATATATGAAAGCATATGGTACTGTTCACAAATATGGAGATAATGTAGATACAGATGTAATTATTCCGGCAAGATATCTGAACTCATCTGATCCGGCAGAACTGGCAAAAAGCTGTATGGAGGATATTGATCCTGATTTTGTTCATCGTGTACAAAAAGGGGATATTATGGTAGCCAACAAAAATTTTGGCTGTGGTTCTTCCAGAGAACATGCGCCGATTGCGATAAAGGCATCTGGTATCAGCTGTGTTATTGCAGAGACCTTTGCCCGTATTTTTTACCGTAATGCCATCAATATCGGGCTGCCGATTATTGAGTGTCCGGAAGCGGCAAAGGAAATTGAAGCAGGTGATGAGGTAGAGATTGATTTTGATAGCGGAAAAATCTATGACAAGACAAAGGGAACGGAGTATCAGGGACAGGCATTCCCTCCGTTTATGCAGAAGATTATCAAGGCAGAGGGATTGATCAATTACATTAATGAGAAT
Organism: Lachnospiraceae bacterium; assembly: GCA_017626435.1. The sequence goes on along the minus strand of JAGAIR010000004.1, from coordinate 114,678 downwards.
AAATAGAAAAAGGAGATCGTTGATATGGTATTTGGAGTAATACTGGCCGGCGGTGTAGGAAGCCGTATGGGGAATGTGGAGAAGCCAAAGCAATTTTTGAAGGTAGGCAATAAGCCAATCCTGATTCATACAATTGAAAAGTTTATTGTACACGATGCTTTTGAAAAGCTGATTGTTCTTTGCCCAAAGCAGTGGATAGAGCATACGAAAAATCTGATCAAAAAATATCTGGGAGAGGGAGCATCCAGAGTGAAAGTTCTGGAAGGTGGTTCCACCCGAAATGAAACGATCATGAATTCTATTGATTATATTGAGAAGGAATATGGGTTGGATGAGGATACCATTATTGTAACCCACGATTCCGTTCGTCCGTTCCTGACGTACCGTATAATTGAAGAGAATATCAAATATGCAAAACTGTATGGTGCCTGTGATACTGTTATTCCGGCTACGGATACTATTGTAAACAGTGAGGACGGAGAATGTATTACCAGTGTTCCGGACCGTGCAAAAATGTATCAGGGACAGACACCTCAGACCTTTGGTGCAAAGAAACTGAAGGAGTTATACCACTCCCTTACAGAGGCAGAAAAAGAGATTTTAACGGATGCTGCCAAGATTTTTGTGATCAAGGGAGAAAAGGTGCATCTGGTAGAGGGAGAGGTATACAATATTAAAATTACCTATCCATATGATTTGCGTGTGGCAGAATCTTTATTAAATGAGAAGTCGGAAAAAAATGATAAATAAATCTCTGTGAAGCAGAAGAGTTCTTCTGGTTTAAAAAGAGTTTGTTCTGGGAAAAAGAAATGAGGTTAATATGTTAAATACAGTATATCGTTTAGTGGCTCCAAGAAGATTTGAGGTGTCTTTTCAGGATATTGATCTGCATGGAGGAGAGGTCATTGTAAGACCGACCCATCTATCTATCTGCCATGCAGACCAGCGTTATTATCAGGGAGTACGTCCGGCAGAAGTACTGGCGAAAAAGCTTCCTATGGCGTTGATCCATGAGGGAATTGGAGATGTAGTCTTTGATCCCAAGGGAATATTTCAGCCTGGGGAATCTGTCATTATGATTCCCAATACACCAGTGGAGCAGGATGAGATCATCGCAGAAAATTATCTGCGTTCCAGTAAGTTCCGTGCCAGCGGCTTTGATGGTTTTATGCAGGAGCATGTAGCATTGCCCCATGACCGTGTTGTACGTCTTGATCCGTCTATTGATAAAGTGGTTGCGTCCTTTACCGAGCTGGTATCTGTAAGCATGCATGCTGTCCTGCGGTTTGACCGGTTTGCTCACAAACGCAGAAATTCAGTGGGGATCTGGGGAGACGGCAATCTGGGATATATCACATCTATTTTGTTTAAAGCAACTTTTCCAGATACCAGGCTCTATGTATTTGGTGTCAGCGAGGAGAAACTGTCTTCCTTTACCTTTGCGGATGCAACCATTAATGTTATGAATATTCCAGAGGACCTGATGGTAGACCATGCATTTGAATGTGTCGGGGGAGATGCATCTCAGAAGGCGATCAATCAGATGATCGACCACATCCATCCGGAAGGAACCATGTCTATTCTTGGGGTATCAGAATATCCGGTTCCGATCAATACCAGAATGATCCTGGAAAAGGGTCTTCGTATGTTCGGAAGCAGCCGGAGTGGAAGAGAGGATTTCGAGCGTACTGTGGCACTGTACCAGAGCAATCCGGAGATTATCAACTATCTGAGCAATATTGTTGGGGCGGAAGTTCCGGTACGTACTATTAAGGATATGAACCGGGCATTTGAGCTGGATAATCAGAAAAATATGGGAAAGACCATTATGGTATGGGATAAATAGGTTGGCCCAACGGTTTAAATCCGTACCATCGGGCAAATAGAAAGGAGAGAGCTTATGGGGAATTTCAAGCGGATCTTTGGGGTGACACTGGCAGCGGCATTGATTTTTTCCATGCTGACAGGAATCGATGCAGCGGCAGCAAAGAAAAAGAAAGCCACGAAAGAGCCAGCGAAAGAGGTGGATCTGGATGGTACCTATCATGCGGCGCTGGGGTTACAGACAGATACGTTTGAATGGGTTTACCGCTTTGGATATTACCATGATGAATATTATGGAAAAGAGGAGTGGAGCAAGCTTGCTACAGGAGCTTATGGTGGCAAGGATTATAAGGCTCTGGATGGCGTATTTACAGATGCAGAGATTAAAGGAAATGGAACCTATACCGTTACTTTGGAGAATGGTGACTTTTTGGGAGAGAAAGAGTTCAGCCAGCTTCAGGTAGCGACGGATATTCCGGACACTGGCGCCATTACCTTCTCTGATATGACAGTCACCATTGACGGCAGAGAGATGAAAACCTGGGAAGAGCCTTATATTGATAAAGATGCCTATGCGGCAGGGAATTGTTGTCTGATTGCCATTAATCACTGGCGCAGTGATCTGGACTCGATGGATACCAATTGTGTTCCGCAGGATTCCACCAATAAAATTGAGATTACCTTTACAGTGAGTGGATTTCATTATGACAATCCAGAGACTGTTGCGGCTACTCCTACACCGGATCTGGAGAATGTTAAGGTGAATGAGGAAGGGCTGGGAACAGAGGCTGGGAAATTGGAAAAAAACAGCAAAGGAACAAACATTTCAATCGGTGTGATCCTGGTTGCTGCTGTTGCCGCAATCACAGGAATTACCATCGGTGTATCCAGGAAAAAGAACAGATAGAAAATTTTTATAGAAAAAAAGGACACCATAAAATGGAATGTAAAAATCTGTTTTATGGTGTTCCTTTTTCTGCTACTTGACACCAAAAAGATTTATAGTTACACTATAAACTAGCGTGTTTTATAAGCTGATTGACTATCATGGCTTTGTCTGCACAGTCAGTATCCATGAGTCAGTGGAAAACACGGTTTGTTCAGGAAAAGAGAAAGGAAGCGAATCTATGAAGTATAAGATTGCTGCAATTCCCGGTGACGGTATCGGTCCGGAGATTGTGAGAGAGGCACGTAAAGTATTGGACAAGGTTGGTCAGAAGTATGGTCATACTTTTGAATATGAAGAATTATTGATGGGAGGCTGTTCGATCGATGTCTATGGTGAGTCATTGACCGATGAGACCCTGGAGGCTGCAAAGCAGTGTGATTCTGTACTGCTGGGAGCTGTCGGTGGTAATGTGGGACAGTCCAACTGGTATCAGATCGAGCCATCGAAGCGTCCGGAGGCAGGGCTGTTAAAGATCCGGAAAGGTCTGGAACTTTATGCCAATATCCGTCCGGCGATATTATTTGACGAGCTTTCCGGAGCCTGTCCGCTGAAGGAAGAGATTACCCAGGGCGGATTTGATTTTGTAGTAATGCGTGAGCTTACTGGCGGTCTTTACTTTGGAGAGCGCAGGACCATAGAGGAAAATGGGGTGAAAAAAGCCATTGATACCCTTACATATGACGAGAATGAAATCCGCCGTATTGCAAAATGGGGATTTGATGTGGCGATGAAGAGAAATAAAAAGGTTTGTAGTGTGGATAAGGCAAATGTATTAGACTCTTCCAGACTCTGGAGAAAGGTAGTGAAGGAAGTAGCTGCAGAATATCCGGAAGTAGAACTGACTGATATGCTGGTGGACAACTGCGCAATGCAGCTGGTTCGTGATCCAAAGCAGTTTGATGTGATTTTGACAGAGAATATGTTTGGTGATATTTTATCGGATGAGGCAAGTATGGTGACCGGTTCTATTGGTATGTTATCTTCAGCTAGTCTGGGAGCAACCAAACTGGGACTGTATGAGCCGAGTCATGGCTCTGCGCCGGATATTGCCGGTCAGGACATCGCCAATCCGATTGCAACGATTCTTTCCGCAGCAATGATGCTTCGCTATTCCTTTGATCTGGAAGAGGAAGCAGATGCTGTTGAAAACGCGGTGAAACAGGTGTTGAAGGAAGGCTACCGCACCGTAGACATTATGGATGAGGGCAAGATACAGGTAGGAACCACCCAGATGGGAGATCTGATTGCCGAGCGCATCTGATTCTTTTGACTGCGTTGGGATAGACAGGTCAAGAGGTGTGTTTAACGAGGGAGAACATATATGGTGACAGTAATTGTTGCATTGTGTTGTGCAGGGATTGGATATTGGATTTTGTATGAAATAATCCGTGTTGCTGTTCGGGATGGCATCAGAGATGCAAAAGAATGGGAGCAGGGAAAAAGAGACAGGAGACCAAAAGGTTGAAAGAAATCTTTCAACCAGCGGGTTTGTGTCTGCGTTGCGGCACAAACATTGTTTATACAGATAAGACAACGCAGAAATGAGGGAAAATATGAGAAGTGATGCAGTAAAAAAGGGGATGGCGACAGCACCTCAGCGTTCATTGTTTAATGCTCTGGGTATTACAGAAGAAGAGCTTGAGAAGCCGTTAGTTGGTATTGTAAGCTCACAGAATGATATTGTACCAGGTCATATGAATCTGGATAAGATAGTAGAAGCCGTTAAAATGGGAGTTGCCATGGCTGGAGGTACGCCGATCGTATTCCCGGCAATTGCCGTATGTGATGGGATTGCCATGGGACATACCGGTATGAAATATTCTCTGGTGACCAGAGATCTGATCTGTGATTCTACCGAATGTATGGCATTGGCACATCAGTTTGATGCGCTGGTTATGGTTCCAAACTGTGACAAAAACGTACCGGGGCTTTTGATGGCAGCTGCCAGATTAAATGTTCCTACTGTATTTGTCAGTGGTGGTCCAATGCTTGCCGGGCATGTACAGGGGAAGAAAACAAGTCTTTCCTCTATGTTTGAGGCAGTTGGTGCCCATGCAGCAGGAAAAATGACAGAAGAACAGGTAGATGATTATGTATGCAATGCCTGCCCTACTTGTGGTTCCTGTTCTGGTATGTACACGGCCAACAGTATGAACTGTCTGACAGAGGCGATTGGAATGGGACTTCAGGGAAATGGTACCATTCCAGCAGTATATTCCCAGAGAATTAAACTGGCAAAGCATGCCGGAATGAAAGTTATGGAGCTTTTGGAGAAGAATATCCGTCCAAGAGATGTCATGACAGAGGATGCATTTATGAATGCATTGACTGTAGATATGGCACTGGGATGTTCTACCAACACAATGCTTCATCTGCCTGCCATTGCACACGAGGCTGGGGTAGAACTGAATCTGGATATTGCAAACCAGATCAGTGCCCGTACACCGAACCTCTGCCATCTGGCACCGGCAGGACATACTTACATGGAGGAGCTCAATGAAGCAGGCGGTGTCTATGCTGTAATGAACGAGTTAAATAAAAAGGGACTGTTAAAGACGGATTTGATCACAGCTACCGGCAAGACAGTTGGTGAAAACATCGCTGGCTGTGAAAATAGAAATCCAGAGGTAATCCGTCCGATTGATAATCCATACAGTGAGACAGGTGGAATTGCCGTGCTTCGCGGTAACATTGCACCGGATTCCGGTGTTGTTAAGCGTTCTGCTGTAGTACCTGAGATGATGGTCCATGAAGGACCAGCAAGAGTCTTTGACTGTGAGGAAGATGCCATTGATGCAATCAAGAGTGGTAACATTGTAGAGGGGGACGTTGTCGTAATCCGTTATGAGGGACCAAAGGGTGGTCCGGGAATGAGAGAGATGTTAAATCCGACCTCTGCTATTGCCGGTATGGGACTTGGTTCCAGTGTAGCATTGATTACAGACGGACGTTTCTCCGGTGCATCCCGTGGGGCTTCCATTGGTCATATTTCACCGGAAGCAGCAGTAGGCGGACCGATTGCATTGATTGAAGAGGGAGATATCATTTCCATTAATATTCCGGAAAACACTCTCAATGTGAAGGTATCTGACGAAGAGCTGGCAGCCAGAAAAGCAAAATGGACACCAAAGGAGCCAAAGGTAAAGACGGGATATCTTGCCAGATATGCTTCCATGGTAACATCTGCTGATAAGGGTGCTATCTTACGAATGAATTAATAATACGAGCCGGAAATAAGAAAAAAATGTTCTGGTGATGAAATGGAGGAAAGATTCATGCAGTTGACGGGGTCTCAAATCGTGGTGGAGTGCCTGAAGGAACAGGGCGTTGATACGGTTTTTGGATATCCAGGAGGAGCGATCTTAAATATTTATGATGAGCTGTACCGCCATCAGAATGAAATTACACATATCTTAACATCTCATGAACAGGGGGCATCTCATGCGGCAGACGGCTATGCCCGATCTACCGGTAAGGTGGGTGTCTGCATGGCCACCAGTGGACCAGGTGCAACCAATTTGGTCACTGGAATTGCCACAGCATATATGGATTCCGTGCCAATGGTGGCGATTACCTGTAATGTGGGAGTTTCTCTTTTGGGAAAGGATTCCTTTCAGGAGGTGGATATCGCCGGAGTAACGATGCCGATTACCAAGTATAGTTACATCGTAAAGGATGTAAAGGACTTGGCAAAGGCATTGCGCCGTGCATTTAAAATTGCACAGACAGGACGTCCGGGACCGGTGTTGATCGATATTGCCAAGGATGTCACTGCGAATAAGACAGAATTTATACCGGAGGTTCCAAAGCTCATTGCCCGTTCCACTGAAAATATAGAGGTTGCGGAGATAGAGAAAGCTTTGAAACTGATTCGTAAGGCAAAGCGGCCGATGATCTTTGTGGGCGGTGGTACGATTCTTTCCGGTGCAGACAAAGAACTGATGGAATTTGTGAACAGAATCGATGCACCTGTAACGGACAGTCTGATGGGAAAAGGAGCATTTCCAGGTACAGATGACCGTTATGTAGGGATGCTGGGAATGCATGGAACGAAAACAGCCAATTTAAGTATTGGTGAGGCTGATGTTTTAGTGGTACTGGGTTCCCGTTTTTCTGACAGAGTGACGGGTGTAACTAAGAACTTTGCCAAAAAGGGAAAAATCATCCAGGTAGATGTGGATGCGACAGAAGTCAATAAGAATGTTATGGTGGATGTCAGTATTGTTGGAGATATCAAATCAGTTTTAGACATTTTTAATTCCAAACTGGAACAGCTTTCCCATCCGGATTGGATGGAGAAGGTGATGGAAAGAAAGAAGGCATTGCCGCTTTCCTATAGTCACGAAAGACTGACAGGACCATATATTGTAGAAAAGCTGTATGAGCTCACCGGAGGCGATGCGATTATTACTACAGAGGTAGGACAGCATCAGATGTGGGCGGCACAGTATTATAAATACAGTAAGCCACGTACCCTGATTACCTCTGGAGGACTGGGAACGATGGGATACGGATTGGGGGCAGCTCTGGGTGCCAAAATCGGGAATCCGGATAAAACCGTTGTCAATATTGCCGGAGACGGTTGTTTCCGGATGAATATGAATGAGATTGCCACTGCCACCAGAAGCAATATTCCGGTGATCGAGCTGGTGTTTAATAATTCTGTTCTGGGGATGGTACGTCAGTGGCAGACATTGTTCTATGGACAGAGATATTCCCATACCATATTAAAGGATCAGGTGGACTTTGTGAAGCTGGCAGAGGCGATGGGAGCCAGGGCTTACCGTATTACCAAAATGGAAGAGGTAGAGCCTGTGTTAAAAGAGGCGATTGCGGCAGGTGTTCCTGTAGTGATCGATTGTGTCATTGAAAGCGATGATAAAGTATTTCCAATGGTTGCACCAGGCAAGAATCTGGAAGATGTATTTGATGAGGATGACCTGAAGGAAAAATAAGGTGCAGGAAAGCAGATAACTGTGACTGATGTAATACATATGAGGGAGCAGTTTGGATAAATCACATTTTTTACACTACAAAATAAGGAGGCACATAGAAATGGGCAGAGTGTATAATTTTTCAGCCGGTCCGGCGGTATTACCGGAAGAAGTATTAAAAGAAGCAGCAGATGAGATGATGGATTATCAGGGATCTGGTATGTCTGTTATGGAAATGAGCCATCGTTCTAAGGTTTATGATGATATCATCAAGACTGCTGAGAAGGATTTAAGAGAGTTGATGAACATTCCAGATAATTATAAGGTAATGTTTCTCCAGGGAGGTGCTTCACAGCAGTTTGCCATGATTCCGATGAATCTGATGAAGAACAAGGTTGCTGATTACATTGTAACTGGCCAGTGGGCTAAGAAGGCATGGCAGGAGGCTTCCAAGTATGGAAAGGCAAATAAGATTGCTTCCTCTGAAGATAAGACATTCTCTTACATTCCAGATTGTTCTGATCTGCCAATTTCAGAGGATGCAGATTATGTATATATCTGCGAGAACAATACCATTTATGGTACCAAGTATAAGACACTTCCAAATACAAAGGGTAAGACGCTGGTTGCAGATGTGTCCTCCTGTTTCCTTTCCGAGCCAGTAGATGTATCTAAGTATGGTATTATTTATGGAGGTGTTCAGAAGAATATCGGGCCTGCAGGTGTAGTTATTGTCATTATGAGAGAAGACCTGATTACAGAAGATGTACTTCCAGGCACTCCTACCATGTTGCAGTATAAGACACATGCAGATGCAGATTCCCTATATAATACACCACCCGCATATGGCATTTATATCTGTGGAAAAGTATTTAAGTGGCTCAAGAAGATGGGCGGCTTAGAGGTGATGAAGCAGAAAAATGAAGAGAAGGCAAAGATTCTTTATGATTATCTGGATCAAAGCAAGCTCTTTCAAGGGACTGTTGTAAAGGAAGACCGTTCTCTGATGAATGTTCCTTTTGTCACAGGTGATGCGGATATGGATGCGAAATTTGTGAAGGAAGCAACAGAAGCTGGTTTTGTCAATCTGAAAGGACACCGTACAGTTGGCGGTATGAGAGCCAGCATTTATAATGCAATGCCAAAGGAAGGCGTCGAAAAACTGGTTGCGTTTATGAAGAAGTTTGAGGAGGAAAATGCGTAATGTTTAAGTATACATGTTTAAATCCCATTGCGGCAGTGGGATTGGATAATCTGACAGAGGATTATGTTAAGACAGAGGATTTTGCAGAGGCGGAAGCAGTATTGGTGCGTAGTGCTGCTATGCACGATATGGAGCTTTCCGATAACTTGTGTGCTATAGCAAGAGCAGGTGCCGGGGTCAACAATATTCCACTGGATCAATGTGCAGATAAGGGAATCGTTGTATTTAATACACCAGGTGCCAATGCCAACGGTGTAAAGGAACTTCTGATTTCCGGTATGCTCCTGGCGGCACGTGATATTGTTGGCGGTATTGACTGGGTAAAGGAAAATGCATCTGATGAGAACATTGCGAAGTCTATGGAAAAGGCAAAAAAGAACTTTGCGGGAACAGAGATTAAGGGAAAGAAGCTGGGTGTGATCGGTCTGGGTGCTATTGGGGTGCTGGTTGCCAATGCAGCGAACCGTCTCGGAATGGATGTATATGGTGTTGATCCATATCTGTCTGTTAAGAATGCACTGACTCTGTCAAGAGATATTACCGTTTGCAAATCCTATGATGAGATTTATAAAGTATGTGATTATATTACGGTTCATGTACCATATATGCCAGAGACAAAGGGAATGCTGAATAAAGAAGCCTTTGACCAGATGAAGGATGGTGTAGTGATCTTAAACTATGCAAGAGATTTACTGGTAAATGATGAGGATATGAAGGCAGCGTTGGAATCCGGAAAAGTTGGAAAGTATGTGACGGACTTCCCTAATCCGGCAGTAGTTACTATGCCAAATGTTATCGCAACTCCTCATCTGGGGGCTTCTACAGAGGAATCGGAAGATAATTGTGCAGTAATGGCAGTGGAAGAGATTCGTGATTTTATGGAAAATGGAAATATTAAGAATTCCGTAAATTATCCAAACTGTGATGCAGGTGTCTGTGATACAAAGGGAAGAATTACCATTGCCCATAAAAACATTCCAAAGATGCTGAATCAGTTTACCAATGTATTTTCTTCTGAGGGAATTAATATTTCCCACATGACAAATAAGAGCCGTGGAGATTATTCTTATTGTGTCTTTGATATTGATTCGGAATCTACAACAGAGTTTGCGGAGAAATTGAATTCTATTGACGGTGTATTAAAGGTAAGGATTGTAAAATAAGTATGTAAAAGAGTTGCTATGTGGGGCTGTATCCGAAAAGGCCGGAAGGTATTATTCGGTACAGCCCTCTTTAAAATCAGATTTGATTTTGAAAGGATGAAATTAGTTGAATTATCAAGAAGCCAGGGCTTATATTGAAAAGATTCAGACAGAGCTGGCCAGTGATTACACATTGAGAGATGTGGCAGAGCTTTGTGAAAGAATGGGACGCCCTGACCGCAGACTGCGGATTATCCATATAGCAGGAACAAATGGAAAAGGCTCTGTCGGGGCTTATATTAGTAATGCACTTGCTATGTGTGGGTATACGGTGGGAAGATATGTATCTCCCACACTATTTGATTATCGGGAACGGATTCAGAAAATAGCCGGGACAGAGTTTGGTGTGGAAACAGAATGGATTTCCAGCGAAGAAGTGGCAGAGAGGATGACAGAACTGGCAGATAACATAGACAAAATGTGCCAGAAAGGATTCTCACATCCTACTGCGTTTGAAATTGAAACGGTGATGGCATTTGATCAGATGGCAAAATGGGATGTGGATGTTGCTGTTATTGAAGTGGGAATGGGAGGAATGCTAGATGCCACAAATATTATAGACAGACCATTACTGACTGTGTTTACAGAAATCAGTATGGATCACACCAGGATATTAGGGGATACTCTGGAGCAGATTGCAGAGCAGAAATTTGGAATTATCAAAGCAGGGACGCCAGTGGTATCCATTCGTCAGGAGCCTGTCATCATGGAACGGTTGAGGGAAATATGCCAGAGAAGGGGACTGAAGCTTCAGATTGCAGAGCCGGAACAGCTTGTCCAACTGGAATTTTCGATGGCTGGAACAAGGTTTTTTTATCAGGGGAGCAGTTTCTATCTGAGCCAGCTGGGCTGCTATCAGCCCGAAAATGTCATTGTTGCATTGGAGGTAATGAAACAGCTGGGCCAGCTGGGTTTTCACAAGATTAATATCAGTTCTGTGCGGGCTGCTTTAAAGGAGACAAAATGGCTGGGACGTTTTGAAATCGTTTCCAAATCACCATTTTTGATACTGGATGGAGCACACAATCCTTCTGGGGCAAAAGTACTCCGCAAATCTTTGGAAATGTATTTTCCGGCGGAGCGTTTTACTTTTGTGTTCGGTGTTTTCCGGGATAAGGATTACCAGGGAATCTTGCAGCAGATGCTTCCGCTTGCAAGGAGAGTATATACTGTCAGGGCAGCAGGAGAAAGAGGTATGGAGCCGGAAGAGCTTGCCGGAGTGGTAAGGCAGTATACTTTGAAACGGGAGATACCGGTAGAAAGTTGTATCAATATAGCTGCTGCATTAGATAAAATCCAGAGACAGGGAGAAAAAGAAAAAATAATTGTGTTTGGCAGTCTATCCTTTATCAATGAGGTGTACCATTATTTTGACACTGCCATGTATATTTGATACAATGCCAGCGTGATTCTTTTTTATGAGAGGCGGAATGGAACAGAGATGGATAAGAATAAAATTGAAGAAGCGGTAAAGCTGTTTCTGGAGGGAATTGGTGAGGATGTCCAGAGAGAAGGCTTGATAGAGACACCGGCAAGGATCAGTGCCATGTGTGAGGAACTCTTTGGAGGTCTGCAGCAGGATGCAGAAGAACATCTGACAAAAACATTTTCGGCGCAGGATAATGAGATCGTACTGGAAAAAGATATTTCCTTTTATTCGGTATGTGAACATCATTTTCTGCCGTTTTATGGACAGGTACACATCGGCTATATTCCGGATGGAAGAGTGGCAGGATTAAGCAAACTGGCAAGAACCGTTGAGGTATATGCCAGAAGACCGCAGATACAGGAACAGATGACAGCCCAGATTGCAGATGCCATTATGGAACATCTGACACCAAAAGGTGTCATGGTTATGATAGAGGCAGAACATATGTGCATGACAATGCGTGGTATTAAAAAGCCGGGAACCCGTACAGTGACTTATGCTGTAAGGGGAGAAATGAAGAAAAGCCCGATGCAGGAACAGTTTCTGCGTCTTGTGAAGGCATAGAAAGGCTGTAAAGGAGAAATGGGATGAAAATAGGAAATCGAGAATTTAAATTTGGCCAGGGTCATGTCTATGTTATGGGAATTCTGAATGTCACACCGGATTCCTTTTCTGACGGAGGAAAATTTGACAACATGGATGAAGCGTTAAAGCATGTAGAGCAAATGGTGTCACAGGGAGCAGACATCATTGATGTGGGAGGAGAATCCACCAGACCCGGTTATCAGAAGATTTCTGTAGAAGAGGAAACAGAACGGGTTACCTCCGTGATTCAGGAGATAAAAAAGAGATTTGATATACCGGTATCGATTGATACCTATAAAGCTCCGGTAATGGAAGCAGCACTTGAGGCTGGCGCTGATCTGGCCAATGATATCTGGGGACTGCGGTTTGATAAATTTTATGCAGAAGAGGGAAAGGCTTCTGTGTGGTCTTGTGGCGCTATGGCTGAGATTGTGGCAAAATATCAGGTACCGGTATGTGTGATGCATAACCGGAAAGAGCCAGTATACACCGATTTGCTCCGTGAGGTACTGGAAGATTTGGAGGATAGTGTACAGATTGGAGAAGCAGCTGGTATCTCCAGAGAGCAGATGATATTGGATCCCGGAATTGGTTTTGCAAAAGACTATGAACAGAATTTGCAGCTTCTGGCGCATTTGGAAGCTTTTCAGAAATTTGAAATGCCATTGCTTCTTGCAGCTTCCCGTAAATCGGTGATTGGTCTGACTCTGGATCTGCCTGTGGATCAGCGAGAAGAAGGGACTCTTGTTACCTCTGTTCTGGCAGGGATAAACAACTGGGATTTTGTCCGGGTGCATGATGTGGAGAAAAACGTCAGGGCACTAAAAATGTTGGAACAGATTAAGAAGTATCAGTGATGGATGTTTATAAAGAAATTAAGACAAAAATATTACAATTTTATGAAGAAATTTTACTTTTCCGAGGAAATTTGCTTGACATTAGGTTAAAATAGTTTTATGATTTTGTCTTAGCGAGGTGTGGCTAAGTTTGGTATAGCGCTGCGTTCGGGACGCAGAGGTCGCAGGTTCAAATCCTGTCACCTCGATGCGCAAGGATTCAATTTTCACTTGATGAAGGAAATCCTTGGCAGGGGCAGCCCCGGGGGTTTTTGGCTTCCGGGGTTTCTTACTTTATAAGAAAGTTCATTCCATAAAGTAAAAAATGCTCCGTGTGGATGCGCACTCATGCGTAGAATCTCGTATATGCGAAGTGAAAAGTAACAAAAGTTGACTGAACAGTCTCTTATTAGGAGGAATCTATGTCTACCATATTTTTACATGTAGGAACCCCGAAAACTGGTACTTCTGCAATTCAGTTTTTTTGCAGCAAAAATCGTAAAGTTTTAAAATCAAAGGGTTTTTGTTACCCGGATTTAGGATTTCGTTTTCCTGGAATAGGAGTAAACAGAAACGGTCATTTTATGAACCGGAAAGTGCTGGATGAAAATAAAAAGCGTATGCCGGAGGAAGAAGAGAAGATCGTAGCCCAGGGAATGGAAAAGATTCAGAAGCTTTTGGAAAAATTTCCGAATATTATTTTGTCTGATGAACAGTTTTGGAATAACAAAGATCTGACTACAGAGAAATGGATCAAATATAAAGAAATGTTTACCCAGATGGGGGCAGATGTAAAAGTTATTGTATATCTGAGAAGACAGGATCTGCTGATTCAGTCCTATTGGGCACAGCAGGTAAAAGAGACCATGACAATGTCTTTTAAAAAATATATCGAATCTGGTAAATATAAATATTTTAATGTTGATTATTACAAACGTCTGGAGGAGATTGCCAAGGCGGTTGGGAAAGAAAATATAATTGTCAGGGTATATGAGAAGCAGCAGTATTATGGAGGAAGTATTACCTCTGATTTCCTGCATGTTTTGGGACTGGAGCTGACGGATGAATTTAAAAGTCCGGACAATGTGGTGAATGCCAGCCTGGAGGGAAGCTGTCTGGAAGTAAAGCGTCTTTTAAACAATAACGAAATATATAAGAATAAAAAGAACTTTATGGTGCCATTATTGACACAGGTACAGGAAGAAATGGTAGGACATGTCGGTTATGATAAGGGAAAATACTTTTCCAAGGAAGAACAGCTGGCATTTATGGAGTTGTATAAAGAGGGAAATGCCACTGTGGCAAAACAATATATGGGAAGACAAGACGGCGTTCTGTTTCAGGATGAAGTTGTAACGGCTGATGGCGGGGAAAAAGCAACCCAGTATTCTTCTAAGGAACTGGTACTTATTTTAGGTGAAGTCATTGCAAAACAGCAACAGATCATCGAAGAGAAGGATCAGGAACTGGAGGAACTGAAAAAGCCGGTTAAGGGAGTTGTACAGATAGCCAAAAAGGTATTTCGTAAATAGGAAGGTTGCAAATCAGAGAGGTCTGTTGTAAAATGACCCCAGTTATAAATGAAGATGAAAGGTGGTTTTAGGGATGTTTAAAATCAATGATAATTATTTGAAGTTGCCGGGAAGTTATCTTTTTTCTACGATTGCAAAGAAGGTTTCTGCCTATAGTGAGGCAAATCCACAGAAGGATATTATCAAGCTGGGAATCGGTGATGTAACATTGCCATTGGCACCTGCTGTGATCGACCGTCTGCACAGTGCAGTAGACGAGATGTCTAAAAAAGAAACCTTTAAAGGATATGCACCAGATCTGGGATATGATTTTTTACGGACAGCCATTGTGGAAAATGACTATAAAACACGCGGCTGTGATATTCAGGCTGATGAGATTTTTGTCAGCGATGGTGCGAAAAGTGATTCTGGTAATATTGGTGATATTTTTGCTCAGGACAATAAGATTGCAGTGTGCGATCCGGTTTATCCTGTTTACGTGGATACTAACGCCATGTCTGGTCGTACCGGTATTTATAATCCAGAGACAGAAAAGTGGTCTGATGTGATTTATATGCCTTGTACCAAGGAAAATAATTTTGTTCCAGAGCTTCCAAAGGAGATACCGGATATTATTTATCTTTGTTTCCCTAACAATCCAACTGGAACAACACTGACCAAGGACCAGCTTCAGGTTTGGGTTGACTATGCGTTGAAAAACGGTTCTGTGATCATCTATGATGCTGCCTATGAAGCATATATTTCCAGTGAGAACGTTCCTCATTCTATTTATGAGTGCGAAGGGGCAAAGGCATGTGCCATTGAGCTGCGTAGTTTCTCCAAGAATGCTGGATTTACCGGAACACGTCTTGGATTTACTGTGATTCCAAAGGAATTAAAATGTGGTGATGTGACTTTGCATAGCCTTTGGGCGCGCCGTCATGGTACGAAGTTTAATGGAGCTCCTTATATCATTCAGGCTGCCGGAGCTGCTGTATATACGGAGGAAGGAAAAAAACAGACTGGTGAACAGATAGCTTATTATATGAATAACGCAAGATTGATCCGTGAGGGTCTGAGCGAAGCAGGATATGAGGTTTATGGTGGCGTGGATGCTCCATATATCTGGCTTAAGACACCAGAAAAGATGACTTCCTGGGAGTTCTTTGATTACTTGTTGGAGAACTTAAATATCGTAGGTACTCCTGGTTCTGGATTCGGTCCTAGCGGAGAAGGCTATTTCCGTCTGACTGCATTTGGCAGCTTAGAAAATACCCAGAGAGCAATGGAGCGTATTAAGGCTGGAAAAGCTCTGTAAATATTATAATTTTATGAAAGTTTTGGCCCTTTGCTTTTATGCAGAGGGCTTTTGTATTATAATGAAACAATAAATATTAGTTTTTTTAAAGTGAGAAATTCATAAGTGCAGATGATGCACAGGTATGGAGGGATATTATGAAAAGAGGAATCAGCTTATTATTGTGTGGAGCACTGACCCTGGGGATTGTATTTGCTCCGGCAGGCAGGGCATCAGCAGATGCAGTGGTTGACGGAGAGGATACCAGCTATGACCGTTATATTGCATTTGGACAGGATTTAAAGCCGTCAGAAAAGCAGGCGGTTCTGGATGGGTTTGGAATTGCCGAATCAGATTTGGGCAATTACAAAACCATAGAGATTACAAACCAGGAGGAACATGACTATCTGGGAGAATATATTGCATCCAATGTGATCGGGACACGTGCCTTATCTTCTGTTATGATCGTTAAGACAGAGAAGGGAAGCGGGATTCAGGTTTCCACAAAAAATATCAGTTATTGTACTTCTGGTATGTATTGTAATGCATTGGTGACTGCAGGATTGGAGGATGCCAAGGTGACGGTGGTCGGTCCATTTAATATTTCTGGAACCTCGGCCCTGGTGGGTGCCATGAAGGCATATGCAGTAATGACAGGACAGGATATTTCCGAGTCAACAATGGATGCGGCTACTGATGAGCTGGTGACTACCGCAGAGGTTGCGGAAAGTGTTGGTGATAAAGAAAAGGTGGAACAACTGGTAGCAGCAGTAAAACAGAAGGTATTTGAAGACCAGCTTTCTTCACCGGCGGATATCCGTGATGCAGTAGAGGCCTCTGCCAGAGCGTTGGATCTCAATCTTTCTGAAGATGATATCCAGAATATTACAGATATGATGGAAAAGGTATCCAAGGTCGATGTGGATGTGGACGCCATAAAGGAACAGGCTTCGGAAATATATAACAAGCTGAAAGATGCAGGAATTGATTTCAGTAAGGTGGACACGGAGGGACTGGCAGAAAAGGTGGGAAATTTCTTTTCCAATATCTTCACGGCAATTAAAGATTTCTTTACCGGATTATTTTAAGAGATGGTAAAAATATTACAAAAATTGTAAGAAACCTCTTGAAATTCAAAAATTCTTATGGTATTCTTTTAAACAGTGATGGAAATACTACCATCAAAATTGAAAGAGACAAAGGCTTTGAAAGAGACAAAATCTTGAGATTGTATTTTTCGACAGGAACATGATGTCACCGACTGAAAGCTCATGACCGATACAAGTCAAGGTGGAGAACACTCTGGAGCCCATGGACTGAACAGGTTATATCGAGTAGGTTTATGCGCGGACACGGCGTTATGTGGTTGAGCTGCACACAAAGGCGTGTGAATTGCGGGTGGTACCGCGGAGTTAGTATATCCGTCCCGGGAGATTTTTATCTCCTGGGATTTTTTGTTTTCTGACTGGATATATCAATGATATGACCCTTTGGGTGTAAGTCTGCTCTTGTATGGATTCCACTCTGGTTGACGCACAGAACAGCTCAGTGAATATCCAGGATGTCGGCATAGCACGTCATGGAAATCTGATGGCTGTGGAAGGCAGCAGAAAGGAATTAGATTATGGAATTTATGACAGGAGTAGCAAAAAAGGAAACATTAGAAATTACAGAGATTTTGTCTGGTGACCATATCGGCAAAAGCATCAAAGTTAATGGTGCCGTGCATACCATACGTGATATGGGTGATGTGGCATTTGTTGTATTGAGAAAGAGAGAGGGGCTTCTCCAGTGTGTCTATGAGGAGGGAGTTACCCGGTTTGATCTGAAAAGTTTAAAAGAAGCATCTACGGTAGAGGTAGAAGGTACGGTTGCAGCAGAGGACCGTGCACCCAATGGAGTAGAGCTTCGTCTGAGCACCATTCGTGTGCTGTCTGAGCCGGCAGAGCAGATGCCGCTGGCTATTTCCAAATGGAAATTAAACACTTCCCTGGAAGCAAAATTAAATAACCGTTCCGTTTCTCTTCGGAATGTAAGAGAGCGTGCAAAATTCCGCATTCAGGAAGGACTGGTCAGAGGATTCCGGGATTTTCTGTATAGTCAGGGATTTACAGAAATCCATACACCAAAACTGGGGGCAAAGAGTGCCGAAGGTGGAGCAAACCTGTTTAAGCTGGAGTATTTCCACAGACCGGCAATCTTACAGCAGAGTCCACAGTTTTACAAGCAGATGATGGTGGGGGTGTTTGACAGAGTATTTGAAACAGCACCAGTGTTCCGTGCTGAAAAACATAACACCAAGCGTCATTTAAATGAATATACCAGCCTGGATTTTGAGATGGGCTATATAGACGGCTTTGAGGATATTATGGCGATGGAAACCGGATTTTTGCAGTATACGATGGCATTGTTGAAAAAGGAATATGCCAGAGAGATAAAGATACTTGGTATTACCCTGCCAAAGACAGAACAGATACCGTGTGTCAGATTTGATGAGGCAAAAAAGCAGGTGGCAGAAAAATACAACAGACAGATTCGTAACCCTTATGATCTGGAGCCGGAGGAGGAAGCCTTGATCGGACAATACTATAAGGAAGAATATGATGCAGATTTTGTTTTCGTTACGCATTATCCATCCAAAAAACGTCCGTTTTATGCAATGGATGACCCGGAGGATCAGACTTACACACTGAGCTTTGATCTTCTGTATCATGGTTTGGAGATTACCACAGGAGGACAGCGTATCCACGATTACAAAGAACTGATTGGCAAAATGGAGCAGCGCGGCATGACAGAAGAGGGCATGGAACAGTATTTAAGCGCTTTTAAGCATGGAATGCCTCCACACGGCGGTCTGGGAATCGGAATGGAGAGACTGACCATGCAGCTGATTGGAGAAGAAAATGTAAGGGAGACCACTTTATTCCCAAGAGATTTAAGCAGATTAGAACCATAAAGAGAGAGGAGAGAAAACATGGCAAATGTGATATCAGATGAAACAATTGATTATGTAGGGATTCTGGCAAAACTGGAACTGGATGAGGAGGAAAAGGAACAGGCGAAAAAAGATATGGGCGAGATGCTGGATTATATTGATAAGCTCAATGAACTGGATACCCAGGGGGTAGAACCGATGTCTCATGTATTTCCTGTAAATAATGTTTTCCGCGAGGATGTAGTTACCAATGGTGATGGACATGAGGAAACGCTGGCAAATGCACCGGAGGTAAAAGAAAACAGCTTTCTGGTACCGAAAACTGTTTAGAAAGGAATGGTGGAAGAAATGTCGATAATGAATCTTACAGCGGTCCAGCTGGGAAAAAAGATAAAAGAGAAGGAAATTTCCGTGATAGAGGCAACACAGGCTGCTCTGGATGCCATTGCCGCAAAAGAGGACAAGATTAACAGTTTTGTTACCATAGACCGTGAGGGTGCCTTGGAGAGAGCCAAAGAGGTACAGGCAAAAATTGATGCAGGTGAATTAACCTCTCCTTTAGCAGGTGTGCCTGTGGCGATTAAGGATAATATGTGTACAGAAGGGATACTGACTACCTGCAGTTCAAAAATACTGGGAAATTTTGTACCGACGTTTACATCTGAGGCAGTACGGAATCTGGAAAAAGCAGGTGCAGTGATACTGGGAAAGACGAATATGGATGAATTTGCCATGGGAAGTACCACAGAGACTTCTGCCTATGGAGAGACAAAAAATCCATGGAATACAGAGCATGTACCAGGAGGATCTTCCGGTGGTTCCTGTGCAGCTGTAGCAGCAGGAGAATGTTTTTATGCATTAGGTTCTGATACAGGTGGTTCCATCCGTCAGCCAAGTTCTTTTTGTGGGGTGACTGGAATAAAACCGACCTATGGGACCGTTTCCCGTTATGGGCTTATCGCCTATGGCTCTTCGTTAGACCAGATTGGACCGATTGCCAGGGATGTGACAGACTGTGCTGTCATTCTGGAGACAATCTCATCTCATGACAGTAAGGATTCCACTTCTATTGAACGAAATGACCTGGATTTTACTTCCGCATTAGTGGATGATGTGAAGGGAATGAAGATTGGGATTCCGAAAGACTATTTTGGGGAAGGTCTGGATGACGAGGTAAAAGAAGCAGTATTACATGCTGCAAAAGAATTAGAGAAAAAGGGTGCTATTGTAGAAGAATTTGAACTGAGTCTGGTGGAATATGCCATTCCGGCTTATTATGTCATTGCCTGTGCAGAGGCGAGTTCCAATCTGGAGCGGTTTGATGGTGTTAAATACGGCTACCGTACCGAAGAATATGAGGGGCTTCATAATATGTATAAAAAGACCCGTTCGGAGGGATTTGGAGCCGAAGTAAAGCGAAGGATCATGTTAGGCTCCTTCGTATTGAGTTCCGGTTATTATGATGCCTATTATCTGAAGGCACTTCGCACCAAGGCTTTGATTAAAAAGGCTTTTGACAAGGCATTTGAAAAATATGATGTGATTCTGGGACCGGCAGCTCCGACCACAGCACCAAAGCTGGGGGAGAGTTTAAGCGATCCGATCAAGATGTATCTGGGAGATATTTATACTATTTCAGTGAATCTGGCAGGTCTTCCAGGAATCAGCGTTCCTTGTGGATTGGATTCCAAGGGGCTTCCGATCGGATTACAGCTGATTGGTGACTGTTTCCAGGAGAAAAAGATTATCCGTGCTGCCTATGCATATGAACAGACAAGAGAGTTCGTAAATCGTCCGTTGGTGTAATTTGGAAATGCAAAATTTGTTGAAGAAAGGAAAGATTGCAAAATATGAAACAGTATGAAACCGTCATTGGACTTGAAGTACATGTAGAGCTGGCGACGAAGACAAAAATCTTTTGTGGATGTTCTACGGAATTTGGAGGAGCACCAAATACACATACCTGTCCGGTATGTACCGGTATGCCAGGCTCTCTTCCAGTATTAAATAAACAGGTAGTAGAATATGCCATTGCAGTGGGACTTGCCACTAATTGTACCATTACCCAGTATTGTAAGTTTGACCGAAAGAACTATTTCTATCCGGATAATCCACAGAACTATCAGATATCCCAGCTCTATCTTCCAATCTGCCGTGATGGAGGGATTGAGATTGAGACTTCTGCAGGAAAGAAAACAGTAGGTATCCATGAGATCCATATGGAGGAGGATGCCGGCAAGCTGGTGCATGATGAGTGGACAGGAAGTTCTATGGTAGATTATAACCGTTCCGGAGTGCCATTGATCGAAATCGTGTCTGAACCGGATATGCGTTCTGCGGATGAGGTCATTGCCTATCTGGAAAAACTTCGAATGATCATCCAGTATCTGGGGGCATCGGACTGTAAGCTTCAGGAGGGTTCCATGCGTGCGGATGTGAACCTGTCTGTCCGTGAAGTAGGTGCATCTGAATTTGGCACCCGTACAGAGATGAAAAACTTAAACTCTTTTAAAGCGATCTCTCATGCCATTGAAGGGGAGCGTGCCCGCCAGATTGAGCTTTTGGAAGAGGGAAAACAGGTCATACAGGAAACCAGAAGATGGGATGACAACAAAGAATCTTCTTATGCGATGCGTTCCAAGGAGGATGCACAGGATTACCGTTACTTCCCGGAACCAGATCTGGTACCGATCATGATCAGTGATGAGTGGCTGGGACAGATTCGGAGCCGTCAGCCGGAGCTTCGCTCGGAAAAGCTGGAACGATACAAAAAAGAGTATGACATTCCGGAATATGATGCAGAAATCATCACAGGAACCAAAAAGATGGCAGATCTCTTTGAGGCAACCACAGCAATCTGTAATAAACCAAAAAAGGTGTCCAATTGGCTGATGGTGGAAACCATGCGTCTGCTGAAAGAAAATGATATGGAAGCGGAGGATATCAGCTTTTCTCCGGAAAATCTGGCAAAACTCATTGAATTGACTGAGGCAAAAGCAATTAACAGTTCTGTGGCAAAAGAAGTTTTTGAAGAAATTTTTAAAAAGGATATTGACCCGGAGCAATATGTCGAGGATAATGGGCTTAAGACAGTATCCGATGACGGAGCATTACGCCAGACGATCGAGAAGGTAATTGCAGAGAATCCGAAATCAGTAGAGGATTATCATAGTGGAAAGAAAAAAGCCATTGGTTTCCTGGTTGGACAGACCATGAAAGCGATGCAGGGAAAAGCTGATCCAGGGATGGTGAATCAGATTTTACAGGAGTTGTTGCAGTAATTGTTCTGTGGTGAAGACTTCTCTGCTGGCAGTGTGTGACGGTCGATGTTGTACGGGAATTTTGCTGTGAACGATGTCAGATGGAAAGGAGAGGTCATATGATAGAACAGCGCAGGAATATAAGAGTGCCGGTAAAGCTTAATCTGGAGGTTTCTGATATTTTCAAACAGGATAATATCAGGGTAAGCAATATCCATGCACCCATTGAAGTAGTGGATATCAGCAGAAATGGAATCGGGTTTGTGACCAAGAGTATACTGCCTGTGGGATATTACTTCAATGCCCGGCTGGAATTTAATGGAAGTACGAATGCGATCAACTGTGTGGTACAGATCCTTCACCAGAGACGGACAGAGGATGGGATCTATCACTACGGCTGCGAGTTTGTTGGAATGCCTGCCGTATTTGATTATGTGTTTGAGGAAATGGAAGAGAGATACAAAAATAGCTGATTACGCGATATACCATGTGGTTTAAAACAAAAATGCGTCCTGTTCATTAGTTACATGACGCATTTTTGTTGTTTCATTATGCCCGGATATCAAAGGAGAAACGTTTCATTTCCTTTGTGGCAGTTGTAGTGATCTTGGTATTTAAAAAATCCTGGATCGGGTTTTCTTCCGTTTCCTTCGGTTGTACCTGGATATTACAGGTATAACCTTTCTCGTTCAGTGAATCCTGGAGCATATGTGTGTTGCGTTGGATCAGCTGGATGGAAGAATGGTCATCTAAGGTAAAACAGGCATCAATATTTTGTTTATCCTTTTCCAGACGGATATCCATTGTGCCAAGATGATCCAATTCCAGATGGAGCAGGAGACTGATCTTATCCGGATTTTTCTTCAGCTTTTCCTTCTGGGTGTAAACATAGAGGTCGCCATGGGTATTCTGGTTTTGCAGTTTTAAAGGAAGCTGCATATAGCCAAAGGTCTCATTCAGTGCTTTCATAAAATCAATATTGCTTTTCATATCGTGAGCCTGGTCAGAAAGCTGTCTGGAGTCATCGCCGGACAGAGTCGTATTGATCAGTCTTTCAAAGGTATCCATTTGCAGCTCCAATTTCTGATAGAAATGATCCATCTCACCCTTCTTTGCCAGTTGGCGTGGGGTGATGGTAAAACTTTCCATCATTGCCTGGGTAAAAAGTCTCTGAAATGCATCCGACTGGAAAAGCTGTCCGATGGCATTGGAATCAGAATGTGGGATCAGATTTCGGATTGCAGTGAACACTTCTTTGGTTGCAGCTTCTCCAGAAAGGATTTTTTCCGTTAATCGGGAGGAAACAGGAAGAGAACGCAGACTGTCAGCCAGTTGTGTCCTTTCCTGCTGGGTCAGATAGGTAAAAAGTGCTCCCTGTTCCCGTCCATTGGCAGTAATAGAGGAAAGCATAGTATCAATAACGGATGGTGTATGTGTTACAGCAATGGAACCACTGGCAGTAGAAGCAAGCATCTGGTTCAGATTCTGGTTGAATGTCTGGAAGGAGGTTCTGGCAGCGTCCGACAGGTTGTGAAAGAGTTTTCCTGCCAGAGAGAAGGCAGAATTACCCGAGTCTGTATTGGCAGACTGGGAGGCATTTTCTACGGCAGCAGAAGGGTCCGGCGAAGGAACAGGATTTGCATCGTCCGGAAGGAGACTATTCCCTGCAAGTTCGGAGAGTGTGCTTGCATTTCCTGTGTCTGTCAGAGAAATAGTGTCAGGAAGTCCCAGTGCCAGAGTGATTTCGTTCATTTTGGCAGTCATCTCAGCCTGTGAACAGTTTTCTGGAAGTTTTAAGGTTCCGGAAGCAACAGCATCGCGCAGTAACATTAAGGCATCTCTCTGGGATAAGGAACCGGTTTGGAGCATTTGCAGCTGGCTGTCCGTAAGAGGTGTTTCTGAAAGCATTTCCATAAGTACATTCCGATCAGAAGAAGACAAGCTGGACAGTGTGAGAGAAGCTGCAGTGGAAGTACCGGACTGCTCACCTGCCAGGGCAATGGATAAAAGCTGTTCTCCAAATGCAGCTACTGCGTCTGATGGTCCGTTTTCAGCCAACGCATCTAACAGTTCTGGAAGCTGCTGGGAAAAGGATTGCATCTTATTCAGCAGCTGGTACTGCTGGTTGCGGTAATTACTGAGCTGTGCCACATTGTCCCTGGTTATCTCCAGATGCTGCCGGTTCATGATACAAAGAGTTTCCATATCCTCTGTACTAAAATCATACGCCTGCTGCATTAGATGCTGTATGGACTGTTTGTTGATTGGCAGGAGATTATCCATCAGTGCTTTGACAGCAGACTGGTTCCGTTCTGTGGCTGGAAGACCAGCCTCATCCAGTGCTTTGTTGATCAGGGTGAGTTCTGTCTCTGTAAAGCTGTTTGGAATCGCTTCGATAAAAAGACCAGTAGGTGAAACCGTGTTCATACGGAAAGCAGCTGTCTGACCAATGGATAGACTGGAGCTGTCTGCAATCTGCCCCTTGATCAGAGTATTGTTTTCTAAAGTAATGGTAATCTCATTATTGCGCAAATCCGAAATTTCACCCCGGACAATATCTCCCTCCCTGATCTGGTTCATTCCGCTGCGGGCAACACCATAGCTGCTGAGTTGTCCGGCAGAACGGGTGGTTTGTCCGGGATTGCTGCGGGCATTGACTTGATGACCTGTGCTCATAGCCTGCCGGCTGTTCTGGTTGGAATTGCTTGGATTGATTCTGGGATTTGCCATAATAATGTCCTTTCTTATATATAAATATCTGATAATTGTTACATAATAATAGACAGAAAAGTTGTCTCTACAGTAAGTATATCGTCAGAAATTGAAAGTTCAACAAAAAAACATTGAAATTTGTAAAAAATGTCTTGACAAGAAAAAATGATAGTGCTATCTTACTAGTTAGATGTTAGCACTCCAATTGGTAGAGTGCTAACAAAGAAAATGCGAAGGGGTGATAAGTTGAAGTTAGATGACAGAAAGTTGAAAATACTTCAGGCAATTATCCGGACTTATCTGGAAACTGGTGAGCCGGTAGGGTCACGGACGATTTCAAAGTATACAGATTTGAATCTGAGTTCAGCCACCATTCGTAATGAGATGTCTGATCTGGAGGAGATGGGATATATTCTTCAGCCCCATACTTCTGCGGGAAGGATTCCTTCTGATCTGGGGTATCGTCTGTATGTGGATACGATGCTGGATGACAGGGTGCAGGAGGTCCAGGATATGAAGGCAGAGCTGGAGGAAAAGGCTGACAAGATGGATACCCTGCTGAAGCAGGTGGCAAAGCTTCTGGCGGTGAATACCAACTACGCTACAATGGTATCTGGTCCCCGCTATGAATCCAAAAAGGTAAAATTCATTCAGATGACACCTGTGGATGAGAAAAATCTTTTGACCGTTATTGTTCTGGACAATAATGTAGTAAAAAATGAAATGATTCGATTGCCAGAGCCGATGGATGAAGAAACAGTACTGAAGATGAATTTTATTCTGAATACTACCCTGAATGGCTTAGACGTGATGGAGATGAATCTGGCTGTAATCCAGAAAATCAAGGAGCAGATGGGAGCACATAATACAGTGATTGATTCTGTATTGGAGGTGATTGGAAATGCTCTGACAGAGGATGAGGATTTAGAGGTATATACCAGCGGTGCAACCAATATTCTCAAGTATCCAGAACTGGCAGACCGTTCCAAGGCGGCACAGCTGCTGGATGTATTTGAAGAGAAAAAGATGTTGACAGACTGGATTACTCAGGAGCCGGTACAGGAGGATGCAGAGAATCATGGGATTCAGGTGTACATTGGTGGAGAGACAAAAGTAGAATCTATGAAGGATTGTTCCATGGTAACCGCCACATACCGGATCAATGAGGGTGTGTATGGCAAGATTGGCATTGTTGGTCCGAAGAGGATGGACTATGATAAGGTAGTTGCTACACTGCAGTCTCTGATGACGCAGTTAGATGATATATTTAAAGAGAAAACATAATGAGAGGTCTGTACAGACTTCTGATTAAGAGAGGTGGTAAAAAAGTGAATCAAGAGCCAAATACAAATCAGGATACAGAAAATCCAGAGGTGGAAGAAGCTGTGAAGGAAACAGCAGATGCTGTACAGGAGCCTGAAGAAAACGTACAGGAGGAAATGCAGGAAACAGACCAGGTGTCTGAAGCAGATAAAAAGGAAAAGCGTTTTGGCAAGAAAAAAGATAAAGCGCTGGAGAAGCTGGAAGAAAAGGTGGCAGAACTGGAGGATGCCAGAGTACGCCAATTAGCTGAGTTTGAAAATTTCAGAAAGCGTTCCGAAAAAGAAAAGTCACAGATGTTTGAGGTAGGCGCGAAATCTGTGATAGAAAAGATTCTTCCGGTTCTGGACAATTTTGAGAGAGGTCTTGCCGGAGTACCGGAGGAGGAAAAAGGAACTCCATTTGTGGAGGGAATCGAGATGGTATATAAACAGATTCTTACCACATTTGAAGAAATTGGTGTTAAGCCGATTGAAGCAGTGGGAAATGAATTTGATCCGAATTTCCACAATGCAGTGATGACCGTGGAGGACGACAGCCTGGAAAGCGGTATGGTAGCAGAGGAGCTGCAGAAGGGCTATCTGTATAAAGAGTCTGTGGTACGTCACAGCATGGTTAAGGTAGTAAGTTGATTTCACACGAAGCAAGATGACGTAGTTCATAGAGAAAAGAAATAGTATTTAGTTTGTCGTCAAAGATGACAGAATGGAGGATTATTATGAGTAAGATTATTGGTATTGACTTAGGTACAACAAACTCTTGTGTCGCTGTAATGGAAGGTGGTAAGCCCGTTGTAGTAGCAAATACAGAAGGCGCAAGGACAACACCATCTGTAGTGGCATTCACAAAGAGTGGTGAGAGACTGGTTGGTGAGCCTGCAAAGCGTCAGGCAGTTACCAATGCAGATAATACGATTTCTTCTATCAAGAGACATATGGGAACAGATTACCGTGTATCTATTGAGGATAAGAAGTATTCTCCACAGGAGATTTCTGCAATGATTCTTCAGAAGCTGAAAGCAGATGCAGAAAGCTATCTGGGTGAGAAGGTTTCTGAGGCTGTTATTACAGTTCCTGCTTATTTTAATGATGCACAGCGTCAGGCAACCAAGGATGCCGGTAAGATTGCCGGACTGGATGTAAAGCGTATTATCAACGAACCTACCGCAGCAGCACTGGCATATGGTCTGGACAATGAGAAAGAGCAGAAGATCATGGTTTATGATTTAGGTGGTGGTACCTTCGATGTCTCTATCATTGAAATCGGGGACGGTGTAATCGAAGTACTGGCTACCTCTGGTGATAACCATCTGGGTGGTGATGACTTTGATGAGAAGATTACCCAGTATATGATTCAGGAATTTAAGAATACAAATGGTGTCGAT
The DNA here is from genome assembly GCA_017626435.1 of Lachnospiraceae bacterium. The sequence goes on along the minus strand of JAGAIR010000004.1, from coordinate 87,296 downwards.
CTGTCTAATGACAAGATGGCACTTCAGAGATTGAAGGAAGCGGCAGAAAAAGCAAAGAAAGAGCTTTCCTCTGCAACTACAACTAATATCAACCTGCCATTTATCAGTATGAATGAGAGTGGTCCTCTCCATTTTGATATGAATCTGACCAGAGCAAAATTTGATGAGCTGACGCATGATCTGGTTGAGAGGACAGCAACTCCTGTATCCAATGCACTTCGTGATGCTGGCATTACTGCTTCTGAGCTTGGTAAAGTACTTCTGGTTGGTGGTTCTACCCGTATCCCTGCTGTACAGGATAAGGTTCAGCAGCTGACAGGTCAGGAGCCTAGCAAGACATTGAATCCAGATGAATGTGTAGCACTTGGTGCTTCCGTACAGGGTGGAAAGCTGGCTGGTGATGCAGGTGCCGGTGATATCCTTCTTCTGGATGTAACTCCACTGTCACTGTCTATTGAGACAATGGGTGGTATCGCTACCAAGCTGATTGAGAGAAATACTACAATCCCTACCAAGAAGAGCCAGGTATTCTCTACCGCAGCAGATAACCAAAGTGCTGTAGATATCAATGTCCTTCAGGGTGAGCGTCAGTTTGCCAAGGATAACAAGTCTCTCGGACAGTTCCGTCTGGATGGTATCCCACCAGCGAGAAGAGGTGTTCCACAGATTGAGGTAACCTTTGATATTGATGCAAATGGTATCGTAAATGTATCTGCTAAGGATTTAGGCACTGGAAAGGAGCAGCATATTACAATTACAGCTGGTTCTAACATGTCAGATGATGATATCGAGAAGGCTGTGAAAGAAGCTGCTGAGTTTGAGGCGCAGGATAAAAAGCGTAAGGAAGGCATTGATGCCCGCAATGATGCAGACGCTATGGTATTCCAGACACAGAAGGCACTGGATGAAGTTGGCGATAAGGTAGATGCTGCAGAAAAGGAAAAGGTACAGGCAGATATTGACAGCCTGAAGGAGCTGGTTGAAAAAACCAATCCAGAAGAGCTTTCTGATGCAGATGTAGATGCATTGAAGGCCGGAAAAGAAAAGCTGATGGAAAGTGCACAGGCTGTATTTACAAAGATGTATGAGCAGCAGGCACAGGCCGGTGGAGCAGCAGGTCCTGATATGGGAGCAGCTGGAGCAGGCCCTGATATGAATGCGGGAGCCGCTGATGATGTAGTTGACGGAGATTACCGCGAAGTGTAAAGCCAAAAGATTTGGCTTAGGAGAATGCAAAACCGGCATTCTCTGAACCAAGACAGACAGGATAACGAAAAATATGTATGATATAGGCCATTGATGGCTTGGCTGGCAGGATATCAGCCGGAAAGCCTATTGATGGTCTGTCTACATATATAGAGTTGGAGGCTATTATGGCAGAGAAAAGAGATTATTATGAGGTTCTGGGCGTGGAGCGTGGTGCTTCTGATTCGGAATTAAAATCCGCATACCGTAAGCTGGCGAAAAAATATCATCCGGATATGAATCCGGGGGATAAGGAAGCAGAGGCGAGATTTAAGGAGGCTTCTGAGGCATATGGTGTGCTCAGTGATCCGGAAAAACGCCGTCAGTATGACCAGTTTGGTCACGCAGCCTTTGAGGGAGGTGCCGGCGGCGGTGGATTCGATTTCAGCGGTATGGATATGGGAGACATCTTTGGGGATCTGTTTGGAGATTTCTTTGGCGGCGGTCGTTCCAGAGCACAGAATAATGGACCGATGAAGGGACAGAATATCCGCACCTCTGTAAGGATCACCTTTGAGGAGGCATGCTTTGGTACAGAGAAGGAAATTGATATTACCTTAAAAGATGAGTGTTCTTCCTGTCATGGTTCCGGAGCAAAGTCGGGTACTTCTCCACAGACCTGTTCCAAGTGTGGTGGAAAAGGACAGGTGGTATTTACCCAGCAGTCATTATTTGGTGTAGTACGAAATGTGCAGACCTGTCCGGATTGCCGTGGTACAGGTAAGATCATTAAAGAGCGTTGTCCGGATTGCAGCGGAACAGGCTATACCAACAGCAGAAAGAAGATATCGGTGACGATACCGGCTGGCATAGACAATGGACAGTGTGTACGCATCCGTGACAAGGGTGAGCCGGGGGTGAATGGAGGTCCAAGAGGTGATCTGCTGGTAGAGGTGGCTGTGAGCCGTCATCCGATATTCCAGAGACAGGGAAATGATATCTATTCTTCTGCACCGATTACCTTTGCACAGGCGGCATTAGGCGGCGATGTGCGTATCAAGACAGTAGACGGTGAGGTAGAATATACTGTAAAACCGGGAACCCAGACCGATACCCGCGTCCGTCTCCGGAACAAAGGTGTGCCATCCCTTCGTAATAAGCAGGTACGTGGGGACCATTATGTTACACTGGTGGTACAGGTGCCGACCAGGATGAATGGAGAACAGAAGGAACTGCTGAAGCAGTTTGATGAAGCGATGTACGGAAAGATGGAGGAACGTACCGGTGATGAGTCAGAACATGGTGATAAGAAAAAAAGCATGTTCGGCAAAGGGAAAAAGAAGAAGTAGCAGTTGAATGGATTGACAAGATGCTGCAAGAGGATATGATTTAGTGCGGAAGGTACTTAAAAAAGTGCTTTTCGCACTTTTTTGATTATTTCTCTTTTCATTGGACATACTATTTCTGAATAAGGAAGATTCTTGCTTCACTGTTCAAAGGACAAGACAGAAAGAGAGTGTATGGATATGGAAAGAAAAGATTGTAAAAGTGGTATGCAGATTAAAGAAATCCGTGGAAGGGAAATCTTAGATTCCCGTGGTAATCCTACTGTGGAGGCTGAGGTTATTTTGAAAAATGGTGCAATGGGACGTGCCAGTGTGCCTTCCGGAGCTTCTACTGGAGCTTATGAGGCGGTAGAACTCCGGGACAATGACAAACGCTATCTGGGACAGGGGGTAAGCCATGCAGTGAAAGCGGTCAATCAATTGATCGCACCGGGACTGGAGGGGAAAAATGCCCAGGAACAGAGAAAAATTGATCACTGGATGATGGAAGAGGATTCAACTCCTAATAAATCTCATTTAGGTGCCAATGCTATACTGGCGGTATCCCTGGCAGTGGCAAAAGCCGCCGCCGCTGGACAGGGAGTGCCTCTGTACCGGTATCTGGGAGGATGTAATGCCCAGAGCCTTCCGGTTCCAATGATGAATGTTTTAAATGGTGGCCGTCATGCGGATTCCTCCTTAAATATCCAGGAATTTATGATTATGCCGGTAGGTTTCCAGAGCTTTCATGAAAGACTGGAAGCGGGAACTACCGTTTTTCATACCCTGAAAAAGATTTTAAAGGAGGATGGATATACCACATCCGTGGGAGATGAAGGAGGATTTGCACCGGCATTTGAAAAAGATGAGCAGGCTCTGGAGTATCTGCTCCGTGCTATTGAGCAGGCAGGATATCAGCCGGGAAGCCAGTTTCAGATCGCACTGGACGTAGCTTCTACAGAAATGTACGATGCGGCAGTAAAGGAAGGCAGAGAAGGAGAATACTATTTCTGGAAATCAGGAGAATTTAAGACACCGGATAAAATGATTGATTACCTGAAAAATCTGTGTGAGCGTTATCCAATCTGCTCGATAGAGGATGGACTGGCAGAGGAGGACTGGAGTCATTGGGAACAGTTGACACGTACTCTGGGCAAAAAGGTCCAGCTGGTAGGTGATGATCTTTTTGTTACCAATACGGAGCGGATCCAGAAGGGAATTGAACGGAATGCAGCGAATGCAGTATTGATCAAGGTCAATCAGATAGGAACCTTGAGTGAGACAATGGATGCAGTGCGCATGACAAAGGAACATGGATGGAGGGCGATTATTTCCCATCGTTCGGGTGAAACAGAAGATACAACCATTGCAGATCTGGCTGTGGCAATGCATGCAGGCCAGATTAAGACAGGAGCACCAAGCAGAACAGACCGTGTAGCAAAATATAATCAGCTGCTTCGTATTGAAGAGCAGCTGATCGCTGGCCGTTAAATAGGAAATTACCTGTACTTTGGCGTAATTTCTTATTCTTTAAAAGAATGCGCCAGACAATATATAAAACTGTCTGGCGCATTTTTTCTGTATGAATTTTGTTATTTCTGGTAGACAGGTGGGTTTTTACCAGTCTTCGATATCATCCAGATTGATGATTTCCTCTGGAGTGGAGGAAACTTCCTCAGAAGGATTTTCACCAGAATCCTCTAAAAGAGTCTGAATCTGTTCCTCTGTAATTTCCGGAACCGGCTCAACGGAGATATCGGATTTTGTTTCCTCTGTTTGTCCCAGCGCTTCTTCCTCGCGTATTTTTTGCAATAGGGACTCAATCTGGTCATCCCTGTTGTTGACAGAAAAACAAGTTTCCTGATTGTTACACAGGTAATATTTAATAATGTGACCACTGTACAGGGCAACCGTGCTGCCATTGCAGATGTCTGCATCTCTTTCGTAAGGAAGATTGTCATACATAGTAATACCATAATCAAGGGTAGCATCATACTTCTGGGAAATACCATCGATACGATTTGTTTGATTCATAGAGTCAGCTCCTCTGCTGTTTAATAGTAATATTATTATAGAACATTTTCAGGATTACTTCAACATAAATTGACTTTTTGAAGAGGTATGTTATAATTATGCACGTATTGTCCAAACTGGCATTTATGTTGGATATGTCACGATACTACTTTTTTATAAATACTAGGAGAATTTTATCTATGGGTAAATTAAAGCAGACGGTAAAAAATTTTGCAAAGTATAAGCATCTCTTATATGAGTTGGTTAAGAAAAATATAAAATTAAAATACCGGCGTTCTTATCTGGGGATTTTATGGACTCTGATCGAACCATTACTGACTATGATTGTATTGACAGTTGTGTTTGGCACATTCTTCAACAAAGGAACGAAACAGTTTCCAGTGTATGTTCTGACCGGGCGTTTGTTGTTTTCGTTTTTTTCGTCTGCTACAAAGGGTGGGCTGAAATCTGTCAGCGGCAATGCATCCATGATAAAAAAGGTCTATGTGCCGAAATATATTTATGTTGTTTCTTCGGTAATTTCCAATTTTATCACCTTTTTGATTTCACTTCTTGTATTATTGGGAGTTAGCATTGTATTACAGGTACAGCCTACCATTTATCTGTTACAGGCAGTGATTCCATTGATCATTCTGTTTGTGATGACTCTGGGAGCCAGCTTGATCCTGGCCACATTAAGCGTCTTTTTCCGGGATGTGGAATATATCTGGGGAGTCGTTACCATGCTGATCATGTATGCCTCTGCCATATTTTATCCGGTTGACAGGATCATCAATAATGGAAATGGCTGGGTGTTCAATCTGAATCCTGTATACATGTGTATTGCAAACTTTAGAAACTCTGTATTGTATGGAGTTCCTATGAATATGCAATATTTTGCAGTATCTTCTGTTATTTCCGTAGTATTGCTTGTGATTGGCTGCATATTATTTTATAAAAAACAGGATAAATTTATTTTGTACGTTTAAAGATACGACAGTTACTGTTAATTTATACTAGTTCGCCAATGGCAGAATGTGAGGATTTATGAAAGAAAATGTTGCGATAAAAGTCAAAAATGTAGGTATGCGCTTCAATTTGAGCCAGGAGCGTGTCGATAATCTGAAGGAGTATGTAATTAAGTTCATTAAACGTGATTTACGTTTCAATGAATTTTGGGCGCTCCGTGATGTAAGTTTTGAAGTGAAAAAGGGAGAACGGCTTGGAGTCTTGGGACTAAACGGTTCCGGAAAAAGTACCTTGCTGAAGATTGTGTCCGGGGTGTTAAAGCCAACTACCGGAACGATTGAAACACGGGGGAAGCTGGCACCGCTGTTGGAATTGGGGGCCGGATTCAGCAGTCAATATACAGGAAGAGAAAACATATATCTATATGGTTCCGTACTGGGATATTCCAAAGAATTTTTGGATGAAAAGTTTGATGAGATTGTAGATTTCTCCGGGCTGGGAGAATTTATTGATGTACCGATCAAAAATTATTCTTCCGGTATGAAGTCCAGACTGGGATTTTCCATTGCTACTGTGGTAGAGCCGGATATTCTGATACTGGATGAGGTATTATCGGTTGGTGATAAGAAATTCCGGCGGAAAAGTGAAAGAAAAATACTGGATATGTTTGATAAGGGAGTTACCGTTCTGTTTGTTTCCCATTCGCTGGAACAGGTACAGAGATTGTGTGACCGTGCAATTATTCTGGAAGGCGGACACATTGTAGCCAAGGGACCGGTGGATAAGGTAGCACGGATATATAAAAATATGACAGAGTAAAGCGTGGGACTGATAATACTGTTTGTGTCTGCGCTGTGGCGCAAACAGTAGTTGACTATGTAAAGGACAGCGTAGAAATGAGGTAAGTATGAAAAACAGAATACGAAAAACAGGAGAGAAAAACAGATGGAAAAAATATCTGTTGGTGAGTGCTGTTATGTTATTCCTTTGTCTGAATTTATCAGGGAATACGAATACGACACAGGCAGCCTCGACTTATCAGATTAAAGTAAATAAACAGGCCAATTGTGTGACGATTTACAAGCTAAATGCAAACGGAAAATATGAGCCGGTAAAGGCATTGATCTGTTCTACTGGCTGGGCAACGAAGACAGGTACCTATTCTTTAGGGGAAAAGATGCGCTGGCATACGCTGGATGGTCCATGTTATGGTCAGTATTGTACCCGCATTTATGGAGGCGTTTTGTTTCATTCCGTATGGTATACGGGAGTAAATAATCCGGCGACTCTGTCCGTTTCTTCTTATAACAGATTGGGAACGACAGCTTCTCATGGTTGTGTCCGTTTAACGGTAGCGGGTGCAAAATGGATTTATGACAATGTGCCATCAGGGACACCGGTTATCATTTACAATTCATCTGATCCGGGGCCTCTTGGAAAGCCGGAAGCAATCAAACTGCCATATTCTACCGGCTGGGATCCAACGGACATCTGGAATCCAGGGAATCCATGGAATAAGAAGAAGCCAAGTATTTCTGGGGCGAAAAACCAGACAGTAGAATATAATGGGAACTTTGATGTACTCAAGGGAGTAAAGGCAAAAAATACAACAGGATTTGATGCAACCAGCAGACTCCGGGTGAAAATTACATATCATGGGAAAAGGGTAAAGAAGGTGGATACCCGTAAGCCGGGAACCTATCGTGTTACCTATCAGGTTAAGGATGAAATCGGCCGGAAGGCACAGCAGACAGTAAAAATAAAGATTACAGGGAAAAAGCCTGCACCGAAGATAAAAGGTGTGAAAGATCTGTATGTGAAATCAAAGTCTTCTCTGACAAAAGGGTATGCATTGAAGCATGTTACAATAACACAAAATGGAAAGAAGCTTCCTAATAAATATGTTACTGTTCAGTTTAAGAAACTGAAGAAAAATGTATACCGGGTTACCTATCTTGCCCAGAATGCAAGTGAACAGACGAAGGCGGTTGTGAAAGCATACATTGATAAAAAAGCACCGAAGATTACCGGAGTAGTAAATGGCAGCAGTTATCCGGTAGAAGGTACACAGACTGTCAATAAAGAATATGTATTGGGACTGATTCAGGTATCTGATAATCTGTCTAAGCTTACCACGAAGGATGTTAAGGTTACGATTGTCCATGAAGAGGCAGAGAACCGCTATAAAGTTACTTATACGGTATCCGATCAGGCTGGAAATAAAACAAAGGTAACCATTTATCTTGTGAAGACAGCAGCGCAGCCGGTATCTGGTTCTGCAGTCGGTACAACAACTACAAATTAGTATTTCATAAAATTTTAAGAATAATGGGTTAAAATGTTACTGCAATAATGATAAGAAAGTGATATAATGTCCAAGTGTTAAATGTTAGGATTGTCTGCGCAAAACAGGTGCAGAGAAGCGTAGGATATTATATCACTTTTCTGCTTTGGAAGAGGATTGTCCGATCCTGGAAGCAGATGAATGATAGGAAGAAGGATGAGGAAAAGGAAGGGTAGAGATGAGAGAGAAAATACCTGGAGTAAAGAAATTTTTTGTTTTATATGTTTTTTTGCCGGTTATCTTAGACTTAATCATTGAGAGCCTGAATCGGAAATCACTGCTGGCAGGAATAGAGTATATGGTCAATAAACCATTTCTGTTTGCGTTTAATGTACTGATTATTATGCTCACCGTATCCATCGCCATGTTTTTTCAGAGAGAAATATTTGTATTATCACTGATTTCTATTATATGGCTGATTTTTGGAATTGCTAATTATGTGATACTGCATTTTCGTGTCACACCGTTTTCTGCGGTAGATTTTACGTTAATAAGCAGTGCAATCAGTGTATCGGGACATTATTTGTCCCCATTAAACATTGCCATGATCATTCTTGCTGCAGTCATGCTGGTGGTGGCAGTGGTGTGTCTTTTCAGAAAGGCACCAAGATACCATAAAAATACAAGCCGCCGTGCCTATGTGATATCAGGACTGGTTATGTTCACCCTGGTCTGCTCGATTTTGTATATCCGCAATTCCAGCACATCTGTACAGGCACTGGCAAATAATTACACCAATATCTCAGAGGCATATGAGAATTATGGTTTTGTATATTGTTTTGCAAATAGTCTGCTTGATACCGGAATCAGCAAGCCGGAGGGATATTCGGAGGAATCTGTACAGCAGTTGAAGGATGATCTGCAACCAAAACGAAATGCCGTACAGAAAAAACCAAATATTATTATGATCCAGTTGGAGTCGTTTTTTGATGTGAATACGGTAAAGGGGCTTGATTTTTCTACGGATCCTCTGCCAAATTTTCACCGCCTGCAGAAAAATTATTCCAATGGTCTTCTGACGGTTCCGACAGTAGGGGCTGGTACTGTGAATACAGAGTTTGAGGTTCTCACTGGTATGAACCAGCATGATTTCGGGGTGAGTGAATATCCCTATAAAACGGTATTAAAGAATACTACCTCTGAGAGCATATGTAATGACCTGGATAATCTTGGATATACGAGCCACAGCATCCACAACAATACGGCAACCTTCTATGGACGGAATAAAGTATTTTCTAATCTGGGCTTTGATACTTTTACTTCGGTAGAGTATATGAATGATATCACCTTAAATCCAAATGGCTGGGCAAAGGATGATGTGCTGGTAGATGAGATCATCCGTTCTCTGGACTCCACTCCAGGGGTGGATTTTACATTTGGAATTACTGTTCAGAGCCATGGAAAATATGATGGCATTGAAATGGAAGGCAGGCAGCCGGTTACAGTATCCGGTACACCGGATGGACAGGAGGATGCCTATCAATATTATGTAAATCAGATTTATGAAGTGGATCAGATGATAGGTGAACTGATCCGCCGTTTGGAAAAGAGAGAAGAGCCGGTCGTGCTAGTACTATATGGGGATCACCTACCAAGCCTGAATCTTCAGGATGAGAATCTGACGAATGGAAACCAGTACCAGACGCAGTATGTTGTCTGGAACAATTATGGTCTGTCGGAAGAAGATATGGATTTAGAGGCATTTCAGTTATATTCCCATGTCTTGGATCAGGCAGGGATTCATGAAGGGATCATTACCAGATACCATCAGCAGAGTGATTGGAACAGTAGCAGTTATCTGGAGGGACTTCAGATGTTGGAATACGATTTGCTTTATGGTGAGAATTATATTTATGGTGGTGAGAATCCATTTGAAGCATCAAAGCTGCAGATGGGGATTGGTAAGATCCAGATTACAGATGTTATAAAGAAAGAACAGGGTTATCTTGTTCAGGGAGAGGGCTTTACACCGTATTGTCAGATTTTGTTCGACGGTGATGCAGTGGAGTCAGAGTGGATTGATTCCCGTCATATCCTAATTAAGGGAGAGATTATCCCACGTGAGGATAAGACGGAACGTAAGAATGATTTGCAGGAAGCGGATCAGATGACAAATGCATTTGTGGTCCAGGTTCAAACGGGAGATGGTGTTGAATTAAGTCTGAGCAAGCCTGTCCGGTGGAAAAATACAACAGCAGGAAGATAAACAAGAAAATAGAAATAGTAACAAAAAGTCATGATTTGTCGAAAGGCGGAACATGACTTTTTTTGTATGTTCCCTGGTTTGACATTTTTCGCAGAAAAATTAGATTATAATTGCTTCAGAATCAATCAGAGGGGAGATGAAGGGATGACTGGATGAAGATGGAGGCAACGGGAAGTCAGATTTATTTTTACTGGGATATGTTTATGATTCTGAACTTCATTATGAATCTGTTTCTCATAGGCATGACCGGTATGCTTAGAAGGAAATATATGGTCAAAAAACGTCTGTTTCTGGCGGCTTTGCTTGGAAGCATACAAATGACCGGAGGTATGAGTATTTGTTTCCTTCTGTCAAAAAAAAATCCTGCTTGGATAGGAAAAGTCACCTTGCCAGTTGTTTTACTGGCAGTAATTACAGCACTGGAAATGCTGCAGGTTGCATTTCGTGAAAAGCAGATTCGTGAAATATTGTGGGATTTCTGGGGAATGATACAGGTCAGCATCCTGACAGGGGGATGCCTGTTTTTTTTGAGAGAGCATATAAACAAGCCAGAGCATCTGTCAGGGGTGTTTATTCTTCTGGGTTCGCTGGCAGTGTTTGTTGCATTTCTGGTGGGACTGAGAGTTCTGGGCAGAAGAGAGCAGGAAAACCATGTGATGGATGGTATTCTGACAGCAAAGGATGGGAAGGAGTACCACCTGCGGGTTTTGTATGATACGGGGAACCAGCTGGTAAGTCCTTATACCGGGGAGGCGGTCATGATCATAGCGAAGGAACTGGTGGAACAGATGGAGGTAGAGAAAACACAGAATCCTCTCTGGATTCCATACCATTCCATTGGTGGAGACGGCCTGCTTCCTGCGTACCGGTTTCCCAGACTGACTCTGCAAAACGGACAGATAAAAGAAGATTTTTTAGCGGCAGCAAGTGAAAATATTTCTATGGATCATACCATACAAATTATCTTAAATGGGTAGATATTATTACATATGGAATGGAGGAAACATATGATTAAGATTACAATGCCAAATAAATTTCAGTTTCGGATGATGCCGGAATTCAGGGGGTTTTTCTGGCCACAGAAAAGCGGTGATATTCATTATATTGGAGGAGCAGAAATTCTGCCTGCGCCATTTACCAGAGAAGAGGAGATGGAAATTCTGGAGCAGCTGGGAACCGAGGAGGACCAGCAGGCGCGCAATTGTTTGATTGAGCATAACTTAAGACTGGTAGTCTATATTGCTAAAAAATTTGACAATACAGGGATTGGTGTGGAGGATCTGATATCCATTGGAACAATCGGACTGATAAAGGCAATCAACACCTTTAATCCATTAAAAAATATAAAGTTGGCAACTTATGCATCCCGATGCATTGAAAATGAAATACTGATGTATCTGCGGAGAAATAACAAGGTAAAGATGGAGGTTTCCATTGATGAGCCGTTAAATGTAGACTGGGATGGAAATGAACTTTTGTTATCAGATATTCTGGGAACAGATGAGAATATTATTTCTAAAAATCTGGAGGATGAAGTTGACAAAAGGCTGCTCTATCTGGCATTGAGCAAGCTTAGTGAAAGGGAACGCCAGATTATTGAACTGCGTTTTGGTATCAACACGAGAGATGGGAGAGAGCGCACGCAGAAAGAGGTAGCGGATATGATGGGAATCTCTCAGTCCTATATTTCCCGTCTGGAAAAGAAAATCATGAAGCGCTTGAAAAAGGAAATATTACGGCTGGAACAGGTATAAAAAATAATGAATCGCAAATGCTACATACATAGACAGTTTCCAAGAAAACTGGATGAAAATTTCCTAAGAGAATGGAGAAATAACATGTCATTGTATAAGGTAGAGATTTGCGGTGTCAACACATCAAAGTTACCGTTGCTTACGAATGAGGAAAAGACAGAATTATTTCAAAAAATACAAAATGGAGATAAAGAAGCAAGAGAGAAATTTATTAAGGGAAATCTTCGTCTGGTATTAAGTATTATACAGCGGTTTTCCGGTGCAAATGAAAATATTGATGATTTGTTTCAGATTGGTTGTATCGGTCTGATGAAGGCAATTGATCATTTTGATACTACATTAAATGTTAAATTTAGTACCTATGCAGTGCCGATGATCATTGGGGAAATAAGAAGATATCTCAGAGATAATAATAGTATCCGGGTGAGCCGCTCGATCCGTGATACAGCATATAAAGCAATTTATACCAAAGAGGCTATGATGAAGACATCAGATAAGGAGCCTACTATCGAAGAATTGTCAAAAGAGCTGGATATTCCGGCACAGGACATTGTGTTTGCACTGGATGCTATCCAGAGCCCTGTCTCGTTATATGAACCAGTCTATGCAGAGAGTGGTGATACGCTCTATATCATGGACCAGATCAGTGACAAAAAGAATAAAGAAGAAAAGTGGATAGAGGAGATATCATTAAAAGCAGCGATTGACCGTCTGTCACAGAGAGAACATAAGATTATCGAATTGCGGTATTTTGAAGGAAAAACACAGATGGAGGTGGCACAGGAAATACAGATTTCCCAGGCACAGGTCAGCAGACTGGAAAAAAAGGCACTTCGTACGATGAAACATTATTTGGGATGATACTGCATAAGATAAAGTAAGAAAGATGATCCGGGAGAAGCGGGATGCGTGTATGTGAACTGAGGGAAAAGGAAGTAATCAATATATGCGATGGGGAGCGTCTTGGAAATGTATGCGATGTAGATTTTGAGGTGAAGACAGGCAGAATCTTAAATATTATCATTCCAGGACCCTGCAAGGTACTTGGAATTCTGGGGAGGGATCATGAGTATATCATTCCCTATTCCCAGATTCAACGGATTGGAACGGATGTGATCCTGGTGGAGGTGGAACGGGAAAAATGCCTTCATAAATGTGAATGGCAGGACAGATAGAAACTACTTGCATTTTTAATCCTTTCCTATATAATACAAAGGAAGGATATCAGTTGTAAGACAGCTGAGAATGGAGGTACCAGATGAAGTGTCCGTTTTGTGGAGAAGATGATACGAGGGTGATTGATTCCCGTCCGGCAGATGACAATGCGTCGATCCGGCGCAGAAGGCAATGTGATAAATGCCAGAAGCGTTTTACTACTTATGAGAAAGTGGAGTCAATTCCGTTGGTCGTGATAAAAAAGGATCTGAGCAGAGAGACTTATGACCGGACCAAGATTGAAAAGGGAGTGTTCCGCTCCTGCCACAAGAGACCCATTTCTATTGACCAGATGAATGCGGTAGTTGACAGCGTGGAGGCTGAGATTTTCAACCAGGAGGAAAAAGAAATCTCCAGCAGTTATATTGGAGAACTGGTAATGGCACGTCTGGAAAAGCTGGATCCGGTTGCTTATGTGAGGTTTGCTTCTGTGTACCGTGAATTTAAAGATGTCAGTATTTTTATGGATGAGATTAAAAAAATCCTGGATAAGTAACAGCAGGGATTGTATTTATAGTAACCGTATGCTATAGTTGGAGTGGGGAAGCTGCTTTCTGATCATAGGGAAGGAGCAGCAGAATGTATAGTAAAACTTATTGTGCGTCCGTTCAGGGAATTGAGGGACGCATCATTCAAATTGAGGCAGACATTTCTGATGGTCTGCCTAACTTTTCTTTAGTGGGGTATCTGTCCTCAGAGGTAAAGGAAGCCAGAGAGCGTGTGCGGATTGCACTGAAAAATGCAGGTTACCGTTTTCCTCCCAGGAAAGTTACCATCAATCTTTCGCCAGCAGATATCCGGAAGGATGGAACTGGCTATGATCTTGCGATTGCAGTTGCGATATTAACTGCATATGGCTATATTCCAGAAGATAGAATGGATACGATTCTTTTTATAGGCGAATTAAGCCTGGAGGGAAAGATAAAACCAGTGCCAGGAGTGCTTCCTATGGTGTATACCGGCTGGGAACAAGGGATGAGATATTGTTTTGTGCCTGATGAAAACCGGGAAGAAGCAGCTGTAGTGGATGGAATTTCTGTTTATGGCGTCTCCAGTCTGCGCCAGGCTGTGGAGCTTCTGCTGAAGGATGACTTAGATTCCTGTGTCCGGAAAAAAACGAAGAGGGAAGGAAAGAAAATCGTGAAAATTCCGGATTTTGCTGATGTACAGGGTCAGGAACTGGTCCGAAGGGCGGCGGAGGTGGCAGCAAGCGGAATGCATAATATGATGATGATTGGTCCGCCCGGATCGGGGAAATCCATGATAGCCAGAAGATTTGCAGGGATTCTGCCAGATATGACCTTCCAGGAACAAATGGAATTATCCAGAATTTACAGTGTATCCGGTCTTCTTTCAAAGGAAAGGCCTCTGGTGGATGACAGGCCATTCCGGGCACCTCATCATACGATTACCCAGACTGCTCTGGTGGGCGGGGGGAGATATCCCAGACCGGGGGAAATCAGCCTGGCTTCCGGAGGTGTATTGTTTCTGGACGAACTGCCGGAATTTGACCGGAATGCCATTGAAGTGCTGCGGCAGCCTTTGGAGGAAGGCTGGGTTAATCTGTCCCGGTTAAATGGAAACTGCCGTTATCCGGCAAGATGTCTGCTTCTGGCTGCAATGAATCCATGTAAATGCGGCTGGTATCCGGACAAAAGCAGATGCCGCTGTACTCCGCAGCAGGTGAGAAGTTATCTGGGCAAGATCAGTCAGCCGTTATTGGACCGGATTGACATCTGTACAGAGACCATACCATTGAAATACCAGGAACTGGAGGATGAGAGAATTGCTTCAGAGTCTTCGGAAGAGATCCGGCAGCGGGTGGAGGAGGCACAGAAAATCCAGCTGGAGCGGTATCAGGGAGAGGAATTCTTTCATAACGCACAGCTGACACCGCAAAAAATAAAAAAATATTGCCCTATGAAAAAGGATGCCAGAGAATATTTGCAGATGATTTTTGAAAAAATGGAATTTAGTGCCAGAGCATATCATAAAATTCTAAAGGTTGGACGAAGTATTGCTGACCTGGCAGGAAGTGAGATGATTGAGAGGAAACACATCGCAGAGGCAGTATGTTACCGGCTGATCGACCGGAAATACTGGGGGAGGGGAGGAGAGGAATGACAGAACAGTTATATGCAATCTGGATTTCCTGCATTCCGGGAATCGGTTGTAAAAAAATTGACCGGCTGGTACAGCATTTTGGCAGTCTGCCAGAAATATTCCGGGCATCAGAAAAAGCACTGAGAGAGGCAGCTGTTTTAAAAGAGAAAGAGATCAGATGTCTGATAAATTCCAGAAATATGGATAAAATAAAATATCACCATGAGAATATGGAGAAAAAGGGGATTGCTTTTACCTATTTATGGCAGGCAGATTATCCCAAAAGGCTGAGTCGTATTGATTATCCTCCCTTTGGACTGTTTTACCGGGGCAATCTGCCGGATACAGACCAGACTGTACTGGCAGTTGTGGGTGCCAGGGATGCTTCTCATGCAGGAAAAGAAACAGCAGGAAAAATAGGAAGGGAACTGGCAGAAAATGGAATAGCAGTTGTCAGCGGTCTGGCAAGAGGAATTGACATTGCAGCACAAAAAGGAGTGCTTGCTGTGGCAGGAGGGAAAACATATGGAATTTTGGGATGTGGAATCGACCAGTGCTATCCAAGACAGCATATTGAAAGTTATATGCTGATGCAGGAAAAGGGTGGTGTGTTATCAGAATATCCGCCGGGTACACAGCCGCTGCCCTATCATTTTCCTATGCGCAACCGCATTATCAGTGGATTGTCAGACGGTATTCTGGTAATAGAGGCAGGAAAAAAGAGCGGTTCCTTGATTACAGCAGAGATGGGGTTGGAACAGGGAAAGGACATTTTTGTTGTCCCGGGAGATATTTACAATCCTTCCTATGAGGGAAGTAATGCTTTAATTCAGAGTGGTGCCGCACTGGTGACCAGAACAAGGGATATTTTAGATGGTCTCGGTATCTTTCTGGATGAGGATGTATCGGAACATAAGAAAAAATGTGAGGTTATGCTTGAAACCACGGAAAAAATAGTGTATTCTTATCTAAGTTTGGAACCGATACACCTTTCAGATCTTGTGAAAATCTCTGGATTTTCCGTACAGAAGATTATGGAAACTCTGCTTTCCATGGAGTGGAAGGGCGTAGTGAAGCATATTGGCAATCATTATTATGCTATTGTGTTATAGAGAGATTTCTCTTTAAGATAAGGTAGTTTATGTATCGTTGAAAGGATGGAAAGTAATGGCTAAAAATCTGGTAATCGTGGAGTCACCTTCCAAGGCGGCTACAATTAAAAAATTTCTGGGAAGCTCCTATGAGGTGGTTGCCTCCAATGGACATGTCAGGGATTTGCCAAAAAGTCAGATGGGAATTGATATTGAAAATGACTTTGAGCCAAAATATATTACGATTCGAGGGAAGGGAGAATTGCTGGCAAAACTTCGGAAAGAAGTGAAAAAGGCAGACAAAATTTATCTTGCGACTGACCCGGACCGTGAAGGGGAGGCAATTTCCTGGCATCTGTCCAAGGCATTGAAACTGGAGGATAAAAATACCAGCCGTATCACTTTCAATGAAATTACAAAAAATGCAGTAAAACAATCCATCAAGCAGGCGAGAAAAATTGATATGAACCTGGTGGACGCCCAGCAGGCGAGACGTGTTCTGGACCGTATGGTGGGTTACCAGATCAGCCCTGTTTTGTGGGCAAAGGTGAAAAGGGGACTCAGTGCAGGACGTGTCCAGTCCGTGGCACTCCGTATTATTTCGGACAGGGAAGCTGAAATCAATGCCTTTATCTCTAAAGAGTACTGGACACTTTCCGGTGACTTTTATGTGGATGGGGAGAAGAAGCCGTTAGTAGCTGAATTTTATGGAACGCTAAAGGAAAAGATGACGATTGAGTCGGAAGAAGAGATGGACCAGATTATCAAAAAACTTGATAAATCCAGCTTTCATGTTGCTGATGTGAAAAAATCGGAGCGTACCAAAAAGTGTCCGCTTCCGTTTACTACCAGTACCCTGCAGCAGGAGGCTGCCAAGACTTTGAATTTTTCTACACAGAAAACCATGCGTCTGGCACAGGGATTGTATGAAGGTGTGGCAGTGAAAGGCAGAGGGACGATTGGTCTGATCACTTATCTGCGTACGGATTCTACCCGTATTTCAGAGGAAGCAAAGGCAATGGCAGGCGAATATATTGCCGAAAATTATGGAAAAGAATATCTGGCAGACGGAACAGAGAGGAAAAAGGCAGGAAAGAAGATACAGGATGCTCATGAGGCGATTCGTCCTACCTATGTAGATATCACACCAGCATTGGTGAAGGATGCTTTGAGCAGAGATCAGTTCCGGCTTTACCAGCTGATTTGGAAGCGGTTTATGGCAAGCCAGATGTCTCCGGCAAAGTATGAGACTACTTCTGTCAAAATTGATTCAGAGGAATACCGTTTTACAGCGTCTTCCTCTAAGGTTATATTTCAGGGATATCTGACAGTATATCAGACAGAAGAAGATAAGGTAGAAAAGAAAACGGTATCCAAAAACCTTGTAAAGGGCATCGCTCTGTCTGGTGAAAATTTTGAGAAAAAACAGCATTTTACCCAGCCGCCGGCTCATTTTACTGAGGCGTCTCTTGTGAAAACTCTGGAGGAGCAGGGGATTGGACGTCCAAGTACCTATGCACCAACGATTTCTACGATCATTAACCGTCATTATGTTTCGAAAGAACAGAAAAATTTATATGTAACAGAATTGGGTGAAGTAGTGAACAGTATCATGAAAAAATCCTTTCCAAGCATCGTGGATGTGAATTTTACTGCGGCAATGGAAGGGCTGCTGGACCGGGTAGAGGACGGTTCTGTGCGTTGGAAAACAGTGGTGGAAAATTTTTATCCTGATCTGGATGAAGCAGTGAAGATTGCCCAGAAAGAATTGGAAGAGGTTAAGATTGAGGATGAAGTGACGGACGTAGTGTGCGAGGAATGCGGACGTAATATGGTAGTAAAATATGGTCCTCATGGGAAGTTTCTTGCCTGTCCGGGATTTCCTGACTGTAGAAATACCAAGCCATTCTTCGAAAAAATCGGAGTTCCGTGTCCAAAATGTAATTCTGACGTGGTGATCAAGATGACGAAAAAAGGAAGAAGATATTTTGGATGCATGAATTATCCGGAATGTGATTTTATGTCATGGCAGAAACCTTCTGCCAAAAAATGTCCAGAATGCGGTGGACCTATGGTGGAAAAAGGAAATAAACTGGTTTGTATGGATGAACAGTGTGGTTATGTGGAGAAGCAGTGAGAACGGCAGCACCAGATCTGCCTGGAGATTGGTATTTTAGTTTACAATGGGATGTCAGAAAGAATTACGGGGAAAAAGATGAGTTTAGAGTTATTAGATAAGACACGCAAGATCAATCAGCTGCTGAATAAGCAGGAGTCGGACAAGGTGGATTTTAATGATTTCTGCCGGGTGTTTTCCCAGGAAATGCAGGTGAATGTTTTGTTGATCAGCCGGAAGGGGAAAATTCTCGGATTAAAGGAAAAAAAAGAGATTCCTGTTATTCCACAGTTGAAGAAGACAGGGTATGGATGCTATATGGATCCATCTGTCCAGGAGAGGATATTAAATGTTTTGTCCACCAAAGAAAACGTAAATCTGCTGACATTGGGATTTTCTTTTGAGGGTGCAGAGAGATATCAGGCAATGGTGGCACCGGTAAGTATGGCAGGAAGAAGGCTGGGGACCTTGTTCATCTATCGCATGGATACTGGCTTTTCTATTGATGATATTATTCTGACAGAGTACGGTACCATGGTGATCGGTCTGGCAATGCAGAGGGCAGAGAGTGAAGAGATGACGGAGGAGCAGCATAAAGAGCAGGATGTCAGGGATGCTATCCGCACGCTTTCAAAGCTGGAGGCAAAGGCTATGGCTTGTGTCTTAGGGGAACTGGAGGATGACAGAGAGGGGATTCTGGTTACCAGCAGACTGGCTGACAAGGTGGGAATCACCAGGTCAGTCATTGTCAATGCATTGAAAAAGTGTGAAAGTGCTGGGATTATCCGTACAAAATCCTCGGGGATGAAGGGAACCAGCATACAAATTGTAAATGATTTGTTTTGCCGTGATATGATTTCTAATTGTATGGAAGAGTAAAAAATAATCTTTGAAAAAAACAGATTCTATGAGATAATGGAATGTGTATCAGCAGTTTTTTACAGAGGAATTAGCTAATGGGGAGAAAGACAGATCGATTAAAAATAGATAATGTGTTTTGGTCCAATGCAATATTATTGGCAATATTGGTGGTGGCATCCACGATCAGCATGGTATATATGCATCATACTCTGTTGAAAAATGCCCAGAAGATGGGCGAACAGATTGCCCACAGCTATATCACAGAGGAAGAGCGTAATTTGGAAATCTATGAGAATATGGTGATGATGGGAACCCAATACATAGAAAATCTGGATTTAGAGAGAATGACCCCAAAACAGATCAATGCGGGGATTGAAAATTATTTTGAACAGATTAAGAAAATAACAGGGAGCAATACAGTTGATCCGTATGTTGTGATCAATGGACGGATCATTGCGGATAAGCCGTGGGAAGGGATGCAGTTTTATAATGCGTCGGCTATGGACTGGTATCAAATGGCACTGGATGCAGAGGGAAAAGTGGTTTGTACAGATGCCTACCTGGATTCGGTATATAAAAAGATGGTCATAACCATTGCACAGGAATGTGGAGATACCGGAAATGTTCTGGCATTCGATATTTTTCCGGACCAGTACCGTTTTCATTCTAATAAACAGGATTTGCCAAAGGGAAGTTCTTATTATTTATTTGACTCCAAAGGAGTAATGCTGTATGGAGAATCCGCTGCGGAGTTATCAGCGAAGGAGGAGCAGGACTATGTTCTTATGCTGTTTGAAAAAATAAGGAATAAAGAACTGGATTCAGAACATGCATCTTTATATGACAGGAATCAGAAAAAGTGCAAGGTTTTCTATACGCAGTCATCTAATGGATGGTATAATATTCTTATGATACCTTATCATATTCTGATGCAGGATTTCTGGCGTATGCTGTTTTGGTATGTTGCAGTTTATGTTGTGTTTTTTGCAGCTATTTTGGTGACTAATCTTGGCAGCAGGAGAATCAATAAAGAAGCAAAACGTACAGAAGAGACGATCCGGGTGCTTGGAAATTCATATTATGCACTCTACCGTGTCGACATTGACCGGGGAAGCTATGAGATTATTAAAGGGTCTGATTATATTTGGTCCTGTCTGGAAAAAAAAGGAAACTATGCGGATTTTTTAGTCGCTTTGAAAGCATTGATGAGTGCTGAAACCTATGAAGAGTTTGTTAAGAGCTTTTCGCTGGAGAATATCCAGGAACAGATAGAACAGGGAGAAAAGGAGTTTGGAGGTTCCTTTCTCCGTTGTTATCAGGGAAATGAAAAATGGGTCAGCGTCCACATTCTTTTTGAACCTTCCATGAGCAGCAGTGAAGTTGTTTTGAGTTTTCGTGATATTGACAGAGAGAAAAAGGGTCAGCTCCAAACAATAGAAATGTTGAAGGGGGCCTTGGAGGAAGTAAAAAGGAGCAATCAGTCCCAGAAGAGTTTTTTTTCCAGTATGAGTCATGAGATGAGGACTCCCCTCAATGTGATTATTGGAATGTCAGAACTTGCTGAAAAAAGTGTTGTTCATCCTGAGAAAATCATAGATTACCTGAAAAAAATAAACTACTCCAGCAGGCAGTTGTTGGGGCTGATTAATGATATACTGGAGATGTCTGAACTGGAGCAGGGAATTATATTGGATAATGAGCAGTTCGATCTGGAGGAAAGTATCCGGGAGTGTGTAAAAATATTTCAGACGCAGGCACAGGTACAGGAGAAGGAGTTTCAGTTCCGGTGCGACATCCAGAACAGGCTGGTGTACGGGGATTCTTTGAAACTTAACCAGATTATAAATAATCTGGTATCTAACGCTTTGAAATACAGTGATAAGGGTGACCGGATTTCTGTAACAATCTGTCAGAAAAAGCATCAGTCTATTGTTCAGTATCAGATTACTGTAGCGGACACAGGAATCGGAATGTCGGAAGAGTTTCAGGAGAGGATATTTGAGCCCTATGAACGGGAAAAACGGTTTAGTGGCAAGAATGTTGAGGGGACTGGTCTGGGTATGCCGATCGTAAAAATGATCGTATCCAATATGGGAGGCAGCATTTCCATTGACAGTACGTTGGGAGAGGGAAGTACTTTTACTGTACTGCTTCCGTTGGAAGTTGTCAGGGAAGAGGAGGATGTTGTCACAGAAAAAGAGACAGAGGATTTATCCCGGTATACCTTATCTGGTGCAAGGATTTTATTGGCAGAAGATTATGAACTGAATATGGAACTGGCAACGGAGATATTAAAAATGCAGGGAGCACAGGTGATCCAGGCATGGAATGGAAGAGAAGCTCTGGAAACGTTCCGGGAATCAGAGGAGTTCTATTTTGATGTGATACTGATGGATATGCAGATGCCGGAAATGGATGGATGTGAATCGGCAAGTGCAATCCGTGCTCTTGACAGACGGGATGCCGTAAAGGTGCCGATCATAGCAGTGACAGCCAATGCATATGTGGAAGACATAAGGAGGACAGCCGAGGCCGGCATGGATGCCCACATATCAAAGCCGATTGATATAGAAAAATTGTGTGCTACCCTGGGACAGCTCATTGCGGTGAAGAGATGAGAGAACATTAAAGACAGTGAAAAAGATTCAGGCAAAATAAGGAGAAGGATTGTATGGAAGAGATGAAATTGCAAAGGCTGGAGAATGAACAATTTGATCCAGATCAATGGGAGGAGATCAATCTTGGACGGGAAGCAGGGATTGATGTTTCCTGTTATGCCAGAAAAGAGTTTATGGCAATTCAGATGCATCAGATACGGTTAGGATTGGAGAAAGGACTGGATGTCAGAAAATACGCCAGACCGGAGTATGACTGGTTTCAGATGGAAGAAGTCAGAAAAGGACTGGAAAGAGGGGTAGATATTGGAACTTATGCATCTCCTGCAATTCCGTACGATAAGATGCGCCAGGTTCGCAAAGGACTGGCAGAGGGAATTGATCTGTCCGTTTTTCTTCATTGGGATGCAAAGGTGCTTCGGCAGCTGCGCAAAGCATATCAATCTAAAGTGAATATTGTTGAATATGTAAAGGAAGGTTATGAGTCTGAACAGCTGGAGGCAATCCGCCTTGCACTGGAAAAGGGACTGGATATCCAGAAGTATCTGGTCAAAGAATTTCGGGGGATTGCCATTACTGAAATTTGCAGAGGGCTGGAGAGGGGATTGGATGTCAATGCGTATGCTGCCATTGACTATTCCTGGCAGCAGATGCGTGAAATCCGTCTGGGACTGGAAAAAAGAATCGATATTACTTTGTATGCCAACAAGTTATATTCCTGGCAGCAGATGCGCGAAATCCGTCTGGGACTGGAAATGGGATTGGATACCAAAAAGTATCGGAGCCTGATGTATACTGCAGCAGATATGAACCGGATCCGGATGAGTATGATAGCGGATCTGGAAGGGACGGAACTGGAGGCAGATGAGGCAACAGTACAGGTTGGAGATTTTTTGATTACGATTACCGGAAATGAGATGGAAGCTTATCTGGAAGTGACTGGCGGGGAGGAAAAGCAGTACGCATATTCAGAGGTTGTACAGGCACTGCACCAGGCTGGTGTCAAAATGGGTATCATGGAAGAGGAGATTACCATGCTGTCTGCGGGAAAGCGTTATCCCAGACCGGCACTGGTAGCAAAAGGAACAGAACCTGGCAGAGGAACAGACGGGTGGTATGAGTATTTTTTTGATACAGAAGTAGAAAAAAAGATTAAACAGTCTGGGGATCAATCTGTTGACTATGAGAGCATTGACTGGCTTCAGATGGTAGAAGCAGGACAGAGAGTGGCATATTATCATGAGGCACAGGAGGGCAGTCCGGGGATAACAGTTACCGGTAAGCTTAAAAAAGCCAGAAAAGGAACGGAGCAAAAGGTTCTTTCGGGGAAAGGCTTTCTGTTGTTACCCGACCAGAAATCTTATGTTGCAACAGGTGGAGGAACGATCAAACTGACAGGAGAAAGTATGGAAATCTCTCCAGTCTACGTTCTGGAGAACGTAACAGCAGACAACGGTGCAGTTGATGTAAATGGCTGCATCTATGTGAAAGGAAACGTAGGGAAAGGGGCAAAGATCACAGCGTCCGAGGACATTGTAGTGGATGGGATCGTGGAAGGTGCCGTGATTCAATGTGGCGGCACTGCTTTGCTTAAACGGGGAGCAAATGGCATGGGGGTCGGAATGGTAAAAGCCGGGAAAAATATTGGCGGAAAATTTTTTGACTCTGTTCAGCTTATTTCCGGAAATGACATCTTTACGAACGGCAGCCAGGATTGTGAAATGACTGCGGAGAGGAAAATTATTGTTTCCGGGAATAATAGTGTGGTTTCAGGAGGTGTTCTGCAAGCTGTCAAAGGGATACTGGCATGTCATGTAGGATATGGTGCGGGTACACAGATCAAGATAGGAGTGAATGATGTTGTCCTGCATCAGAAAGCAGTGATTGAGAAAAAGATAGAAGAAATTAATAAGGAATTGTCTATCCTGGGAAATGCTTATTTGAAGTTCCAGAGAAAATATCCGGCAGAAATCAGAAATAGTATGAGGGACTATCTGAAGATAGAGAATGCGATATATACAAAAGAGATGCAGCAGGAAAAGTTGTATGAGAAAAAACAAGAGATAGAAGAAGAGATTAAAATGCAGGAAGGTGCAAAAGCAATTATCAGGGGAAATCTTTATGAGGGAAGTGTAATAGAAATTGATAAATTGCGCTGGGCTGCTATGACGATCAGCAATGTAACTGTAAAAAGAGAAGGTGAAAGAATCATGGTAGAGCACAATTAACGCCATGATAGAGAGGAGTATCATGAAAAAGAAAATATTGATTGTTGACGACGTAGAACTAAACCGCATCATGCTGGAAGAAATGTTGCAGGAAAAGTATGATATTTTCCAAGCTGCCAATGGAAAAGAGGCAATTCAATGTCTTGAAAAAGAAAATGAATCAATATCACTGATTCTTCTTGACCTGCTGATGCCGGAACTGGATGGATTTGGTGTGCTGGAGATCATTCAGAAAAAAGAATGGATGAAGAAGATTCCTGTGATGATCATAAGCGGGGATACATCAGTTGAAACAGAAAACAGATGTTTCGAGTATGGGATTTCAGATTTTATCCATAAACCATTTGACAGTTCCATTATTCAAAATCGCGTGAAAAATATAATAGAGCTGTTTTCGTATAAAAACCAGCTGGAAGAGAAGATAGAGAAGCAGACGGGGATCCTAAGAAAACAAAACAAGGTCCTGATGCTGCAGGCGGAGAAGTTAAAGGAAAATAATATACGTATTATTGATATCTTAGGTACTGTTGTGGAATCGCGTAATCTGGAAAGTGGAGAGCATATTAACAGAGTAAAGGGATATACAAGGATTTTGGGAAACCAGCTGATGCAGGACTATCCAGAATACGGACTGGCTGAAAATGACATAGAAATAATTTCTTCCGCTGCTGCCTTGCACGATATTGGAAAAATTGCGATTCCGGATAATATCCTGCTGAAGCCGGGGAAATTGACGGATGAAGAATTTGAATGTATGAAGTCACATACTACCAGAGGATGTGAAATTTTAAATGGGATAGAGGGGATTTGGGAGGATAATTACCGGAAGGTCAGTTATGACATATGCAGGCACCATCATGAAAGATATGATGGGAAGGGATATCCAGATGGTCTGAAAGGGGACGACATCCCTGTGGCTGCCCAGATTGTTTCTGTGGCTGACGTATATGATGCCCTTGTCAATGAAAGGGTGTATAAGGACGCATTTTCCTGTGAGGACGCATTTTTTATGATCGTGTCAGGAGAATGTGGAATGTTTTCTCCTAAATTAATGGAAAGTTTTAGAAAATCAAGGAAACAGTTTGAAGAACTGGCGGGAAGGCGTAAAGAGAAGTAGCCCATTTTATCGTACTTACAGATGAAAAAACATAGACGGAACAGTTAGAAAAGAAGAATCTGTTGTCTTGCTTTTTTGTGAGGAAGTATGAAATATTCAAAATGGACTTGTAATTTGTCATATTTTCTTTATAATTAGATATGAATCATTATATGTGTTTCAATCATGAAACAAGAGGAGGCATTTGAATGATAGCATCGGGAGCATATAATTATATTAATGTGCTGGAGTCCGTGGCAGATGCCAGCTGGACCCGGAATTCAGTGATATCCAACAATATTGCCAATGTAGATACTCCGGGATATAAGCGTAAGGATGTTCAGTTTGAATTATATTTGCAGGAAGAACTCAGCGGCGGCAGTTCGCTGGACGATGAGGTGGCAGAAGCAGATCTTGACGTACTAAATGGTTCTACATATACAGATTATGGAACAGTAAGCTATCGTCTTGATGGCAATAATGTCGATATTGACACAGAAAATTCTTATTTGGCGCAGAACCAGTTGAAGTATTATACGGTTCTCGATTCTATATCACAGGAGTTCTCCAGACTTCGCAGTGTTATAAAAAATGGTAATGGAAGCTGATAATGGAATAGATGTTTCTTTATACTATACTGGCGAGATGAAAATTTGTAGAAAGAAGGGAGCAGCTATATGGGAGTTTTTTCAGCTATGGATATCAGTGCCAGCGGTATGACGGCACAGAGAACGCGTTTGGATATTATTTCACAGAATATTGCCAATGTGAATACCACCAGAGGTGCGGATGGCAATCCCTATAATCGAAAGACAGTTGTATTTCAGGAGAAAGGATATGTATCCTTTAATGATACACTTTGTGCTGCTACAGGAATGGTGGGCAATGGTGTAAAAATAGCAGAGATTGTGGAAGACAGCGAGACGGAAGGAAGGATGGTATATGACCCGTCCAATCCGGATGCCGATGAAAATGGTTATGTGATGTATCCGAATGTAAATACGGTTACAGAAATGACTAATATGATAGATGCCAGCAGATCTTATGAAGCAAATGTTACAGCGTTTAATGCATCCAAAAATATGCAGCTGAAGGCTTTGGAAATCGGCAAGTAAAACAACAGATGAAGTAAACAGAAACAGGGGGTAACAATATGGATTTATCAACACTTTCTAATGTTGATCTGATCAATGCATTTCGGATGCCTGCGATATCATCAGAACTTGATGATTCTGTGTCAACAGTGCAGGAGAATAGTGCATTTGGTGCGTTGCTGGATTCCGCAGTGAGGATGGTAAATGAGACAAATGACTACAGCAATGCAGCAGAAGAGGAAGAGATAAAATATTCTTTAGGCGAGACAGATAGTATCCACGACTTGCAGATAGCACAGCAGAAAGCGAATGTATCTTTGCAGTATACAGTAGCAGTGAGAGATACATTTATGTCGGGCTACAGGGAGCTTATGAATCTTCAATTCTAAAATAAGCCAAGAGGCATCAGGGGAGTTGTGTTATGAAGGAACGAGTCAAAGAAATTCCGGCAAGAGCCGTGGAATTTTGGAATAAATATACCAGCAAACAAAAAACAATTATTATTGCTGTGATTTGTGTTGTGCTGCTTTTGATTGCATTGGCAGCATATTTGGTTTCCCGTCCTACCTGGACTAAATTCAATGAGTTTAGTAAGCTGGAGGATGCCAGTGCTATGGTAGATGCGTTGGACGAACAGGGAATTGCCAATAAGTCTTCGAAAGATGGACTTACGATTTATGTTCATGATGACCAGATGACAGAGGCTTTTTATACCATGAGTGATAACAATCTGGTGGATACCGGGTATACATGGGACAAGGCTTTTGACAATAGTATGTCTACTACGGAGAGTGAGAAATCACAGAAAAGGGTTTTGGCATTACAGAGCCAGCTGAAAAACAGTATGCTGAGCTATTCGTTTATAGATGATGCAGATGTTTTTATTGATGTACCAGAAAGCTCTTACAGTATTCTGGATGAGGCAAATGATACTTCTGTTACTGCGCGTATTACGGTGAGTGAAAAGAATAAGGAGCTTCTCACAACAGAGACTGCACAGAGCCTTGCTGCCTGGCTTGCAGGAGCAGTGGGAACGGATGTGGAGCATGTTGTCATCAATGATTCTGATGGAAACAGCGTTTATAATGGAACTGCCAGTGATGGGCTTGGTGGTGTTCTGACAGGTGGTGTCACAGAATATTGTGATAAGCTGCGCAACAATATTGCCCAAAATATTATAAAAATTTTAGTAAAATGTGGCTATGATGATGTGGAAGTAGGTACACAGGGTGTTAAATTTGATATGGATCAGGCAGAACGTCTTACTAAGACGTATACAGTTGCTGATGGAAGAGAATATGGTTATCCGACCAATGTATACAATTATACAAACGAAGGTAATTCCGGTGTGGCAGGTGGTATTCCGGGAACGGATACCAATGACAATGATGAGACAGATTATGTTCTGAACAATGGAAGCTCTACGAACTCATCTTTGGAGATTGAGAAGCTGACAGACCTGCTTACCAATGAGACGATTGAAAATATTAAGAAGGAGCTGCCAGCAATTGAGTTTGATACGTCCTCTATTGGAATCGTAGTGACCCGCTATCAGGTTTATGATGAGGAGCAGCTGGAAAAAGATGGTACATTAGACAATATGACTTTTGATGAGTTTATGGCTGCAAACAATAACAGAAATACGATTACGATATCTGATGAGGAACTGGAACTGATCGCTGCGGCTGCAGGAGTAGATTCTGCTAATGTCAGAGTGGTAGCATATGAAGTTCCGAAGTTTATAGAGAAGACAGGCAGTTCCAGAAGTGTTTCAGATTATCTGATGATCATTCTGGCAGTATTGATCATTGCATTGCTGATATTCGTAGTACTTCGTGGCACAGCACCAATGAAGGTGTCGGAGACCGAACCAGAGCTTTCTGTAGAACAGCTGCTGGCTACTACCAAGGAAAACCAGTCCCTGGAGGATATCGAGTTCAGTGATAAGTCTGAGACTAGAAAGATGATTGAGAAATTTGTGGATGAAAATCCGGAGGCAGTGGCACAGCTGCTTAGAAACTGGATTACAGATGATTGGGATTAGGATGATTCATATCATGGCAGGATAAAGGAATTGCAATCGCAATTCCTTTATCCAGTCTATGGATGTGCAATAGAATGGAGGGGACTATGGCAAAGTCAGAAGAGATTACAGGCGTTCAGAAGGCGGCAATTCTTTTAATTGCATTAGGGCCTGATAAATCATCAAATATATTTAAGCATTTAAAGGAAGATGAGATTGAACAGCTTACACTGGAAATTGCAAATACAAGAAGTATTTCACCGGCAGTAAAGGATGCGGTGATGGATGAGTTTTACGAGGTTTGCCTTGCACAGCAGTATATTGCAGAGGGGGGAATCTCCTATGCAAAGGATTTACTGGAGAAGGCGCTGGGAGCCGAGAGGGCAAGAGATGTGATCGGCAAACTGACTGCTTCCCTTCAGGTTCGTCCTTTCGAGTTTGTGCGCAAGACAGATGCCAGCCAGCTGTTAAACTTTATACAGGATGAGCATCCACAGACAATTGCACTGATTTTATCGTATCTTTCTTCTGCCCAGGCGTCTACGATCATATCAGCACTGACTCCGGATAAACAGACGGATGTAGCGAGACGTATTGCGCAGATGGACAGAACCTCTCCGGATGTGATCAAGGAGGTGGAGAAGGTGCTGGAACAGAAACTGGCGTCTCTTGTCAATCAGGATTACACTATCGTGGGGGGTGTAGATTCTATCGTAGAGATTTTAAATACAGTTGACCGCGGAACAGAAAAACATATTATGGAAAGTCTGGAAATCGAAGATCCAGAACTGGCAGACGAAATCAGAAAGAAGATGTTTGTATTCGAGGATATCTTGTCTCTGGACGACCGTTCCATTCAGCGTGTGCTTCGTGAGGTAGACAATAATGAACTGGCAGTTGCGTTAAAAGGCTCCAATGAAGAGGTTCAGAATCTTATCTTTAGTAACCTGTCTAAGCGTCTGGCTACTATGATTAAGGAAGATATGGAATTTATGGGGCCGGTTCGTATGAAGGATGTGGAGGAAGCACAGCAGAAGATCGTTAATATCATACGTAAGTTAGAGGATTCGGCAGAGATTATTATTTCCAGAGGTGGAGGTGACGAGATCGTTGTCTAATCTGATCAAATCAGTCTATTTTAATTTTAACCAGGATGGTAAGAGGATTATCGATTCTGACAGTCAGGTGGAGCAGTTTATTCCGGAAATTTTTCATCAGGATAAGATATATGCTGCGGAGCTTTCTGTTGATGACCAGCAGGAGGAGAATGCCGGAGAGTTTCAGGCAGGTATGAATTTTCTGAATATGGAAGATGTCCGCCGGGAAGAGCGGGACAAGGTGGAAAAAGAGACATCTGAGCAAGTCGAACAGATGCTGCTGGATGCAAGGAAGGAAGCAGACAGTATTTTATGCCAGGCAAAGGAAGAAGCAGAGGAAATCCGTCTTCAGGCATATGAAGAGGGAAAATCCCAGGGAATGTCAGAGGGGCAGGAGCTTGCAAGGCAGGAACTGGAGACAATGCAGGCAGAGTTCCAGCAGAAGGCAGAACAGCAGAGGAAGGAACTGGATGAACAGGCAATGGCTTTGGAGCCTAAGTTTGCAGATATTATGATTGCCCTGATTGAAAAGATAACAGGAGTCCTGTGCCAGGATAACAGAGAGATTGTTATTTATCTGATTCATCAGGCACTGTATCAGTTGGAAAAAACCAGCCGGGTCACTCTGCGGGTATCTAAAGATGATATGCTGCTGGTATCTGCACGCAAACAGGAATTGAAGGAAAACATCGCTCAGGATGTGGAATTTGATATTATGGAAGATGAAAGTCTCGAAGCAATGCAGTGCATTATTGAGACAGACAATAAGATCATTGACTGTAGTCTGGATGTACAGCTTGATAATTTGCGGAGTCAGATAAAGATGCTGACAATATTATAATACAGTGGTTTTTCAGAAAATAGAGATACGGTGGATATAGTTTGTGGGGAATGGAGGGGCATAGAGTATGGTTGATATTGATTTATCAAAGTATAATATGCTTTTAAATCAGACATATGAAAGGCGTCTTGGAAAAGTGGCGAAGGTAGTAGGTCTGACAGTAGAGTCAATTGGTCCTGCGGCAAAGCTCAACGACCTGTGTCATATCATAACAAAAGATACCAATCAGATTATTCATGCAGAGGTTGTGGGATTCCGGGATGACAGAGTCCTGTTGATGCCTTATGACCAGACGGAAGGTGTTGGACTTGGCAGTCGTGTGGAAAACACCAATGCGCCGTTAAAGGTAATGGTTGGCGATGATCTGCTGGGAAAGACGCTGGATGGGCTGGGACGACCAATAGATGGTGCGCAGCTTTCCTGTCCTTATGGCTATTCTGTTGAGGCACAGCCGCCGGATCCATTGACCAGAGAGCTGATTGATACCGTGTTGCCGTTGGGGGTAAAGGCGGTAGATGGTCTGATTACAGTAGGAAAAGGTCAGCGTATTGGCATTTTTGCCGGCAGTGGTGTGGGAAAGAGTACGCTGTTGGGAATGTTTGCAAGAAACACAAAAGCAGATATCAATGTCATTGCTCTGATCGGAGAACGAGGAAGAGAGGTAAGAGAATTTATCGAAAGAGATCTGGGAACGGAGGGCATGGCTCGTTCGGTAGTTGTAGTTGCTACCTCTGACAAACCGGCTCTGATTCGTAATAAAGCAGCAAAGACGGCTACAGCAATAGCCGAATACTTTCGTGACCAGGGAAAGGATGTCCTGTTGATGATGGATTCTCTGACACGATTTTCTATGGCGCAGAGAGAGATTGGGCTGTCCTCCGGTGAGCCTCCGGTGTCCAGAGGTTATCCACCGAGTGTTTATTCACAGATGCCAATGCTTCTGGAGCGTGCCGGCCGATCTGATAAAGGCTCTATCACGGGTCTTTATACAGTGCTGGTAGATGGAGATGATTTTAATGAACCGATAGCAGATACTGCCCGAAGCATTTTGGATGGTCATATTGTATTAGACCGTAAGCTTGCCCATAAGAATCATTATCCGGCAATTGATGTGTTGCAGAGTATTTCCCGTGTTATGAACAGCATTGTGGATGGAGAACATAAAAAAGCAGCAGGACAGTTGAAAAATGTGCTTGCCACCTATGCTGAGGCAGAGGATCTGGTCAATATCGGAGCTTATAAGCCTGGTTCTAATAAAGAGATTGATTATGCCTTATCTAAAATTGATGCAGTAAATGACTTTTTGATGCAGGATGTTTATGAGAAGCTTGGGTTCGAGGAGATAAAGTCGGCATTGGAGGCATTATTTGAAGAACCTCAGGAGCAGATGCCAGAGGAAATGTAATGTTTTGAAAGATATCTGCCAGTACAAGGGCGGATAGAGAAACTTCTGACACAGTATGGAGGCGGAACATGGCAAAGTTTGTATTTTCCATGGAAAATTTATTGCAGATCAAAAGTAAGCTGGAGGATCAGGCGAAAGCAGAATATGGTATTCAGATGGCGATTCTCCGTCAGGAAGAGCAAAGACTTGCTGAACTGGAACAGCGTAAGCTGTCGATGCAGGAACAGTTAAAGGAGCAGATCAGCAATGTTCTGGATCTGTTTCGTATCCGGCAGCTGGAGGATGGCGTTGAGAACATAAAATATAATATGAACCTGCAGAAAGTAGTAATCGCAAATCAACAGAAAAAAGTAGAAAGTGCCAGAATGAAACTGGATGAGGCGATGAAAGAACGCAAAACATATGAGAAGTTAAAAGAGAAAGCATTTGAAGTATTCAGGCAGGAACTCAATGCCGCAGAGCAGAAGGAAGCAGATGAACTGGTTAGCTTTCGGTTTGGGAATACAGAGGAAAGAGAGGATTAAGTAATATGGCAAGAAAAGACGATAATATAATAGAAAGAGAAAAAGGTGGAAGCAGGCTTGTCACTGTTTTGATTGCTCTTGCTATTATTGCAATCTGGCTGGTGGTGTTTGCCTGCCTGATCAAGTTTGACGTAGGCGGCATCGGAAGCAATGTATTATATCCCGTATTAAAGGATGTTCCGGTCATTAATAGAATTTTGCCAGTTCCGTCTGAGGAAGAACAGGCGAGAGAAGGAAACTATCAATATAACACGTTAAAAGCTGCAAATGCCAGAATACGGGAACTGGAAAACCAGTTGGCCTCTCAGGACAGTACTACTACGGCAAATTCAGACTATATTGCTGATCTGGAAGCGCAGGTACGGAGGCTGCAAAGATATAAAGACAGTGAAGATGCTTTTAATAAACGGGTGCAGGCATTTGATGAAAAGGTAGTATTTAATGAGAAGGCACCTGATATATCAGAATATCGCAGCTATTATGAGGAGATTTCTCCGGAGAATGCAGAGAAGATATATCGCCAGGTGCTGGATAAGATGAGGTACAGCGAACAGGCAGAAAAGCTTGCCACGATTTATTCCAATGAAGATCCTGCATATGCTGCAAAGATTCTTTCTGAAATGACAGAGAATCTGGAACTGGTTTGCGATATTTTAGAAAATATGAGTGAAAAGAAAGCAGCAGCTATCCTTCAGGAAATGGATAGTGTCTATGCCGCTCAGATTACCAAGAAGATCTCTGCGGTAAATGATTAAGCTGTCTACAGAGAAATCTGTTGACATAAATAAATAGAAAACAAGGAGGTGAAAAGGAACATGCAGAAAGTGAGCGTAATGCCGATTGGGAATCTATCTGCTGTGAACAGTGCTGGCAATGCTGGAAAGTCATTCGGACAGTCAAAAGATTTCCAGACGTGTATGGACAATACACAGAATCAGTTCAATTCTTCAGACCAGACGAAAGGTATCACGGAAACAAAGGTAGTGAATGATTCCAAAACACTGGACAGACCAGACCAGAACGATTCTGTCTATGAAGTTTCTGACTCTGCTGATGTGACAAAGGGTTCTGTCTCAGAGCAGGCATTAACGGTGGTAGAGAATGCTGTAAAAGCTGTATTGAAATCTGTGTTACATATGGATGAAACAGAATTGGAAGCAATCATGTCGGAGATGGGGATTTCCTATGTGCAGTTGTTAGATCCTGCGGTACTTCAGCAATTTGTCATGGTGGTAAATCAGGGGAGTGATGTGACCGATTTCCTCACCAATGAAGTGATGCTGGAAGATTTTACAGAATTATCTCAGGCCTTGGAAGAGGTTGATTG
Source organism: Lachnospiraceae bacterium (assembly GCA_017626435.1). The sequence goes on along the minus strand of JAGAIR010000004.1, from coordinate 53,864 downwards.
GGAAGAACTGACCGGTATGAGCAAACAGGAATTTGTAAAGATGTTGGAGACTGCGTTAAATGAGGATGGTTTAACGGAGGGAACAACAGTACAGCCAGAGGAAAATCCAGAACTGTTTTTCTTGCGGGAGGATGATCAGAATACCGTGACAGATGTTTGGGAAGAGTCCCAGATTTTGTCAGAAAAGAAGGATGCAGTGGCATCACAGAAAGGAATTTCCAATACGACAGAAACGGTAAAAGGAGAGCCAGACTCTTTTTTACAGGATAATTCTTTGCAGATTGCAGGAAATTCTGACAGTGAAGAGGCAGGACAGAGTTCTTTCCAGTCTGGGACAGGATCACAGGGAGGATTTTATCAGGAGCTGTTGCAGGAACCAGCAAATGGACAGCCGGTTACCGTAATGAATTTTGTAGAAAATCTTACGCAGTCTGTATCCAGAGAGGATACCCCGGTAACAGCCAAAATGCAGCAGATGATTGACATTGTGAACCAGGTTGTGGAAAGGATCAATACAAGCATACATGAAGATACGACCACGATGGAGATGCAGTTGAATCCGGAAAGTTTAGGAAAGGTTCTGCTTTCAGTCAGCAATAAAAACGGTGTTATGACAGCCAGTTTTACAGTACAGACGGAAGAAGCAAGGGAAGCATTGGAAAGCCAGATGCATACCCTTCGGGACAATCTGGAGCAGAAAAATTTAAAAGTGGAATCCGTAGAGGTGTCAGTATCGGATTTTGAGTTTTCTCAGAGCAATCAGGCAGATACCAGTGACCAAAAGAACTTTAACCAGGGAAATGGAAAAAGGATGCGGTTCCAGTTTGAGGAGGAAGAACAGGAAACAGTTTCAGCCGAGACAGAAGCCGAACAGGTAAGGCGTAGCGTGATGAGGGACTCTGGTTCCAGCATAGACTACACAGCATAGGAGTCCAGGGGACAGAAAGGAGGAAATATGAGTTTAGTAGCTAATGTAACAGATGGAAAAGTACAGATATCTGAAAGCTCTCAGGATACAGAGAGAAAGACAGGATCCAGCCTGGATAAAGAAGATTTTTTGATGCTTTTAGTAACGCAGATGAAGTATCAGGATCCGTTAGATCCTGCTGACAATACAGAATACGTTGCACAACTGGCACAGTTCTCTGAATTAGAGCAGATGCAGAACCTGAATCAGACGACTACAAATACATCAGCATATACACTGGTGGGAAAAGAAGTCTATATCGAAACAAAATCTACAACAGGTGAGACTACTACAGTACAGGGAACAGTGGAATATGTCACTGTGCAGAATGGAAAGGCACAGGTATCTGTTAATGGAGAATTATATGATTATGATGATATTGTTCAGGTGATTGATGAGGCGTATTTGATTTCTACCTATCAGCCATCCGTTAAAAACCAGGTTCATACCTTTTTACATCATGATCCACAGAGTATTGAGATTTCAGGTATCAGTCTTGGTTCCAACGGTTATCAGGCAACGGGAATGGCTGTTATATTGATCGGACAGGATGGTAAGAAATGGCAGATTCCAGCAGATAAACTATCTTATAAGGATGGAACGCTCACAATCAGCAAAGATGCTTTAACGGGTATTGAAGCAGGCGAATATGCTGTTACCTTTATCTTTGATGATCCAAATACCACGATCGATTATGACAGTGTAACGCTGAAAATCCAGGGAAATCCAACAACGGCTGCCCCTGATACACCAGATACGGGTTCCGGGGAAGAAAATGAAGGTGATGAAGGAAATGACAGCACAAACTAGAAAGAAGGTGGATGTGTATGCAGAGATTAGGCGATAATTATTCCTCCATTGAAATGATGGCAGGGAAGTTATTACAAAAGAAACCTACCGCAGGCACAGATAATTCTTCCAAATCGGAGTTGTCGTTTCAGGAGGTATTAAGTTCTACCAGCCAGAAAAAACAGGTGGAGGGCTTGAGATTTTCCAAGCATGCAAATGAGAGACTGGCTAACCGTAATATTAACCTGTCTGAGGATCAGATGGAGCGGTTGGAAAGTGGAACAACGAAGGCGCGGGAAAAAGGAATTCAGGAGTCTTTGGTTATGGTTGATGGATTGGCATTTATTGTCAATGTAAAAAATAATACAGTAATAACAGCAGTTGGTGATACATCAGATTCGGTGTTTACCAATATTGATGGTGCTGTGATCAGTTAAAAGAAGAATATCCAGATGCCGGACCTCACAAGGGAGCATGGAAGTCTTAAACGACAGAGAGATTTCAAAGGATATTCCCCAAATAAAGGAGGACAAAAACTATGATGAGATCACTTTATTCTGGTGTAGCAGGTTTAAAAACACACCAGACCAAAATGGATGTTATTGGTAATAACATTGCAAACGTAAACACAGTAGGTTTTAAATCCAGTAGTGTAAACTTTTCTGATACCTTTTATCAGACCGTATCTTCCTCTACTGGTCCAAATGCAACAATGGGAACAGCAGGTACTAATGCAAAACAGATTGGTTTAGGTTCTTTGGTTGCTTCTATCACAACAAATATTACAGAGAATGGTGGTACTTCCACTACAAACCGTGCTTTAGATCTTGCTATTAACGGTGAATCTTTCCTGATTGTCAATACCGGTACAGAAAGATTGTTTACAAAGTCAGGAGCATTAAATGTGGATGAGGCAGGAAACCTCTATTGTACTACGAATGGTGGTATTATCCAGGGATGGCTTGCTGATGCGGATGGCAACATCGTCAAGGATACAGTAAAAGATTTAAAGATTATGACAGCGGAGCAGATGTATGCAGCGCCAACCGCTACCTCAGATATCACTTTGTCAGGAAATATTGATCCCAATGATAAGAATCTGACGCCTACCACAGAGGCAGACGGATCCATTTCCGGCGGTATTGTTATGACCTTCAGTTTCTATGATAATTTAGGTGAACTGTATACCGTTAAAATGCGTACCACAAAGGATGAGACACAGGATTCTACGGAGACTATTAAATATACTACAAGAGTGGAGGATGTATTAGACTCTAATGGTGATTCCATCTTTGTAAAGAAAAATGTGGATGAAACAACAGGAAAAGTAACCTATACAGCTACTGGTGCCCAGATTACGTTTGGAGGAGTTGCTGGCGGGGTCAGTGCAGCAGGTGTTAATGCAGACACCGGCGAATTTGTACTGGATGCTAAATTAGCACAGCCTTTGACCTTTAACAGTGCTACCGGTGCTTTTGCTGCTGTTTGCCCGAACCGTGACAGCAAAGAGTATGCTGGTAATTCCATTAATTTCTCTGTCATCCAGAAGGATACAGAGCATACAGGCAGTAACAGTACATTTCCGCAGTATGATGCAGCTACAGATTCCGGCGGAATTGAAATCAACTTCTCTGCACTGACCCAGTACTCCAAGGGAGGTACCTCAGATACTACATATAAGAAAGGTACAGGCGATGGATATGGTGCAGGAAATTATGCAGGCAGCATGAATGGTATCTCTATTGATGAGCAGGGTAAGATTTATGGCCATTACACCAACAATGAAACGAAATGCCTGGGACAGATCGCTGTTGCCAGTTTCTCCAACCCATCTGGTCTGGAGGCAAGAGGTGACAGCTTGTTCGCAGCTTCTCTGAACTCTGGTCTCTTTGACGGGGTCGGTGAGGAAATTGCACTCAGTGGAAGTTTTACACCAGGTGCACTGGAAATGTCCAATGTGGATCTTGCAACTGAATTTACACAGATGATTACCACACAGCGTGGTTTCCAGGCAAACTCCAGAATAATTACGACATCTGACACTATGCTGGAAGAACTTGTTAATCTGAAACGATAAGTACATAAGCAATAATTTAACAAATGGGTGGTAATGTCTGCCACCCATTTATCCTTTTTAGGAGGGATCGTACCGATGATTGAGGTAACTAAGATGAATGGGAGCGGTGTGACGATCAATTCTGATCTGATTGAGACGGTGGAGGAAACGCCGGATACGGTGGTTACATTAACAACCGGAAAGAAATTAATTATAAAAGAAAGTAGACAACAGGTCAAAAATCTAGTAAAATCATTTAAGAGAGAATGTAATTCTTTTGAAAAGGAATAAGAAATATACATAAGGTGGTGGAGATATTGGATATCGCAACATTAGTCGGTTTGATTCTGGGTGTAGTATGTATGATTTTGGGAATCCTCACCAGTGGTGGTGTGGAAGGCTTTAAGCATATGGGTGATTTGCCATCAGTGTTTATTACACTTGGTGGTTCATTCAGTTGTATGATGGTGCAGGCAAAAAGCATTCCTGATCTGTTCAGTTGTATGAAGACTTTCCGGCTAGCAATGAAAAGGCAGCAGGCAAATGAGGCTGACACCATTGATAATATTATCAATCTATCCAATGTGGCAAGAAAAGAAGGTCTGCTGGCTTTGGAAGAGGCTGCAAATAATATCGAGGATGATTTCCTGAAAAAGGGAATCATGCTGATTGTAGATGGTACTGATCCGGAACTGGTGCGTAGCATCATGGAGACAGAACTCAGTGCGATTGAGGATCGTCATAACCAGAAAATAGCATTCTGGGCTAACTGGGCCGGCATGGGTCCTGCATGGGGTATGATCGGTACTCTGATTGGTCTGGTAAACATGCTTTATAACATGGATGATATGAGTACGATCGGACCCAATATGGCGGTTGCCCTGTTGACGACATTATACGGTTCTGTACTTGCGAACTGGTTCTGTGTACCTGTTTCTTTCAAATTGAGGGATAATAGTGCAGTAGAGATTATGATGAAAGAAATCATGGTAGAAGGACTTTTATCTATTCAGGCCGGTGAAAATCCTCGTGTTATTGAAGAAAAACTGAAATCCTTCCTGGCTCCGAATGTCCGTGAGGATGTAGGTGCAAAAGAGGAAGGGGCTCCTGAAGGTGGTGAGGCATAATGGCAAGGGAAAAGAAAAAGGAAGAAGAAATCAAGACTGATTTATGGAAAGATACTTTTTCTGACTTGATGAATCTGTTACTTTGCTTTTTCGTACTGCTGTATTCTATGTCCACTGTTGATGAAGTGAAATATGCAGAGCTGGTTGCTTCGTTGTCCAACAGTTTCAGCATATTCAGCGGAGGTGCCCAGGCAATTGGTGAAGGCCAGCTGATATCCAGTGGTGCTACCCAGTTAAATAATCTGGATGAATATTATTCAGACATGGGAAAAGCAGCGGAGGAAAATGACGTGGAAGAGGACCCGCTTGCTGAACTGGAGAAACAACGGAAGCAGGATACGGAAGAGTTATACAGTGATGTGGTAGAAAAGACTGAGAATAACCGGATTGAAGATTCTGTAGATATTACTATGGATGATAACTACCAATATGTCATGATATCTTTAAGCGGAGGTATTCTCTTTGATTCGGGCAGCGCAGAAATCCGTTCCGGAGCAAAGCCGATTTTAAGCCGTGTGGGATACATATTGAAAAATTATCCAGACAGAAGGATTAAAATTGAAGGTCATACGGACAATGTTCCGATCAGTACAGCAGAATATCCAAGCAATTTATGGCTTTCGACTGCCAGAGCAACCAAAGTTTTAGAATTTTTTACATCAAAAAAGGGTCTGAACGAAAAGAATATGGAGGCATCTGGACGCGGTGATGTGGATCCTGTGGCGGACAATTCCACTGCCGGAGGACGTGCTAAGAACAGACGTGTGGAGATTAAAATTTATTCAGATATTGATTGACAATATATGGAAAATAAGATGCAGTAAATGAAGGAGAGAAAGTTATGAAGAAAAATATTTTTAGTGTGATCATTGCAGCATTAACTGTTATTAATGTGGTTTTAACTGCGATTATGTTTTTTGTAATGATGCCTACCTTCCAGAAAACAAACAACTTGATTACCCAGGTGGCATCTGTTTTGAATCTGGAGCTGGAGTCAGATGCTGATTCTGATGCAGCAGAGAATTATACCCTGAAGGATCTGGAGAGTGTTCCGGTTACATTTGAGAGCCAGCAGACACTGAATCTTGCTACAGGTTCTGATGGTAAGCTGCACTATGCAATGATTGATGGCTATAGTCTGTCTCTTAACAAAAAATCAGATGATTATAAGAAACTGAGCGAGACAATCAAAAACAATCAGACAAAATTTACCGATATCATACGTAATGTGATAACATCACATACAGTGGAAGATATCTCTGAGGATGCAATTAAAAAGGAATCTCTGGAGCAGATTCAGGATGTTTTGGACTCGAAAGTGGTGGTTGAAGTCTCCTTTACAAATTTCATGTATAACTAAAGGTATTTGATTTTTGATGGAAATATGGTATGATAGTTATATGGACAAGTAACCTGAAAATAATTGGTTACCAAAATAATAGGCTGAATTCAGTAAGCGATATATGTGATTGGAATTCAGATGTGAGGTGAAAAGACAATGGGAGATGTCTTATCTCAGGATGAGATTGACAGTTTGCTCAGTGCATTAAATAATGGCGAATTAAATCCGGAGGATATGAATGAGACTCCGGAAAAGGTTGTGAAAAATTATGATTTTGCAAGACCATCTAAATTTTCTAAGGATCATCTTCGTACATTAGAGATAATTTTTGAAAATTATGGTCGCCTGCTTTCTACCCATCTGCCGGCATACCTTAGAAAAAATGTTCAGGTAGAGGTGATGAATGCAGAGGCGAATACGTACTCTGAATTTTCCAATGCGTTATCCAATCCGGTTTTGTTAGGGGTAGTTGATTTTACTCCGTTAGAAGGAAGTATTTTGATTGAATTGGCTTCTAATCTTGGATTTGCGATTGTAGACCGTATGCTTGGTGGTGGAGGGACTCCATTGGAGAAAAGCAGGGAATTTACAGAAATTGAACTGATCATTTTAGAGAGAGTGTTAGAGGTTTGTATTGGATTATTGATAGATCCTTGGGAAAGCGTGGTGGCAATCGAGCCGAGACTGGAGAGAATTGAAACGAATTCGCAGTTTGCACAGTTTATTTCTCCAAGTGAAATGACAGCGATTGTTACTATGAATATTAAAGTTGGTTCTATTGAAGGTTTGATGAATATCTGTATTCCATACTCCTGTGTGGAAACAGTTATTGATAAATTAAATACCAAGTATTGGTATTCCACAATGCGTGAGAGAGATGGAGAAGATTATCAGGAAGCCATTGAATCAATATTGAATCATGCTAAGATACCGGTTCGTGCCCTGTTGGGAAGAAGTACCATATCGGTAAATGATTTTATGAATGTTCAGATCGGTGATATCATTAAACTAGACGCAAAAGTGGATGATGAACTGGATGTTTACGTTGGGAATATTATGAAATTCAAGGCTCTTCCTGGAGCTGTTTCGGATTCCTACGCGGTACGAGTGACATCAGTAATAAGGGAGGAGCAATAGAGTTATGGATGGTATGTTATCGCAGGAAGAAATCGATGCCTTAACAGGTTCTGAAAATAGTACTGCATCTTCAGCTATAGAGGAGTCATTGACTGATGCAGAGAGAGACGCTGTTGGCGAGATTGCCAATATCAATATGGGGACAGCGGCAACGACGTTATCCACGCTGTTAAATAATAAAGTTACGATTACCACCCCAAAGGTATCTTATGTAACGATCAATGAAATATCTGCCCAGTATGACAGACCATGCGTCTTCATTCATATTTCTTATATTGATGGAATTGATGGCAATAATGTTTTGATTTTAAAAGAGCAGGATGTTAAGGTTATTACTGATTTAATGATGGGAGGCGACGGCACCAATACAGATGGGGAGCTGACAGAGCTTCATCTGAGTGCGATCAGTGAGGCTATGAACCAGATGATGGGTTCGGCGGCTACTTCTCTGTCTTCTATGCTGGAGAAAAAGGTAGATATCAGCCCGCCAACTGCGAGTCTGGTGGATTTAAATGATAGTATTGATGATGTGACGATTTCTGATTTTTTGGAAGGAGAAGTTGTACAGGTTGCATTTGATATGAAGATTGGTGATGTGGTAGACAGTCAGATCATGCAGCTGTATCCGTTTGAATTTGCAAGAGAATTATATAAGAAGTTTATTGGTGATACGGGGATTGATGAGAACGACGCAACAGCAGGTGCATCAGCACAGCCTGCTGTCCAGCCGGTACCTGCACCAGCTGCGCCTGCTCCTCAGGCTGCACCACAGCCTGTAATGCAGCAGCCAGCGATGGATTCCTCTATGATGCAGCAGCCTTATATGATGCCTGCACAGAATGTAAATGTTCAGCCTGCACAGTTCCAGCCGTTTAATGCTGGAGTAAGTCCTTTAATGCAGCAGGAGAACATTGATCTGATCATGGATGTTCCGTTAGAGGTGACTGTTGAATTGGGACGTTCCAATAAATCCATTAAGGAAATCCTTGATTTTTCACCGGGAACAATTATTGAGTTAAACAAGCTGGCAGGAGAGCCGGTTGATATACTGGTAAATGGCAAGTTTGTAGCGAAAGGCGAAGTTGTAGTAATCGAGGAGAATTTTGGTATCCGTATTACAGAGATTACAAAATAAGGAAAAGTAGAGCTGGAGGTGTAGATATGTCTGTGTTTTTAATAGGAACGTCTACATTTGCCAGCTTTATTAAGCTAATTATCTTATTGATTTTTTTTGTCTTGATTCTGTTTGCTTCTTACTATTTTACCAGATGGTATGCCAAATCGGGGATGTTAAAAAACAAGTCACAGAATATCCATGTGGTGGAGTCCTTTTCTATGGGACCGGGAAAGCAAATTTGCATATTGAAACTGGGAGAGAAGTATGTTGCAGTAGCTGTATGTAAGGAACAGATTACTGTACTTACAGAATTAGATGAAGGGCAGCTGTCATTGGAAGAAGTGCAATTACAAAGTACCAGTTTCGGAGAAGTGTTTGGAGAGATGGTAAAGCAGCAATTGAAAAAAAGTAAAAAACGATAGAAAAGGTTGGTATTCATGAGTCGATTGAAAAATAAGAAATTTCAGAGGTCAGTAATACGTACATTGGTGATATGTGCCATGTTTATACTGACCTTTTCTGTATCTAATCCGGCATATGTTATGGCAACAAAAAGCAGGGTAGACGATACAACAAAGCAGGAAATAAGCGGAGAAGCAGATGCAGATGATAATACATTAGATCTGAATATTACATCAAATGCCGGCAGTGCCAGCTTGGAATCTACCTTGCAGATTTTGATATTATTGACTGTTTTAGCATTGGCGCCGTCCATTTTAATCATGGTGACATCATTTACCAGAATTATTGTGGTTTTGCATTTTGTACGAACGGCACTGGGAACACAGACAACTCCGCCAAACCAGGTGTTAGTTGGTCTGGCGTTATTTATGACATTTGCAATTATGTCACCAGTTTTTAACCAGGTGTATGATGAAGCGGTTAAGCCCTATGAGGCAGGAACGCTGAATCAGAAACAGGCGATAGAGGCAGGGACGGCGCCACTTCGGACATTTATGCTGAAGCAGACCAGGGATAAAGACTTAAAGCTGTTTATGACGATTAATGGAACCTCTTCTGATGAAATTAAGGATTATGATGATATATCTATAACTACGATTATTCCGGCTTTTATCATCAGCGAACTGCGGACTGCATTTATTATTGGATTTTTGATTTATCTTCCGTTTATTGTAATTGATATGGTTGTGGCATCTACACTGATGTCTATGGGTATGATGATGCTGCCGCCGACAACGATATCCCTGCCGTTTAAGATATTGTTATTTGTTCTGGCAGATGGATGGAATCTGATAGTCAGTCAGTTAGTTCAGTCGTTTCAGTAATAAATATGAGAGTAAGTTTGTGTCTGTGCGCTGCCTGTCACAAACCTGGAGATCTGTAAAGGCAGCGCAGAAATGAGGTTGAGCATGACAGAGGCAACAGTGATAGATATTGCCAGAGAAGTTGTATGGGTCATTGTAAAGACATCTGCACCTATGCTGATCGTATCTTTGGTGGTTGGATTGATCATCAGTATTTTTCAGACGATAACATCGATTCAGGAACAGACTCTGACTTTTGCGCCAAAGTTTCTGGCGATTATGCTGGTTTTAGTTTTGTGCGGGGGATGGATGTTAAATAATATGACAGATTTGTTTGTGGAACTGATGGAGAATATACCGCAGTATATCAAGATACGCTAGTATTCTGGATGGAAGAGAGACAGGATGCCAGATTGGTCAGGAGTGAGGAAGTTTGCAGTTTACAGTTGAATATTTAGAATATATCCTGCTTATTCTGGTGAGGATTTCTTCGATGATGGTGGCAGCTCCATTTTTCAATTCGATGAACATTCCCCGGAAAGTGAAAGCAGGGCTGGCAGTGTTTTTTACGATCATTGCATTAAATATTGTGGATTATACGTCTGTAGAATATGTTGGGATCCTTGGGTACACCATATTGATCCTTCAGGAGTCTATCACCGGCTTGATGATCGGTATTGCTTCTGGCTTTTGTCTGTATATTCTGAGTCTTTCCGGTCATATGATAGATATGGAAATCGGTTTTTCTATGGCGATGGAGTTTGATCCGGCAACGAATATCCAGTCGACGATATCGGCAAATTTATTCAGCCAGCTTTTTCTTGTTTTGTTTGTTGTATCTGATATGCATTATTTTCTTATTGATGCAATATATGATTCTTATCAGATGATACCCATTGGAGGAGCAAATATAAATGGCAATTTTCTGCCGATTATGATTACTTATATCACGGATTATTTTATTATTGGATTTCGGATCATACTTCCTATTTTTTCCTGTATTCTGGTGATCAATGTGGTATTGGGAATATTGGCGAAAGTTGCACCTCAGATGAACATGTTCGTGATCGGTATGCAATTGAAGGTGTTCGTGGGATTATTTCTTTTGTTTATGCTTATGGCATTGATGCCAAATGTAACCGATTTTTTATTTCAGGAAATGCAGAAATTAACCCATCTGTTTGTGAATGCCCTGGCACCCCAGGGATGATGCCATGCATCAGATTGCTATTTTTCGACAAATGGTTTATAGTATAAGAGATGTAAAGGACCCCGATCATATTTGGGATGATGGAGCAGGAAATGAAGAGAGCAGAAAAGGACAGGCATTATCTTGTCTATGATTTGCAGTTGTTTGCAAAGGATGGACCATCCGGAGAAAAAACAGAAGAGCCTACCGCTAAAAAGTTAGAGGATGCCCGGAAAAAGGGGCAGACCATGAAGAGTATTGATGTCACTACAGCAGCGGTTTTATTGACTTTTTTTGCTCTGCTAAAAGTGATGATAGGCTTTTTCGGTAACCGTTTTATGGGAAATTTTCAATCGACCCTGGGGAAGCTTGCAGATTATTCCCAGGAAGAATTTAATCTGAACCGTGCCTGTTCCATTTTGAGTGATACGATTGGATATATTATCATCACTGCATTACCATTGTTTTTTGCTGCCTTCGTTGTTACGGTGATTTCCATCATTATACAGGTAAAGTGGAAGGTGACAGGAGAGCCGTTGAAACCGAAACTGGATCGGTTTAATCCGGTGAATGGCGTGAAAAACCTGTTTTCTAAGGACAAGCTTATGGATCTGTTTAAGTCCACGGCAAAGGTTCTGGTTCTGGCATATGTGGTATATGATTATCTCCGGGATCAGTGGGCGATGGTATTGAATATGTATTCCTATACTCTTCCCCAGGCCATTGAGCTGATTAGAACAACAGTTCTGGATATTGGGTTACGGATCAGTCTTTTTTTTGCTGCGATTGCAGCGGTAGACTTTTTTTATCAGAAATGGAAATTCCATAATGATATGATGATGTCCAAACAGGAAGTAAAGGATGAATACAAACAGTCAGAAGGGGATCCGAAAGTAAAAAGCCAGCAGAGGGCAAGAATGCAGCAGGCTTCTCAGCGCCGTATGATGCAGGAATTGCCTAAGGCAGATGTAGTAATTACTAATCCGACACATCTGGCAGTGGCTATCCTTTATGATAAGGAAAAGCACCAGGCTCCGGTAGTGATTGCAAAGGGAGCTGATTTTCTGGCACAGAAGATTAAAGATGTAGCAAGGGAAAACACAATTGAGATTGTAGAAAATAAACCTCTGGCAAGAATGTTGTATCACAATGTGGAGATAGGGTCAGAGATTCCTCCGGAGCTGTATCAGATGGTGGCGGAGGTTTTGGCTTATGTATATGGATTAAAGGGAAAACTTGATAGATAGAGATAAATTTGGAGAGAAGGAGTAATAAGCATGCAAAGATCTGATTTGATTCTGGGACTATACATATTGGTTCCGATTGTATTTCTAATCGTGCCAATTCCTACATTATTGTTGGATGCACTCATCTTATTAAACATTGGTCTTGCATTGGTCATATTGTTTAATGCATTGTTCTCAAAGGAAGCATTGAGCATGTCGTCTTTTCCAACGCTGCTTTTGATGACAACGCTTTTCCGGATTTCGTTAAATGTAGGTTCCACAAGAAATATTTTGCTGAAAGGATACGCTGGTAATGTGGTTGAAACCTTTGGTAACTTTGTAGGTGGAGGTAATCTGGTAGTAGGTACTGTTGTATTCTTTATTCTGATCATTATTCAGTTTATTGTGATCAATAAGGGATCTGAGCGTGTTTCAGAAGTAACCGCACGTTTTACACTGGATGCTATGCCGGGTAAACAGATGGCTATTGATGCGGACTTAAATACTGGTGCTATCAATGATGCCCAGGCAAAGGAGCGAAGACAGAAGATTCAGGATGAATCAGCCTTTTTCGGAGCAATGGATGGTGCTTCCAAGTATGTAAAGGGAGATGCCACAGCAGGTCTGATCATAACGTTCATAAATTTTGTAGGTGGCTTGATTCTGGGTATTGTAATGCAGGGGATGGAAATGAACGAAGCATTACAAAAATATGCAATCCTGACCATCGGTGATGGTCTCGTTTCACAGATTCCGTCTCTCGTTATTTCGCTTTCTACTGGTGTTCTGGTAACGAAGGTTTCCAAAGAGTCTGATTTGGGAAATGTGCTGGTCAAACAGTTGTTTTCCATTCCAAAAGTACTGTATATTGTCGGGGGGACCATGGCATTTCTTGGCTTTGCGACTCCACTGCAGACATTGCTCTGTGTCGGCTATGCAGTTCTCTTTATCGCTGCGGGACGTGCTATTGAAACTACTCTGGAAGTACAGGATATAGAAGAAGAGGTTAATACGGAAGAGGAGTCGGCGGAGGAGATACGCCGTCCGGAAAATGTGGTCTCCCTGCTGCAGGTTGACCCCATTGAGCTGGAATTTGGATATGGAATCATTCCTCTTGCCGATGTAAATCAGGGTGGTGATCTGCTGGACCGTGTGGTTATGATACGTAGACAGGTGGCCCTGGAATTGGGCTGTGTCGTGCCGATGATACGTCTGAGGGATAATATCCAGCTGAATCCAAACCAGTATGTGATTAAAATAAAAGGTGTTCCGGTCAGTGAAGGAGAAATTCTGTTTGACCATTACATGGCAATGAATCCAGGATATGTCGAGGAAGAAATCACAGGTATTCCAACTTTTGAACCTTCTTTCCATCTTCCGGCTATCTGGATAACAGAGGGGCAGAGAGAACGGGCAGAGTCCTTAGGATACACAGTAGTAGATCCACCTTCTATCATTGCAACCCATTTAACGGAGGTGATCCGTTATCATCTGGATGAGCTTCTGACGCGACAGGATGTGCAGAACCTCATCAATAACATACAGGAGCAGAATACAACGCTGGTTTCAGAGCTTGTGCCTAAGCTGCTGGGAGTTGGTGAAATTCAAAAGGTATTGCAGAACCTACTTCGGGAAGGGATTTCTATCCGCGACCTTGTAACAATTTTTGAGACGCTGGCAGACAATGCTACAACGACCAGGGATACGGATGTTTTAACGGAATATGTGCGTCAAAATCTGAAAAGGGCGATTTCTAACAAGTATTTCCCAGCTAATGAAATGACAAGTGTTGTGACATTAGATCCTAAAATAGAGCAGGAAATCATGAGTTCTGTAAAACAAACAGAACAGGGGGCATATATCAATCTGGACCCTGAAAGGACAAAGAATATTCTGGAGTCAGTGAAGGATGAAGTGGATAAGATGGAAGAGCTGGGGAAGAATCCGATTATCATAACTTCACCGATAGTGCGTATGTATTTTAAGAAGATAACAGAAGAGCAGTTTAAGGATCTGATCGTAGTATCCTATAATGAAATCGAAAATGATGTAGAATTACAGTCGATAGGGATGGTGACAGTATAGTGGTTATTAAGAAATATATAGCGAAAACAGAAGAGGATGCCATCAGGATGGCAAAGGAAGAGTTAGGAAAAGACACTGTCATTATGAATGTAAAAAAGACAGAGCCAAAGGGAATTTACAGGCTCTTCCGCAAGGAAAGTGTAGAGGTGACGGCTGCAATAGATGAAGTATTGCCAGAACAGAAGGAAGAAGGGGATGATTCGTTCCCTGATTTTGACAAACTTCAGCAGGCGATCAAGAGCCAGGAATTTCAGCCGGCACCTGATTCCAAGCAGGCAGTTGCCCAGGCGAAAAAAGAAGAAATTATAGTGAAAAATAATCTGATCCGGGAGGAGGATTCGAAAGAAGAGGCTTTCGAAGAGGCAAATATCATTGAGCAGAAACTGGATAATCTGCAGGATTTATTAAAAAAGCAGATGAACGCTCCGGAGGAGGAAAAAGAAACGGAGAAAGAGCAGGATAAGACACAGTCCTATCTGCAGCTGATCCGTTCCCAGATGATACAGAATGAAGTAGATCCGGCCTATGTGGAACAGATCATTGAGGATATCGAAGGAAGTTTAAAGAAAGAATCTTCCCTGGACAATATTTTATCTGGAGTATACCAGAAGATTGTACTGAAGATCGGACCTCCACAACTGATCGATATTCATTCCAAACGGACAAAGTTTATTTTCTTTATCGGACCTACTGGTGTCGGAAAGACAACTACCATTGCAAAAATTGCATCTACTTTGAAGCTGTCCAGAAAGGTCAAGGTGGCGTTGGTTACATCAGATACCTATCGGATCGCTGCGGTAGAACAGTTGAAGACATATGCAAACATTCTGGGTATTCCGTTAAAGGTAGTGTATTCTTCTGATGAGATGGGAAAGACCATGGAGGAGCTGGAGGAGTTTGATCTTGTGCTGATTGATACAGCAGGCCGTTCCCATAATAATCAAGAACAGAAAGAGGATATTCAGCATCTGTTGGAAATGGTTCCCGAAACAGAGCGGGAGGTATTTCTGGTGCTGAGTGCCACTACAAAGTATAAGGACTTGGTAAAAATATCAAAGTCCTATTCAGAAATTACAAAGTATAATCTTATATTTACGAAATTGGATGAGACAGATGCCATTGGAAATGTGTTGAATATCCGTATGCTCACAGGTGCCCCATTATCCTATATGACATGGGGGCAGAATGTGCCAGATGATATTGGAAAGGCGGATGCACAGAAGATGGCGAAGCAGCTTCTGGGAGGGAATAGCTGATGGATCAGGCGCAACAGTTGAGAAATATTATCAAACAACAGAATAGACAGCAGCATCTTGCCAGAGTGATTACTGTTACCAGTGGAAAGGGTGGTGTAGGAAAGTCTAACGTTTCTGTAAATCTGGCGATACAATTAAGCCGTTTGGGGAAACGTGTTGTTATTCTGGATGCAGATTTTGGCCTGGCAAATATTGAAGTAATGTTGGGAATCCGGCCAAAGTACAATTTGGCAGATATGATGTTTCACGGCAGGAGCATTCAGGATATTATTTCAGCTGGTCCGGAGAATATCGGATTTATATCTGGTGGCTCCGGTCTGCGGGAGATGACCAATTTAAGCAGGGATCAAATTTTAAGTCTGGTCAATATGATGTACGAACTGGACCATTATGCAGATGTTGTGATCATAGATACTGGGGCAGGGATTTCAGATGCCGTTATGGAGCTGGTAGCGGCCAGTGCAGAGGTTCTTCTGCTGGCTACACCGGAACCGACTTCTATTACCGATGCCTATGCTCTGTTGAAGACATTACACCGTCATCCGGATTTTGATTCAGGGAACACCAATATTAAAATGGTGGGAAACCGGATTCAGAGCTGTGAAGAGGGGAAAGATCTCTACAATAAGTTAAATATTGTAGTCAACAGGTTTTTGGGAATGAAAATGGAGTATCTGGGAGCAATTCCATATGATGACAAACTTTCAAAAGCTGTTATGAAACAACAGCCAGTTTCGGTTGTCTATCCCAATGCACCATCTGCCAGAGCATTACTGGAACTTGCTCTTGTTCTGGAGGATGACAGACAGAAAAGGGAACCGGATGGCAGAGGAAAGGGAATTGCGGGATTATTTTCGAGGATATTTCAGAATAAAAATTTTTAGTAGCGGCTGGTAGATGGATTTTTGGGATGGAATGGGGAGAAAAAGCCGATTTGCAGTAAGAGGGGAATAAAAATATGAAAAATATTTTGATTATAGATGATTCTGCACTTATGAGAAGGGTTATATCTGATATAATAAACCAAGTTGATGAACTTCACACAGATACCAGTGCAAGCAATGGCTTGGAAGGGCTGGAGCTTTTGGAAAGCGGAAAGAAGTTTGATGCGATTGTTTTGGACATCAATATGCCTAAAATGAACGGATTGGAATTTCTGAAAGTGCTAAACAAAAAGAGGCAGAAAGAAAAGGTTATTATTGTCAGTACGATAGCCAAAGAAGGAGCAAA
The DNA here is from genome assembly GCA_017626435.1 of Lachnospiraceae bacterium. The sequence continues at coordinate 37,078 of JAGAIR010000004.1, read as the reverse complement.
AGAAACCATTCAGGCATTGGAGCTGGGAGCGTTTGATTTTGTCACCAAGCCAGGCAGTCTCTCGGAGGCAAAGGGACCAGCGTTTGGAAAACGACTGACGGATATCTTGTATGCCGCTACCGGGATTGAACAGACGGGCCGGAGGATTTTTCCTAAAAGGGAAGCTTCTGCAGAGGGGAAGGTGGAACAGAAGAAATCATTTTTGAAATCTTCTTTTTTCCAGAGTACATCAGGAAGAGGAACGCAGCTATTAAAGTCAGACCGCTCCAGACATTCTAGAGTGATTGCAGGGAAAGGCAAGCGGAAGTTAGTTGCACTGGCATGCTCTACAGGAGGACCCAAGGCACTTCAATATGTGATTCCGTTTCTTCCGGCAAATCTGGATGCAGCTGTTTTACTGGTACAGCATATGCCGGTAGGCTTTACAGCATCACTTAGCAACCGTCTGAATGAGTTAAGCCGTATCCATGTCAAGGAAGCAGAGGATGGTGAAGTGATTCAAAAGGGAACAGTCTACATAGCCAGAGGCGGTTCTCAAATGAGATTAATAGAAAAAAATAAACAGGAACATTGTCTATCAGTCCAGCAGGAAGAGGCGAGAAATGGTTTAAGGCCTTGTGCAGATATTATGTATGAGTCATTAAGAAAATCAAATTTTGATGATATTACATGTGTTATTATGACCGGCATGGGAGCGGATGGGACAAAGGGAATCCTGGAATTGGAACAAACAAACAAAATTTATGTAATAGCACAAGATGAGGCCAGTTGTACAGTATACGGAATGCCAAAGTCGATCGCAGAGGCAGATGCCGTAGATGAGGTGCAGGAATTAAAAAATATCGCAGATGCTATTACCAAGCATGTGGGGGTGCAATAGTATGGACGTAAGTCAGTATCTTGAGATTTTTATTGATGAAACAAAAGAACATTTACAGACATTAAGCGACCAGCTGATGATTCTGGAAAAAGAGCCGGAAAATATGGATACTATCAATGAAATTTTTCGTGCAGCACATTCTTTAAAGGGAATGGCAGGTACTATGGGATATAAGCGCATGCAGCGTCTTACCCATGATATGGAAAATGTTTTTCAGGAAATCCGCAGTGGGAATATGACTGTTCAGCCAGAGCTGGTAGATGTTCTGTTCCGTGGTCTGGATGCATTGGAGGGATATCTGGAAAATATTTTGGAATCCGCAGATGAAGGAACGGAAGAGAACCAGGATATTATCAATACTCTGGATAAAATTGTCCAAAAAGGAACAGGGAAGGATTCTGAAACAGAAGAGCCTAAAACGGAAGAGCCTGCAAAGGAAGCGTCTGGCACAGAATCCAGTGCAGCAAAATATGAATCTATCACCATTTCAGAATATGAAATCAATACCTTTGAGAAGGCGAAGGAGCAGAAGGAAAATATTTTTGGAATTACCGTATATTTGCAGGAAACCTGTATCCTTAAGGCTGCCAGAGCATTTCTGGTGTTTAAGGCTTTGGAGGAAATGGGAGAAGTTATGAAAGCTGTCCCGGATGTACAGGATATAGAGGATGAAAAGTTTGACCTGAACTTTAGTCTGGTATATTTTACGAAAGAAAGTATGGATAAAGTGAAAGCAGCCATTGAAAATGTATCAGAGGTAAAAGAAGCAGTTATTGGTGAATTTGAGGTTCCTGATGGGTCAGTTGCTGCAAAGGGAGAGAAGTCTGCTGCTGTTAAGAAGGAAGAGAAAACTTCTGTTACAACGGCTGCACAGACTGCTGTAAAGGAAGAGGAAAAAGCAGATGCCAAGAAAGCGTCTACAGCTCAGAAATCTACAAAGCCTACTGTAGGACGTACTGTCCGCGTAGATATTGAAAAGCTGGATGTACTGATGAATCTTGTCAGTGAGCTGATCATTGCTAAAAACGGTCTGGTTTCTATCAGTTCTAACGAAAATGATACCCGTGGAAGCAGCAGCTTTAATGAACAGATAGAATATCTGGAGAGTGTGACTACAAACTTACATGAGTCTGTAATGAAGGTAAGGATGGTACCGATTGAAAGCGTATTCAGCCGTTTCCCTCGAATGATTCGTGATCTGAATAAAAAGCTGGACAAAAAGATGGAACTGCATATGTCTGGTGAAGAGACCGAATTGGACCGTACCGTAATTGACGAAATTGGAGATCCATTGCAGCATTTGCTTCGTAATGCAGCAGACCATGGTCTGGAGAGTAATGAAGAGCGAATCGCACTTGGTAAGCCAGAGGTAGGAAATATCTGGCTGGACGCTTATCAGGATGGTAACAATGTAAATATTGAGGTCCGTGACGATGGGGCTGGAATCAACGTAGAAAAGGTTCGTAACAAGGCTCTTGAGAGAGGAACCATTACCCCAGAGCAGGCGGAGGTAATGTCTGATAAGGAAATTATTGATCTGTTATTTAGACCAAGCTTTTCAACAGCTGAGAAGATTACAGATGTATCTGGGCGTGGCGTAGGACTGGATGTTGTTAAAACAAAGATTGAAGGCTTAGGCGGTAATATTGAATGTAAATCTGTGCTTGGAGAGGGAAGCAGTTTTATTATCCGTCTTCCTCTGACTCTGGCGATCATTCAGGCTCTTATGGTTGAACTTGGTCCGGAAAAATATGCGATCCCATTGGGAAGCATCCAGATGATAGAGGATATTCCGGTTTCAGATATTAAACATGTTCAGACCAAGGAGGTTATCAATCTTCGTGGGACTGTCATTCCTTTGATTCGTCTGGATCAGATACTGGATGTAGAAACTACTGGTGAGGAGCCGGAGAGCCTTACTGTAGTTATTGTGAAGAAGGGTGATAAGCAGGCAGGACTTGTAGTTGACAATTTGATCGGTCAACAGGAGGTAGTTATCAAGTCCATTGGAAATTATATTAATTGCAGTAAGATCATTGGCGGTGCAACCATTCTTGGCGATGGAGAAGTCGCACTGATACTGGAAGTAAATACTTTGGTATAGGGGGGATCGGAATGGATAATTTAAATAATGTTCAGAATGTAGAATCAGTCAGTGAAGGAAAACAGTATATTGTAGTACGCATTGGTGCAGAGCAGTATGGTATTGACATTAAATATGTAGATAATATTGTACGTCAGCAGAGGATTACACGTGTACCTAAGGCGCAGCCATATTTTAAAGGGGTCATTAATCTTCGTGGGGAGATTATACCAGTTATGAGTTTAAGGCTGAAGTTTGATTTGGAACCGGATGAATATACCAATGCCACCAGAATCATTATTATCAAGCTGGAATCACAGTCAGCGATCGGTATCATTGTGGATGAGGTGCGAGAAGTGGTTACTCTGGGAGAAGAGTCCATTGAGAAGCCGACTTCTTCTGATGCGGGTGATGTGAAGACACAATATTTAAGCGGTATTGGTAAACATGAAGACGGGTTGATTTCATTGTTGAATATTTCGAATGTAATAATTGACCGCGTGAGCGTATAAGTCGAGGTGAGGTCTATGCTGAGCAATGAAGACAAATTTGACGAAATGGAATTTGATGTACTGACAGAAATTGGTAACATTGGTGCGGGGAATGCAACAACAGCATTATCCCAGTTGATCAACGGAAGAGTGGATATGTTTGTTCCAAAGGTAGAAATGCTTGCATTTAAAGACCTTGCAGAGATTATTGGAGGAGCAGAGACGCTGGTTGCTGGTATCTTGTTATCACTGGAAGGCGATATTGAGGGTTCCATGTTGTTTATTCTGGAGAATGGGGCAGCCCATCATCTGGTACATAAACTGATGGGCTCCGGTGAAAATGCTTCAGAAGAGGATTTTTCGGAAATGGAGTTGTCTGCCTTGCTGGAAATTGGAAATATTATATCAGGTGCTTATTTAACTGCCATCTCTACGATGACAAGTTTAAATATCATATCAACAGTACCAAGTCTGGCTGTGGATATGGCGGGTGCCATACTTAGTGTTCCAGCCATTGAATTTGGAAAACTGGGAGACAAGGCATTACTTATTGAGTCACAATTTCGGGATTTGGATGTTGATATCAGCGGATACTTTATTTTGATACCGACCATGGATTCTTATTCGCGTATATTAAAGTCTTTAGGAATATAGGTGGTTAATATGGATGGAGAGATGATAAAGGTGGGGATGGCAGATTTAAATGTCTGCCACTCTCCCGATGCAATTACCACTTTGGGACTGGGTTCCTGTGTTGGAGTAGCATTGTATGATAAATCAACCGGAATAGCAGGGCTGGTGCATGTAATGCTTCCAGACAGTACCAAGGTACGTCAAAATCAAAATAAGGCAAAATTTGCGGATACCGGAATCGAGTGTCTGGTTGACATGATGCAGAAGCAAGGTGCTAAGCGTTCTATGCTGACAGCAAAGATTGCTGGTGGTGCACAGATGTTTGCTTTTAGTTCGAATAATGATATGCTGCGTGTCGGTGAAAGAAATGTGGAAGCAGTCAAGTTAAAGTTAAATGAACTTGGTATCCGGATTCTGGCAGAGGATACAGGGAAGAACTTTGGACGAACGGTGGAATTTTATCCGGAAACTGGTGATTTTGTGATTAAGTCCGTAGGAAAGCCGGTCAGAACCATTTAAGAATTAAATATATATTGCAGTAGATGTAGAAATGAGAGGAACCATGAAAACAGAGTTTATACCTAAAATCATAATGCTGTTGGCGGGAGCCGTTGTGTGCATTATATCCATTGTAAAACAGATGGATACTACCTATAGCTTGGAAATTCTTTTGGCATCATTGATTATATTTTATCTGATTGGCTGTATTGCAAGACGAATAATTGAAAAAGTAATGGTAAGCAACCGTTTTATGAAAGAAAAGACAGAAGATTCAGAAGATGCAGAAGATAATACAGAGGAGATGCGGGAAGAGCGGGACAATCAGAAAGAAACTGATGCAGAGAATAGTGAAAAATAGTTGATTCAGTTAACTGCATCAGATAGCTGATTCTAGAAGGGATGACGGGATTTGATGGATGAAAAAGGAAGAAAAGCGCTTTGGGAAGAGTATACCAAAACAAAAAATCCAAAAATCAGAGAACAGTTGATTATTGAGTATTCTGGACTGGTAAAGATTGTAGCCGGACGTCTGGGGATGTATTTGGGATACACAGTGGAATATGATGATTTAGTAGGCTATGGAATATTTGGGCTGATTGATGCAATTGATAAATTTGAATTAACCAAAGGAGTTAAGTTTGAAACCTATGCCAGTTTACGTATCCGTGGTTCTATTTTGGATCAGATACGGAAGATGGACTGGATTCCGCGGACACTTCGTCAGAAACAGAAAAAGCTGGAACAGGCAATGCATGATCTGGAAATGAGCCTTGGGCGTTGTGCCACCAATGAAGAGCTTGCCAGAAACATGGATATCACAGTGGAGGAACTGGAAGAGTTGATCAATCAGACTCAGGTTGCCAATCTGGTTTCTCTGGACGAATATCTGGAACAGGGAAGTGAGGCAAAAGTGGAAACAGGCAATAAACCTGTTTTTCAGCAGCCAGAGCAGGTGATTGAGCGTCAGGAATTAAAGCGGATTTTAGCTGAGGCAATTGATTCACTGACAGAAAAGGAGCAGAAAGTAATTGCTTTTTATTATTTTGAAGAATTGACTTTAAAAGAAATCAGCAAGATATTAGAGGTTTCAGAATCTCGTATTTCCCAGTTACATACCAAGGCATTAAAGAAAATGAAAGAGAAACTGGGAGCGGAGAATATGGGGGTATTTGGAATATGGAATATTTAGGGCTGTCGCGTTTGTGGCAGCCATTCGTGCTTTGCATGAAGGCAGAAGGAGGTCATTATGAAAAGGAATGCTTTTTTTCAACTGATTCATAAAATGGATGGTGTATATTTGAAGTCCTATCCACCCGTTGATGGCGGCTATGGATTGTCAGTAGATGATATTTTGCGTTATCTTGCAAAAAAAAGAATACAAAATGTCTCAATGGAAGACGTAAAAAAATTTGTAGAGAAAGCGAAAAAGGAAACCAATGCAGAGCAGAAGATTCTGAGAGCGGACATTTTTCCGGAAAATGAATATCCTCTGATTACGGTCGATCCCGAAAAGAAACTGGCAAAAATTCGTTTATATCCACCTTCCAGCAAGGGATTAAGACTGACTGTAGAGGAACTCAAAGAATTATTGGAGCAGCAGGGAGTTCGCAACGGAATCCTGGAACAGAATCTGGAACTTATCTTAAAAGGCAGAATTTACTGTACGGATGTACTGGTTGCAAAAGCGAAGCTGCCGGTGCAGGGAAAAAGTGCAAAAATCACATATCACTTTAATGCGGATAAAACGTGTAAGCCGGAAATGAGTGAGGATGGAAGTGTCGATTTCCATAAGCTGGACATGATAGAGAATGTTTCAGAAGGGCAGTTGTTAGCCACTCTGACCCCTGCGGATTTTGGTGTGCCGGGGTATAATGTAGCAGGCGAGAAGATTCTGCCTAAAAAGGTGGAAAACCGGATATTAAAACATGGAAAAAATATTCATCTGTCGGAAGATAAACGGGAGATGTATTCTGATGTTTCCGGTAATGTTACTCTGATCAATGGTACGGTTTTTGTGTCCAATCTTTATGAAGTTCCAGCAGATGTAGGTGCTTCTACTGGTGATATCGATTACGATGGAAGTGTTCTGGTAAAGGGAAATGTTCTTACCGGGTATACAATAAATGCCACAGGAGATATTATAGTTGACGGTGTCGTGGAGGGAGCTGTACTGACTGCAGGTGGAAAGATTGTCTTGAAACGGGGAATCCAGGGAATGGGAAAGGCCGTTATGGAGGCAGAGGGCGATGTGATATCCAATTTTATTGAAAGTGCTACAGTAAATTCAGGAGGAAAGATAATTACTGATGCGATCCTGCATAGCCAGATTACAGCGAAGGATGATGTACAGGTATATGGAAAAAGAGGATTGATAGCCGGGGGAAGTATTAAGACAAGGACACTTATCAAAGCAAAAACAGTAGGTTCTTCTATGGGAACTGCTACGGAGCTGGAGATAGGGATCGACCCGGGTGTTGGGGAAAGATATCATGCGATAGAGAGGGAAATGGATGCATTGGAAACAGAAAAGGACTCTCTGATGCAGAATCTTAAGGTTTTTAAGAATCGCATGGATGCCAACGGAGGAAGGCTCGATGAAGAGAAGATAAAGACATTGAAGAGTATCAATGACAGGATAAAGGAAATTGATTGGAAAATACAAGAAAATTCTGCGGAATATGAATTGCTGGGTGAGGAGCTGGGCAGGCAGAATGACGGAAAAATTATTGTAGAGAATATCGCTTTTCCGGGAGTAAAAATGACAATTTCCAATGTTAGCAGTTATATCCATACAGAGACACATCACAGTGCATTTGTCCGGGATGGGGCAGATATCCGTGTCAGGGGGATATAGAAAGGAGGGGCTATGTCATTATCCATTGATTATATTACGATGCCGCCAAAGTCACAGGAGGTTTCACAAATCCAGCATAGTGAACAGGTGAAATATGATCAGGCAAACCAGGAACTGGCATCACAGTTTCAGGAACAGGTAAAGCAGAGCTCTGAACAGACAGTACGCCGTGCAAAGGCAGAAAATAAAGAGTTTCGTTATAATGAAAAGGACCGTAAGGGAAAAGGAAAAAGGGGTTCTGGTCAGAATAAAAGGTCAAATCAGGACAGACCGGAGTCTTCGGAGGAAGATTTATTTTCGGATGTCTCCCGGTTTGATATGAGAGTATGAGCTGCACAGGATAAGATTCTGGATCGGGGATTGGAGAGAAACATGTTAATATTAGAGATTATACTGGTTATCATTGGATTGACAGCGGTGGTTCTGAGTTTTAAGATTTCGGATTATGGAAAAGAAAGAGTAGGACAGCAACAGGAAACAGCTCAGGCTGAGCCGGACTACGAAGTTGCACACAGGCTGAAGGAAGAGATTAAGGACAGTATAGAACAGAAACAGGAGGAAACCTTAGAGTTTGTTTCTGACGAACTGAGCAGGATTTCCAATGAAAAAATCATGGGAATGGATGAATATTCCTCTCAGGTGTTTGACAAAATAGAGAAAAATCACGGTGAAGTAGTATTTCTATATAATATGCTCAACGAAAAGGAAGAGGAAATCAAAAAGCTGGTACATCATGTGGATACCGTGAAAGCACAATTTCATGAAGATGTGGCAAAAGAATACCAGAATGTTACGGGTGTATTGGCAAAGATAAAGCAGGGACAGCAGGAATTAGAGCGGATCAGACAATCTGTTCCGAAGACAGAAGCTGTCCCAGAGAGGAATACACATCCGGAAACAAAACGGGATGAACTCAATGCAATATATGAACAGGAAATCGAAGCAATAGAACAGGCAGAAAGCCAGGAAAAGCAACAGTATCTTTCAAAGAAAGAGGAAGTAAAAAAGGCAAATGGAAAAAATCACAATAATGAAATTGTTGCTTTATATAAAAAAGGACATTCTATATTGGAAATTTCCCGGATGCTTTCCCTGGGACAGGGTGAAGTGAAATTTGTAATCGACCTATATGAAGCGAGATAGAAAGGAAGTAAGAGTTATGGATAAGAAATCCTTTATCAGAGGATTTGGAACAGGTGTATTATTTGCAACATTGATCCTTGGGATTTCCTGTCTGATTCGTACCTCTGATTCGGCTGTAATCCGCCGTGCAAAGGCTTTAGGAATGGGATATGTTGTGGAGGATGATTCCCTTTTTTCTTCTGATAAGGCATCTACAAAGGGAGCAGTTTCTGCTGATGGACAGAAGGAAACAAAGGATTCATCCAAAGCAAAGAAAACAAATAAACCGACACAGACTCCTGAGTCTACAGAAACGGTAAAGAAAAAAGAGGATATTTCAGACCAAAAAGATACTCTGGATAAAGAAAAAGAGAAGATGGAAAAGGAGTTTCAGGATGCCGGCAAGGAATTTACTATTCGTGCTGGAGAATGGTCCAGTGAGGTGAGCAGACGTCTGGAAGAGATGAATCTCATTTCTGATGCCGAAGAATTTGATGCCTATCTGGAGAAGAATGGTTATAGTGATGAAATCAGGGCTGGGACTTTTGAAATTTCTTCTGGTGCTGATTTTGATGAAATTGCCAGAACGATAACTTCAAGATAAATCATGAAATAAAATATGCATAGTCTCAGAAATACTGAGCTTCTAAATTGTGCAGGAATGGAGAGTACGATGAGATTTCGACCATGTATCGATATCCATAATGGAACAGTAAAGCAGATCATAGGAGGGAGCCTTCAGGATCAGGGCAGTCTGGCAAGGGATAATTTTGTATCCTCCTATGATGCAGGATATTATGCAGAGAAATATAAAAAGGACGGTCTGACAGGTGGTCATGTTATCCTATTAAATCCTGAGGGCAGCGAATGGTATGAAAAAGATGTCTGGCAGGCTGGACTTGCATTGTCAGCATATCCGGGAGGCATGCAGCTGGGAGGCGGAGTAAACCTGGATAATGCAGAGCGCTTTCTTACTATGGGGGCTTCCCATGTGATTGTAACATCCTTTGTTTTCCGAAACGGAATAGTAGATTATGAAAGATTGAAATCATTATCCGGCTTGATCGGAAAACAGCATCTGGTGTTGGATTTAAGCTGCCGGTATGATACAGATGGATATTATATTGTAACAGACAGGTGGCAGAAAAAAACAGAGGAAAAACTTAACCGGGAGACGATAGAGCATCTGGCAGAGTATTGTGATGAATTTCTGGTGCATGCTGTGGATGTAGAGGGAAAAAACGCAGGAATCGAGCAAAAGGTGATTGAAATTCTTGCAGATTCTGTCCAGAGACCGGTTACTTATGCCGGAGGGATTCATTCTATGGAGGATATTGCATTTATCCAGAAGGCAGGAAAAAATAAAATAGACTTTACAGTAGGAAGTGCATTGGATCTGTTTGGTGGAACAATTGAATACCAGAAGATCATATCCTTTCAGTAGCAGTTTGTTATCTGGAGGATTGTCGCATTATGGCAGTATTTTTGATACCTTTTACTAAAAATGTGTAATAAAATTGTAATAAATCATATCAGAAGGAAAATATTAAGAATATCTTAAAATCAAAAATGTACAGTTTTAATAAAAACTGTACATTTTTTGTGGATAAAGATATACAAAATCAACAGTAAAATATATGGTTTTCCATAGCTGCAATTTGGAATATTGCAAAACGGGTTGAAATTTTAAAATAATGTGATATAATTGTTACATAAATGTTACGAGATTTGCAGGCAGTATAAATCTTTTTTCCTATATTGCTCAGAGATTTCTAACATTCAGGAGGTTATTATGAATTTCAAGAAACTTGCAACACTTATACTATTTACAGTTTTGGTTATCGGTTTTACAAAAAACTCGGTATTAGCTGCTGCAGAGGAGTCTTCACAGGTATCATCTACTGCTACACAGGAAGCAGTTACTTCTAAAAAGGATTCCAATAAGAAATCTACAAAAACATCTGAAAAAAAGTCATATACAAGGGCAGAATTAAGATTAATGTCAGCTATTATCAATTGCGAAGCTGGCGCAGAAAGCTATCAGGGAAAGCTTGCTGTAGGAATTGTGGTTGTGAACCGTATTAAATCCAAGAATTTTCCAAATACCCTGCGTGGGGTGATTTACCAGAAGGGACAGTTTTCGCCAGTGCGTAATGGCTCTTTAAAGAAAAGGCTGGCACAGTATGATGGAGGGAAGACTGGCAGCAAGCAGTGGAAGGATTGTATCCGTGCGGCGAAGGCTGTGTTAGAGGGACAGAGTTTCGTCACAGTCAATGGGAATAAAAAGAGCCTGAAGGGATACCATTTCTTTAGTGTATACTTGTCTGGTTCCAGATTCCGTCTGGGTGGACATCGCTTTAAATAAAGGGGAAACAATGGGTTTAGGGGCTGTCATCAGACAGTCCTTTTTCCATTGAAAAAATATGCTTTTCTAAAAGAAAGTAATGTGTTATTATTAAAATAATATTTTTTTGCACCAAAGGAGGAGACACATTGAGTAGTCCAAATGAAATGAATGAGAATATGTCAGAGGGAACAGAAGTTGTTTCCAGAAATTTTATTCAGAATGTAATTGATAAAGATATTGAAGAAGGTCATTGCGGCAAGGTTGTTACCCGTTTCCCACCGGAGCCAAACGGATACCTGCATATTGGACATGCCAAGGCCATACTTTTAAACTCTGGACTGGCAAAAGAGTATAATGGAACATTTCACTTACGTTTTGATGACACCAATCCCATGAAGGAAAAGACAGAGTTTGTCCAGTCTATTATGGAAGATGTGAAATGGATCTGTGGTGATCTGGATATGGAACAGGTATATTACGCATCTGATTACTTTGACCAGATGTATGAATGTGCTGTGAAACTGATCCAGAAGGGGAAGGCATATGTCTGTGATCTGACTGCCGATGAAATCAGAGAGTACAGAGGTACCCTGAAGGAACCCGGAAAGAATAGTCCATACCGTGACAGGTCGGTAGAAGAAAATCTGGATTTATTCGAGCGGATGAAAAATGATGAATTTGAAGATGGAACAAAGGTTTTACGTGCAAAGATAGATATGGCATCCCCAAATATCAATATGAGAGATCCTGTTATTTATCGTGTAGCCCATATGAATCATCACAATACAGGAGATAAGTGGTGCATTTATCCGATGTATGATTTTGCCCATCCAATTGAGGATGCCATTGAGGGGATCAGTCATTCCATTTGTACGCTGGAATTTGAGGATCACAGACCTCTCTATGACTGGGTGATACATGAGCTGGAATTTGAGAATCCGCCAAAGCAGATCGAGTTTTCCAAACTTTATTTAACTAATGTGATTACAGGAAAACGCTATATAAAGAAACTGGTGGAAGATGGGATCGTGGATGGATGGGATGATCCACGTCTTGTCTCTATTGCTGCATTACGGCGCAGAGGATTTACACCGGAATCGATCCGTATGTTTATGGAGCTTTGTGGTGTATCCAAGTCACAGAGTTCCGTTGATTATGCCATGCTGGAGTATTGTATCCGTGAAGATTTGAAAATGAAACGTCCACGTATGATGGCAGTGCTGGATCCGATCAAACTGGTGATCACCAACTATCCGGAGAATGAAATCGAATATCTGGATGTATCCAACAACCAGGAGAATGAAGCAATGGGAACCCGTAAGGTACCATTTGGAAGAGAGTTGTATATTGACCGGGAAGATTTTATGATAGAGCCTCCACGCAAATATTTCAGATTATATCCGGGGAATGAGGTACGTCTGATGAACGCTTACTTTGTTACCTGTACAGATTATGTGACAGACGAAGAGGGAAATGTGACAGAGGTACATTGTACTTATGATCCGGAGACTAAGAGTGGATCTGGTTTTACCGGGCGTAAGGTTAAGGGGACCATTCACTGGGTGTGTGCAGAGACAGCACAGCGGGCAGAAGTCCGTTTGTATGAAAATATTGTCGATGAGGAAAAAGGGGTGTATAATGAAGACGGCAGTCTGAACCTGAATCCAAATTCACTTACTGTTTTAAAAAATTGTTTTGTCGAGCCGGCTTTAGCAGAAGCAGAGCCGATGGAGAGTTTTCAGTTTGTCAGACAGGGCTATTTCTGTGTGGATTCAAAGGATTCGTCCAAGGAGCATATGGTATTTAACCGTATCGTTTCATTAAAAAGTTCTTATCGTCCGAAGTAAAGGACGGCGGAAAAGAGATCATGCATTCCGCAGTGGATTTGTGATATGCACAAAGTCTACGCTTTGCGCAAGATTGGAGGTTAATATGGGAAATTTATTTTCCGGTTTAGAAAAGTTTGGCTTAGGAAAGCTTGAAAAGGTGGAAGTATTTGAAGAGGAAAATAAAAAGACTGGTGCAGCAGGAGGAACAGCAAAGCCGGTTATGAGCGAGGTGGATTTTCTGTTTGACAAGACATTTGTTTGTCCGGTCTGCGATGAGGAATTTCATTCCAGAATGGTCAGAACAGGAAAAGTTAAGTTGTTATCGGCAGATACTGACTTAAGACCAAAGTATCAGCATGTAGATTGTCTGAAATATGATGCATTGGTTTGTCCAAAATGTGGTTATGCTGCATTGAGCCGCTTTTTTAAATTTATGATGCCGACACAGGCAAAGCTGATTCGTGAAAATATCACAGCAAACTTTAATGGCCTGGTGGCACCAGGAAATACTTACACCTATGATGATGCCATTGCACGTCATAAGCTGGCACTGCTTAATACAGTAGTTAAGAAAGCAAAAAACAGCGAGAAAGCATATACCTGTCTGAAGACAGCATGGCTGTATCGCGGAAAGGCAGAGAGTCTTCCGGAGGATACCCCGAACAGAGATGCTGTAATTGAGAATTTACATCAACAAGAACAGGAACTGCTGGAAAACGCTTTTGCCGGATTCGAGTCAGCATTTTCTAAGGAATCTTTCCCAATGTGTGGAATGGATGAAATTACCGTGACCTATCTGGTGGCAGAACTTGCCAGAAGGGTTGGCAAGTATGAAGAATCCAGCCGCTGGATATCCAGAGTACTGACATCACGCGAAGCCAATGAGAGGATTAAGAATAAGGCGAGAGATATTAAAGAGCTGTTAAATAAAGAAAAACAGAGTCATACATAAACCGCATGTCTCATTTTTGACTATCTGTAAATCTAAAAGGCATATACAATTTACTATTTGTTATTGTATATGCCTTTAACTTTTTGAGAGATACAGGATTCTGTATCAGTGCTGATATGGATCATTCTTCATCTACAGGGATACTATTGGTTTTTGTCATGCTCCTTGGAAGAGCATCCTTTGAGTTTTTCCAGGGAGCATTTTCATTGCGGTAATCAAACTTATCTGTAAACCATTCCAAATCATCGGTAACCCGTTTCATATTGGAAAGATAGACAGAATTCAGAGTCTGGATAAACTCATTCAGACGTTTCGTTGAAAGCTGGGCAGGTGCAGTATCGTACAGCATACCAAAATGTCTGGTGCAAAAGCCTTTGGAGGCAGCAAACTTTTCACGGAATTCGCTGTCATGTTCATAGCAGTAAAAGATCGTTACCAGATAGCGTTGGAATATGGTATCGATTCGGTTGCAGATATAACAGGACTGGTTCAGGGTCTGTATGTATTCCGTTACAGGCGAAGACTCTGCTTTCTTAGAAAAAAGACCTTTTTTTGCAGGGGAGGAAGAGGAGAGCAGTTTTTCTAAATCTTCATTGGTGCGCTTCATATGTGTATGGAGCATCAATGCCAGTCCAAGGCGGTTCTGGTGTTTGTAGAGCTTCTTTACATGGTGGCTGCAAAAGCCGATCCGGTTTGTCTCCATACGGATATCATCTTCCATGTAGCTTGGTCCCATAGTAAAGTCGATGGCTTCCTTTTCCAGAGAGGAATACATGGTACATACCGGGCATTCGGAATCTATGGCAAAGGCATCATTTACAGGAATGGTATATAATTGTTCTTTCATAGGAAATACCTCATTTCTATTACTTTTTTTATCATATTTATTATAATAGAAGAAATATATATTGTGTAGTGTTTTCTTCCACTCCTTTGTTTTACTTTTTTTTAATTAAAAAAGAAAAAAAGAGAAAAAAGGAGGAAAAGTTTAATAAAAAAAGAAATAGTGGGAAATTCCAGAAATTACTAGAAGATGAAACTTGCAGAAAAGAGGGAAATGAAATATATTATGTCTATGGTTAGCACTCAGATAGAGTGAGTGCTAATAGATAAACAGAAAAAAGGAGGTCATTATTCATGAAATTAGTACCATTAGGCGACAGAGTAGTTTTGAAACAGTTAGAGGCAGAAGAGACCACAAAGTCTGGAATCGTTTTACCAGGAAATGCACAGGAGAAACCACAGCAGGCTGAAGTAATTGCAGTAGGTCCAGGTGGAGTAATTGACGGTAAGGAAGTTAAGATGGAAGTAGCAGTAGGCGACAAAGTTATCTATTCCAAATATGCAGGAACTGAAGTGAAGCTGGAAAACGAAGAATATATTGTTGTTCGTCAGAATGATATCGTAGCCAAGTGTGAATGATAAAACAAAATTGATTGGAGGAAATAGAACATGGCAAAGGAAATTAAGTTTGGCGCAGATGCCAGAGCAGCATTAGAAGCTGGTGTTGATAAGCTGGCAGATACAGTAAAGGTTACATTGGGACCAAAGGGGAGAAATGTCGTTCTCGACAAGTCATTTGGCGCACCATTGATTACCAATGACGGTGTTACTATCGCAAAGGATGTGGAGCTGGAAGATGGCTTTGAAAATATGGGTGCACAGCTGGTTAAAGAAGTTGCTACCAAGACAAATGATGTGGCTGGTGATGGTACCACAACAGCAACTGTTCTTGCTCAGGCTATGGTAAATGAGGGGATGAAAAACCTGGCAGCAGGTGCGAATCCGATCATTCTCCGTAAGGGTATGAAGAAGGCATGTGACTGTGCCGTTGATTCTATTGCAAAAATGAGTTCTAAGGTAACAGGAAAAGATCAGATTGCCAGAGTAGCTGCTATTTCTGCTGGTGATGATGCAGTAGGAGAGATGGTGGCAGATGCAATGGAAAAGGTTTCCAACGATGGCGTTATTACGATCGAAGAGTCAAAGACCATGCATACAGAGCTTGATCTGGTAGAAGGCATGCAGTTTGACCGTGGTTATGTATCTGCATATATGGCTACGGATATGGATAAGATGGAAGCAAATTTAGATAATCCATATATTCTGATTACAGATAAGAAAATTTCTAACATTCAGGAAATCCTTCCATTATTGGAAGAAATCGTACAGAGCGGTGCAAAGCTTCTGATCATTGCAGAGGATGTAGAGGGTGAAGCTCTGACTACACTGGTAATCAACCGTTTAAGAGGAACCTTTAATGTAGTAGCTGTTAAGGCTCCTGGTTATGGTGACAGAAGAAAGGCTATGCTGGAGGATATTGCTATACTGACAGGTGGTCAGGTGATTTCTGATGAGTTAGGTCTTGATCTGAAAGAAACGACTCTGGAGCAGCTTGGACGTGCAAAATCTGTAAAGGTACAGAAAGAAAATACAGTGATTGTTGATGGTGCGGGTGACGCTGATGCAATTTCTGCAAGAATTGCCCAGATCAAGGCACAGATTGAAGAGACTACTTCTGAATTTGACAAAGAGAAGCTTCAGGAGAGACTGGCTAAGCTTGCCGGTGGAGTTGCTGTAGTACGTGTAGGTGCCGCAACAGAGACTGAGATGCAGGAAGCAAAACTTCGTATGGAGGATGCTTTAGCTGCAACAAGAGCTGCCGTAGAGGAAGGTATCATTTCTGGTGGTGGTTCTGCATATATCCATGCTTCCAAGGCAGTTGCAAAGCTGGCAGCTGAGTTGGAAGGAGATGAGAAGACTGGTGCGAATATTATCTTAAAAGCACTGGAAGCTCCATTATTTACTATCGCATACAATGCTGGTCTGGAAGGCGCTGTTATTATCAATAAGGTTCGTGAGTCTGAGGAAGGAATCGGCTTCAATATTCTGACAGAAGAGTATACCGATATGGTAAAAGCAGGTATCGTAGATCCAGCTAAGGTTACCAGAAGTGCACTTCAGAATGCAACAAGTGTTGCATCTACACTTCTCACAACAGAGTCAGTTGTTTCAACGATTAAGGAGGATGCTCCTGCAATGCCTGCGGGAGGTGCTCCTGGAATGGGTATGATGTAAACCTTAAAGTTTTTCAGGGTTTGCCTTTTGCAGAAAGGATTCATAATAGAATGAACGAAGGATTGTATTCAGATACGTATGTACATTCCCAGTTGACAAAAGAAAAGTTAATGATGCGGCGGCTGATGATTGCCGCCTGCATCATTTTGCCGATTGTGGGAATTGCCGTATTTCGCAGTATCGGTATCACATTGGTTGCGGTTGTGATCGATATTATTTTGATCTATTTTCTGCCCAATAAGAGGGTAGATTATGAGTATGTATTTGTAGATGGGCAGATAGACTTTGACCGGATTATTGCAGATGCAAACCGGAAGAGTATGCGCCGGACTGATTTGGAAAAGGCAGAGATTGTGGCACCAGAGGGGTCTCATTCTCTGGATTGTTTTAAAAATCTTAAGACAGAGGATTATTCCTCCGGCAGGGCGGAGGATAAGCACTATATTCTGGTAGCGAAGGGCGATAAGGGCAATATAAAAATCCGTTTTACTCCGAATGAACATCTGTTAGAGCAGATGAAAATGAAAGCGCGGAGTAAAATTGAATGTTGACAATGAAACCAGATATGGTGTATACTTTTCAAAATATTGATAGAGTTGACAAACACGCAGGATACCCCCTGCGTGTTTCATAATACTAAAAAAATAAATACATAAGGAGGACAAAAAAATGGGTAAGATTATTGGTGAAGGAATTACCTTTGATGATGTACTTTTGGTACCTCAGTTTTCAGAAGTGATTCCAAATCAGGTTTCCCTGAAAACGAACCTGACAAAATCAATTCAACTGAACATTCCAATGATGAGTGCCGGAATGGATACAGTAACAGAGAATCGTATGGCGATTGCCATGGCGAGACAGGGTGGTATCGGTATTATTCATAAGAACATGTCAATCGAAGCGCAGGCGGATGAGGTTGACAAGGTAAAGCGTTCAGAGAATGGAGTTATCACAGACCCGTTTTATTTGTCACCAGAACACACATTAGAGGATGCCAATAATCTGATGGCGAAGTTCCGTATTTCCGGTGTGCCGATTACAGAAGGACGTAAACTCGTTGGTATTATTACTAACCGTGATTTGAAATTTGAGACAGATTTTTCAAAGAAAATTAAGGAATCCATGACTTCAGAAGGTCTGATCACTGCACCACAGGGCATTACCCTGGAGGATGCAAAGAAGATTCTTGCAAGCTCCCGTAAGGAGAAACTGCCACTAGTAGACGAAGAAGGCAATCTTACCGGACTGATCACTATTAAGGATATTGAAAAGCAGATCAAATATCCTTTGGCTGCCAAAGATTCCCAGGGAAGACTTCTGTGTGGTGCTGCGGTAGGTATTACTGCAAATGTACTGGACCGTGTTGCTGCACTGGTAGAGAAGCATGTAGACTGTATTGTATTGGATTCTGCACATGGACATAGTATGAATGTTTTAAACTGTGTTAAGATGATTCGTGAAGCTTATCCGGATTTGCAGATCATTGCAGGGAATGTAGCTACCGGAGAGGCTACTAAAGCCTTGATCGAGGCAGGTGCTGATTGTGTTAAGATTGGTATCGGACCTGGATCTATTTGTACGACTCGTGTAGTGGCAGGTATTGGAGTACCACAGATTACTGCTATCATGGAAGCATATAATGTAGCAAAAGAATATGGCATTCCGATCATCGCAGATGGAGGTATCAAATATTCCGGAGATATGACCAAGGCGATTGCTGCTGGTGCCAGTGTATGTATGATGGGAAGTATCTTTGCAGGTTGTGATGAGAGTCCTGGAACCTTTGAGTTATTCCAGGGTCGTAAATATAAAGTATATCGTGGTATGGGTTCCATTGCTGCAATGGAGAATGGCAGTAAAGACCGTTATTTCCAGACCAATGCCAAAAAGCTCGTTCCAGAAGGCGTAGAGGGACGTGTAGCATATAAGGGTACGGTAGAGGATACTGTATTCCAATTGATGGGTGGACTTCGTTCCGGTATGGGATATTGTGGTGCATCTGATATCCCGACGTTACAGGAAAATGGAAAATTTGTTAAGATTTCTGCTGCATCCCTGAAAGAGAGTCATCCACATGATATCCATATTACAAAGGAAGCTCCAAATTACAGTGTAGATGAATAATTTGATGGATGATATTGAAAAAATAAGTATTTTTCAGTAAGATAAGAGTGCTGTATGTTGATACGGCACTCTTTTCAGTTCCGTGAAGCGTGATACAGATATTCTACAAAAGTTCGGGGATGGAAAAAAACAAATGAAGAAATTAACAAAACGCAGAAAAAGACAGATGAAACAAATAGCGGTATTGACTATGGCCGGTGGAATTGTGGCTATAGCAGTTCTGAGTATGATATTTACTATTGGGAGCTTTGTCTACCACAGATATTTTTCAAAGGATGATACATTGAATTATGACAATATCTCAATCAGAGAACCAGAGATCACTAAGTTGCTGCTGACTCCTAACGTGAATTCCCGACCGGGAAAGAAATTAAAAAAAGTGAATGGGATTGTAATCCATTACACTGCCAATCCTGGAACAGATGCCCAGGCAAACCGGAATTATTTTGAGGGGAGAAAAGATGAGGCAGATACTTCAGAAAATAAAGTGAGCAGCCATTTTATTATCGGATTGGATGGGGAGATTGTCCAATGCATTCCCTTGGAGGAAATTGCATACGCATCCAATGAACGAAACCGGGACACTGTATCCATTGAATGCTGCCATCCGGATGAGACCGGGAAGTTTACTTCAGAAACCTATCGGGCTCTGGTCAGTCTCTGTGCATGGCTGTGCGACCGATATGAGTTGAGAAAGGATGAAATTATCCGTCATTATGATGTAACAGGAAAGCTCTGTCCTTTATACTATGTTAAACATGAGGAGGCATGGGAAGACTTAAAGGATTCCATCTGGAATCAGTTAAGGGAAAATGAATATAATGCAGAAACTAGGTAGTTCATTTTGTAAGAAATAGAAAAAAATAAAGGAAAAGATCAGAAGAATTTTAGGAAAGACTCTGGGATATTCTGGATCTGATAAAAAAGCATATGAATAATCATATGCTTTTTTGTAAGATTTTTTTGAGAAACGGGAAAAGGAATTTTGGAGATTTCTGCGTATTGTACTGTACACAGAAAGTTGCTATAATTGGACTCACGCTGATAGATAATTGGTTTTGTAACTGTTGGAACCGGGATCAAAAAAGGTGTCATGTACGGGAGAACATGACGGTGGAACAGGGTGTGAGTATATGAATAAATTATTATGCTGGATTCGGATTTGTGTATTCTGTGTGACTATTTTTCTTGTCAGTGGAACTTTTGGTGACAGGATCGATACCAGGGCGGCAACGGTAGCATCAGAAAGCATTGGAAAAATTTATTCCGAGACGGAGAATGGCGAAGCAGTTATTGGGCTTCGGATCAATTTAGATGATAAAAAGATTTCTTATGCATATGATGTCTGGAAGTATTGTGTATCCAGTGGCTGGCAGTTCCTATATTCCAATCTGGAGGGAAAGCAGTATAACGATCAAAGAATTCATATGGGGCACTATCAGTCTCTTTTGGAGCCAAACGGCTCAAATAACAGGATTATGGTGGTTACTGATCTTTTAAAGAGCAAATTGCCGGAAGAGTATATGATAGAGACGATACGTTTCCAGATGGGAAAGGAAATCAGCAGGGAGTATGAATATAGCGCGGATGGAATAGCCGGCTGCCTTTCTTCTGAATATTCGTTGATGTTGAAACTGCTTCAGGGAGGACCTGTGCGTTATGGGGGCTGCAGACCCCAGGAAATTTCCTGCATTTATAATATTTATACAGGAATGAAAATTGGAGAGTCTGGTGACATTGTTCTGAATGCAACGGGTGCCAGCATTTCCGGCAGAGGTGAAGCCTATTACAGGAACAATAGATATATCGTACAGTCTCTTCCTACTGCGGTAAGAGAGCAGGACAGATATCAGTATGAATTTGATGGCTGGTATACAAAAAGTGAAGGAGGAGAAAAAATAGAGATTGGCAGTGCCATAGAACAGTCACAACAGCTATATGCCCATTGGAAGATAACTCCCATAAAATATACTGTGACCTGTATTGATTTGCTGGAACCTATGGAGCCAGATCAGACCGGGATTGTTTTGGGAAGCAGTACATGGGAAGCAGAGTATGGTGAAACTGTTTCAGGAGCTGCTATTGGCAGCAGTACACAACCGGGAGAATATTATACGGGAAGGGAGTATATAGGATGTACCCGCAGTATAGTAGAAACTGAGGGAGCAAGGGTATGCCGGTTCTTCAAAAATTCCATGATGACCGTTACCTGCATTGACTTGGTCAATAAAGGACCGGACACTGGAAGACAACTGGGGATGGATGTTATGGAGGCACCGTATACCTCCACGGTAAGTGGTGGAGCTTTTGGGTGTCAAACGGTAATAGGAACTTATTATCCGGGGTATCAGTATCAATCTGCCTCGTTACAAAAGGTAGTCAATGGTGGATGCACCGTGTACCGGTATTTTAGTCCGGTACATTATGAGATACAGTTTGTCGCTAATGGCGCCTCAGGAGGAAGTATGTCTGCCATCAAAAATTGTTATTATGGACATGCTTATACTCTGACTAAAAATTCTTTTTGGAAACGTAGTAAACTAAGTCTGGACTGCAATGCCCAAGATGCTGTCTGTGATACTTCATACCAATATGTATACCATGATTTTGCGGGCTGGTCAGAACAGCCGGATGGCGGTGTGATGTATTCGGATTGCTGTACTGTATATAATTTGTGTGACAATCCGGGAGAAAAGAAATTATATGCTGTCTGGAGTGACAAGGAGGTTACTGTAACGGCACAACCAAAACGGCTTGGTTATGAATTTGCCGGCTGGTCCCGCAATCCGTTGGATTCCAGTGGAAAGAAACAGTTTCAGGTGGATGGAAATGAAACCTTGTATGCTATCTGGAAGCCGGCAACAGTGAAATATCATGTAGAATATTATAAACAGAAATCAGACCAGAGTTTTGAACGGGAAGCGCGGTATGAATTTGATGCTTATACCGGTAAGAAAGTACAGATGGATGATATTCATGATATGTATCCGGGATTCTGGCTGGATGAAGGTTCTTCTTGTTTAAAAGGAACGGCAAAGGCAGACGGAAGTCTGGTTTTAACTGCATTTTTCCGAAGAGGAAAATACACGATTGATTTTGATCTGAATGGAGGAAAGATAGTAGAAGGAAAGGGAAATTTATCCTCTGTGACGGGATTGTTTGAACAGCAGGTAACGATTCCGGATATGGCAGTGGAAAAGGAAGGTTACGATTTTGGTGGATGGGGGGTATCGAAAGACAGCAGACAGGCTGTGGCAGAAAAGGGGGAAAAGTTCTTGCTGCCAAATCATGATCAAACTTTGTATGCTGTGTGGATACCGAGAAAGGATACAGCATTTTCTATTCTTCCCTATTATGAAAATATCAGTGGAAACGGATATATCCAGGGAGAACCGGTAAAGCTTTCTGGAGCTACAAATTCTACTATGGAAGAGGGGATATGTACATACTATCATTTAGGATTACAGGATTGTATCTGTGAGATGTTTGGAAATGGATATGAACTGCACTCCAAAGAACAGCTGGAGCGAAAACTCATTTCGGGAGATGGGAAAGGGATAGCAGCGGTGTATCTGTCCCGAAAGAGATACCAGTTTTTCTTTGGGACAGGGAAAGAGAAAAATGAGGATACCATGATAGCAGAAGCCTGTGTTCTCTTTGGACAGATATTTTATCTGCCGGATGAGTTGGAACCGGTGGGGGAGGTAAAATTTTATCAGGGAGAACAGGGGGAAACCCATTTTCCGGGAGAACCGGTGGAGGTAAAGAAAAGCAGATATTTTCGTGTGATCAGTAAAGGTATGTCAGAAGAGCCAGTGGAACCACAGATTACCTGGAAGCCCGGAATACAGAATACGATGGAGCCTCAAAGCACTCCGGTTGTACAGAACACTCTGATGCCACAGAATACTTTGGAACCACAGGAACCATCCGGTCCGCAGAACTCTCCAGGGTCACAGGGAACACCGGATGTAGAAGCCACAGAGATACCAGACACTACAACAGGTTCTAATTTAAAAGACAGTAATGGTCAGATGAGTATTATCTCTACCTGGATCGGAGCGAGTCCCAGTCCGGATGAGATAAGGGATATACTTGCAAAAAAAAGGAAACAGGGATTACTGAAAAAGGGAACTTCCTTTATCAGAAAAGGGATAGTTTACCGGGTTATAAAATCTGATGAAAGGAAGAGAACTGTAAAGGTGATGCGGGCGGGTAAGGCAACTGCAAGACTAGTGATTCCAGACTGTGTTTCCGTAAATGGTTATTCCTATCAGGTTACAGAGATAAAAAGCAGCGCGTTTGCCGGGAATAAAAAGCTTGGTTGGGTGGTGATTGGAAAAAATGTTCAAAAGATTGGAAAAAAAGCATTTTATGGGGACCAGAACTTAAGACATATTGTGATAAAAGCAAAAAATATAAAATCAATCGGAAGAAATGCATGGAAAGGGATTGCAAAACAATGCAGACTGGAGTTTGGAGAAAAATGCTCCCGACAGAGTAAACAGCTGATGCGGAAGGCAAGCCAGTAGATGGTTTGATAATGAGCAGGATGGGGGTGCGGTTTCTGGATAGTAAAAAAGAACTGCCCACACCATGGCAGTTCTTTTTGATAAAGAAATTATTATGCAATTTTATTTACAGCAATTGTCAAACGGGAAATCTTTCTAGAAGCAGTTCTTTTATGGAACACACCCTTGCTGGCTGCTTTATTGATTTCAGAAATTGCTGATGTCAATGCGCTGGCTGCTGCATCTTTATCATTTGCTGCGATAGCTGCATCAACTTTTTTAATAGCTGTCTTGACACAAGACTTAATAGCTTTGTTTCTCTCTGCATTTCTACGATCAACTAAAATTCTCTTTTTTGCTGATTTAATGTTAGCCATTCTTTACACCTCCCAATCGTGAAATCTATTGTTCCATCAAACTGGACACGGTCACTTTGATGTAAACATACTCATATATAATAGGGGATTAAATAACAGTTGTCAATACATATTTTTTATTTTTTAACAAAAAATACAGGAAAAGAAAGGAGGCTGAATATGGAGAAGAGAACAGATCTTGCGCTGGAAATCCGGGAGAGTTTTCCGGAAGATAATGTAGAGATTTCGGGAGTTTCTCTAAAAGAGAAAACATATTTTGAAGAGAGGATACGGATTACGACTGTTAAAATATTAAATGAGCAGGGGGAACAACAGATGAAAAAACCAAAGGGAAGCTATGTCACGATTGAGTTTACAGAAAAAAATCATCTGGATAGCCGGGAAAAGCAGAAAAAGACGCAGGAAAAGGCAGCGGAAAAGATAGCACAGATCCTGGTGAAGATGCTGCAGGGGAAACATGGTGGAGAAGTGGAAGAAAGCAGACCGGTCTATCTGGTAGCCGGACTGGGCAACCGGTTTGCCACTCCAGATGCGTTAGGGCCGTTTGTTCTGGAGGATATTGAAGTAAACCGACATATACGTAAGGAGTTTGGCCAGGATGCGTTGGAAAAGGGAGAAAGAGAGCTCTGTGCAGTGTCACCGGGGGTTATGGCACAGACTGGAATGGAGTCACAGGAAATATTGGGAGGAATCATTGACCGTGTGCAGCCTTCCGGTCTTCTGGTGGTAGATTCTCTTGCCTCGCGGAGCGTGAACCGGCTTTGCACCACGATTCAGATTACAGATACGGGGATTTGTCCCGGGGCTGGAATTGGCAATAATCGAAATACTTTAAATGAAGAAACCCTTCATGTTCCGGTGATTGCACTTGGAGTACCTACAGTGGTAGATGCCGGAACGATTGTTTCGGAATGTATGGAGGAAACACTTTCTCAGGAAGGATATACGGAACAGCAGATAGAATTGTTTTTACAGAGCCTGTCCAGGGAATCAGTGGGAAATCTTTTTGTGACACCAAAGGATATTGATGAACAGATCAGAACCATTGGAAAGGTACTGGCCAGAGGAATCAACTTTTTTGCAAGAGGGAGATAGTCCAACGGCGTAAAAACGTTTTATGGTATCATGGGACCATGTTAATTTCCAGCTGTGTTTGGAGAATGGGTATAAGTTGGGAAAAAAAGGCATAGAGTTTATGTAGACATGACAAAAATGGGAAAAGGAAAATACCGATAAGGAGTTTTGGAATGAAATATAACATATGCCGGAACAAAGAAAAGCATTTATTCGCACTGTTCTTTATTTTAGGGACAGGTTGTCTGTTGGCTCTGCTCTGGAAACAAAATAATCTTTTGAAGCAGGTAAGTGATAGCGGATCAGCCTGTCTGGTCAATCTGGGCTTTCAGGGAAGCACGACGGTGGACTATCTGGAAAAAGAGCAGAATGCCGGAGAAAAATATTCCTGGTTGTCGGATGCGGTTCCTGTTTTGTCTTATTTAACTCATAACCAGGGGAGTTTAGAAGTCCGAAGCAATAAAAATGTAGAGGGACTGGCACTTTTATATCCAGGAAAAAACAGTACAAATGTGTTTTGGAGCGGTGCATCCAACGAGAAGATTGCTGCAAGGAGATTCTTTGGGGAAATAGAGCCGGATGGAGATAGTGTAGAAGCGGCTGCCATCGCGGAAAATGAGACGGTCAGAAAGGAAGAATCAGAGGAAGAAGAAAAAGAGCAGGAACAGGAAAAGGAATGGGTTGAAGAAAATGTAGTTGATACAAAAGAAAGGATGTTATCAAATGTGAAGAGAATCAATCAGCTCAAAAGGAACCAAAGCCTGAGTTATCTGTTGAAAAATTTTTATATTGTGGATTCTTCCACTTCCATTGACAAAAATGTCTTTGATGTTGAGGCTTTGTTAAATACAAATCTCAGTCTGAAAAAGCAGAATGAGCCCCAGATTCTGATTTTTCATACACATGGTGCTTCGGAGAGCTTCCGGGACAGTAAACCGGGAAGCAAGGAGGAGTCCATTGTGGGAGTAGGAAGCCTTTTGGCTGAGATACTGGAAAAAAAGTATGGCTATCAAGTGATCCATGATGAGACAGAATATGACCGGATTGATGGAAAGATTGATAGAAATAAGGCTTATAACAAAGCCTATAGTGGAATAAAGAGCCATTTGAAAAAGTATCCAAGTATTCAGGTGGTCATCGATCTGCACCGGGATGGGGTGGGAAACCAGGTACACCGGCTGACGACCATTGATGGGAAGAAAACCGCGCAGGTTATGTTTTTTAATGGACTGTCCAGAAACTCTAAAGGAAATATAAAATATCTGCGAAATGAAAATTTGCAGTCTAATCTGGCATTTAGCCTGCAAATGAAAATGAAATCCATGGAGCTGTACTCCGATTTTTCCAAACCAGTATATTTAAAGGGATACCGGTATAATCTTCATTTGAGAAAGCGTTCCCTGTTGATTGAACTGGGAAATGAAAATAACACCCTTCAGGAAGCAAAGAATGCAATGGAGCCTTTGGCGAAGGTGCTGAATCAGGTGTTGTCGGGAAAATAGGTTTATGGTATGATTATTTGCGGAGAAAAAAGAGACAAATGGAGGTACCCATGGAAAAGATAGATGAGTCACATATTCGGAATTTTTGTATCGTTGCACATATTGATCATGGTAAATCAACCCTGGCGGACCGCATTATAGAGAAAACAGGGCTTTTGACCAGCAGAGAGATGCAGGCACAGGTATTGGATAATATGGAGCTGGAGAGAGAACGTGGAATTACCATTAAGGCACAGACTGTGCGGATTGTGTACCGTGCCAGAAATGGTGAGGAATATGTGTTCAATTTGATTGATACTCCTGGCCATGTGGATTTTAACTATGAAGTATCACGTAGTCTTGCTGCCTGTGAGGGAGCAATCCTGATCGTAGATGCAGCGCAGGGCATTGAAGCACAGACTTTGGCAAACTGTTATCTGGCATTGGACCATAATCTGGAGATTATGCCGGTAATCAATAAAATAGATCTGCCCAGTGCTGACCCAGAGAGAGTTAAAGAAGAAATTGAAGATATCATTGGTCTGGACGCTTCGGATGCTCCTCTGATTTCTGCTAAAATGGGAACAAATATTGAAGAGGTGCTGGAGCAGATCATCACAAAGATACCAGCACCGTCAGGAGATGAGACAAAGCCGCTGCAGGCATTGATCTTTGATTCGGTATATGATGCCTATAAGGGAGTCATTATTTTCTGCCGTATTTTTGACGGCTCTGTGAAAAAGGGGGAGCAGATCACGATGATGGCTACCGGAGCAAAGGCCGAGGTGGTAGAGGTGGGCATTTTCGGTGCAGGCCAGTTTATTCCGGCAGAGGAATTGAGTGCGGGGATGGTAGGTTATATTACTGCCAGTCTGAAAAATGTGCAGGACACCCGTGTAGGAGATACCGTTACTCTTTTGCAAAATCCATGCAAGGAGGCACTGCCGGGCTATAAAAAGGTACAGCCGATGGTTTATTGTGGGCTGTATCCTGCGGATGGTGCGAAATATCAGGATTTGCGGGATGCCCTGGAAAAGCTGCAGTTAAACGATGCTTCTTTACAATTTGAGGCAGAGACTTCCATTGCTTTGGGATTCGGATTCCGCTGTGGATTTCTCGGACTTCTCCATCTGGAGATTATTCAGGAGCGGTTGGAAAGAGAATATAATCTGGATCTGGTAACAACAGCACCAGGTGTTATTTATAAGGTATATAAAACAAACGGAGAGGTACTGGATGTGACCAATCCATCCAATCTGCCGGACCCGTCTGAGATTGAACATATGGAGGAACCGATTGTTTCCGCAGAGATTATGGTTACTACAGAATTTGTAGGAGCGATTATGAATCTTTGCCAGGAACGTCGTGGAATATATAACGGAATGGAGTATCTGGAAGAAACCAGAGCGTTGCTGAAATATGATCTTCCATTAAATGAGATTATTTATGATTTCTTTGATGCATTAAAGTCACGTTCCAGAGGATATGCGTCTCTTGATTATGAGATGAAGGGGTATGTTCCGTCGGAGTTAGTAAAACTGGATATTTTGATTAACAAGGAGGAAATCGATGCACTTTCCTTTATTCTTCATGCAGAAACAGCATATGACAGAGGAAGGAAAATGTGCGAAAAGCTGAAAAAAGAAATTCCGAGACAGTTGTTTGAGATTCCGATCCAGGCAGCTATCGGCAGCAAGATTATTGCCAGGGAGACTGTAAAGGCTATGCGTAAGGACGTGCTTGCCAAGTGCTATGGCGGTGATATTTCCCGAAAGAGAAAGCTTCTGGAAAAACAGAAGGAAGGAAAGAAACGGATGCGTCAGTTCGGAAATGTAGAAATTCCGCAGAAGGCATTTATGAGCGTATTGAAGCTGGATGAAGAATAACAGGATGTATTCTATTGGGTGGCCAAAAAGGGAGGAAGAAATATGAATAAGCAAAAGAAACCGCTATCCCTGTATGTCCATATCCCTTTTTGTGTCAGAAAATGTCTGTATTGTGATTTTTTGTCCGGACCGGCAGAGGAAGGGGAAAAAGAAGAATATGTCAATCTGCTGTCACAGGAAATTGCTTCCTGGGGGAGACAGCTGGAGGGGGAGTACCGTCTGGAAACTATTTTTCTGGGAGGCGGTACTCCTTCCTGTTTGACATCAAAACAGCTGGAGAAATTGGGAAATATCATTCAGAACGCCTTTTCTACAGGAGAGAATCTGGAGTTTACTACAGAAGCTAATCCGGGAACCGTATCAGCAGAACATATCCGGTCGTGGAAGGACATGGGAATCAACCGGATCAGTCTTGGCCTCCAGTCAGCACAGGAGGAGGAACTGCGCCGTCTTGGAAGAATCCATACCTATCTACAGTTCCTTGAAACCTATGAGAGTCTGAGAGATGCAGGATTTGATAATATCAATATCGATTTGATGGCAGATATACCAGGACAGACCATGGAAAGCTATCGGGATACGTTAGAAAAGGTAATCGCACTGATTCCCCAGCATATCTCAGCATATAGTCTGATTGTAGAGCCGGGTACACCATTTTATGAAATGGAACAAAAGGGGATTTTAGAGAGGGAAGGCGAAGACATCGACAGAAAGATGTATGATTTTACCAGAGAGTATCTGCAGGAACATGGTTATCACAGGTATGAGATATCGAATTATGCTCTGGCTGGAAGGGAATGCCGGCACAATTGTGTATACTGGCAGGGTGGTGAATACCTGGGAGTGGGACTGGGAGCGTCTTCTTATCTGCACCAGCACCGTTTTTCTAATCAGACCCGGATCGGGGAATACAAAAAATATGTTCAAAAATTGGAACAGTCTGAGAGATGGACAGAATGGGAGTTTGCGGAGTTATCCCCTGTGAACAGACAGATGCAGATGGAAGAGTTTATGTTTCTCGGCCTTCGGATGCAGCAGGGAATTTCCAAAAAAGAGTTTAAAAGACGGTTTGGTGTGGACATAGATATCGTTTATGGGGATGTATTCAAACGTCTTTTTCAGGATAACCTATTGGCAGGAGATGGTTTTCATGATAGAATCTATCTGACAAATCGTGGTATTGATTTAAGTAACATGGTGTTGGCTGAGTTTCTTTTGGAGGAATAGGCAGCGGCCTGTCATAATATTTCAATACAGAAAGATACAACAGAATGGAGGAAACAAGGTTATGGCTAAGGTTGGTATTTTGATGGGCAGTGATTCAGATCTGCCGGTTATGAGTAAGGCGGCAAAAATGCTGGAGGATTTTGGGATTGACTATGAGATGACAGTGATTTCAGCTCATAGAGAGCCGGATATTTTTGTGGAATATGCTAAAAATGCAGAAGCAAAGGGAATTGACGTGATTATTGCCGGTGCAGGCGGAGCTGCCCATTTACCAGGCATGTGTGCAGCCATTTTCCCACTGCCTGTTATCGGTGTACCAATCCACACGAAGTCACTGGGGGGTGTGGATTCTCTGTATTCCATTGTTCAGATGCCATCTGGTATCCCGGTTGCAACGGTAGCGATTGATGGAGCAGCAAATGCAGCGATCCTGGCAGCAAAGATGCTTTCTATCAGTGACAAGGATTTGCGCAAAAAACTGGCTGATTATAAGGATGGCTTAAAAGACCAGGTAGTAGCAAAGGCAGATAAGCTGGACAAGCTGGGATATGAAGCATATTTGCAGCAAATGTAAAAGGCAGGTTTGATGCAGTTTTTTGGAATTGCGTAACGAAAAGAGCCGCTCTGAGTCAGTTAAGGATATTGACTTAGGGCGGCTTCTGGTTTTAAAGAAAGAGAAACTATTTTTTTTATAATGCAATTCCGTTTTTCTTCAATAGATTCTGGGCACTTTCGATAGAGTCAACTCCAGTTTTATTTTTGATCGGGGCAAACTCCTTGTCCCGTTCTACCTCAAAAGGAAGACAGGTATCCAGCATGTGGATCATATCCAATATCAGTGTTTCAAATTTATAACCATTTGGCTGGTCTGGTTTAACAGGCTGTGCATTTTCATCAATATATGGAATCTTTTTCTCCACAATATGAAGCTGCAGTTCCTTATCGCTGATTTCTTCCAGAGACTTTTCATGAAACAGATAATTTAAGATAACACCAAAATTGTACGCGGGATCACCATTTTCGTCTCTGGTATTCCGAAGTTGGTCAGTCAGTTCGTAATATTCAACGATGGACGGTCTTCCATCCTCCAGACACATGACACCGACTTTCTCGTCCGGGTTATTTTTCCGTACCACCTTTGCACCAACCTTGCACTTCTTTTCTATGGTAGCGCCGATAAAACAAGGATCTGCAATTCTTTGAAGTACATTATCAACGGCAAACACATTCAGCCATTGGATTCCATTCTGATGAATGATATCCAGTAGTCCGGCTTTTTTCATAGAAGAAAACCAGCCCCCGTTACCGTTTGGGGAAGTGGCGATCTTGCTTTTTGACTCCATATAGACCTGTCCCTGATAGGTGGAAGCAGGTGCCATTTCCTGTTGAAAGAAATGGATATATTCCGGATGATAGGTGAAATACTCTTTTTCCTGAAAAAAGGATACGGTAGCTTCATGATTTTTATCACTGGTCATAATAAAAAGATGAATCCAGGTACCGGACAAATCCACAATATCTAAAAGATTGCGGATCAGACGTTCAAAAATGTAGACGGGTTTTGTGATACCAATATCGTACATTCCCTTTGGATTATCAGAACCGAGGCGTGTCCCCATACCACCCGCCAGTAAAACAGCACCTATCCTGCCTGCACGGATTGCTTCCAGTCCGATTTTTGTGTATTGTACACGGTTTGCATCGATTTGAGATTTCTGCATTGCCTGAATAGGAGTAATAGTACCGCGGCCGGAATCTGCTGGTCCGTGGTTAATCTGTTCCAGTACAGAAAAGTCGGTATCTTCAATTTGATTTAAAAGCTCTGCCTGCTCTGGAACTGAGAGTTGGTCATAATATGTTAAAACATGTTCCTGTTGATATTTTTTTAATTTTTCTGTTGCCTGATTTAAGTTCATAAATATTCCTTTCTGTTATCATAAAAAGGTTCAGAAATATCAATCTGAAAAGAATTCCCAGTTACCTGTTCAGTATAACGAAAATCGCATAAATAATCAATCATTTATGACTATGTTCAACCAAAATGGAATGTGATATACTGAAAATTGTGGTAAAATATGACGAAATAATATTGTAAGAAAAAACGAAGCAGAAAAAGGGGGAGCATTATGGCAAGACGAAAGAAAAGACAAAACGAAGAAATGGACTATTATTTTCTACAGGCATTGAAGAAGAAAAAAGTTCCGCTGCTTCCGCTGGATGCACGTTGGCATGAACTGTTTCCCGATTTTCGTAAGACCAGTGCAATTAAGTCATTGGAGAAACAGTTAAATAAGCTGATCCAGAAACAGGGACAGACGAATCATGATATCAAAGAATATGAAAAAGCAAAGAAGATACTGATGAATAATATTGTGGCAAATATGACGGATGGACATGAGACAGACAGTCCGATCCGTGCTGTGAAACAGGAGAAGAACCAGAAGCTGATCAATGACCTGAATGATAAACTTCAGGAGGCGGCAGAATTGGAAGAGGAATTGCCGAAGCAGATTGACCAGCTCAATAAAGAGCTTTTGATTGAATGTATGAAGGTATGTTATGAGGAATTGTTGGATAATAGCGAAGAAATCGAGCAGATTGACTTGTGGATTCAGCAAACCAGGGAAGAATTGAAAAACCAGATTCTCAGAAAGCAGGATATGGAAATGAGAAATACACAGATGTACAAATATATGCATAACCTTCTGGGAGCCCAGGTAGTAGAAATTTTTGACAAAGAGCATAAGGTCTGGAGAGGGAATCTGGAAGAAAACCATGTGGATGAGTAATTGAAATATGAGGAAAACGGGTACAGCAGATTTCGTGGAGGGGATAGGTACTCGCAACGGAAGAAATAGAAGCATAACATGGAACAGGCAGGTCTGGCAGAATGATTTATGGAATTGGCACGGATATTGTAGAAATATCCCGGGTAGAGAAGGCGTTGGAACAAAGCGGGCGCTTTCTGGAGCGGTATTATACAGAGAAGGAATGTGGAATGATCCGCAAACGGGGATGTCCCCAGAAAGCAGCTGCAATCAATTTTGCAGGAAAGGAAGCAGTTGCAAAGGCATTGCAGACAGGGATAAATGGAAGGGTGAGACTGGAGGATATCGAGATATTACGGAAGGAATCCGGAGCTCCTTATGTAACTTTATATAATGGAGCTTTTCAGTATGCTGAGAAATGCGGAATAAAGAGGATTCATATTTCGTTAAGTGATACGGAGGAATTGGCAGTTGCCTATGCAATTGCTGAGACATAAGAAAGGAAGTGGCTGGATGCAGTACATTACAAATGCCAGGGAGGCAAAGGAGATTGACCGTATTTCCATACAGGAGATTGGAATCCCATCCCTGGTGCTGATGGAAAAGGCAGCACTGGCAGTTGCCGGTTGTGTCAAGGCAAATACGAATACGCAGGATCAGATTCTGGCGGTATGTGGAATGGGAAATAATGGTGGTGACGGTGTCGCGGCGGCGAGACTTTTGTGGGAGGATGGCTATTCTGTCACAATCTGTCTGATCGGCAGAGAAGAAGCTGCCAGTGAGGAGATGAGACGGCAGATTTCCATTGTGAAAAATTTAGGAATCCGGGTATGCACTGGACTTCCATCCGGGGAATATAATGTCATATTGGATGCCTTGTTTGGTATTGGACTTTCCAGGGAAGTGACAGGGGAGTTTGCCGATGTGATCAACTGGATGAATGAGCAGGAGGCAGTGAGGTTTGCGGTAGACATTCCTTCTGGCATCAGTGCTTCTACCGGTGAAGTTCTGGCGGTGGCAGTATACGCAGATTTCACGATTACTTTTGGAACCAACAAACGGGGACTGGTATTGTTTCCGGGATGTAACTATGCGGGACAGGTAATTGTGGCTGATATCGGTTTTCCGAAAAAAGCAGTGGAAAAGGTAGAGCCGCGTACCTATACCCTGACCAGAGAAGAGGCGGCAGAAATGATGCCTCCGAGAATCCTTCGTTCCAATAAAGGAAGTTATGGGAAGGTATTGGTCATTGCCGGCTCAAAGGAAATCAGTGGTGCCTGTTATCTTTGCGCAGAAGCCGCCTACCGGATGGGGTGCGGACTGGTCAAGGTAATTACAGCCAGCGAAAATGCAGCTGTGATAAAAAACAGGTTGCCGGAGGCATTGGTTAAGACTTATGACAGTGGGAAGGACTATAGCATATCGGAAAATAAAACAACACTGCAGGTTATGATAGAACAGGAGATACAGTGGGCAACTACCATTGTGATCGGTCCCGGAATTGGTCTGGAGGAACCGGCGGACATTCTTCTGACGCAGGTGCTGCAGGAAAAAAATAAGGCAGTGGTCATAGATGCAGATGGTTTAAATCTTCTGGCAAAAAAAGAGGAATATTTTGTTTTGCGGGAGGATGGAAGCCGAAAAATCTGCCTGCCGGAAAATATTGTTCTGACACCGCATCTGGTTGAAATGAGCCGCCTGGTCCAGGTAGAGCTGCCGGTACTGCGCGGAAAAATGGTAGAGCAGGCACTTCTTTCTCTAGAAAGGGCTAACTGCCAGACTTTGGTATTAAAGGATGCCAGAACCGTTGTAACGGATGGAAATGAGGTATATGTCAATACTACAGGAAATAACGCATTATCTACTGGTGGTTCTGGTGATGTTTTGAGCGGTATGATCGCAGGTCTTCTGGCTCAGGGAATGAAGCCGAAGAAGGCGGCTGTTCTGGCAGTCTGCCTTCACGGCATTGCAGCAGAGGAATATATGGGATACGGTGGTAGATATAGTATGATGGCATCGGATATTCTTCAGATGCTGCCCAAAATATTACCACAATAAAAGCATGGAGGCGGAACATGAAAGAATATTACAGGGTACAGGCAAACATTAATCTGGATGCCATTTATCAGAATGTTGTCAATGCCAAAAAACTACTAAATCCAAAAACAAAAATAATGGCAGTCATTAAGGCAGATGGTTATGGCCACGGAGCAGTACCAGTGGCAGAAACATTAAATCCCATTGTGGATGCTTATGGAGTTGCTATTTTGGAGGAGGGAGTAGAGCTGCGTCAGGCGGGAATCACAAAACCGATTCTGATATTGGGATATACTCCTCAACCTCTCTATGAGCCGATGATACAGTATGAGATCGCAACGGCTGTATTCGACTGGGATATGGCGCAGAAAATGTCGGAAACAGCACAGAAAATGGGAAAGCCGGCACATATACATATCAAGCTGGATACTGGTATGAGCCGGATTGGATTTACGCAGGATGAAGAAAGTCTGGAAATGATAAAAAAGATTGCCGGATTACCAGGGATTCTGATTGACGGATGCTTTACCCATTTTGCCAGAATGGATGAGAAGGATAAGACAAGAGCGAAAATGCAGTTTCAGCGGTATATCGATTTTGTTCAGAAGATAGAGGAAGAAGGGATAGTGATTCCAATAAAACATGCTTCTAACAGTGCAGGCATTATTGAAATGCCGGAAGTGAATCTGGATATGGTCAGGGACGGAATTTCGGTCTATGGAATGTATCCGTCAGAGGAGGTGCAGAAGGAGAGACTGCAGTTAGCTCCTGCTATGGAAGTGAAATCCTGGGTTTCCTTTGTAAAGACACTGGAGCCTGGAGTTCAGGTTGGATACGGAGGAACCTTTACCACCACCAGAGAGACCAGGGTAGCAACGGTACCGGTAGGGTATGCAGACGGTTATCCGAGGGCATTATCCAATCGGGGACGTGTCCTGATTCATGGACAGAGTGCAAAAATCCTGGGAAGGGTATGTATGGATCAGTTTATGGTAGATGTAACAGATATCCCGGATGTGGTACAGGGAGATGAGGTTACGCTGACAGGCCATGACGGAGAGGAATACATTTCAATTGAAGAAGTTGCAGATATGGCATATTCTTTTAACTATGAGTTTGTGTGTGATATCGGAAAGCGTGTTCCGAGAGTTTATTTCCGTAATGGGAAAAAGGTGGGTACAAAAGATTTTTATCCAGAGTTTTAACCGTTTTACGGTTGCATTTTGATAGATACGTATACATTTTCCAAAAGATGGTAATACTGAAAAGGAGGATTTTACTGAGGATTTATGGGATACATAAAGCTAGTGCAATGTCCGGCTGGCATTTTAACAGGCTGTACTGGATTCTGCACCAGGTAAATCCAAATTGGACAGAAATGGAGAGTGAGCGTATTGGTTATCAAACGGGGAGATATCTATTTTGCTGATCTGCGTCCGGTGGTGGGCTCAGAACAGGGGGGGATCAGACCGGTACTTATTATACAGAATGATATGGGAAATCGACACAGCCCTACTGTAATCTGTGCAGCGATTACATCCAAAATGAATAAGGCAAAACTGCCTACCCATATTGCATTAGACGCAAAGAAGTATCATCTGGTCAAGGATTCTGTGATTTTACTGGAGCAGATCCGTACGATTGATAAGTCAAGACTGAAGGAAAAAGTGTGCCATCTGGATGAATCTATCTTAAGGAGAGTGGATTATGCATTGAGAATCAGCCTGGCACTGGATCATTAAGAATGCATAGGCAGCAGTCTTCCAATGAAATATAAAGCAGGGAAAACGAATGAAAATAACAATATTAGCCGTAGGAAAGGTAAAAGAAAAATATTTTACAGGAGCGATTCAGGAGTATAGTAAGCGCCTGAGCCGCTACTGTAAATTGGAATTGATTGAGGTGGCGGATGAAAAAACGCCGGACAAGGCTAGCCAGAGGGAAGAGGAGTTGATCCGACAAAAGGAAGGGGAACGACTGAAAAAATATCTCCGGGAGGATGCCTATGTCATTACCCTTGCCATTGAGGGAAAGCAGACAACTTCGGAAGGATTTGCAGAGAAAATACATACATTGGGCGTGCAGGGAAAGAGCCACATTATTTTTGTTATTGGCGGTTCTATCGGACTGGCACCGGAGATATTAAACCAAGCAGATGAAAAGCTGAGTTTCTCCAAGATGACATTTCCACACCAGCTGATGCGGGTGGTATTGCTGGAGCAGATATACCGGGGATATCGGATTATAAATGGAGAGCCATATCACAAATGAAGAAAAGAAAACCTCAGGGATATAGAATTTATAAGGAAGAGCGGCTGTTTCTGGTGAGGTATTACATCTGTTTATATTGGGATTTTAAAGGGACATTGAGGAAAGTGATCAGTATCATACCAGATGATGTATGAGGTGTGCGTCATAAGTAAGCTATATTGTGTCCGAAGAGTAGTTTCTCAGAGAAATGGTGGAATAGAGAGGATACAATAGCAGAAAGATGGGTGGTTGTAAGAAGAAAATGCATATGGTAGGATAATGGAGAAGTACAAATTGGAATTGACCGAGATGCTATAATAAGATAAATTAGAATCTGCCAGTATTACGCTAATGAAGAGAACGATATAGTTTAAAAAAAGTATTATAATACTTTTTTCTATCGCAAATACTTTCTGAAAACACTTTTTTGGCCCAGATCTATATATCGCTCAAATCCCTCGCTTATATATAATTCGTCAAATCCCATAAACTGATCCAACTTGTTGGAAGCGTCTTTGTGAGGATAAACCTCAACATAGTCGTATCCTTCCTCTTTCGCGTCTGAACATACCG
>JAGAIR010000045.1 GCA_017626435.1 Lachnospiraceae bacterium | reverse complement strand
TTCAGGCTGTCATGGAGGATTTTGAGGAGAACATCGCAATTCTGCGGAAAAATTTTTATAAGGAGGAGTATCAAAAATGAGTGAGCAAGCAATCGTCTTAAACCAGCTGACCAAGCACTATGGAACCCATCGGGGGATCAACGACCTCAGTTTCTCGGTGAATGAGGGCGAGTTTTTCGGCTTCATTGGCCCCAACGGTGCAGGAAAATCCACCACCATCCGCACGCTGATGGGCCTGATCCATCCCAGCGGCGGCAACGCCTCTATTTTCGGCCTGGACTGTCAGACCAAGGCCAGTGTCATTGCCAGAGATGTGGGCTACCTTCCCAGCGAGAACAGCTATTATGAAAACATGAAGGTGCGGGACCTGCTGCAATACACCGCTGACCTGTACGGCATGGACTGCGAAACGAAAATGTATGAGCTTTCTGAGCGCCTTAATCTGGATCTGACCCGGAAAATCGCAGACCTGTCTCTGGGTAACAAGAAAAAGGTGGGGATTGTGTCTGCCATCATGACCTCGCCCAAGCTGCTGATTATGGACGAGCCCACCAGCGGCTTAGACCCGCTGATCCAGCAGGCCTTCTACGATATTCTGAAGGAGGAGAACAGCCGGGGAACCACCATTTTCTTCTCATCCCATGTCCTCAGCGAAGTACAGAAGCTGTGTGACCGGGTGGCAATCTTAAAAGAAGGCAAACTCGTGGGCATTCAGTCCATCAAAGAGCTTCGGGAAAGCGGCTATAAAAAGGTCAGCCTCACCGCCAAAACAACCATTCCCCGTGACTTCTGGGGCTTGCCCGGCATTGCCAACTACACCGAGAGTCCTGACAAGACCTCTGTTTCCTTTATGTATAACGGCAATATCACAGCGATCATCGACAAGCTTCACCTGCTGCATTTGGACGATGTGCTTTTGGAAGAGCCCTCTTTGGAGGAAATCTTCATGCACTACTATGCGTAAGGAGGTGTCAGGCATGGTCATTTTGAAATATGAACTGAAAAGACATCGAACCTATATCCTGGGCTGGGCTATCGCCTTGGCACTGTGTATTTTTTTGATGACGCCGACTTATTACAGCTTTCTGGATGCTGCCTCCGTGGAACTCTTTGAAACCATGGGCACCACGGACTTTTACAGGAGTGTCGGCGTATCGATGGAATACCTAACCTCTCCGCTGGGCATTTATGGGTTCCTGACCAGCTTTTTCATGATTGCCTCCGGCATTTTTGGGATGCACTTCGGCATTTCCATTCACACCAGAGAATGTACGGAAGGAACCTCGGAATATCTGTTTACAAAGCCCTTTCCCCGGAAAGCAATTTATTGGGCAAAGGCATTGACCGTGTTTGTCGGCGTGGCAATCGTTGGTGCGGCGTATCTGCTGGCTTCCCTTTTCGCCATGGCAATATTCCGTTCCGGAACTCCCTGGGGAGAGTTTTTCCTGATTGCCCTGTCCCTGACCCTTGTTACGCTGTTCTTCGCTGCAATGGGTCTGATGGTGGGAGTTTTGTTTTCCCGCAACCGCAGTCCGCTGCTGACTGCCGGTTTGGTTGTGTTCGTTGAGTATTGCATTACCAGCTTCTCCAACATCGTCAGTAACCGGGCTATCAGTTTTCTGTCTCCCTACTCGTTCTTCGGAGCCGCCGAGATCTCCAAAGCCGGCTTCTATGACCTCCGGTATCTTGGGTGGTGCGTGCTGCTGTTTGCCTTGTTTTTGGTGCTTTCTTACGGTGTCTTTCTGAAAAAAGACATTCAGTTCCGCAGCTAAGGAGGTGTGAACATGAAAATATTGATTAAAAATGAGTTTCGTCAAACCAGAAGACTTTTGCTGATCTGGCTGGGAATCATGCTGCTTCTGTGCGGTTTCTGCTATTTTGAGCTTCTGTCCCTACAGGACAGTCTGGATGAAATGGCCGCGATGGTCAGCCAATTTCCGAGACTGATCATGATTATGTTCGGAGTCAAAGGCGACTTGACGACATCCACCGGCTGGTATGTGTGCATCTATTTCTGGGAGGGACTGCTGGCGTTTCCCTATGCCATGTCTTTGGGACTGTCCTGTGTGGCAAAGGAAAAGAAATTCGGAACATCGGAATACCTGTTCACAAAGCCTGTGAAGCGGAAAACCATTGTTCTGGCGAAGGTGATCGTCTCGGCAGTGAACCTGCTGGTGTTCGCCCTGTTCAGTGGCGTGTGCAATTATTTCACAATTGTTCTTCCTTTGGGTGGTCTGGATCAGCCGGGAGCGGTGCTTTCCACAACGATGGGAATGTTCTTTACCCAGATCCTCTTTTTTGCCCTGGGGCTGCTGTTTGCCAGCGTGCTCCTGTCCTATAGGGCTGCGGTGCGGACAGGAACAATTTCCATGCTGGCTGCCTATGCGTTGGCCTTTACTGCCGAGTACACAGGTAATCATTTTCTGGACTTTCTGACCCCATTGCGTTATTTTGATGTGTACGAGGTAGCACTGCACGGTTTCCACCTTCCCTATATCTTCTTAACAATCGTTGTGGCAGGCATTTGTGTCGCAGCTGCCCTGAAACAATGGAAACGGCGGGAATTGTGATTTTACATGAATCGTGTATCTTGAAAAAGGCAGCTAACGATATATGGAGGAAATATTTATGTTACGACCAAAAGAAGTAGTATGTAAATGGGTAGATGCGTTCAATAATCACGATGTAGAAGCAATCGTGAGCTTGTACCATGATAACGCAACCAACCATCAAGTGACAAATGATCCCGTGATTGGGATAGATGCAATCCGAGAAATGTTTACAACAGAATTTGCCACTGCCGATATGACTGCCATTGTAGAGAACATCTTTGAAGATGGACAGTGGGCGATTTTAGAATGGAAGGATCCTCTGGGACTGCGGGGATGCGGCTTCTTCCATGTTGTAAATGGTAAAATTCTGTTCCAGAGAGGATATTGGGATAAGCTGTCCTTTTTGAAGCAGCATAATTTACCTATTGAATCGTTGTGAAAAAGTGAACAAAGCACGAAGTTGAAGGGATCAGTAAAATGGAGCGAGGAAGAATTATCGTAATTACAGGCCCTCCGGGAACTGGAAAATCGACAGTATCAGCTATTGTTGCGAAGGAATCCTGTATGGAAAAATCAGTGCATATGCATACCGATGATTTTTACCATTACCTGAGCAAAGGGGCAATATTGCCGCATTTGCCGGAATCCAATGAGCAAAACCTGATTGTGATCGAGGCCTTTTTAGAAGCCGCAAAGCGTTATGCCCGTGGTGGATATGATGTAAT
>JAGAIR010000044.1 GCA_017626435.1 Lachnospiraceae bacterium | reverse complement strand
GGAGATGTTTAAAAAGGTATAAATTTTTTTGACAAAAATTTGGGGTATCCTTTATAATAAGTAAGGATTAGATTTAGGACAGAAGTGTCGATGATCGACAGAAGGAGCAGACATGGAAAGAGAAATGGTTATCGTACTTGACTTTGGAGGGCAGTATAATCAGCTGATTGCCAGACGTGTCAGAGAATGTAATGTGTACTGTGAAGTGCATCCTTACAGCATGAGCCTTGAAAAAATCAAAGAAATGAATCCCAAGGGTATCATTTTTACGGGAGGTCCCAACAGTGTATACGGGGAAGATTCTCCCAGATGTCCCAAGGAGATTTTTGAAATGGGGATTCCCATTCTGGGTATCTGTTATGGTTCCCAGTTAATGTCATATTTACTTGGAGGCAGCGTGAAGACAGCCCCTGTCAGCGAATACGGAAAGACAGAGGTGGACGTGGACAAGTCTTCTGTGCTTTTCTCCAATGTATCCGAAAAAACAATCTGCTGGATGAGCCATACCGATTACATTGAAGCCGCTCCCGCAGATTTTACTGTCACCGCCCACACTCCCGTGTGTCCCG
The DNA here is from genome assembly GCA_017626435.1 of Lachnospiraceae bacterium. Next base: position 8,189 of record JAGAIR010000044.1, on the reverse strand, counting down.
TAGCTGCCATGGAAAACCCTGAAAAGCAGCTGTATGCGGTTCAGTTCCATCCGGAAGTCATGCACACACAGGAAGGTATGAAGATGCTTTCCAACTTTGTATATAACGTATGTCACTGCAAGGGTGACTGGCGTATGGATTCCTTCGTGGAAACCACCATTGCCCAAATTCGTGAAAAGGTAGGAGACGGCAAGGTGCTCTGTGCCCTTTCTGGCGGCGTGGACTCCTCTGTGGCAGCAGTGCTCCTTGCAAAAGCAGTAGGCAAGCAGCTGACCTGCGTTTTCGTAGACCACGGCCTCTTACGCAAAAACGAGGGAGATGAGGTGGAAGCGGTCTTCGGTCCAGACGGTCCCTACGATCTTAACTTCATCCGTGTCAATGCCCAGGAGAGATTCTATAAAAAACTGGCAGGCGTGGAAGAGCCTGAGAGAAAACGTAAGATCATCGGTGAAGAGTTCATCCGTGTTTTTGAAGAGGAAGCAAAAAAGATCGGCGCTGTTGATTTCCTGGTACAGGGAACTATTTATCCGGACGTGATCGAGAGCGGACTTGGCAAGAGTGCTGTTATCAAGTCCCATCACAACGTAGGCGGTCTTCCCGACTATGTGGATTTTAAGGAAATTATCGAGCCTTTAAGATTATTGTTTAAGGATGAAGTCCGCAAAGCAGGTCTTGAGCTTGGAATACCGGAATACCTGGTATACCGTCAGCCCTTCCCCGGTCCCGGACTCGGCATCCGTATTATCGGTGAAGTTACAGCCGAAAAAGTCCGCATCGTTCAGGAAGCCGACGCCATCTACAGAGAAGAGATCGCCAAGGCAGGCGTCGACAAGAGTCTCGGTCAATACTTTGCAGCCCTCACCAATATGAGAAGCGTAGGCGTTATGGGTGATGAGAGAACCTATGACTATGCCGTGGCACTGAGAGCTGTAAGCACCTCAGACTTTATGACTGCCGAGGCAGCGCAGATCCCCTGGGAGGTCTTAAGCGTGGTGGCCAGCAGAATCGTCAATGAGGTGAAGGGGGTTAACAGGGTACTGTATGATTGTACCGGGAAACCACCGGCGACGATAGAATTCGAGTGAGTTACGAGCCATGCAAGTCTAAAAAAGAAAGCAGTTTCGAAAGAGCATTTATGGTCTTTCGAAACTGCTTTCTTTTTTAGACTTATACGGCGACAGCCGTACGTGAAGGTGAAGTCTTCAGGCTTCACCCGAATGAGTGCATGGCGGAGTAGTGGGAGGCATGCGGAGTGGGAAACTGTTCCGGATAATGCAAAGTAATTGAATTTTAAGTAATCTAAAATTATAATATTAGTATCTAACTAAAAGGCTAATAGTTTCAAATTTGTAAAAAGAATAGATATTAGCTGACAGCTATGCATAGATAAAAAGGAAGGAGGGAGAGAAAGACTGTGAGACGGAAAATGCGGATTTTATTCAGAAATGGAGTCCAGAAAACTTTTGCCCATGCAGAATAGCAGACATATAGAATTCTGTATGGGCGAATAACACTATATGTTCTGCTGTTTCTGCACTTTATTTATTTAAAGATAGATAAGGAGCGGTGAGAATGAAATATGTAAATGCAGCAGAAATATTGCCGGAAAAATTATTAAGGCAGCTTCAAACCTATATTGATGGGGATGTGCTTTATATTCCAAAAGCATCAAACAAAATGGGATGGGGAACTGCCAGCGGTTCACGTTTGTTTTATCTTGAACGTAACAAGGAGATCCAAAGACTTTATAAAGAAGGTTCTTCCATAGAGGCACTGGCGGAAAAATATAATCTGGCATATAGCACTATTAAAAAAATAATATACGGATAATGGTAAGGCGCTTGCTGTAATTGGCAGGCGCCTTTTTGGTGAGATTGATTATAACTGTTCTCGCTACTGGTAGTTGTGTTCTGCTTTCACTAAAATAATAAAACAAAAAATATTATTATGGGAGGAAGTGTAATGTCAATTTCATCAATGATGCGGGACACTGCTAAGCGAAAGAAGCAAAAGCCTGCTTACAGTTTGGGACAGAACATTGCCTATATGATATCGCTTGCATGGAGACAGCGCCGTAGCGTAATTTTTCTTGGTTTGACAATGACTGCAGTTGCAATTCTGCTCAGTCTTACACAGCTATTTATTGTGCCGTCTATACTTGGAGCTGTTGAAGCTGAAGTTTCTGCTATAAAACTTACTGTAATCATACTTTTGTTTACGGGAGTTTTGCTGCTGCTCAGCGCAGCCGGGTCGTACTTCTCATCGTGTTCACAGTTTGGGCGTATTGAAGTTCGCCTCACCATCGGAGCTATGATCCAGAATAAAGCATTGACCATGTCGTATCCGGATATTGAGGATCAGAATGTTAGAAAGAAAATGGATAAAGCTTCCATGCTTGTTACCAGCAACACAGCTGCCACGGAAGCTATTTGGACTACCTTGATGAATCTGTTAAAAAACACAGTTGAATTTATTGTTTATCTCTCTTTGCTTTCAACGCTTAATCCACTCATGATCATTGCCGTGTTGGTCACTACCGTTTTCAGCTTTTCAGTGAGCAATTATTTAGGTGGCTGGAGATACCGGCACAGAGATGAAGAGTCGGAATATTCTCGTCGCATGAATTATCTCAGCGAAAGATCCAGGGATTATACATTGGCAAAGGATGTCCGTATTTTTGGAATGCGTGATTGGATAGAAGATGTATATAGCAGTATGCTGGGTCTGTATCGTGGCTTTGTTGCCAAAGGGGAACGTGTCTGCATTTGGGGCAATGTTATAGATGTAATACTTACGTTTATGAGAAACGGCATGGTCTATTTTTTTCTGATTGGGGCTGTACTTAAGGGGGAATTGTCCGCTGCGCAGTTTGTGCTCTTTTTCAATACAGTGAATGCTTTTACCGGCGGCATAGGAAAGATCATGACCGATTTTGCCACCCTTTGGAAACAAAGCCTTGATATCTCCGCAGTTCGAGAATTTCTGGATTATCCCGAATCATTTAAAATGGAGGAAGGTATCCCTATAATTCCAGATATCAGTATTCCTTATTGGATTGAGTTGCAGGATGTCTCTTTCCGCTATCCGGAGGCTGAGAAGAACACACTGACTCATATCAATCTGACGATCAGGCCGGGAGAGAAGCTGGCGATTGTCGGCCTGAACGGTGCCGGAAAAACGACACTTATTAAACTTATATGCGGATTTCTGGATCCCACGGAAGGAAAAGTGTTGTTAAATGACACCGATATCAGAATGTACAATCGTCGGGATTATTACAGGCTGTTTTCCGCAGTATTTCAGGACTTTTCGGTTCTTGATGTGACGATTGCTGAGAATATCGCGCAGACTGATGTAAATATCAACAGGTCGCTAATGAAGCGATGCATCGATCAGGCTGGGCTCACGGAGAAAATCGACAGCCTGCCTAAGGATGTGGAGACACACATAGGCAGGGTGTTTGAAGACGGCATTGATCTGTCGGGAGGAGAATTGCAGCGGTTAATGCTGGCCCGGGCTCTCTATAAAAATGCTCCGATCATTGTTCTGGATGAGCCGACTTCTGCCCTCGATCCAATCGCTGAGAGTGAAATATATAACAAGTACAGCGAACTCACGGATGGGCGGATGGCTATCTATATTTCACATCGCCTTGCCTCTACCAGATTTTGTGATCGTATCATATTGATTGCAGAAGGGGGTATCGATGAAGAGGGGACACATGATGAATTAATTGCCCGAAATGGGCACTATGCGGATCTCTTTGAGATTCAAAGCAGATATTATCGGGAAGGAGGAGTGGAAAATGAGAAAAAGTAAATCTTCAGTTTCTTTTAAAGAAATGGTACAGTTGTCTTTCCGCGGATTTAAGGTCTGGTGGGGAGAGAATCCTCATTTGCTGCTTTCTGTACTGATATGTGGGAGTGCTGAAGCCATGACGCCTTATATGGATATTTGGCTGTTGGCACGTCTTATCGATGAGATTGCCGGAGGGCGTAATCCGCAGAGGCTTACGGTATATGTGCTGGCCTTGATGAGCACAACCGCGGGGCTTTCACTGTTCTGTGCAGGATTGACCAGGTGGAAGAATGTTCAGTTATCTTGTCTTTGGCATACCCAGAATAAAGTGTTCATTGAAAAGCTGCTGTCAATGGATTTTGCGGATATGGATGACGGCCATGTACAGGAGCTTCGATCCCGGATATGGCAAAATACTGACTCAGGAGGCTGGGGACTATATAAGCTTATCTATAGTTTTGAGGCAATCATCAAGTCCGTTACGTCCATGGTCAGCGCGATCCTGTTAACGTCATCACTATTCCTGTTGCCGGTCTCGCCGGACAGCGGTAATTTGAAGATACTTAATCATCCTGTTTTTATACTGCTTATTATTGCGGTTATGTTTGGCGTCACGTTTGCGGCACCTCTGTTATCTGTCAAAGCGGGTTCCTACTGGGTAAAGTATGGGGACGAAAACAAACTGGGGAATCGCCTTTTCGGGTTTTGGCTGGGTGATCTCGGAAATGACCGTTCGAAAGCTTTGGATGTGCGTATCTATCGGCAGGATATTCTGAGCAGAAACAATTTGAAAAAGTATAATCCATTTATTCCTTCCTCAAAGCTGGCTAAAGCATCAAGAGGACCTATGGGAGGATATCAGGCTCTGTCCGGGGCAGTTTCACAGATATTTGTGGGAGTGGTCTATATCTTTGTTTGCCTGAAAGCACTGGGAGGAGCCTTTGGCGTGGGTCGGATTGTGCAATATGTGAGCGCCATTATCGCATTATCCGGCGGCTTGTCCATGTTGATTGAGACATTAGGTGATTTGAAGAATAACACTTCTTTTCTACGTACTGTGTTTGAGTTTTTAGACATACCCAATAAAATGGAGCAGGGGGATACGGCTATCGCTCAAAATAAAGGGGAAGGATATGAGATTGAATTTCGCAATGTCTCATTTAAGTATTCAGGTCAGGAGAAGTATGTATTACGCAATGTATCGATGAGGTTCTGCGCAGGGCAGAGGCTGGCTATAGTGGGTATGAACGGAAGCGGAAAGACTACTTTTATCAAACTGCTGTGTCGTCTGTATGATCCAACTGAAGGGGAGATACTGCTGAATGGAATCGACATACGAAAATACAATTATCAAGAGTATATGCAGATGTTTTCCGTTGTGTTCCAGGATTTTAAGCTGCTCTCTTTTGGACTGGGGCAAAATGTTGCCGGCAGCCTGAACGTAGATTCAGGCAAAGCGGAGCAGTGCCTTCGCGACGCAGGTTTCGGAATGCGTTTTGACAAACTGCCGCATGGACTTTTGACAGTATTGTACAGGAACTTTGATGAGAAAGGTGTTGATATTTCGGGCGGAGAGGCGCAGAAGATTGCGCTGGCAAGAGCTTTATATAAAGATGCGCCATTCATTATACTTGACGAGCCTACAGCAGCGCTTGATCCGATCGCAGAGTTCGATGTATATAGCAGAATGAATCATATGATAGGGGAAAAGTCAGCCGTATTCATCTCACATCGATTATCTTCCTGCCGCTTCTGCGATGATATCGCAGTATTCCACGCAGGCAGGCTGATTCAGCGCGGTAGCCATGATGTGTTGGTGAGCGATAAGACCGGAATGTATTACAGGCTGTGGAATGCACAGGCACAATACTATGAAGTGGGAGATTGATTGGTGTGATAAAATTTGTTGACCTATTATCGTAGGATATTTACAGACACTAATTAATTTGAACAGTACGGAAAATATGGTTATTTTGTTTAGTTTATTTTGTTTATCATTGCTATTGACGTCTTTTTGTTGTCATGTTACAATTGCTTAAAATTAATACAAACTGGTAGTTTAAAAGTGCCGATGATGTTGTGGTTCACAATATTATGGCACTTTTTTGTTTGTATGCACTGATGTAGTCGCTATTAATGTGATGGGAGGAAGAGAATGATGAAGGAAAACAATATTGTAAATGCATTTTATCAAAAATATGATGAAGACAAACGCTTAAATGATAGACAAGGATATGTGGAATACATAACTACTATGAAATATGTTCATAAATATCTGAAACCAGGGATGAAAATTATAGAGATTGGTGCAGGAACTGGACGATATTCACTTGAATTAGCAAAAGAAGGATATCAAGTAACAGCGATTGAGTTGGTAAAACGAAACATCGAAGTATTTATGAATAAAGTTCAGAATATAGATTCTATTCAGATTATTCAGGGAAATGCCATGAATCTTGAATGTATATCGGACGAAAGCATGGACATAACACTTTCTTTGGGACCTATGTATCATCTTTTTAGTGAAGAACATAAGCGAAAAGCATTAGAAGAAGCAATCCGTATTACAAAAAGGGGAGGCATTATCATGATAGCCTATTGTTTAAATGAAGCCACTGTTTTGCAATATTGCTTTGGACAAAGTACGCTTTGGGATGACTATCAGAAAGGGTTACTTTCCGAAGATTTCACATGGACAGCCAATATAAATGATGCGTTTGCATTGGTACGTCCGTCAGATATTAGGTCATTGACTGTAGGATATCCAGTAGAAAGGCTCGGATTAATTGCAACGGATGGCGCTACGCGATATTTGTCTGATATGATTGAGAGCATGAGTGATGCATTATATCAAAAATATATCGAATATCATTTTTCTATATGTGAAAGACAAGATCTGATAGGGGCGTCTAATCATGTATTGGATATTTTACAGAAGAAATAGAAGCTTAGATTGCAAAATTAAACCCTTATTTTGACAACATAGGAGAAAAACTTCGATAAAGCGGCGCTGAAATAAAGAAAAGAAATGTTCACCGCCGCTTTGAGAGGTGAGATGTATGATTGGACAAGTGTATGAAGTAAAAGAATTGAATTTTCTGATCTATTACAGAATCAGGAAAAAGCCTGTGTTGGCAATTGAAGTTGATGGGTATGAATATCATAAAGGTAGTACAGTATAGGCTTCAAAAGATTTGTTAAGAGATCATATATTGGAGCTGTATGAAATCCTACTATTGAGATTTAAGACAAATGGTAGTGGTGAAAAGGAAAAAATTGTAGAGAAGCTGGAGAGATTATAAAGTTTTTCCTTTTTTGATTGTATTTTGAGATATAGCGACATATAATATTAATATAGATATGAATTTGTTGCGTGGAAACGCATTAAGTATTTGGGCTGGTCGAAAGACCCGGGTCCACCAAACGGCGGGTAAGACACCCGCCACGTTTGTTTTATGGAGAAATTATGAAGGAACTAATGGCCAAGTGGCAGATTTAATATGTACATTAAAACTTACAGAATTAAAATGCTGAATCATTTATTATTCAAATCAGAAAAATATTTCTTTGGAGATGAAAGAACCTTAAAAAAGAATTATCTAAAACCTTTGACCAAGAAGGAATTGTGATTTCAGAGATACTAATTCCATTTTTACAGGAGGAAATATTATGGGCAATATAGCAACAAAGCAATTAACCGATCATGTATGGCTTATGGATGATAAAGGGGATTCGTCAGGATATGTGATCGTTGGAAAAGAGAAAGCGTTGGTTATCGATACGATGAATGGCAGCGAAGATGTAAAGGCGGTGGCTGAGTCCATTACATCATTGCCGCTGACTCTTATAAATACTCACGTTCATCCGGATCATATCGGAGGAAACCATTTCTTTGAGGAAGGTTATATGCATCCTGCTGATATGCCTTTTGTGGAAATGTTTACTGCTCCTGAAAAGAGGGATAAGGTTCCGACCCTTCATCCAATCAGGGAAGGGGATGTGTTTGATTTGGGAGGATTGCATGTGGAAGTCTATGAGCTCCCGGGGCATACGCCCGGGCAGCTGTGCCTTCTGCTTGTGGAAGAACGCATTCTTTTCCCCGGTGACAGCATGAATCACCATCTGTGGATGCAGCTGGACGGCTGTCTTCCGTTACAACAGTATTTAAAGAATCTGGAGCGTCTTGATTTCTTAAAGGACAGGGCTGATTATATTTTACATGGTCACACCAGGGAACTGGAGGACATTATATTGTTCGATATGGTGGAAAGAGGAATCAGAGAGTTGGTTGATCAGACAAATATGGAAGTGACAGAAAAAGATGATGACTACAAATGGTTCGGAGGAAGCGGCAAAATCCATGTTTATGCTGCTGACGGAAGTGCGATTTG
>JAGAIR010000019.1 GCA_017626435.1 Lachnospiraceae bacterium | reverse complement strand
TTAGGTCTGGTAGTCATTGCAGGATGTATTTTTATTTTTAAGAAGAAAAAAATTTTATAGGGTATAAGGAAACAGCACTTTTTGCATACCTGACCGCAAGGAAAACGATACAAGGAATGAAAAAATGTGGTAAACTAAAATCAGATGGTTTGGTTTATCACATTTTTTCATTCAAAGGAGCGGAAAAATATGAAATTTACGAAGATGCATGGGTGCGGTAATGATTATATTTATGTGGATGGTGCGAAAGAGATCATCCCGCAGAAAAAAAAGCCCGATGTGGTAAAAAAACTGAGTGACAGACATTTCGGAATCGGAGGGGATGGTGTGATCTTTATCAATCCTTCCACAGAGGCTGATTTTGAGATGGAAATGTACAACATGGACGGCTCCAGAGCGGAGATGTGCGGAAACGGTATCCGCTGCGTGGCGAAGTTTGTGTATGATAAGGGATTGACAGATCAGACGCATATCAGTATCATCAGTGCCGGCAAAGTCAAATACCTGGATCTTACGACAGAGAGCGGAAAGGTGTCGACCGTAAAAGTCAATATGGGTGCTCCCATTTTAAGGGCTGCTGATATTCCTGTCATTGCCGACAGGGAAGAAGAGCCTGTAGTAGGCGGAGAAATTGATGTTCACGGCAAAATTTATAAAATGACATGCGTGTCAATGGGAAATCCCCACGCAGTTGTTTTTATGGATGATGTGGCAGATCTTCAGATTGAGACGATAGGGCCTCTCTTTGAAAACCATGAGAGATTTCCCAAGAGAACAAATACGGAATTTGTAAAAGTGATCGATAGAGAGCATGTGGAGATGCGTGTGTGGGAGCGGGGAACCGGCGAGACGCTGGCCTGCGGAACCGGTGCCTGCGCAACCGTTGTGGCATGCATTTTAAATGGTTTGACGAATGACACCGTTACTGTTAAACTATTAGGAGGTTCCCTTAAGATTCAGTGGGACAGGCAGGAAAACCTGGTCTATATGACCGGCCCCGCAGCTACTGTTTTTGAAGGAGAAATAGAAATTTAGCTCACAGAGCTCAGATAAATGATAAGCAGGAGGAATAACAACATGTTTAAGGTAAACGACAATTACTTAAAGCTCCCCGGAAGCTACTTATTTTCCACAATCGGTAAGAAGGTAAATGCCTATGCGGCAGCCAATCCCGACAAGAAGATCATCCGTCTGGGAATCGGTGATGTGACGCAGCCTCTTACCCCAACCATCATTAACACTCTGCACGGTGCAGTGGATGAGATGGCGAAGGCTGAGACCTTCAGAGGGTATGCGCCCGATCTTGGCTATGAGTTCTTAAGAAATGCCATTGCGGAGAATGATTATCAGAAGAGAGGCTGCGATATTGCCGCCGATGAAATTTTCGTGTCGGACGGTGCCAAGTGTGATTCCGGCAACATTCAGGAAATTTTCAGTATTGACAATAAGATCGCTGTCTGTGACCCTGTTTATCCCGTATATGTGGATACCAATGTGATGGCAGGCAGAACCGGTACTTATGATAAGGTGACAGAGACATGGAGCGATGTGATCTACATGCCATGTACCGCAGACAACAATTTTGCGCCCGAGCTCCCCAAGGAAGTGCCGGACATCATTTATCTTTGCTTCCCCAATAACCCCACAGGGTCTACGATCACAAAACCCCAGCTTCAGGAGTGGGTTGATTATGCAAACAAAAACGGTGCGGTCATCATTTATGATGCTGCCTATGAAGCTTATATTTCCGAGGAGGATGTTCCTCATTCCATCTATGAATGTGAAGGTGCAAGAACCTGTGCCATTGAGCTACATTCTTTCTCCAAGAATGCAGGCTTTACCGGTGTCCGCTTAGGTTATACTGTGATTCCCAAGGATTTAAAGAGCGGAGATGTTTCCCTTCATTCCTTATGGGCAAGAAGACACGGAACCAAATACAACGGCGCACCTTATATTGTGCAGCGTGCAGGTGAAGCTGTGTATTCCAAGGAAGGCCAGGCAGAGGTGAAACAGCTGGTTTCCTACTATATGAAAAATGCCGCTTACATCTTGAATGGATTGAAGGAGGCTGGCTATACCGTATCCGGCGGTGTGAATGCACCTTATATCTGGTTAAAAGCACCAAATGGCATGACAAGCTGGGAATTTTTTGATTATCTGCTGGAAAAAGCAAATGTGGTAGGGACTCCCGGTTCAGGCTTTGGACCCAGCGGCGAAACCTATTTCAGA
>JAGAIR010000043.1 GCA_017626435.1 Lachnospiraceae bacterium | reverse complement strand
TTGACGGAATTGATCTTGGAAAATACTATAATCCGAGCATCACCACAATGAAACAGCCGATGGAAGATATGGCCTATACAACGATCAGGCTTTTGTTCGATATTATTTCCGGCAAGAAAGCCCATGAACATATTGTATTTGGGGCTGAATTGATTGAAAGAGAATCCACAGCGGTTATGACAAAGGGAGCTGAGCACAAATAAGTGCTGTTCCCTTTTTGTTGTACATACAAATAAAGTGAAAATATTTTATAAGGGGGAAATGTAAAATGACAAATGATCAGATCAGAAGGGCCAATAAATAAGGCGTCATATCCGGCTTTGCTTGTGATTATGGGATATGTTGCAATTTCACTGGTGGCGTGTGCATCTATCAGGATCATACAGTTGCTTGTAAAGTTTAACGCGGAAAACACGGGCACGATTCTGGAAGCGGCAAAGAAGCAGGAAGAAAGCAAAAAGATTATGGTGTCGGTTGCGGAAAACATCATCAAGCATTTCGGGCAGGCAATGACCCGGTTTGATGCCCTCAGTGTCAGCCTTGAAAACAGCAATGAATCCATGAAGAATATAGCTGACAGTACGGAGAGCACCGCTGAGGCTATTCAGGGACAGGCGCAGATCTGTGGAGAGATCAGAGAACAGGCTTCTCATGCTGATGAACTTACCAGTCAGATGATCGCTTCCTCTAAAAAGGTATCCGATACGGTGAAAGAGGGTGTTTCATCTGTACAGGAATTGGGAAGACAGGCGGATAATGTGAACGCCAGCAGTAAGGATATGGAGGAAGTAATCACAAACCTTACGGATAAAGTAGAGAAAGTGGAAGATTTTGTCTCCTCCATTATCAGCATTTCAAGTCAGACGAATCTGCTTGCACTGAATGCCTCCATCGAAGCTGCAAGAGTAGGAGAAGCAGGAAAGGGCTTTGCCGTTGTTGCGGAGGAAATCAGGCAGTTGTCTGAAAATACCAAGGATGCATCGACCAATATTACCAATATCATCAAGGAACTGAACGAAGATACAAAACGTGCAAATGAGAGTATTGATAATGCGGTAAAGGGTGTAAACCGGCAGAATGAGCTGATTGAAGAGACCATGGATTCCTCCAATGTAATCTATGATCATATTACCCAGCTTTCAGCTACCAGTGAAGAGGTAACCGCATCAACAACAGAAGCATTGGAAAGCTCCAATTCTACTGTGAATGAAGTAGAGAAATGCAGGCAGATCTTTGAAGCGGTCAATGAACTTGCGCTGGATCTGCAGAAATACTGATATTTGGCAATATTATTTAAAAAACAGTGTAAATAATGGATAAAAAATTGTAGGTTGTTTAAAAAAGAAGAGGAATATAAAAATGAAAACATTGGAAGAGCAGTTTTATGAATTTGCAGTAGTCCCTGTGGTTGTGCTGAATGATGCGGATGATGCACTGCCGCTCGCAAAGGCGCTCATCGAGGGAGGCCTTCCCTGTGCGGAAGTGACCTTCCGCACCGATGCAGCGGAGGAATCAATCAGAAGAATGTGCAGTCAATAT
>JAGAIR010000042.1 GCA_017626435.1 Lachnospiraceae bacterium | reverse complement strand
CCGAAAACCCTAGCAAAGTTCGACCTTTCCCTCTCCCTACGGTTCAGCACATGCCCTTACGGCATTTTTGCTCCGTACATATACAGAATAATGAATTATAAAGATTTTTTCAAGCATAATTTTTCTTTTCAGCAAAAAATTTTTTCCTGCTATGATCAGGAGGCCAGGAATTTCCAGCTTCAACATAATGCTTCGCACCGCGAGCATCGTATCTGGAGGCATATGCTCTACAAGCGTACTTTCTATTTCTTCCGTAACGGCATCCATTTCTCCGTCGAGGTCGAAATCGTCCGTTTCCGCTTTGCCGGTACCAATCGTACCTTTACTTTTTATGGCTCCCTTTTCTGTTCTTTTTCACATTTTTCCAAGGAATTCATCTCCAAGGCTGTTGCTGAGAACACCGATCCTTTCAGCAGCGTGGCCGGACTTGTTTCCACTCAGACTATTCTCCACTGGGCATCCTGTCTGGACAGAATACCACTCTCCTTGACAAGTTCCGGATATAACTACATAAACCTACTACTCGACAATTCATATGCTAATCCATGATAATAGTTACATCATCTTAATCTTACAAAGGAGGTTACTTTTATCGTGTATGACAACAAAAACAAGGCTCTTTCACTTGACGACCGCAAGATCATTGCCACCGGCATCCGCAATGGCTCCACCAAAACGGCTATTGCCAGAACCATTGGCAAGGATAAGTCCACCATAGGCAAGGAAATCAAGCTCCACCGCATCCTTTCCCACAAATGCAATCTCGCACTGGAATGTGATGCCTACAGAAAATGCAGCCATGGCCGCTGCTGCACTTCCTCCTGCCCTGATTTCCGTCCCTTTACCTGTTCCCGCAGGGATCGTTCTCCCGGTGCCTGCAACGGATGCAGTTCTTTTTCCCACTGCAGATTCAATAAATTTACTTATGATGCCATTACTGCTGACAGGGAATACCACAAAACTCTGGTTGATTCGCGCATCGGGGTCAATCTCACCACTTCGGAAGCTAAACAGCTTGCCTCCGTCATTGGTCCTCTCCTCAAGCAGGGACTCTCACCCTATCATATCGTGACCATGCATCCTGAACTAGGGATCTGTGAAAAGACACTCTATAACTACATTGAAGGACAGGTCTTTTCCATTGCAGGTATCCACGACATCGACCTTCGCAGAAAGACCTCCCGCAAGATACCAAAAAAGCTGGCCAGGGTCTATAAAAAGAGAGAGGACAGGTCTTTCCTGAAAGGACGCACCTATTCCGACTTTCAGCACTATATGCTGGAACATCCTCTTGCACATATCCTGGAAATGGACACTGTTTATAACGATATTTCAAATGGTCCGTTCCTGCAGACTTTCAAGTTCATCGGGCTTGGACTCCTCATTGCCATATATCATGATTCAAAGACCGCACAGGATATGGTGGACGGACTTGATATACTGGATGGTATCCTGGGTGAGACCCTGTTTAATGAATATGTCGAGGTCTTAAAGACGGACAGAGGCACAGAGTTCAGCGCTGCTGAAAAACTGGAGCTGCGAAAAGATGGAACCCGGCGTACCCGTGTATTCTATTGCGACCCCATGCAGTCCGGGCAAAAAGGTTCCCTGGAAGTCAACCATGAACAGCTCCGTTATATCCTGCCAAAAGAGACTGACCTGCGCACCCTGGGGTTGACCGGACAGAAACCGCTTCTTGTGGCATTGTCCCATATCAACTCCGCTCCGGTAGAATCTCTGCACGGGAAATCAGCTATAGAATACACACGCTTCCTCTGTCCGAAGCTATGGGAAAAACTGGAGAAATGGGGGCTTGAGGAGATAACCAGAGATGAGATCATCCTGAAACCCTACCTGTTAAAAAAATACCGTCAGAACAAGAGATAAATAGGGAATACACCCATTGTGTGTAAATCCTACACACAATGAAGACCCGGAAAGGAATCATATATGAGCGAAAATGTAAAGAAACGTGTCAATATCTATATATCAGAAGATACCGCAGATCGTTTGAAACAGTATGCATGGGAAAACCATACAAGTGTCAGCCATGCCATCACGGAATGGATCTGGCATGTGAAAATCAAAAATGATCAGGTTCGGGGACAGATGAAGATGGACTTGACTGGGCATTCCAGAAAATAAAATAGCCACAGATACTAACTGTGACTATATAGCGGAGGTGGAATTTAGTCCTTCATTGCTGTATGAACGTGCTAAATGCCACCTCAAAACCATGCATTTTTTACCCCTGTTTTTTATCATAGAACATTCCGAAAGAGTCATTTCAACGTACTTTTTATAATTATCTTCCTTGCTAATCCTGATTTTGTACAACTACTTTCCACTTTTTCGAAGTGCTTTTCAGAGTGGAATTCAACTTTTCACTTCACATT
>JAGAIR010000041.1 GCA_017626435.1 Lachnospiraceae bacterium | reverse complement strand
CTCCCTAATAAATCAAGTCTTTTTTCCTTTAAAATAAAGGTTTTTTTAGTTTCTATCTCAGATAAATGAGCAACTGTCATGGATATTTCTCTGTATCTGGTACGAAAATAGCTGGTTTTGGGTATACGAAATAAAACGTCTTCTCTGTTCCGTTTTAAATGGCCTTGTGTATGCCCTTCCATCTATGGCTGCGCACCTCCCGTGTCTACCAGGATCATCACTTCGTGAGTCCTAACTTCCTTCGTCCCGCCTATCCATAATCCGGGTGTCAGCTTAGCTCCTTTACAGGGTCATGCCCTCCGGAAAATATTCCTGCCGACTACTTGCTCATTCTTTGTTTTATTACTGACTTGCTTCCTGTAACAGCACTTTTTAAGCGGACGTTACCCATTACATTCTGCTTCGTTTGCCTTTTCAGGCTGGTTACTTCCTGTGTTTTATGCTGCAAGTATCTGTGGTCTCTTTATATCCTGCAACATCTTTGCTCCGTCATAGGCTACACCTTTTGTTAGTATCGTATAAAAGATTCTAAGTGCTTTACAGGCAACCGCTATGACTGATTGCATCTTCTTTAACGGATTCTCTTTTCTGGTTCGATAATACCGGTGTACTTCTTTAAATTCTTCATTCCTTGCGATCAAGGATATGGCTGCCTCATACAGTACATATCTGAGTCGTTTACGCCCTCTATAACTGATATGGCTCTCGCCTTTATGTTTTCCTGAACTACACTCTACAATGGCATATCCTGCCAGCTTTTGCAGTTGCTTTGGAGCATCAAAGCGTGTGATGTCTCCTACTTCTGCAACAAATCCGCTTACTGTTTTCAATCCAATTCCTTTGATTTCCAACAGCTTATCTATATAAGGAATCTCTGACAGCTTTTGTTCTATCATGCTCATCAGTTCTTCCTCTCTTTTACGGTAGATTTCATAATCATTCAATAGATTTTTCAATTCGATTCTCGCACTGTCAGGTGCTTCCTGACTTCCAATACTGTGTTCTGCAGCCGTTAACAGGGTCTTTGCCCTCTTTGGTCCAGCCGCTCTTATCTTAGCATCCCGCCAGATTTTATTGATCCCATCTACACCCAGTTTTACGATATCCTGTGGCAAAGGTGCCTCTTTTAATACCATAAGACCACTCACTGAATCCGGATTTTTATAAACGTCTTTGATTTCCGGAAAATAAATACTGAACCATCTTGCGATGCGATTCTTAATCCGTGTGATTTCTTCTTGGGTTTGTAATCTGAGATTTGAAAGACTCCGAATCTCAGCATAAATACCAGTTGGTATATATGGATATGAAAATCTTCCTTCATTTACCAGAGCCGCAATTGTCTTTGGATCCTTACGGTCATTTTTGTTTGGATTGTTGTCATCCAGCTCTTTTGACTTCTTTACATGATGCGGATTTACATGAACCGGTTTCATTCCGTTGTCCTGCAGGTACGCTCCCAGATTGAACCAATAGTGTCCCGTTGGCTCCATTCCCGGAATCACAACGTCTTTTCCATGTTTCTCTGCGATATCCTCCATCCATGCTTTGAAAGTCACAAAGCCGGCTTCATTATTGCTGAATTCCAAAGGCTTTTTTGAATACTCATAATTACGCCAGTCAAATGCTCTTGCAAAGTGAGTTTCACTTCCTACATCAATCCCAACAATTAAAGTCTTTTCCGTAATGGATTTAATTTTTGCGTTCTGTGTGTTATACTTCATTTCAGATACCTCTCTGTTCAATAAGATTTTTTACTAACCGTTCCAAAGTCAGTAATCTTATTCTACACTGAGGTATTTTTTTCTCAACCTTCTTTCTCGGAATTCCTTATATTTGAATTATACAGGAAGCT
>JAGAIR010000040.1 GCA_017626435.1 Lachnospiraceae bacterium | reverse complement strand
TATGATGTGATCATTATTAACTTTGCAAATCCTGATATGGTAGGCCATACCGGCGTGGAAGAGGCTGCCATCAAGGCTGTTGAGGCAGTGGACGAGTGTGTTGGCAAAGCAGTCGATGCAATTAAGGAAGTAAACGGACAGCTGTTTATCTGTGCAGATCACGGAAATGCTGAGCAGCTTGTTGATTATGAGACAGGTGCACCTTTTACTGCTCATACAACCAATCCGGTTCCTTTCATTCTTGTGAATGCAGACCCTGCATACACCTTAAGAGAGGGCGGCTGCCTGGCAGATATTGTTCCCACACTGATCGAGCTGATGGGAATGAAACAGCCGGAAGAAATGACAGGAAAATCTCTGCTGATCAGAAAATAGAAATTTAGATGTATAGGAAACTTTTTACGTTAAGCGCTCATGAATCATTTGAGCGCTTAATTTGTTGGGGATAATATGCCTGATACACTTTAATGTCTCCCTTTTCATAAACACAGGGAAAAAGTGTATCAAAAAGAGTTTCGTCAATTTGATAATCATTTCGCTCATAGGAGGAAATGATGACATAATCTACACTATATTTTTGGAACAGCGCCAAAGAAGTCTCGGGCGACACGAACATGGCTCTGACATCCTGTGCTCTTGCATCATCATAGATTCCGTGAGGACCGAGATAAATCCAGGCGCCGCTTACGATATTTCTGCCGGTAAGGACTGCCGCCTCGTTCAGATGGCGTTCAGAGGTAAGAAAAGTAGCGCGTGCAGGAGTATTTTCTTCGATATACATTGCCACATCTATCTGATCATTGGAATAAATCTGATAATCGGAAACCACCTCTCTCATAAGGCTTAGAATGGCTGAAAAGCAGGATAAAAAGAGAAAGACAAAGTTGAGAAGCCGCATCCCGTTTATCGTTTTTACCCTTTGGTATAATTCATATCCGTAATCAGCACTGATACAGCAAAAGAAAATATATGCCACATAGAGTAATTTATTATTGTCATAGGTGTTTGGCGAAAATGCAACCAATTCCACCACAAACCAGATCAGAAGACCTGCAAAAATAATCCGGAAGTTTTTCCTGCTGCTGTAAAGAATGGCAGGAACGAGAAGAAGCAGAATAATTCCCCAGTTTTTGATGTAAAACCAAAGATAATTGTCACCAAGATTTCCCCAATTAAAATGGCCTGTGTTAAAGCCGCTTCCGGAGGCCTGTGCAAAGGTAAAGGCAAAAAGCTGAGGCAATGCAAGGAAAAGAATGATGACAAGATAAACACCCCATGTAGCAGCAATATTTTTTAAACCGTTCAAACGGATATACTGCATAAGACAGTACAGCCCAATCAAAAAGAGAAGAGAAAGGGAAACGATACAGACTGTCAAAAAAACAGATCCGTCAGAAAGCTTTTTGTTTATTATTTGAAAAGAAACCATCAAAATGAGAAATCCCGGAAAGACAAGTTTGCCGGGATATTTTAGTTTTGGTTTCCGATAAACAGCCTGCCATAGACTCATAAGAAGCCATGCGGCACTGATGAGTGCCATAGCCAGAAAAGAATGAGTATGGATTATGGGGAGAGCACCTGTTAAAACAGCAACGAAAGGAAAGAGATCCTTTTCCTTAAGAAAAACGGCTCGGAAAAGCAGCCAGATACACGTTAACAATACAGCATAACCGAAGAGGGT
>JAGAIR010000039.1 GCA_017626435.1 Lachnospiraceae bacterium | reverse complement strand
ATGGAACACATGGGCAGCCCAGTCTTTCACTATCGGAGTAATGATATTAGGGTTAGTAATATTCTCAATATAATATTTAGCAACTTGTTTACGGATGGCTATATCTTCATCCAAATGTTTTAGTTTCACATCCAGTATGGCAGCCTGTATCTCATCCAGACGACTGTTTCGTCCACAATATTTAAATACATATTTCTTTTGAGAACCGTAATTGGCCAATGCACGCACCACCCGGGCCAGTTCTTCATCATTCGTAGTAACAGCACCACCATCACCCAAAGCGCCCAAATTCTTGCCCGGATAGAAACTATGTCCGGCAGCATCACCCAAAGCACCTGTATGCTTGCCGTTAAACTTGCAACCATGAGCTTGTGCGTTGTCCTCCACCAATTTCAATTTGTGTTTTTTACAAAGTTCTCCTATTTTATCCGTATAAGCACATTGCCCATAAAGATGAACAATCAGGATAGCCTTAGTACGTTCCGTTATGACTTGTTCTATTCTGTTATCATCTATCTGATAGGTTTCAATATTTGGCTCTACCAATACAGGCTTCAATCCATTTTCCGTTATAGCAAGAATGGAAGCTATATATGTATTGGCAGGAACAATCACCTCATCACCCTGTTGCATCACCCCTATCTCTAAGTAAGCACGGAATATCCATATCAGGGCATCCAAGCCATTGGCACATCCCACTGTGTACCTCGTTCCTATGTATTGGGCATAGTTCGCCTCAAACTTTTCATTCTCCTTTCCTTGAAGATACCAGCCCCCATCTACCACACGGTTGACTGCTTCATGAATCTCATCAGCATACTTGGCTGTGATTTTCTGTAAATCTAAAAATTTTATCATAACGTATGCTTATTTTTTCTTATCAATTCACCCAAATCCATATAGCATCCTCCATCTATCGCTTCCTGCATTTTTAATATGCCTTGTTTTCTCATCAACAATTTGCAAAAGGAATATGATTCTTTAAAAGAGACCTTACCAATGAATGAAACACATCCTACAGTCAAATATTCCGTTTGAACTTCATCTATCAACTGCCACTCTTTCAATTCCTTGTAAGATACATACAGTGAAGTACAAATAAGTTTTTTCATGACCAAAGGAGAAATGGTTGAAGCTAGCAAAGAAACCATACACTGATCCACTCCAAGCCCCAATCCCACTTCGGGGAGACCATATTTGGCCTTTTCACTATCCTGCGCTATAACATAGTCCGCACAACACAGGAACAAAAAACCCGCTCCGATAGCGTGACCAGATAAAGCTATAGCCAATGGATTCTTATATGAATATAAATTCAACAAAGTGCTGTCCAGTAGTTTGAATGCTTCATTTTCACATCCCCTACAGACTTGTAGTCCAGTACAGAAAGAACGATTTAAACCAGTCATCACAAGTCCTTTAACAGCCAACCGTCCATCACACAAAATCGCATTCAAATCTTGCAAGTCATCCAAAGATAACATATTGCCTTTGCTGCTATCCAAAGATATGACTCCTACTCCGTTATTCTCTTCAAAATGTATCATACTGCAAAAGAACCTCCATTGATGTGAATTGTCTGACCGTTTATGTATGAAGCCCTGTCCGATACCAAAAATGCTATCAGATCTGCGACCTCCTCTGTCCTTCCAAATCTATGGGAAGGGATATCTTCCAATATTTTCTTACGATATTTCTCGGGTATCCTCATCAACATATCTGTAGCAATAGCACCTGGCGCAACAGCATTCACACAAATTCCCTTGCCTCCAAACTCCAATGCCAAAGATTTTGTAAAACCTACAATACCCGCTTTTGCCGCCGCATAGTTTGATTTTCCGAATGCGCCTGTATATCCCGCTATCGAAGTCAGATTGACTACTCTCCCCCATGCATTTTCAGCCATTCCTTCCAAAAAATAATGACTGAAATAATATATGGATTCCAGATTTATTCGTATGACACTGTTCCATTGTACAGAGGACATTTTAAGGAATGACGCATCATTCTCATATCCTGCATTATTTATTAAAATATCAATACGCCCATATCGTTGCAGTACCTTTTCCGCCACTCCAGCTATAGACTTCTGGTCCGCCAAATCACATTGAAAATAGGACAGGTTAGGAAACTGCTTTGACAATTCTTCGGCTCCGGGAAGATTGTTGTTATACGTTATTATCACATTCTTATAAAGAGGTGCCAGCATGGACGTTATCGCTCGACCAATGCCCTTGTCACCTCCAGTTATAAATACATTTTTATCAAGCATAATCACCCCCACTTTATAATAGACGCTCCATAAGTCCACCCGCTTCCAACAGCGGCAAAAAGAATATTGTCACCCTTATGTATCCGACCGCTCTTCTTTACTTCATCTAACAATATAGGAATTGTACCACTGGAAGTATTGGCATATCTATCCATGTTAGTCATGACCTTCTCAAATGGGAGACCTATGATTTCAGCTGTCTTTTTCAATATCTTGATGCTCGGCTGGTGAGGAATCATCAGACTGATATCTGATATGGACAACCCCGTATCTTCCAGAACTTGATCTATAGCCCTAGGCAAGGCCTGCACAGCCGAGTTAAAAACTGCTTTTCCATCCATCTGGAAATATTGCAGCCCTTTTTCCAAGACTTCTGGAGTAATGGGAATTTCCGACCCTCCGGCAGGCACGGTAAAGCCCAAATTGTCATGGCTGCTATCCGTGTATAGCCTATATGCCAAAAAGCCTTCCGTAACATTAGCAGAAGTAAGGACAGCCGCCCCAGCACCGTCACCGAAGAACACGGCATCTCTCCTTGTCCAGTCGACAATACGGCTAAATGTATCAGCACCTATAATCAGGACATTGTTATATACGCCACTGGCAATATACTGGGTTCCGATTGACATGGCGAAAAGAAAGCCGCTACAGACAGCAGCGATATCAAAGGCAGCAGCATTGTAGGCACCTATCTTGTGCTGAACTATAGCAGCCGTTGACGGTGCTTTCCTGTCCGGCGTGGCAGTCGCAACTATTATCAAATCAATATCATCAACAGACAGACCGGAGTCTGCTATAGCATCCCAACCGGCTTTTGCAGCCAAATCACTGGTCGTTTCATCCGAAGAAGCTATATGACGCTCCTTTATGCCCAGATTGCTTTGCACCCATTCATCATTTGTCGGAATAATTGTTTCCAAATACTTGTTGGTATATATAGTCTCCGGAACGAAGGATCCTGTGCCTAAAATCTTCACATTGCGAATTACCTGTCTCATAGTTTTTCATTTTAAATGTTTACCTTGCTAAAATCAAAAGTGGACGGATCGATATCCAGATATTCCAATATCTTCAGGAAAGTACCTTCAGAGCATTTGTTTAATTCATTAATGCCCGGATGATACAATAAATCGATGCGCTTGTCACCTTCTCCCGTTTCACCTAAGATCTGCCATCCTACTCTCTTGTTTATATGACAAATTGCTTCATTATTCTGTAGCTGAGTGCCAGCTATCGGCCCATCAGCCTTCTCAATGTAGTCATGTACTATTTCCTGTCCATAACCGCTGCCCCATTCCTCACGCTGAAGAGCAATCGTAGGTGTACAGAAACCGTCCCTTATGCGCAGTAAAAGGAACGCCACAAACTTTCCAGGCTTATCAAAAGGCTCATACAGAAAGGCTTTCACCTGGCGGGAATTCTTCTGCCACCACTCCTGCTGGTCTTCGTAAGTCCTATAAGGCAGTGTATGTGTGCTAAGCCATTCTAAATTTTCATTATATATGCATCGCATCAGTTCTACTTGCCAAGGCTCCGTTATCGGAACACATCTTAATTTTTTCATTTCTTATATGTTATAAATTCATTATAATCGCGTATATAATCCT
>JAGAIR010000038.1 GCA_017626435.1 Lachnospiraceae bacterium | reverse complement strand
TTGGCAATGAACTTTGAAAAGTAAATATTATCGAAATTAAAGAAAAATGGGTACGAGAAAAAGACATAACTGTTGCTATGCCTGAAAATAGTGTATAATGCTTTATAGGATTATGCCGTTCGTTGAATCAACTTTCTCAGGGCAGATTCGTTAGGCAGATCCCATGCATCCAGATGTTGTAACATCAGGGTGTGATAAAGGCGGCAGTACCACATCTTAGTAGAGCGGTGTCTGCCGCTTTCTAATTTAAAGTCTATTTTCTCGCGTTTGTTTGAACGTTCTACAGAAGTTCTTGCATTATATTCCTTTTTCCATTCTTCGCTGCTTCTTGGCGGATTGTTAAATAATCGTGGATTGTCATTTAAGACTAAATGAACCGTTCGTCCGTATTTTGCATCAGAACATGGTGTTTCACAGGTACAGGAAATGCAACCGTTTTTCCTGCACATTTTAGGACACTTAAATTTCATTCTGCCTTTTGCAGCTTCAATCCCGTCACGATGCATACGACAGCCAGCAGGACAGATGGGAACCCCATCATTATCAATGGTGAAGTCATTTTTATAAACAGGCGGTCTGCCACCTTTGCCGTTCAGATCAATAAAAGGTGTTATATTTTCACGTTTGAAGTATTGATAATAAGGCATTGCATCGTGTGCGGAATCCAGAATTATTTTTGAAACTTTATATTCTGGAAGAAATGCTCTCATCCTGAAAAAAGCGTGCAGAAAGCCATGTGAATCATGTTTGGATGCACAAGAAAAATGAGGAAACACAGGAAGATCACTCTGCGAATCCACAAGCATGTATAAATCATAGCCATGATAAAAACAGTCACGGGAAGAATCCCAGCCCATGTCGCAGTCAGGCTGTGAAAAAAAACGGTTGCAATCACACTCGGTAATGCCGTTTTCTTTGCAGTTGCAGATACGTTTTTTGCGTTCTCTATGTGAAGTGACAACAGGAGTTCCGTCACCGGCTAACGCAAGTGAATCCGGATGGAGCAGATCTTTGGAAGCTGAAACATCCAGGAATTCTTTTTTATAAATCCTGAACAAAGAAGCATAAGGCTGATCGTCTAGATGAAAGTGTGAGTTTTCTAACTGTGGAAGGAGTTGTGCAACAGTAACTTTTTCAATGGAATCTGCTTTTGTTCCTTTCATTTTCGGTTTTTTGACTTTTTTCTTTTTTATAGGATGCTCATGAGGTGAAAGATTGTCATCCTCAGAGTTCCATAGTCTGTCAAAAAAGTCGTAAAAGGTTCCAATGCCGGGAGTATCGCCGAATTCAAAACCGCTGAGGATGGCATAAAGAGGATTGATCTTTAGTTGAGCAGCCCAATCAGTGATGGAATCTACTTTAAAATCAATAGACAGCAGATAGGAACGCTGCATACAGGAAGGAGTCCTTGGCTTAGGACCAAAGACAGAATATTTTTGCCGAAGCAGATCATCCGTATAGGAAAGGTCGAGATGCCAGAAACGTTCAATGATATCCCAGGTAGCACGGGGAATCAAATCAGGATTTGGATAATATTTACGAAGATTTTCAGTAACAAAGTTTTGATAGGCGGAATGACCGCCAGTATTTACAGGTAACAAAAAAACGCCTCCAGTCGAAAAAATAAAATATATTCAATCGGCTTCGCCGCAAATTTTTGGCGATTTGTCAAGCGTTTTTTTGACAAAAAGTGGGGGATTTCAATAAAAAAGGAATCTGAAAGCCTTGATTTTACTGGCTTAAAGATTCCGAGAGATTAT
>JAGAIR010000037.1 GCA_017626435.1 Lachnospiraceae bacterium | reverse complement strand
TGTATCTGATTATACTGGGTATGATAGAGATTCCGTCATATATTCGATATTTCCCGATATTTGTATTATGTGTTTCATATGTTTATTTCTTCAAAATATGTAAGTGGGAAAAACCAACCTTTTTACTTCTGCTTTTATATAGTGTCTGCTGATTAAGCAAAAACACTTGATTTTACTGACTTTTACCCCATTTTTTGGTACAATAATTGCAAAGATTTTGATAAAATCAAATCGTTTATCTTGCAGTTTTCTTACAGATTTTATGTATAAAGAGGCTAAAACAATGTACAAACCGATTGACAAGTTACAGCATTCATTCCTCGATTTCAACCAGCCTATGGGTCTCCACATGAATCCGGATAACCGCTGGATCAAACTGGCTGACAGAATCCCATGGGATGAATTTGAAGTAAAATATGCAAAACTGTTCCCGAGTGATACGGGTAATGTTGCCAAGCCGCTGCGTATGGCGTTAGGAACTCTGATCATCCAGACCAAGTTCCAGTATTCCGACCGTGAGCTTGTGGAACAGATTGCAGAGAATCCGTACCTGCAGTACTTTATCGGACTTCCCGGCTATCAGGAAGAAGCTCCGTTTGATGCAAGCACACTGGTTCTCTTCCGTAAACGCATTTCCGCAGAGATGCTGATGGAAGTAAACGAGTATCTTCTTGCTCATAAGGATGATGACAAAGATGACCATACTCCTCCATCCGCAGGGAAATCCGGTGATGATGGTACTGCAAAAGAAGATACAAACAAAGGAACGCTGACCCTTGATGCAACCTGTGCACCTGCAAACATCCGTTATCCGCAGGACATCTCGCTTTTGAACGAAGCAAGAGAAAAGCTGGAAAACATGATTTACCGTTTTTGTAAATGTTATGGTCTTAAGCTGCCAAGACGATACCGCAAACGTGCCAGAAAAGAGTATCTCGCATTTGCCAAGAGCAGAAAGCATACGGCAAAGAAAATCCGCAGCGCACTCCGCAGACAGCTTGGCTACGTGAAAAGAGACCTCGGCTATCTGGAACAGTTCATGAGTGATGGATATGCCTTGACAGGTAAGGATATCGACTTATATCTTACCATCATCAGGCTGCAGGAACAGCAGCAGTATATGTATGATAACAGAGTCCATTCCGTGGAGCATCGCATTGTAAGTATTTCGCAGCCATGGCTCCGGCCGATTGTCAGAGGTAAGGTCAAAGCGCCTGTTGAATTTGGTGCAAAATTTGATCTCAGCCTTGACAGTGAAGGCTATGGGCGTATCGAAAAAATATCTTTTGAGGCATACAACGAGAGTACCTGCCTGATTGAAGCGGTAGAACGCTTCAAAGAACGTACCGGTTATTATCCGGAACGAGTCCTGGCAGATCAGATATACCGGACCAGGGAGAACAGGAGCTATTGCAAGGAACATGGGATCCGGTTATCAGGTCCAAAGCTGGGCAGACCAAGTGTCACAGCGAAAGCCACCAAAAAACAAGAGTATCAGGATAATACCGATAGAATCGAAGTGGAGCGGACCTTCAGCCTGAGCAAACGCTGTTATGGTATGAGCTGCATTACTACAAAACTGGAAGAAACGCAGTTGACTTCTATCGCATTATCTGTATTCGTGACGAATCTGTTCAGGATTCAGAGACGAATACTTTGTGCTCTTTTTCATCTTTTCCGATTCTGGCATGACTGGAGCAGATGTAAGAGTTGGAAGCTACAGATATCTGCTTAATCAGCAGACACTATATAATATGCATGCAATGTCTTTTCTGATTGCAAACAGTTTTTATCAGCTCTTCGGAGAAAAGTTAAATGCCGGACTGGATATGAATGCTCCTGACGTAGTGGAGAAAATATATTTTCAGAC
>JAGAIR010000036.1 GCA_017626435.1 Lachnospiraceae bacterium | reverse complement strand
TCATGGTCATTTTGTTTATCATCAGCGGGATGAGTGCCAAGCTTTATCTGGACAGTCATAGCGAAAAGGATTTTTTGAAAGCAAGAACCGGAAAACTGCTGGTTCCATCTACGATTGGTCTTTTCGTATTTCAATGGATACAGGGCTATGTCAGTATGTCAATCAGCAATGCCTTTTCACAGATGCCGGATTCGATGCCAAAACCTGTACTGTATTTTATTATGGTACTTTCCGGATCAGGTGTATTATGGACAATTCAGATGATGTGGTTATTTTCGGTTTTCCTGCTGCTGGTACGGAAAGTAGAAAAGGGAAGACTGATAAAGCCGGTAGAAAAGATAAATATTATTGTCCTCCTGCTGTTAGGGGTATTTGTCTTTGGAGCAGCACAAATTCTCAATACGCCGATCATTCTGGTGTATCGGTTTGGTATTTATGGATTTTGTTTTCTGCTGGGTTACTATGTGTTTTCAAATGACAATGTGATCCGGCAGCTGGAAAAATACTGCATACCCCTTCTTGTGACAGCAGGGATTCTTGGTGTAATCTACACAGTGATATATTATGGTGAAAACTATGCGGCATCTCCTGTTGTAAATTGTCCTCTGGCTATTGCGTTTGCCTGGATTGCATGTCTGTCGATTCTGGGAGGTGCTAAGCGCTTTTTAGATAAGACGAACGCGTTTGCGAGTTTTATGACGAAGAAGAACTTTGGTTTATATGTATTTCACTATCTGGCGATGTCGGCAACGGCATATGCATTGGTTACATACACCCATATGCCGGGGATAGCAATTTATGTAATTACAATGATTGCAGCTTTTGCCGGAGGAATTCTTATTTACGAGATTGTTTCGAGAATTCCGGTTATAAGGTGGTGTGTATTGGGAATCAAAAGAGAAAAAGCAGCATAAATGGAAGATTCTTGACAGGAAAACGACCGTTACCTAAAATAAAAGTAACGGTCGTTTCCTTTTATAGGGAGGAATGGAAGGCAACTTCTATGAGTGTAACTGTAAATTGTATCAATGACTATTGGAATGTGCTGTAGGGGGGTTATATGAAATTAAAAATTAGGTTTAATGCAAATTATCTGAAGGTGGTTGCCATTATTGCTATGACGATAGACCATTGTACCGATTTGTTTTATCCGGGGTTTCCGACAGAGCCGATCCCTTTGGGGTTGCATTTTATAGGGCGACTGACGGCTCCGATCATGTGGTTTTTTGTATGTGAGGGTTATTATTATACAAAGAATGTAAAGAAATATATGCTGCGTCTTGGAATCTTTGCAATCATATCGCATTTTGCATATTGTTTTGGATTTGGCATAAGTCTGAACCCTTTGCAGGGAGGCATCTTTAACAGAACCAGTGTCATGTATCCGCTGTTTATCGCTGTGGTTGTTTTATATTTGGAGGATCTTCAATCCCCAATGAAGAATTGGCAGAAGAAAATCATACAGTTTTTGCTTGTGATCAGTGCTTTTCCCGCAGATTGGAGCTGTATTGCTGTGCTGGCTATTCTGGGAATGTATAGTAAGCGTGGCAATCTGGAAAAACAGATGATCGAGATGGTCAAGTGGGTATTCTGGTATGGATTGGTCTCATTTCTTTTCGTCAGCAAGACGTATGCACTTGAATTAGTGGGTGTGCTTATGGTTTATCCCGTCTTGAAATTATACAATGGGGAACGGGGTAAGGCGTCGTGGATGAAGTGGTTTTTTTACATATATTACCCGGCGCATCTGATCGTGATTGGTATCATCCGTATTATGGTATACGGAAATATCAATTTGACGGTATAAAGTTCACTTAAAGAACTACTGAAAACTATAGTCAGACAAGACGAAGAAAAGGATGAATGAATGAGAAAGATATTGATAACAAACGATGATGGAATAGATTCAGATGGTATTGTTCGTCTTGCAAGGGCAGCCACAGAATTCGGCGAAGTGTGGGTGGTTGCCCCGGACAGCCAGAGAAGTGCAATGTCCCATAGTGTTACTTTAAGACACAGTGTAGAAGCCTGGAAAGTGGATTTCCCTGTGGCGGGAGTCCATGCATATGCCTGTGACGGTCAACCGGCCGATTGTGTAAGAATAGGGGCATTGAATATTGTACCAGGCAAGCCGGATCATGTTTTTTCGGGAATTAATTACGGATATAATGTTGCCACAGATTTACAGTATTCTGCTACTGCAGGTGCAGCATTTGAAGCAGCATTTCAGAGAATTCATACGATTGCTTTTTCGGAAGAGGCCTGTGAGAATCATGAAGTGACAGACAGATATTTGAAGGAAATAATGGATAAGTTATTGAACAAACCGCTTGCAATCAATCAGATCTGGAATGTTAATTTTCCCGGTTGCGGACTGGCAGAGTGTAAGGGGATCCTTCATGACAGAATGGTTTCGACAGATAATTTTTATATGGATCACTATTTGGAAACCAAAGTTTCGGAAGGAAGGATTTCCTATATGGTAGAGGGAATCCGCAATTACAATGCTTTGGCAGGTACAGATCTGAAAGCCGTTCTCGATAACTATGTTTCTATTGGAACCGCTACTAATATTTCGTAGAGAAAGGAATGATTTTTTGAAGCATAATAATGTATATTTTTTCAATGGAACGGCATATGCAGGCAAGTCTACAATGGTAAAGTTGCTTGCTGAAAAATATGATGGAGTGGCATGCGAAGAAAATTATCATGATGTTTTGGTGGAAGAATTGAGCAGCGACGAGTTTCCAAACTTAACCTATACACGGGATTTAAAAAACTGGAGCGAGTTTGTCAGAAGAACACCTGAGCAGTACGA
Source organism: Lachnospiraceae bacterium (assembly GCA_017626435.1). The sequence continues at coordinate 12,991 of JAGAIR010000036.1, read as the reverse complement.
GGAATGGATTAATGGTGTAACGAAAGAATGCACGATATTGGAATTAAGATTATTGGAAGGTTTGGCAGGCAATCATAAGAAGGTTTTTGTTGATACTAACATTCCGGTAGAGGTATTACATGAGATTTCTGATAAAGATCACGTGATTATAATGCTGGCAGATCCGGATATATCGGTAAATAGATTTTTTGAACGACCGGATAAAGAAAAACAGTTTCTATATCAGTTGCTTTTGCAGGAAGAAGACCCGGAGTATGCGATCAGGAATTTCAGAGAGTGTTTAAAGCGGGTGAATTCAAGAGAAAATTACAATAACTTTTTAAATTCAGGTTTTCATGTGATATTGAGAGATGAGCAGAGATCTGTTGAAGAAACCTTGAAATTGGTGGAACGAAGACTGAAGCTTTAAAAGTAAAATGCACGCTAAATGGCACAATTAGCACTTCAAAGTGTGTTTTCACACAGGATAAAAGGTAGTATTCTGTTAGTAATGAGGTGACGGATTATGCGAACCGGAGAAAAAATTGCATTCTTGAGGAAGAAAAAGGGATATACCCAGGAACAGATGGCGGAGATACTGGAAGTTTCGCGTCAATCTGTATCCCGCTGGGAAATTGATGCGGCTTTTCCCGAGACAGAGAAACTGATAAAGCTCAGCAGACTTTTGGAGTGTAGTGTTGATTATCTGTTAAATGAGAGTGAGCGGGAAGTTTTTGATGAAAAGCCGGTACCTTCTGTGAATGCAGCCTATATGAGATTAATTTCAGCGAGTAAAGCTGTTAAGAGAATTATGAGACGGAGCAAGTAAATACGTATGGAAATAAGACATTCGACGGAAAAAGATTTTACGCAAATCATGGAAATCTACGATTACGCAAGAAGGTTTATGACAGAACATGGGAATCCGAATCAATGGGGACCAACACACTGGCCGCCGGAACAACTGATTCATAACGATATCCTATCCGGGACAAGTTATGTATGTGTCCATGAAAAGAGAGTTGTGGGAACCTTTTTCTTTTTGACCGGCATTGATATTGAACCTGTATATCGTCATATAGAGAATGGAAAATGGATGAATGACAGTGCGTATGGTGTGGTACACCGCCTTGCGGGAGATGGATCTGTGAAAGGCATCGGAGAATTTTGCCTGAATTGGGCGTACCGGCAGTGTGGGCATCTTCGCATTGATACGCATGGGGATAATATCGTCATGCAGAATCTTTTAAAAAAGATGGGATTTACACATTGTGGTACGATTTATGTTGAAGAAGACAACTATCCAAGGCTTGCATATGAAAAATTGTAATGCCAAATTTTGGGGGGATGAATGAACATGAAAAAGCGATCGACATTATGTATGCTTTCCGGTTTATGCTTAGGACTGGCTGGCTGTGAAGTACGACGAGAGGGCGCGCAGTTAACTTTTGTCAATGGAACCCACTACACGCACACATCAATTGGCGGACTCATTTTTGGAATACTGCTGGCAGCATTTATCATATGGTGGGTGTTAGCAGTAATAAGACGTTTTATGATTCGCAATGATATCAATTTCTGGGGATGTACCGTGGCGAATATTATTGATGAAAATAAAGGCTATCGGACAGGTGAGATAAGCGGAAGAAGCAGCAGAAACGGTGCGGTTGTTTATCCTGATTACAAAGTTGAGTATTGTGCTTCGGGAAGAAAATATGAATCCTATCTTAACGGTTCTGACCTGATAGGTTGTGATGATACGGTGGATATAAAATACCTGAAAACCAGGCCAACCATTATTCGCGTAGCAAGAGATAATAGAAAATAAAGAAGGAGTGACAATCAAATGAATAAAGACTGGTCGGAAAAAAACAAACAAATACAGATGCTTCTTGGGAAAAAGGCTACCTACGAGGAAGGGATAAAGCTTTTGATCGAATTTCGTCAGGAGCTGTTTCAACAGGTGACATACATAGTAAACGGATTCCCGAAGGAAGCATTTTATCAGATGCCGTATGAGGGTGCCAAGGGGTATCACAGCAAGACACTTGCCTATTCCATCTGGCATATTTTCAGGATTGAAGATATTGTGGCGCATTCCCTGATACAGAATGATGAACAGATCTTCTTTTCAGGCGGTTATCAGGAGAAAATCGGTACGAAACGAATCACCACCGGGAATGAGCTCCGGGGGGAGCAGATAGCCGATTTCTCCAAAGAACTGGATGTGCCTGTGTTATATGAATACGCAGAGGCGGTCATGCAATCCACAAATGCGCTTCTTCAAAAATTGGATTACCGGGAACTGCACAGAAAATTCGGAGAAGCGGATCAGGAGAGATTGATCGAATCGGAATGTGTAGGCAGGGAGGAAGAGGCGAACTGGCTTATCACATATTGGTGTGGAAAGAATGTTCTGGGCCTCATCAAAATGCCCTTTTGCCGACACTGGATTATGCATATCGAAGCAATGCAGAGGATCAAAAACAGATTATGCGCACTTGCAAGGAAGGGTGTCGATCCCATAGCATATTGCGGATTTTCCTGCAACCATTGCTTTTTAGGGCAGTGGTGCGGATCCTGCCGGACAGATTACAATGCCTGCTCCTTTGCCACCTGCGCTCCTGATAAGGTTTGCCCCAATGTAGCATGCTGTCGGAATAAGAATATCGATGGCTGCTATGAGTGTGAGGAACTGGAGATCTGTGAGAAAGGCTTTTATACACCGGAAAATGATGGCGCAAATGCGGCGAAGGCACAGGCAATGTTTATCAGAAAGCATGGTAAAAAGGCATTTCTCAGCGTCCACAATAAGCTTCACGAGAAATATGAATTTGCAAAGACCCAGGAAATTCTCGGGCAGGATATGTACGAGGGGTTAAAAATACTTGAGGAGACATATGACTTTTAAGCAGGTAACCGGCTCATGAAACTCCTTCGATTTGTGTCAAAAGTAGTGACAAATTCTGCCAGATGGGATATAATAGTCCGCATGAGAGGGTTGACACAAATGATACATAACGCGATAATTTTTGACAGACAGACAGACAGACTAGATTCTATTCTGAATATTTAATACAGATTATCAGACAGCCGAACACAAGACTGGTCAGTGAATGACCAGTCTTGTGTTCGGCTGTTTTTTTGTGTGCACTGACAGTGCATATACCGACAAAAAGAATTATCTATCAGCATGAAAAAGGTAGAATTTTATGAAAATTATCCTATATCGAGATCCATATAGTGAAAATTTCACATATGCAGTTGGACATATTGACACATCATCCGGTCTTGTTTTTCGCGATGTTTACAGTGAAATAAAGACAGCAGGCAACTGCATCGGGCATGTCCGGAAAGGTTATGTTTTTAGCGACCCTTATAGTGAAGCTGCTAATCATAAGGTGGGGCGTTATGACGAAGATGGAAAAATATACAGGGATCCTTACTCACAATCGCCGTCGTGCTGCATAGGCCATATTGGCAGGAATGGGATTATTTATCAGGATGCTTATTCGGAAAACAGTTTTTTTGCATGGGGTCATGTGGAGGCTCATTCTTTCATACCGGAAGCCGCGGCAGCATTTATGCTTCTTCTCCCAAGGTAAGAAGGCTCTGCAGGTAAGAGCACAGCGGACAGGTCAAATATAAAATATGTCTTGGAAACGGAAGGAAAGCGGATATGATGCCAATAATACAGATAGGTATCGTTAAGATATATGTATTTCAAATAATTCTTAGTCTGGATTTTTACATTTGTTTTTTTTATCTGTTATTTGCGAAACCATATTGTTGGTTGCAACACAGGAATTATATCTATGTGACAGTTTTCGCCTTGGCGGCCGGTGCGGCAGGCGGGAGACTACTGTCAGCGGTAACGTTGTATTTTCAGGATAACAGCAGAACCTTACTTGATTATTTTATTCATGGCGGTTCGGTTTTCTATGGGATTTTGGTGACGGGTTTTTTCTCTGCCTGCTTATTTGCCCGAAGGTATAAAATTGATTTCTGCAGATATGCATCGGACGTGGCACAAGTGCTGCCGCTGGGACAAGCCCTAGGCAGGATTGGCTGTTTTATGAACGGGTGCTGTTATGGAAAAGAATACAATGGACCATTCGGAATCTTATATCCGGTTGACGGTTTGAAAATAAAGGTGTTTCCGGTATGGTTTGCTGAGGCATTTGGATGTCTTCTTCTTTTTTTGTTTTTCAGGAAAAACCGTTTTAAGCGGAGTCGGCACAGCTTTCTTATTTACTTTATTACATATGGAAGTCTGCGGTACTTTGTTGAATTTTGGAGAGGAGATACTATCAGGGGTGTATATGGATGGATATCTACATCCCAGATTATCAGCATGATTATAGTTGTAAGCGCAGTCATCTGCCTGATGATTACTAAGAGATCGGAGGTACATTTTAATGAGAAATCGAAAGACAACTAGAACAGGAAAGGGTATCGTAGCTTTGCCAATAGCTCTTGTGACGGCGGTATGTGTCTGCTTATTCAGTTTGGCGGACACGCGGCTTAGCCGGGTGGAAGCAAAGGAGAAGAACCAACAGGGTTCACAAAACCTTGCGGAGAATGAAGAAGAGAATAAGGAAGAGGAATATCTGGAGCTGACAAGAAAAGCCGATGATGACAGAGATTTTCGTTATGCAACCGATTACGTTGAATTGAGTATGATTAAATACAGGGACATCAGGGATGCGAAAAATTATGACCTGCTTTATGGTTACAGCAATGTCTCTGTGGAAGATATTCAAAAAGTCCTGAAGAAGAACCGCCATATCAGCAGAGAGTACAAGGAATTTATCACAGAGTATGTGGAGGACTGGCTGGAATTATATCCCGGTTCAGATTTTTCAACATTCTGCCATAATCTGGAAACAATGAAGATTGAGACCTGTACAAAGGATGAGATGATGTTTAAGGCGGTAGGGGCAGACTCTGTTGCCTGTTACAAGAAAAGTTTGAATACGGTTTATCTGATAGAAGGGATAGATTTGAGGAAGGACAGTGATGATTACATTATTCTGACGCATGAGCTGACTCATGCTGCAAGAAACACGAACAGATTTCTGGATAAGGACGGCTATAGAACCTGCGTATCTTTTATAAATGAAGAAAATGTGGGATTGTATGTGGAGGAAGCGCTGATTACGGATTTCTGCTATGAATTGCAGGGGCTTGGCAGGAAATCAAACTTCTATACACTGCAGTCAAGTTATTTCAGAATCATTCTGGATGCAATTGACTATGATGGCGCTGATTTCATGAACCACAGCGTAAACTATCTGATAGAACAGATGGACCGGTATATGGGGGATAAGCAGTATGCATATAAGATGATCAATCTGATTGACGCGGAAGCCGAAAGTCGGTATGGATATACAGAGCCGGAATATACCGAATACAGCGAATTGTATCAATATATTACGAAAATGTATGTGAAGAACCATATCACTGCAGGAATGAGGCAGGATGAGGTGCAGAAAAAGTACGAGGAACTGATTGCTGAGATTACCTATTATTTTGACAAGGCTAAGAGACCGTTTGAGCTTGATTTAAGTATTTTTACAGATGAATTTAACCGTTTGATCCGAAAATCAGGATACCGGAACGTGAAATAATATTCTTTGGGAAGGGAGTGAGATAAAAATGAGACAGGAGTATGTGATTTTTAATCCCAAGACGATCAGGGAGGAAAAATTAAGGCCGCACAAAGAGGAATTGCAGAGGCTGGAGGAACAGTTTGAAAAAGAGAAAGAAAGATATCAGTACAGTGATGAAAAAGAAAAACCGGTAACAAATTTTTTCCTAAGCATTGCTACCGGGGGCGTAGGAGGGCTGATAGCAGGTTCTTTTATGTGCGTGGGGATTGCTCTACTTGGTGTAGAGACGGGTCTTATCCCTCTGACCTTCTTTTGTGGTCTGCCGATTGTCGGCACAGTGATGGCGTATAGAAGTAGTATTACGACTAAAAAAGATAAGGAAAAAAAGGACAGGGGCATGGCGGAGCTGCAGCAGAATTATGAAGCGTCCGTTAAAAAGATTCAGGATGAGGTCGATTATGAGTGCAGGGAATTTGTGGAGGGCTTTGAAAAGGAGGTGAGCTATAGGATAGAGGATTTTCCACAGCCGCCGATCAGTCAGTCATGGATTCAAAAATTTGCCAACGAATTTGCGCGCAAAATCTTATCTGCGGACAGAAGCAGTGGAGTAGAAAAGATAGAAATATCTTTTGCCATGCGTACTTATACGGAGGAACTGTGCTCGGAACAAAATAAATATCTGATTACAAAGAGTATGTTCCGTCCTCTGGAAGGATTTGCCGAGCAGACGGCACTGGCGCGGTCAGTGGCATCTGCGGTGCAGGTGGAGGTCATGACGTTATTGGCTTCCAATCCGTCAGATAGCCAATATGATATCAGTATGGACGAAACATATGAAGGAAAAGCGGCTGTGATCACTTTGATTTACAGAGCGAAAAACGATCATTTTCGGGAAATGAGAAGCTGGTAGGAATAGGGAGGAGAACAATGGCTGATTATCGTTTATTTCCAAATGAAAAAAGACTGGAATTGGAGCGGGAGTGTGAGGACAGGAAACGACAGGTGGATGAGGCTGTTAAGAGCAGGAGAAACGAAACAGAGGATAAGATTAAGAATAATAAGAAGTTTAAGGCATTTGATATAAGCTTTGGGATTTTCGGGATGATCATACTTCTTGTTGTGCCGATTATGGCCTGCTCCGCTGCGTGTACAGCATATGGACCCAATTTTGTAGGTCTTGTTGCCGGTTTTTTTGCCATGGTCATTACCGGTGTAATAATCTATGTAATAATGATGATTATTGATATAGCTATGCGTAGGACTAAAAATAAACAAGACAGCGCATTAAGGGAACAGAGCGAGGACGATGTTGAAGCTATTAAAAAGGAAAAATTCACAATTGAAGAGGAGTACCGCAATAAGATCGGGCAGTACAAGAAGGATTTTTATGAGGAGTCGGACAGAAGAACTGCCAAGTTTGCCGGAAATCCGATAACGGAAGAAATTACAAAGTGGCTGGGAGAAAGCTTCATCGATTGGATTAAGGACACATACAGAGGTGTTCATACAAACGGCGTAGAAGTAATGTATCGCTTTGAAGTTACAGAGAAAGAGGTGATAGCTGATATTTGCGGGAATACTGATCGGACTGCAGAAAGCTATGTATTTCTTGACCACAGGATTCATAATCTGGCTGACGCGGCAGAAGCCATGGCGCTGGCAAAGTCCATAGGCACCAGCCTTCAGACTGAAATTCTGACTGAATTTCCCGTTGATCCCAGCGGAATACCGGTGAGAGTAAATGCAGCGTACACAGATCATGATCACAGGGCAATAGGAAGCATTACTTATCTGGCTGAAAGAGAAGACCTTATATGATGGAAGAGTATAAACGGATCAGAAATTTTTTACAAAAAAAGAGAGAAGAGCTGGCAGAGATTCAAAAGCGGCGGGAGCAGGCGGCTAAAAATGCCAGAGAACAGGCAGGTGAAGGTTTTCAGCAGCTTAAGAATGAGCACGACAGGATCAAAACCAGAATCGCGAGAATCAATGCTTACCTGGTGATGGCAGAGTCGAAGAAATGTGAACATACCGAACCGACGGCCGGAAAAGAATTTAATAATACTGCCATGGCACAGCTGGCAACGCAATTAAATGGTGTGAACGGCAGGGCATGTGCATCGGCTCTATATACGGAAGCAAGGGCTCAGTATATTACATTAAGCCGGGAAGCCTGTCTGTTGGAACAGCGTATGCAGGAGAATACCGGACAGAGTGAATTGGACAGCAATATGAAGAAAGCTTTTGACAGGGAGCTTCTTACCCTGAGAGATTCGGTCAACGCATATCTTCATTCGGATGAATTTGTCGGATTCAGGGAAAACAGTGCTTGTCTGATGAAGTTGTTTTCAGGGAAGGAACGGCCTGCCCTGCAGAGAAATGATATGGCAATCGGAGCCATACCATTAAATATTTTTACAGCAGGAGCCGGGGAGGATATATTTGCTGATTGGAGCAGAGCGGATTTTTCCGGCGGTGAGGCTCTGGCAGTTCCCCTTTCCTTTGACATGACGAAAGGACAGGTTTTTCTTGTGGAATTTGAGCCTGCGAATGAGGAATATGTCATTGGAGGACTTCAAAATGTCCTGTATAATTTTCTCCTTCACAGAGAATTTGCTGTAAAACAGATTTTTATGGTCGATCCTGTCAGAAATAATGATACGGCGTTAGGAGCTTTATCGGAGATATGCGGATTGCCCGGAAGCCCGGTTTTGCCTGTGCCGAGGGAGCCTGCACAGATAAGACAGGCTGTCGGAAGTTTTCTTGAAACAGTAAAAGAGGAAGAAGCGCATCGTGCCAACAGCTATAGAGACAGGGAATTTGCAGACAGGCTGGTGGTTTTTCATGATTTTCCGGTTGGATATGACAGTGAACAGATCAGGTGGATTCAGGAGATATGTGTATCTGCCAGACATTATGGCATTGTTGTCTTTGTAACATTTAACAGGACGGCAGAGACAAATAAGATGGTTCATGAAGCTGTCAATATGATCAGGGGATATGCATTCAGCATTTATTCTGACGAGCACAGGTTTTTTATCAAGGATACGGAACAGTCAGAGTTTTGCTGGTTTGCGGCGCCTCCTTCCCTGACGCCTGAAGAAAAAAAGCTCTTTTGGAAAAAACAGGAAAAAACGATTATAGACAACAGATTTGAGAATATCATTGACATAAACAGTGTGCCAAGATATCAGAAAGGAAAAAGAACGCTAAAGGATATTCCTTATGGAATTGATGAAGAAGGCGTGCTTCAGACACTGGATTTCGAGGACAGCAACTTTGCATATTACATATGCGGCGCTTCCAGATCAGGGAAATCAACGCTGCTGCACACGATTATTTCAAGTATTCTTACTTCTGTACATCCGGATGATGTGGAAATCTGGCTGATAGATTTCAAAAAAACCGAGTTTTCAAGGTATATTGATCATCTGCCGCCTCATGTCAGATACATTATTCTGGATGAATCGCCGGAGCTTGTATATGACATCATAAATCGCCTCACAGAGATTCTGCAGAAAAGGCAGACTCTTTTTATGGGGAAATGGGAAAAATTAAGTCAGGTGCCTGAATCTGTTTATATGCCGGAAATATTTGTGGTTATAGATGAGTTTTCCAGAATGTCCCAGATATTGTCAGATTCGACGCTGGGGCTTTCAGGAGATTATGCGGTTAAGCTTCAAAATCTCCTGACAGCAGGTGCAGCTTTTGGATTTAAATTCATTTTTTCCAGTCAGGACTTCAGTGAAGGCACCAGAGGATTGACTGCGACAGCTAAAAAGCAGGTTCAGCAGAGAATCGCCATGTATTCTAAAGATATTTCGGAAATCAAGGAAACCCTTGGTCTGAAAAGCACAAGCGAAGGCGATTCCAAAATGATAGAAAATTTGGAAGTGCATCAGACATTAATGCGGATTCCTGAGAATCAGAACGGTATTCATCTGAAGCTTGCGAAACCTCTTTATTTTGCGGAGAAGGAGATTGAAGTTGAATTTATTGACAAGATAAGCAATGCTGTCCATCCTGTAACAAAATATTATGCAGAGGATGCGGACGGATATATCTTTAAACGTCCGCTGATCGTAGACGGCAATTCCTATCAGTATTTTTCCGATAAGAGGGAGGAATTACAAAAAGCAATTGCATCACAGCGGGAGGATGAAATTTTTGTCTCTTTCGGGGAACCGAGAAAAATGGTTTCTGTTTATTTGGCAGAGATTCTGGATTCTTATGGAGAAAATATTTTGATGATTGCACCCGTAAACGAAGCCGAGTGCGCCGCATCAATTGTCTGCACTGTGGATGAAAGCTTAAAGATGCAGGGAAAGAGTACACACTTATGGGCATATAGAAAATCGGGCGTGTATAAAAAGAGTAAGGCAGCCGGTCATATGTTTGATAAGGAATCAGACACTTTGGAGGATGTCTGCGTGGAAATAAGTCTGCTGAGAGAAAAAATCGAAAAGAAGGAGGCGGGAAATCACTTTTATTTTCTAATGGGTATAGACAGTTATCTTGCAGATATGGAATACCTGTCTAGCAATAAAGCAGGTGAAATAAAAACATCTGTTGCAAAGCCGGTAACGAATAAAGGAAGTGATCTGGTGTTTGAAGCGCGTAAGGAGGGCGAAATGGATCTTATGAGTAAGTTAAATCTTGCAGGTGTGAACATAGATGACATTTTGTACAAAGAGAATACCAATGCCCACAGAAATGCCGCATCACCGTTCCATTCCGGTCAGGAATCCGTTCCACTGTCAGAAAGCAGCGAATATGATGCAAGGGAGGATTTTAAATACGTTCTTACGCATGGACCCCGTTATGGCTATCATTTTTTTGCGGTATTTAACTCGTTGCGGGAAGTAAAGCAGAACAGGCTCAAGGCGGACGATTTTAAACACAAAATCCTGTTCAGGACATCAAAAACGGAAGCATCGGAAATCATGAATTTGGCAAATGCGGGAATTGTACAGGCATTGGAAGAGCACGCATTCAGATATTCCAATGGGATAGAAGCTTTAAATTTCAGACCATATATCCATGAGGGACTTTCCTTTAGTGGGACAGGCGGTGTTGAGGGAGAAGCAGAGGAAGAATATTTAATGTAGTGAAAAAAAGGAGGTAATAAAATGGGAGAACATAAGGCGTTAGATACAGAAGCTTTGGAACTGTTGATTAATGCTGTTGCTGATTATCATGATAAGCTTATGAAGCATTACAAGGTCATTCAGAATGCAGCCAACGCATGTGATCAGGCAATGGGAAGTGATGCCTTATCCAAAAAGCAGATTAATAAGCTTTACGAAACAACAAACGAATTGCTTATTACATCTGACAGGGCAAGGGAGATGGCAGAAAAGCTGTTGGAGGAAAGAAAGAAAGTTCAGAATATATACGATATGTTCTGAAAGGGAGGCATTGATATGATTATAGATTTAACAATAGAGTCTGCATCTACCTTAAGGGAGTTGGCGGATTCTCTTTCGACAACTATGGATGAAATGGAAGACGATACGGAACAGTTGATAGCTGTCTATCGTTCTGTCACTGAAAGACTCGGCGTCCATGAGGAAAATTTCAGCGATATGCTTGAGAAGGTTACAAAAACGCAGGAGGATGCAAATGAAGCGGTCAGGCTGCTTATTCCTAAAATGCTGAATGTTGCTGATGCAATAGAGGTCTATGTAAATGATCATCCATCTATATAGCGCGGGAGTCTGTTTATGAAACTGGAATTAAATATGGCAGCTGTTGAATGGCTGAATGAAATGGCAGACATTCTTGTGAGAGAAAAAGATGAAATAGGACAGGATACAATAGATTTATATGGTCATTTCAGCAGTCTGGAAGAAGGGCTTGGAGTCCATCAATCCGATTTTTACAATATGCTTGCTGAAATCAGTAAAGCGGTTGGAAGATTTGAAAATTCAGTGTTGGATTATGAGCCAACGCTGCGTAAAATCGCACAGGCAATTGATGATTATGTACATCAGAATGAGGAGGATGTTCCCCATACCATGGGAACCAGAGTGAGAAGCCTGTATACGACTACTTCTTCATCTCACGTGGGAACCGATTCATCATGCAGTGCAAAAACGCAGATGAATGAACCAAGGGATCTGCCGGTCACGCAGCAGATAATGGAAGTGAACAGTAACGGAGGAAAGACATACAATACACCGTCGGTTACGGGGAAGTCCCTTGATTACAGACAGGGAAAAATTGCAGGATATAAAGGTACCTGTGGACTGTGTTCCTGTGAAAATATATTAAGGCTTGCAGGTGTTGATGTTTCAGAACAGGACATTGTCGAATTTGCTATAAAAAACGGTCTTTGTACTGACAAGAGTTGTGAAGCGGAAAACGGTGGGACGAATTATCTGGACAGAAAGGAGATACTTGACGCTTTTGGTATAGCTTCTTCCCTGTATCCTCAGGAACTGCCCATCATAGAAAAAGCCGTTATATCAGGGAGAGGCGTTATCATCAGCGTGGATGCAGGCCGCTTGTGGGATGACGCAACATACTTAAACGGGCTGCATGCAGTAACAGTGACCAGTGTGGATTACGATAAGGAAGGCAGATTGGAGAATTTTCACATTTGTGATTCGGGAGCAGGAAACTATGATATGATTGTTCCGGCCAGCAAGCTGCAGTCTTGTCTGATAACCAACAGAAAAATGAACGTAACACAACAGATTATAAGATAAAGAGGAATATCTTTCATGAATTATGATGAGAAATTAGATTTGCTTCTGGGTGGAGAGATGGGCTTTCTCCCAAACGACGGCGTTACCTATTCTTTGATGACAAAGAAAATATATCAGGACAGACCATGCGAATGTATTTTTTTCTATGGAATCAGTCAGGGCAGGGCAAGCGGACCATGGCGGATTATTCTGTTCGATTGTGAGAGCCGGACAATTCTTGAAAATATTACTGATGTCAGGGGATTTTTTCAGAATGAACTGTATTTTGAATGTGAGCTGGAAAAAACAGATATGGAAATGATGCTGGCATTGATGACCGAATATAAGAAAGCTTTTGATGCTGTCTCCGGTTTTGCATTTCAGAAGCAGCCTGACTCATCTCAAAAAGAGATTGTCGGAAGGCTTTATGAATTGCTTAAGAAAATTGCAGGAAATATGTATCAGGCATATCAGATGGTTGCACCTGAATTTATCGGATGGATGGAAGAAGTGCTGGAGAAATAACAAATTTCCATCACAGAGAAAATGATTGACATGGTAAAGAAAGCATGGTACGATACTACCGACAGGTTGTCGGTAGTATCGCATGTGCACGGCTGGGCACAGTCACTTGCAAAATGGTGGAGATTTAATGAGAGTAGTAAAGGAAGCAAAAGAGCGCAGAAACGAAATATTGGATGTGGCGGAAAG
>JAGAIR010000018.1 GCA_017626435.1 Lachnospiraceae bacterium | reverse complement strand
ATCAGGCAGAAAACTGTCAAATTTCACTTCCATCAGCGCATTCCCTACGGGGAGAACACCCCGCCCGCAGATCTTCCGGTCAAGAAATGTATCCACTCTGCCTACTGAGGTAATGTTCTTGTCAAAGGTGACTCTGACATTGGCGTCTTCAAGCCTGTACACATAAGGCACTCTGTCATAATCCACAATTACTGCCGGTCTCATCAGCCGGACAGCCATCAGATAAGAAAGCTTATGCAAAACTCTCTGCTCCGGTCTGATATCCCCCGGAATAATGCCTTGCATTAACTGTTCACACTGGGAAAGTGTGATCAGGCAGGCACTTTTACTGGTCTTTCCTCTGATTTTCTGTTTGAGTTCCAGACTGATCCGGTCTGTACTTCCGTTGTAAATACGAACTCTGTATTTCTCCCGGTTGTCAGAGCCGTTTACATTATCCATATAGCAGCTGTTATCATAATCATCAAAGTACAAGCTTCTGATATTATAAAAGCCTTTTTCACCTGCGTGGGGATCCTTACATGCAATTGCACTTATTTTAGCATCCTCGATCAGTATTTGTCCATTTGTCAGAGGATATTTATATTCATGCCTGTAATGTGTCTCTTCCAAACTATTCTTCTCCCGTCTGCTCCCATCTGCCTTCCAATATACAGTCTTCATAAATCAGGGAGCCGTCTGTGATCAGATTTCCCTTCTCTTTGTCATAATAGCCTGTAAATTCATATCCCGACTCCTGATATAAGGGAAGGTTCTCAATCGCAGTTCCTCGCTCTACCCAGTAATAAACCGTCTGGTTGTAATCCTGATTCAAAAAGGGCGCGTCATTTCGAACTTCCACAACGCAGTAATCCCTGTGCTCTGCAAATAAACTGTACAGGAATCCCCTTTTGGCGGAAAGGAACTCTCTCACCATAACCACATTTTCATCCAAGGTATCATATTTACGGTAATCGCCTTCCTCCGGAATCGACAGTCCAGAGGGAAGCACGAACTGCCAGGACAATCTTTTTTCATGCCACCTGAGGGCATCCAGACAGGCGCTGCGACGTACGGTTTCCACATACCCGTCTATCTTTGTATCAAGAACCGTCTGCAGCTGCTGATCAAAAATCTGTGTATATTTTTCCTCCAAAACCTGACGGAAGCTCTCATTTCGATACATGGCAGAGAGCCAGCGGTTCTGATTGGCATTGCCCTCCGGCCTCGTCTGCTCAATTGATGTTGTAAGCGCTTTCGGGTTCTTGTACAAAGGTGTATTCACATTCCCCATAGCGCCATCATAATCCCATACGGGACCTGCATACAGCTTCATCTTTTCTGAGTCTTTCAAAGTATAGGCAAACTGGCTGGCGATTCCGGTATCATGATCACCTGATATTTCCTCTATGAGCCATGCTTCCGCCCATGAATCAAGATCGATCAGTTCATTAAGCGGTTTACCGCTTATCCCGCTTACTCCATTTTCGCTGAACAATGCACTTTCTATATCATTGAGGAAACCAAGGACCTGTTCCTCCTCTTTCCTTGAGACCTTTCCCTCTGTCTCAATTTCAAAGAGCTGTCCTTTTTTCGTTGTCACATATGTGGCGTTTTCTTCCTGTCGAAAATCCAGTTCCATTTCCAAAAGGAAATTATCTTCTATCGGAATATCCAGTCTGTTTTCCCCGATTTCCACTGCCTCCGTTAAAAGATATAACCCCTGATAGCTTCCGTTCAGATACAGCTCCACAAATTCGCCATCCGGTTCATAGGCATCTGTCACACTGTTTGCCAGGTCAAGAACAAGTTTATTTCTGATGTAAGAACCGTCCGTTGCATTTGCCAGAAGATTCCAATTTACTGCCGGTGCCATTCCAAACATCCCAGTCGGTTCGTCAAAACACAGTTTGAACGGCTTTTTATCCAGAGTTGCGGTGAGATTTCCTCTTACCTTAAACTGTTTCAGTTCCTGTTCACCGACAAAATTTCCATTTTCATCCAGAATCTGCACTCGTCCGGTCTCTATATATTTTTTCTTGTCAAATTCTGCCTCACTCAGCAGTCCCTCCACATCTTCTACTGTTACCAACAGAGAGGGAACATTTTCCGAGCACAGAATTTTCAGGGATTCACTCATATAAGAAATCCCAAATGGACCTGTAAGCTCCATATCAATAGGCACTGCGTCGTTTTTCTCCTCAAATACAGGATAAAGAATATCGCCCGATTTATAGGAAACTCCGTCGATCACCAGGTTATATATTCCTTTTT
>JAGAIR010000017.1 GCA_017626435.1 Lachnospiraceae bacterium | reverse complement strand
ATGATTGCCATCGGCGGCGGAATTGGTGCTTCCGTTATCACTTCCCAGTATCTAGGGGCAAAGTATTATCGGAAGATGAAAACTTCGGTTTATACGGCACTGATCAGTTTCCTGACGCTCAGCATGATACTCAGCGTCATCGGGCTCTTTTTTAACAGGACTATTTTGACAGCATTAAATACACCGGAAAATATCATGCCGGATGCGGTGCTGTATCTGAAAATATATTTTCTGGGTTTGCCCTTCCTTTTTATGTATAATATTTTGTCCTCGGTATTTAATGCCCTTGGCAATTCCAGAACGCCTTTGTATCTGTTGATTTTTTCTTCCCTGCTGAATATCGTGATGGATCTTGTGATGGTAAAGGGATTTCATATGGGTGTGGCAGGCGTGGCTATCGCAACGGTGTTTGCGCAAGGGTTGTCGGCAGTCATTTCCTTCTGCCTTCTGATGAAGACATTGAAACATTACAAAGAAGAGGAAAGAAAGGAGGAAAAGCAGCAGATATATGATTTTTCCATGTTGGGAAATATGATCAAAGTAGCACTTCCTTCCATGCTTCAGCAGTCCATCGTATCCATCGGTATGCTGCTTGTACAGTCGGTGGTAAACGGATTTGGCTCCTCGGTGCTGGCAGGATACACGTCGGGGATGAGAATCGAATCCATCTGCATTGTTCCTATGATCGCAACGGGAAATGCTGTTTCTACTTTTACTGCTCAGAACCTTGGAGCGGGACAGCCGGAGCGGGTAAAAAAGGGATATCATGCCGGGATGGGCATTGTGGCAGGCTTTGCCCTGTTTATCTGTGTGGTGCTGACTGCGTTCCACAGCAATATCATTCATGCGTTCTTAGAGAGCGGCAGTGATCAGGCAGCTTTTGAGACAGGCAATGCTTACCTTTCCTTTATTGCCTTTTTCTTTGTATTTATTGGCTTGAAAGCCATTACGGACGGTGTCCTCAGAGGAGCCGGGGATGTGGTGGTGTTTACCTTGGCCAATCTGATCAATCTGGGAATACGGGTTGCTTTTTCCTTTGGAATGGCAGGTGTGATCGGCGTGCAGGCAGTGTGGATTGCCGTTCCCATTGGTTGGGCAGTAAACTATCTGATTTCCCTTGGCAGATATCTGTCAGGCAAATGGACAAAAAAGAAACTGATTCAGGAAGCGGAATAAAAAAGACTGTGAAAAGAAACGTGTCGAGAGAACATGCGCCGCAAGGCACACATAAATAAACGTCATGGCAGATGAAAATGCCATGACGTTTATTTATGTGTGCCTTTATGGTGCCTGTTTCAAATTTATTGTGCGGCACCCTCACCTTCTGTGGCGGGGGCAGGCTGTTCTGTTGCCGGTGCGGCTGCTGCGGCTTCTGCTGCCGCAGCCTGAGCCGCAGCTGATGCTGCAGCCATCTCACTGCGCTGTTGTTCAAGGATTGCTTCAATACCGGGCTGTGCCATATATTCCGCGGTATGGATACAGGTCTTGGTAGATGATTGAGGCACTGTAATCGTGGAGGTAGTGCCGTCTTCATTGGTGATTTCCTGCGTGATGGTTTCAGTAGCAGTAGCCTCGGTTGATGTTCCGGAACCCTGCCACAGGGAAGGATCTTCCGTGGGGGTCATAGTCAAAACGCCTTCTGTCTGGAAAGGACATGTCTCACAGGCAGGCAGGTTGCTGTAAGGGCAAACCATACCCTGGTAATGAACGTCACAGCT
>JAGAIR010000035.1 GCA_017626435.1 Lachnospiraceae bacterium | reverse complement strand
TATTTGATTATCTTTGGGAGGAAAATTACGCTGCCGCTGTGCGTTATCATCGAGAGCATGGTGATCTGAATGTGCCTGTCCGCTACGTAGACAGCGAGGGCATAAGGCTCGGTCAATGGGTAAACGGAATACGCAGCAACAGAAACAGGACAGACAGAAAAGTTAAGCCACTGACAGACGAGCAGATCGCAAGACTTGATTCACTCGGAATGATCTGGGAGAGCAAATATGAAAAGCAATGGAATGACGCTTTTCAAGCACTTTGCGATTATTACAAAATGAATTGTACTTTTGAGATTCCTGTTGCGTATCAGACGGACTCAGGTATTAAATTAGGTGCATGGATAAGGCATCAGCGTGATGAGTATGAAAAAGGAAAGCTGTCGGAGGAGCGAATCAAAAAGCTGAAAGTGATCGGCTTTACTCTTGAAAAGTCTGACCCGTGGGAAGAAAAATATCAGCTTGCTAAAGCATATTTTGAAGAACATGGCGATCTGAATGTTCCTGCACAGTATGTTGTCAACGGCGTGTGGCTTCATAAATGGCTGAACGAACAAAAGCTGATGGCAGAGGGCAAGAGGAAAAAGAAACTCACTTCGGAACAGCTTGCAAGACTTGAAGCTATCGGTCTGCGTTATGGTTCAACATACAATGAGAAAGTGTGGAACGAACGCTTTGAAATGGCAAAAATCTATTTTGAGGAACACGGCGATCTGAACGTTACCAAGGACTATACCGTAGGAGATTTTCAGCTCGGCATCTGGTTAAGACAGCAGAAAAGCCAGTACAAAAGTGGCAATATTCCAACGGAGCATTATGAGCGTTTATCAGCTATTGGTATGGATTGGAATGATGCAGCGGAAAAGCGCATAAAAAATTCCTATGAACAAGGATTTCAACATCTTGAAGCGTTTCTTACAGATCATAGCGTGGATTCTATAATGAACAGCACAGTCTGTGACGATGGTTACAGACTTGGAAACTGGATCGCAAACTGTAAAACGAAATACCACAAGGGTACAATATGCAATTGTTATGGATAATGCTCCCTGGCACAAAAAGATGTACCGTCTTGTGGTAACTGAAAAAATGATGAATATGCTGACATTCGAGAAAGTGTTGAATTTATTATGCTACCTCCATATTCACCTTATTTAAAGAGTCAATCCCGAATTCTGTGTAAACGTAAAATAGTGCAATAGAAAATAGTATGATGAGACCGATTGTGGAAGCAGTCGTTCTTATCTGCATATTAGCACAAGATCATTCGATTGTCAAGATGAAATTGTTAATCTGGTATCCTGTCACCGTAGTAGATGACCAGCTGAGCGTAGATCCGGCTCCAGTCCTGACGGCGTCCTGTCCACTTTTTAGTGACATCCTTCATTGCCAGATACAGCATTTTGAAAAGGCTGTCATCAGTCGGAAATACGGACTTTGCCTTAGTAACCTTCTTCAACTGACGGTTGAAGCCTTCTATGGTATTAGTCGTATAGATCAGCTTTCGCAGCTCCTGAGGGAACTTGAAATAAGTGCTGAGATTAGGCCAGTTTTCGTACCAGAACTTTGAGATCCTGGGATATTTGCTGTCCCAGACTGCTGCAAAAGCTTCAAGAGCATCCAGAGCAGACTTTTCATCAACAGCGGTATAGACTTTTTTCAGGTCAGACATAAGTGCTTTGAGATTCTTGTAGGAGACGTATTTGCTGGAATTTCTGAGCTGATGGATTATGCAGTTCTGGATATCGGTCTTCGGAAATACAGCCTCTATCGCCTGTGAAAAGCCTGTAAGGTTATCAGTGCAGGCGATGAGAATATCCTCAACTCCTCTGTTGCGCAGGCTGTTCAGAACTCCTGCCCAGAATTTAGCGCTCTCATTTTCGCCTACCCACATGCCGAGAACGTCCTTCCTGCCGTCCATATCAACGCCTATTGATATGTACACAGCCTTCTTGATGATCTGTCCCTCACTGCGTACATGGTAGTGGATAGCGTCAAGGAATACGATTGCATAGATACTTTCGAGAGACCTTTGCTGCCATTCTTTTGCAACAGGCAGAACCTTATCTGTGATACGGCTGACGGTAGTATCCGATATTTCCAGACCGTAAATATCACGGATATGATCCTCAATATCTGATGTTGACATTCCATTAGCATACATGGAAATGATCTTGTTCTCCATATCCTGAGAAATGCTTGTCTGATTTTTAGGCAGTATCTTAGGCTCAAAATCGCCGTTTCTGTCACGTGGTACATCAATCTCAACTTTGCCCATACTGGTACGTAAAGTCTTCTTGCTATGACCGTTGCGGCTGTTGTCAGTAGACTTGTTTTTCACGTCATACGGCTCATATCCAAACTCGTCATCAAGCTCTGATTCAAGAATGCCTTCTATAAAGCCAGCAAGAGCTTCCTTGAACAGTTCCTGGATATCGTCCATGCTCTGGATATTTGCTGCCGACAGAAAATTGCTTATCAGCTCTCTTCTTGCCTGTTCTTCCTCTGTTCCTCTTCTTCGTCTTTTTCCCATGATTAAAACCTCCAATGTAGTGTTCTCTTCTCACTGTTATGTAAAGCTTTACATAAAGTTTCTTATGTAAAGAAACTGATTATGTAAAGTATAGTCAATCCACTTTACAAAAGAACGGAGATATGATATAATAAAAATATGAGTAAAAGCAAAGATTTAAGGGAAGCAGCAGTAGCATACCAAAAAGAAGGACATACATATGATGAAACAGCAAAAGTGTTCGGAGTAGT
>JAGAIR010000034.1 GCA_017626435.1 Lachnospiraceae bacterium | reverse complement strand
TTTTTATGTATAAAAATGAAAAAGCAGGCTCCGAAGAACCTGCCATTCGTGGTATAATAAGATATGTCAACTAAATTAGTATACCACAAAAATTATACCGAATTTGGCGAAACTTATCAACTGGTTTTGCCACTTTGTTTAGAAGGTTTGATCCCTGAAGATGATTCTGTCAGACTGCTGAGCCACGAATTGGAGGAACTCAATTACACTTTGTTGTATCAGGCTTACTCTGCCAAAGGCAGAAATCCGGCAGTTGACCCAAAGACCATGTTCAAGATTTTAACCTACGCTTATTCACAAAACATTTATTCTTCCAGAGCCATCGAAACCGCATGTCGCAGGGACATCAATTTCATGTGGCTGCTCGCAGGGCAGAAAGCTCCTGATCACAGCACAATCGCAAGATTCCGTACCGGCTTTGCCGCAAAGGCATGTGAGGATCTTTTCTATCAGATGGTTGTCAGATTGGCCGATATGGGTGAACTGTCAAAGGAGACCGTGTTCATTGACGGAACAAAACTGGAAGCCTGTGCCAACAAATACACCTTTGTCTGGAAAAAATCGGTTGGCAAATGGGAAGAAAAGATGTTTGCAAAGATAGAAACCGCAGTAAACATGCTCAATCACGAGTATATGCAGACATTTTCCATAGCGAAAGAAACCCGGACGAAGGATCTTGAAACAATCGTGAAATATATGGAAACCTACTGCCACGAAAACAAGGTTGTATTTGTCCATGGACGCGGTAAAAGAAAAACACTCCACCAGAGATATTTTGAACTGTTCCAAAAATTTCTGGACAGACAGCGTCAGTATGATCTGCACCATTCACGGTTCGGCGA
Source organism: Lachnospiraceae bacterium (assembly GCA_017626435.1). The sequence goes on along the minus strand of JAGAIR010000034.1, from coordinate 984 downwards.
CCGTAACAGTTATTCCAAAACAGATATTGATGCAACTTTTATGCACATGAAGGATGACCATATGAGAAATGCCCAGCTGAAACCCGGATATAACGTACAGATCGGGGTGGACAGCGAGTATATCGTAGCTGCCGATATCTTTTCAGACCGCAACGATGTCTGGACACTGGTTCCTTTTTTAAAACACATGGAAGAAAAGCTGGGTTTCCGTTACCCGAGCGTAACCACAGATTCCGGATATGAAAGTGAAGAAGCCTACGACTATTTAAACGGCAAAGAACAGATTCCGTACATAAAACCGCAGACCTATCAGCAATGGAAAAAGAGAAGTTTCAAGCAGGACATCAGCAAGCGTGAAAACATGGGATACAATGCCGAAACAGACACCTATACCTGTCACGCCGGGCAGACGCTTAAAGCTGTGTATATAAAAAAACAAAAAAGCAAAAACGGATATGAATCCGAAGTGACGGTATATGAATGTCAGAATTGCGGCGGTTGTCCTTATAAAGAAAAATGTACCAAAGCAAAAGGGAACAAAAGACTCTACGTTTCCAAAAACTTTATAGAGCAAAGACAGAAATCCTACGAAAACATCATGAGCGAAACCGGAATCCTGTATCGCATGAACCGTTCCATACAGGTAGAAGGCGCCTTTGGTGTCCTGAAAAATGACTATAATTTCCAAAGATTTCTGCTTCGCGGGAAAACAAAGGTAAAACTTGAGATTCTTTTGCTGTGTTTTGGCTATAACATCAATAAACTTCATTCAAAAATCCAAAATGACAGACTCGGAAAACATCTTTTCCCGGTCAAAACAGCTTAGGAAACAGTGAAAAAAACAGTATGCTTATTAAAGTGCGTCAAAAAAATCCGGGATATCCTCGTCAAATGAGAGTATCCCGGATTTTTATCCACAAAAAGAAGGAGCATCGCTCCATAAGATGATTTCTTTTTAGAAATCACTTATTTTGCGACACTCCC
>JAGAIR010000016.1 GCA_017626435.1 Lachnospiraceae bacterium | reverse complement strand
TTTTGAAGGCCATGACAGGGCAGGTTTCCAATAAATACAAGAAAAACAGGAAGAGGCATCTTTAAGATGATTTCTTCCTGTTTCTTCTTATTATATATGTTGTTATTTTAGTACAAGTTACAAGTTAGTTGAGCATGAAAGCTTCTCGAACAATTACGTAAACTTCAGCCGATGCCGTCTTGCCGTTTGAATCGGTTGCCGTAATTGTCACCTTTCGAACAGTTTTTGATGGATTCAGATCACCACCACTTGAGCCATCTATTGTAAACCCATGTCGCACGTTATTGGTGTTTTCTTCTCCATATTGCAATATACTGCCTTTTCCCGCAACAGAACCATCTTCGAAAGTCAATGTAATGTCTGTCAGTGCAGAAGGATATCTTGATGATCCGAGCAACAATACCTTGTATTTGATATCAAAAGATTGAGGATCAAACTCATCCGAATAAATCACTCTTCTCGGAACAGTTTCTCCCGTTATTTCCCCATTCGTTACTTCGACCACCAACATCGAATTATCCAACTTACGATTTTTCAATATTTTCCATATATTTGCTTTCGTAGTGGCGTCCATAAACAGAGGATCTAAATAGTATTTTACAGTCAGCTTGGTTTCTCCCTCTTGCACAACATTTGCCCAATAGCCTATATCATTTTGGAAATCGAATCCTTCTACAACTGAACTATAGGGATGTGGCGTCCATACCTGAAAATACTCATTGTTCCATTGTTCAAGATTGTATTTCGGATATTCTTTTTCTTCTGTTTCTTCCTCTTCAACAAACACACTGTTAAAAGTGTTATAATCTCCCCCTTTATAGACATCAACAGTGGCAGTTCCGTAATCCCCCGGTGTCCTGATTCTGCTGAAGTTCTCATTAGCAACCTCTGGATACATATCCGGCATAAAATAAGCCCAGTTTAATGCTTCATCAAAAAAGTTCATCATATAATACAGCTTTGTCAAATTACGTGTAATTGGCCAGTTCTTCTCAGAATCTCCACCCTCCTTTATTACACTGTGAGCGACTATCAACGCTCTGTTTCTCTCATAAATACATTCATCATAAAGTGCCATCAAAACATCCGTACTGATATCCTGCTCATCTGTAAGCTTGCAATAGGTATTCCAATCACAATATGGCAAATCTTCATCCTCGAGTCTCTCACTGATTGCATTCCAATTTAAAGACATTCCATTAATGCCTTCCTGATTGGAAATATAAATCAAATCCGCACTCTTAACATCATCTACTGTTAAATACTGCGGTTCTTTTTGTACAATCTCTATCCGATATTGTCCATCAAACGCTTGAATTAACTGTTGCGTGATTTCATTATTCAAATTTTCTGCAACAGTTTTTTCAAAATCATATCCAACACCATCTATCACTTCCGTATATGGTTTACTATCATCCTTGGGATTGTTGGAATAGCAAAGCAGTTTAAACCATTCATTATTTTGAAGACCATCCTTGCAGTAAAAACGATATACTCTTTTTTGCTCTGTTACATAAATTCTGTCTCCAAGCCTAAAATAGGTATTTGTGTTACTGTTCTTTCCTAGGGCTTCCTTTTTTATATCTTTCAGGAAAGTTTGCTCCATATCCTCAGCATTCTCTAATGGGACAAAAACCCAGCCTCCGCATTCATTGTCGGCATAAGTGTTACCGACTGTAACACCCATCCTGGAAACTCCATCCACCGTTTCATCAGTCTGGCCTATGGAAGCTCCAATATTCAAAACTACTTCCGCATAATCATAGGCGACATCGGAAACCCCTGTTGTATCACTGTATTTTGCTTTTCCGTCTCCTTCCGTACTTGTGGTTGTAAGCGCATAATCCCCCTGTCCTGTTGACACTTTGACAATATCAGGCAAATACCTCTTTTTGACATCATCCACAGAAGTTTTAGGTGCATATAAGAACGAAACCTTATAACTGCCCTTTCCCTCTCCGCGATAAATAAATGTAAAGTTATCACCGCTATAGTTTTCAGGCGCATTTGCCATATAGGATCCTGTATCCCCATCCGCTGCTTTAAAAGTCACATTATAACGCGTAGCATCCGGAAACTGGTCAGCGGTTACCAGCATAAAATATCCCTTATCAAGACTCAATGACTCATTCGTATAGCCATCATCTTTTTGAGCGTCGGCATAACGAATATACTTCCCACCCGGTGCCTCTTCACATGTTTCAACTTTATAAAAACCGCCTTCCTGATAATAAAAACCGCTTTCCCATGTGGCAATCGCAGAAGAATCCACTGACAGATCATAAGAGAATCCTTCCTTGGAAACAGCGCTATACACAACATTATTCACTACATAAGTGCCGCTTCCGCTTTCGGTAAATTTCAAATCATAATTATAATCAGTACTTCCAACTACATCGAGACCGTTATATTTCGGCTTTGCGTTCGATCCGCTGTCCTTTGACCAGTAGTAGGCAGGATCGCATGCATACATATATCCCTTAGAACTTTCTGTTCCCTTTCTTGGTACAGCCTGTATTTCATAATTAATACTATCATTTGCCGTGCATTGTATCTGCCATTGAGGGTTAGCCCAAAAAGAATCTCCCGCTGCCAAACTCACATTGATATAATAAAGTCCCTTTCCCTCACCTACATACTCAAAATATCCATAATGCTCTGAAACTAATGTATCAGCATTTTTTGTTTTTCTAAACCAGTTTCCGCCCCTGTTCTGATCGGTGGCTGAATAAAAATCTGTATCGTAATCACTTAATTTTTCAAAATAATCTTTTACAAATTTTTCCTCAACATAAGTAAATGGTCTGCTGTCTTTCGCCAAAGTATCTGCCTTAGAGAACATATTAAAACCACTGCCGCTTCCACCGCCCCAGCTTCCAAGCTGAGCTGACAGCATAATTCCGTCATATCCTAGCGGTGTATTTAAATCATATGCTTTTTCGGTTCCCCATTCCACAAAATAAGGGAACACAGAGCACGCCTCATGAGGTATTACTTCGATAATTCGAAAAACCTGCCTGTTATCTCCCTCTTCCGCTGCCGGTGCCTTTTGGTTCAAAAAAGTTCTTGTCGCCTTTTTTTCCTCATTGAGCACGGCTTCTGTTTCTGCCTTCAAAACTTCCTCACTGTCAGTTTCTTCGTTATCCCACATATTCCAATGTAAGAAAAGACCGCAAGCTACAGACAAAATAACAGCTAAAGCCACACTTCCTGCTGCAAGCCATTTCCAGATATTCACTTTTTTGCTTCCTTCTGTCAGCCGCTTCATTCGTGTTTCCTCTCAGTTATCTCCTGCTTCATTTCACTTTTTTCGCTTGTACTCAAGCATCGTTCCATTCTTCTCCAGATAAACTTTATCCAAACGATTACGAATTGTTGCACTGTCCTCCAACGTACGTGTAACCGTGCCGCTTCCGTAATCGTATTCCAAATCCAAAACCACTTTTACAGTGACCGGCTCTTTAAAATAATAAATATCTTCCTGTGACCCATTCCAATAATAAACAGTTTCCTTGTCATAATCCGTATCCGCTCTGGCCACTTCCATGCGACATCCCGTAATATATCTGGCAAGATACCACTTGGTTCTGGCATCTTCATCCAAACCGTTTACATAGTCATCCACGGCAACAAGCGCATCTTTCGCTGCCGATCCCGCTCTCTCGGCTTCCGATGCTTCACTTTTCGCCACATTGCTGATCAGCTTTGCATAACCTGTTTTCCCGGAATCTGACGGAAAACCATCGTTAGGAAATGCCACCAGATACATTTTTCTTGTTGGAATTCCATTTATATCCGGATCATCAATGCGTGTGACAACTGCGTTTCCCTTAAACCACACATCATAACTGCCAGAAGTCTCTTCCACCACCAAATCACCCAAAAGTACACATTGCGTATCGTCACCTGATGCAGGATTGATCATACAGATTCCACCAGCCTCCATCACATTGTCAAGAATCAGATTCATCGTTGTCTGAGCTTCACTCTGTACCTCTACATGTGCATTGTTTCGTCCTGACAATCGCAACCCTGTCATTAACAAATATCCCAATGCTACCAGCACAAGTGAACCGACGACAAAAGCTATCAGTAATTCAACCAGAGTAACTCCTCTGTTGTCTTTCATTTTACATTCTCCTTTAGCTGCCATATTCCACATAATGCTTTCCTGTAGCAACAATCAATACAACCGATGCTCTCTTCCCGCTAAGATTAACTGCATTCATTCTGATCAAATTAACATTCTTAATATCTACACCCACTCCGTCTGCCTTTAACCCACTCACTTTTCCGGTAGACTTATCAAATTCAATCTCAATCACCTTATTAGAAGAAAAGTCATATCCGCCTTCCGATTCCAAAGAATAAGTCACTCTGGCAGGTAAATCCTCTGTATCACTATCGGGCATAATAACACACTCTGCATTCTCTGTGTCCAGTTCAAAGGTAAAATCACCCTCTCGGGACAGGGAATTCATCCGGCATTTCTCCAGCATTGTATTGATTGTCTTGGCAGCATGTTCCGAATCCCTGCTGTACAGCAGAGAGACACTGATTCCTGCCATCCCGACTGCAATACTGAGAATTGCCACAACGATCAGAACTTCCACTAATGTAATCCCGTAATTATCTTTTTGAGTTCTATTCCTTATCCTAGTTAATTTCACCTTTTCTCCAATTCTGATAGCTGATATAGTCGGTATATTCTGTACTGCTGATTCTATTTGTGTAATCTTTACCGGAATACTCACTATCCTTAAGCTGAAATTCCTTTAAATATGTACTTGCATATTTCATATTCTTCTCGGTAGCGCTTTCTTTTTTAGACTCCTCTGTTCTCTCCTCATCCAAAATGGCCTGCACAATAGAGCGATTTGCCACAATGCTTCCGGAGCCTTCCACAATAATCTTTCCGCTGGCTATCACAAGTCCTTCCACGCTACTTCCGCTACGAATAATTACATCACCTTTACATATAATGATTCCTTTAAAGGAACTATCCGTCAAAGTGTAATTTCCAACATACACATGTGTCTCATATCCACATTTATAATCGGGAGAATCCGAGCCATTCATCATTCCGTCAAAACTTACATATTTGGATACCGGCGCACCCTCCTGAATTTCACTAATCGGAGGTAATGAAGTTGATACCAGGGAGAAATCTTCCTTAGGATCCAGTTCTGCATACAAATACTGATAATGCTTTACCAGATTGTGCTCTACTTTCTCAATATAATCCAACGAAAGTGCACTGTCCTGGGCCACTTTCTGGCTGGACAAGCCCGCATCATTGATCTGTGTAATTTCTCCGCGTGTATATATACTGGCAGTAGTGTCATTCACAAGCTGTATCACAGATTTCACATTGCTGTTCTCCGCCCTGTTTTCTAAGCCCTCTTTTATCTCCCAGATCTGATTCAGTTCATCTGCCGTAAAATTGGCATCATCGATTATCTTTTTAATCTCGGGATGCATATCTGTAAATCCGTTTTCCGGATCTGTCATATTCAGGACAAGCTTTGCATATTCTTCCCGCTTTTTATCCAGAAAATTTAAATAAAAGTAAGTGTAAGATTCGCCGGTGGTTCTGTTGATCACTTCTTTCGCAACAACAGGATTGTCCGACTTTACATACCCCTTTGTAATTCCGAACCATGAAGCTTCGTCAACCCATACCTTCTCAGGGATTTCCGATGTTTTCACAGGATTCGTGGTAGTAAGGCAGGAGGTCGGTGCCAGGTACATATACTGATTTGATTTCAATGCCAGGGACTCCCCGGTCGCAAACTCTTCTATTTTTCCGGAGGAAGTTCCTCCGTTATTACTGATAGCTTCCCCTGCATACGCCTGTGACTGCAAATCCACATAAGCAACGCCGGCTACCACGAGAGTCTCAAGACCGCTCAAGTCTAATGTGGAACGATTTCCGTTAATGATAATAGAACTGCTCTGCGTATGATCCGAAGTCACATAGCTGTTCTTCAGATTCTGTTTTTCCTGATTTTCCAGATCATCACCATATCCAAACGCACCATTACTATATCCGTAATAATGTCCGTTTAAATCCACACTGCTCTCTATAGCATTTAATTCCAAATCGTTTGCCACATACATATTTCCGTTCACAGTCAATGAAGAAGGCTCTGCCGCAGCATTTTTATTGATACTCTCCACAGTCCTTAAAGACTCTACCCACAACTGGGTATCTGCCTGCGAGTCCGCATTGCCGATATTTACAGAAGCATTTCTGATGTTCATGTCTCCTTTTGAAATCAGATAATTACTGTTGAAATTTACAGAGCAATTGTAAAAATTAATTCCTCCGTACACATCTTCATCTCTGAATTTTTTCTTATTTTCCTCTGTCTCTGTCGTACAGATCCCGGCATAGACGTTTCCCTCTATCGTTCTTGTGTTTCCTCTGTCAGCCGCCTCAAAATAAATCCCCTCATTTCCGATCAGTGCATAATCCAGAATTGCTGAGGAATCTCTGAAAAAGTTAATATATGGAATTTCAATCACGATATCTGTTGTAATAACAGACTCATATCCTGTTTTTGTGTAAGTATCCGGAGCAGTTTCATTCACTCTTCTGTATTTTACCTCTACATTGCGGAACACATATTTCCATGGCAGCTTCGTTCCGAGGCTGTTATAGACATTTCCATCCTCATCCAATATTTCCGTTCTGTCAAATCTGACTACCTCCGACACAAATTCTCCGGTATCCGTTGTATTGTTTTGAATAATATAAGAACGAAGCTTATTTAACAAGTTGGTATAATTGGTCGTATCTGCATCCGAAGAGCTACATACAGGCAGATAATTCGTGAGATATTTCATGAACTGCACAGAAAAAGCTCTGTAAGCGGCATCCTGCGTTTTAAAGACAGCACCGCCATCCGTCCCGGAAACCTGGGACAAGATATCTGCATACGCATCTGAAAGGCAGTCTGTAGCCACTTTACCGATACCGTTATAGACATCATCCAAGACCTGTTCATCTGCATAGAAATTATCTTTGATTGCGTACTCCACCTGCTTCATATGGAGATTTCCGGCACTGATTGCAATCGTCATGGTGGCAAGAATCAGCAGAAAGCCTACGCCTACCAATACAGTAACAAGTGTAGAACCAACATTATTCAATTTGCTCTTTTGTCCTCTACCTCTTTCCTGCATGACAATTCTCCTCAGTAATTATCCGAATAACTACCTTATCTCTTTCGTTGTCTCTATATTTACAACTTCGTCTCCGTCATTTCCGGCATCGTCTCTTTCATACATATGTATTGTTACCTTGTAGCATCTCAAGGTTGGCTTTGCCATACCGATTGTTTCCTCAAAATCAGAGGTCTGCAGTTGTCTGTTTGCAAGCATTCCTTTAATATTGGTGTGAAAATAAGTATTTCCACCGTCCCCATCGCTCCACTCTCCGGAAAGCACTGTGGTCTGTGGCATACTGGAATAAGTGGTGCCATCCACGATCACCTGATCAAACTGTAATCCTCTCTTGTTTGTTGCCTCAGCTTCTTCCGATGCCTTGTCAAAATAATAGCCTCTCACAAGATAAATATCCAGTTTTCCACTGCCCGAATAATTATTCTCAATTTCGATTATATTCGCATTGGGGGCACTTAACAGGAACTGGTCCTGATAGGCTCTTGCAAAAATATAAATCTTCCCACCTTTTTCCCATTCCTCTACCTGTCCTGCACCGGAAAGCCTTCCCAGCAATTCGTAATTACCCGAAAAAACATTGTAAATCTGCTTTAAGGCAACCCCATTACAGGTAGATTCATATGTAATATCACAGGTCACCTTTATCGAATTCTGAACATAATTTGTTCCACCCAATGTAGCAATGGTTTCAGAACCGTTATTTAAAATTGTTACCTTTACCCTTTTCGTAAGGTTCTGATAAATTTCAGCAATTCTCTCTGCTTCGGAACCGGTTAGCTGATTCTCCTTCAGCTGCCCCTGCAGATTGTACAAAACCGCAGCCGCAGATGAGCCGGTTCCTTCATATTTGCTGATCTCATCTGCTATAACAGGAAACAGCATACCGTTTACCGCCCCAACCTCATTCACCGCATACACATTTGCATCATCAGCCGGTGTATCAGAAAACGCATCCAGCGAAGGATCTTTTTTCTGGCTATAGTCAACAGGATCGTATACCACTTCCATATTGTAGCGATTACCGCCAATCTCAATGTTATTTTCCCTGCAAACAATTTTTCTGAAAAATTCGTCAGAATAAGAATCAAACTGCGCCTGTAATGCTGTATCAACATCAGATTCATCCACACTGCCGTTTGCATTTCCATCCGCATCTGTAAATGACAAAATCTGTGCTTTAAATGTATCCACATCCACGCTTTTCACTGTTTCCAGAGTTTCCTGCGCATAAGCTGTTACTACCTGCGTAGTATGTGCATGATTGGTATATAATGCCGAAGTCCGGAATCCCGCCATAATCGGAACCGAAATCAACGCCACAATAGCAATGCAGACAAGCACTTCAACTAAACTGAAACCTGTATTGCCCTTTTCCCCATGAACTTTTAATTGATACGGCATTTTCTTCATTTCTTAGTTCTTTCCACGTAATTATTCAATCAATCCCTGAATCACCATTACACCTGTTTTTTCCAGTATCGTCACTCTGGGATTTTCAGTATCGTCATCCAAAATATTAACATGCAGTGTAACATCCGTATTGTTGACGATGTTGAGTTTCGTTTCCACTTTATCTTTCTCTGATGCTCTCGGAGAACTGATCACTTCAAAGTTAATAGAACCATTCTTGGCAAAACTGATTCCCTCTTCCGAATACGCCTCTTTTCCTATATAGTAATTCGCTGTATATTGTCCATCCTTTCCTTCAAAAGAAATGGTTGTCTCCTGCTGCGCATTCTTGTCAGTGTAAAAATATGTTTCCTCCGTTGCGTCATTTGATTTACCAAAAATCAAAGCATCTACATCTGCATCAGGTTGGCTAAGCATCAAAAAGAAATCTGCTCCAGCCTCATCAGTTTCCTCGGCACTTCCCATCCCCGCAGCCTGTAAGAAAACATTGGTTGTTCCATGCATCAGATTGGGCTCAAGATAATTAACCGGTGGTCTGCCATCCCCACTGATTGCATATTGCTTCAACGTAAAATTACCACTTACCACGTCCATGCCATAGGTTGCCGTCATATTGGTGATCACCATTCTATCGTTATAATTCAAAATATATTCTAAGAAGTCCTTATATTCTTTATAACCGGCTTCAAAAGAAAATTTGGTTTCGGTAGATTTACCTGAAAGATTTCCCGAAATTGCGACTGTTTCCGTTACCTCCTCAACAACTGCATCATTCGTCACATCACCTGTCTCCTGCTCTACAGCATCAATCTGTGCCGCATCTGCAGATGAAGTAATTTGTGCTGCAACATCATCACCAAAGGTAACCTGATGAAGTCTGATCGGTATTTTCTTTTCTGTGTTGTTAATAAATAAAATACTGGCTTCCTGTGGTAAATCGGAAGGGAAACGCATCAGAAGTTCCTGCGCCATAACGGCAATCTCATCAGAAGCCTTTGCATACTCACCCTCGTTTATTGACAAATCCTCCAAATATTGCTTTTGGTTCCGGAGTTCCTTAATTTCCGCTTCAATCTTTGTGTTCTTGTCCATAAAGGGCTGGATAACAAAGAAGTAGGGTAGACAAATAATGGCAACTATCACCAGTACCAGTAACAATTTTTTATCTCTTTCGCTAAGTGTTATTTTCATTACTGCGCACCCCCTTCTGTCTCTTCAGGTGTTTCAGCTGTAGCCGCGCTGATACTAATATTAAAGGACATATTAAAGGTAGATTCTACCTGATCAAACTCATCATAAGTATCTGTTATATTCTGTACTCTGACATTGGAAACATAAGGCAGTTTTTTCAGTTCAATCACAAAATCAGCAAGTGGTTCCTTTCCACCAGATATTCCTGTCATTGTAACTGCACCATTATTCAGAGTAAAGGTACTGATGCCTACACTCTTTGGCATCACTTCTTCTAGATCAAGCAGTAATGTATATAGTGCCTCGCTGTCATTAACGGTACTGTCATAATAATTCTTTACCAGATCATAATCACTCTTGCTTGCAAGATAATCAAGATACACCGCTTCCGAACCAGCCATATCATTGATCTGCTTTTCCAGATTTTTCTTCACTTTTTCCTGCTCACCGTAAGTAAACATCAAAAATGCGCTGGTTCCCGCAACTGCCAAAGCAGACAGTGCAATTAAGACATAAAAAAGTGTATAACTACTCGAACTCTTCTTTTCCTCTTCCACTTTTAAATCAAGCGGTTGTATCAAAGCACCGATACAGGGAAGATAATCGACAATCTTTTCATAATTCAATCCGGCCGAGTTATTCTTGGCAATCTTCACCCCTGCCAGTTCTTTGATCAGTGTAACTTCAATACCTAGTTCTCTTCCAAGAACCTGGGGAAATCCAATCAGATCAATACCTGTTCCCATCAATTTCACCAGTTCTATGGTAGTGCCCGGATTCCGGCTGGTATGGAACTCTGCCACTCTGGTAACCGAGGAGGAAAAATCTCTAATGACCTCACTGTACTCATCCGGTGTCAGTTCCATATCCACTTTACGGGGATCCAGTAATGTTTCCTCAGCCTCTTCTTCCGTAAGCCCCCTAAAATCTGCCAGATTTCGAATAACTGTCTCTCTGCCGTAGGGAATAGAACGTTTGAACAACTGCGTCTTTCCCTTCATGATACTGATATTACTCGTATTGCGATCCATCTGGATTGCCAGCACTGTCCCCTGATTCAACTGCTTTTTCAAAAGTTGATAAAGGGAATTGCTGTAATAATCCACTGTGATCACCGGCATCTTCATCATATCAGCCAGCTGATAATAGCCTTCCACCATCTGTTTTTGGAATGCCATCACAAGAACGGAAATATGTTTTCCTTCCGCATTCTCAAAGGTATCCAAAATAGTATGCCTGAAAATATAATCTTCCAGGTTGTTCATCGGGAAATAATCTTCCACATTGGCCTTAATGATCTCTTCAATTTTCTTTTGATTCTTCATATAAGGAAGAACAATTTCCTTATTTGCAATTCTCTTGGATGAGATTACAAAAGCAATCTTTCCCCTCTTGATCCTGTTGTTTTTCAGTGCGGCATATAAAGTCTTGGCTGCTTCTTCCACATCCTGAATCATGCCATCTTCAACGGTTCCTGTAGGCAGGGGAACTTCAAAAGCATTTTTCACTGTAACTGCGTTACTGCTCTTAGTTAATTCGCAGACACGCATTCCTTCGTTTTCCACGTAAACGGAGAGTATTCTTCCCATCGGCTACTCTTCCTCCTTT
>JAGAIR010000033.1 GCA_017626435.1 Lachnospiraceae bacterium | reverse complement strand
ATTCCGGTTTCTGTACTTTATGGCAATCGGGAGAGCAGGAGGGCATGTGCAGTCATTGATTCTGGCATGTACACTGATCATCATGGGATTTCTGACATTTATGATCGGACTGGTGGCAGATGTGATCGCTGCCAGCAGGAAACTCTTACAGGATACACAGTATCATGCGAGAAAGATGGAGTATGATGCACTTTATATGCAGATGAAAATGGAAAAAGAAGCGGTGAAAACTTACCGGTTGATCGGAGATGTGGGCATAGGAAAAACAGCCATGGAAGCGTAAGCGCTTTTCTGTAATGGTTGTTTCTATAAATATTTGAGTACCTTGACAATTGCATACTTTATATCAGGAAAATGTTGTAAAGCAATTTGAAAAAAGCTATACTATAACAAAGAAGTTATCAGAAAGGTATCTCTGTTATGGTAAAAAAGAATCTTCCTATTGGCATAGAATTTTATAAAAAAATCATTGATGAGGATTATTATTATGTGGATAAGACATTAATGATTAAGGAATTGATAGACAGACAAAGTTATGTCAATCTGTTTACCAGACCAAGGAGATTTGGTAAAACCTTAGCCCTTGATATGATTAAGACATTTTTTGAAAAGGAAACAGACAGGCAGGGAAATGTGTCGGATAACAGGAAATACTTTGAAGGTATGAAAATCATGTCTGCAGGAGAGAAATATACGAAGCAGATGGGACAATATCCGGTTATTCATTTCTCAATGAAATCCGCGAAACAGGCGGATCGGGATACAGCGTTCTGGATGCTGAAGAAGCAGATTGCGGAAGAATATATCCGTCATCAGTATGTGCTGATGTCATCAGAATTGTTGGAATCCGAAAAAGTTATGTATCAGAAGATTATGTCATTGTCAGAGGAAAACAGGCTCTATATGGATTCTATTGCTTTTCTTTCCAAATGTCTGGCAGGATATCATAAACAAAAGGTAATCATTTTGATTGATGAGTATGATGTACCGCTGGAAAATGCGTATTTTGCAGGATTTTATAATGAAATGACATCATTTATAAGGTCGTTGCTGGAATCAGCGCTCAAAACAAATGAGCATTTGAAGTTTGCAGTGATTACCGGATGTCTGCGTGTGAGCAGGGAAAGTATTTTTACCGGATTGAATAATCTGAATATTATATCCGTAACAAGTAACAATTTTGCAGAGTATTTTGGCTTTGTGGAATCAGATATTGAGGAGCTGCTTTCCTATTATGAACTTGAGGACAGGATAGAGGAGATCAGACAATGGTATGACGGATATCTTTTCGGACAGACAAAGGTTTTTAATCCGTGGAGTGTAATCAATTATCTGAACAGTTTTGTGACAGAAAAAATTACGTATCCAAGACCATACTGGGCTAATACATCTTCTAACCATATTGTCCGACAGCTGATCGATGAAGCAGACGATACCGTAAAAGCAGAATTGGAAGATCTTATGTCCGGCAGAACGATATCCAAGCAGATACATGAGGATATTACTTATGAGGATATTCACGACACAAGGGATAATTTGTGGAACTTTTTATTCTTCACAGGATATTTGAAGGCTGTGGAAATTCATTTTGATGGTATGCGTGCATATATGAGTCTTGCAATTCCAAACAGAGAAGTCAGATACATTTTTGAAAACAGTATCATGGAATGGTCAGACCGCAGAATCATAACAGTAGATTTTTCAAAGATGTATCAGGCAATGCTTGATGGAAATGTGAAGATATTTGAAGAACTTCTCAAAGAGCAGCTGCAGTCCAGCATCAGCTTTTATGACGAAAACGAGTCATTTTACCACGGCTTTATGCTTGGAATCATGGGATCTCTTGCATCTTACAGGGTTATATCGAACAGGGAAACCGGAAAAGGAAGGGCAGATCTTATTTTAAAGCCTTTTGATGTACAAAGGAAAGTGGTTATTATTGAATTGAAATATGCAAAAGAAATTTCCATGTTGGAAAAAGGCTGTGACCAGGCACTCAGGCAGATTGAAGAAAGACAATATAAAGAGGAACTGTTATCAGACGGTTATCAGCATTT
>JAGAIR010000032.1 GCA_017626435.1 Lachnospiraceae bacterium | reverse complement strand
TTTCCTGAATACGTTTTCAAAACCTGCCAATGGGAGGTTTTAAAGTCATGCCGTTTTCTATCGTTTTCGTAGCAGAATAAGGGATGGTTATTTGCTGAATAAGTTATACATCATTTATTCAATAGTTTCCGAGACTACTCTGAATGACAAGTACAATCCTATTGAGATTGCCGAAGGAGAAACATTTAAAACTTTTGGCCGGGTTGTGAGTTAGAGTCCAGATTATTGTACATGTTGATTGCTACAATATAATCGCTCCCCGTATCAGGTCAACTCAAAAAGGAGGGATTATATGGCAGTCAAAAATGATCTTAAAAAGATGCGCAAGGAACAGTGCTTAAAGCAGGCTGATCTTGCAACTGCTGTCGGTATGTGTGAAAGAAGCATCAGCAACATCGAGCTTGAAAAGAATCCGGCCAGCCTCGAAACAGCTCTGCGACTTGCAGCATATTTTAAAGTCTCTGTGGAAGATATCTTCCATCTGGAGGAAGAGCATACCACGTAGGAAGTGTGATGATAATACGCCATGAAACAGTTGTCTTTATTCCCGGAAGAAAATACCGATCCAAGACCACCGGAATCGATAGGCTGGAATCTGTGGCACGGATGCACGAAGACCAGTACCGGATGCCTGCACTGCTATATGTATCGCAGGGATGAATCCATCGGAAAGGATCCTTCCATCGTACAAAAGACAGAGAACTTCGATCTTCCGGTTAAGATCTTAAGATCCGGCAAATATAAAGGCAGATATAAGATTCCCTTCGGCTCACATATCTGGACCTGCTTTTCATCCGATTTCTTTCATGCCGATGCAGATGAATGGAGAGAAGACGCCTGGGATATGATATCCGAACGTTCCGACTGTTCTTTCTTCATGATCACCAAAAGACCGGAACGGATTGCAGACCATAAGAATTACACTCTTACCACTTCCCGCACAGGCCAATATCAACTGATCGCCTTTTGAGATTTTATTCACGATATTAATTTGATCAGTATCAAGCATAAAAGCCCTTACTGCTACGTCATCAGATGTAACAACCAAAACCTCATCATCCGCGCCCTTGCAGGTTACAGCATCATCAATTTGACTAATTCTTATCGTTGTATACTCTGGTGCAATTCGTTGCAAAACCGAATTTACACTTTTCTCATCTACGAGCATTCCATCCCTAGATAGAAGATTTGAATTAATTTCAATGTATTTTATTGCCGTTAGGTAAAAATCCTTTTTAAAATCTGTGAAATCCTTCTTAAAAGCACAATGCTTTTCAACAAAGCTCCTAAAACCGTCTTTAAAATCCGATAAATCAGGATTCTCTAAATTTGGAAACACACAAATATAGTTGAAACCAATTGCCAACTTCTTATCCACGCCAATAAGAGCCCTATTGGACTCTAATTTTTTTCTCACAATGTCATATGTTCCTTGAAACACTCCAGAGTAGTAAACCGACATAACTGTTTCAAAGAGTGACAAATCATTAAATCCCTCAAAGAATTTAATCATTAAAACACCCTTATCACAAATTAAAATATGCTGTTGCTCACCCTGTACCATTGCTGCATTTGTATTTAGCAGATAGAAGCCGAAGTTTTCACTCGCTTCAGCGTAATGAGTAAACAATTTCTCGTTGCGTCCCAATTCCAATTGTTGGTATTCGCTTGGCATTATTTCCATAAATATCTACTTCCCATTCAAAGCTTCAACTATTTGCTCAATAATTTCATCTACCAAGAATTTTGAAAGTTTTTCTGACAAAATATCGCTGATAATTGCCAGCATCTTTTTACTCTTTCTATCAACCCCGGAATTAATTCTATTTATTTTATAGTTATTCATTTCAACGGAGTTCCATAGCACCGACGGGTCTAAATATTCTGCTGGAGCATTGACTGGTAGCATAACCTCATTATGCACCAAATCCTCGCTATATTTCGGATAGTAGGTTGTTCCGTCATATTCAGAGTACATGATGGTACGGCTGATATATGCTGACCTGTCAACTGCGGATGAGCCACCTCTGCACTTTGCACCTCTACCGATAATGGCAACTCGGGTACTTAGGTTTTTAACAGCCATAGCAACACCTCACTCTCATGCAAGTGCTGTAGCTGACCGATACTGTGGATTGTGCGGTATCGGCTGACTTTGTGGGCAGTGAAGCTCCGCTTTTTGGAGTTTCACTGAACGCAAAGTATGCAAATGGGTAGGTGCGTCCTCTGCACCGAAGGGAAAACGCAGTGTTCCCTTTTGACTGCCCTCGGCAGGCAATGGCTGTCTGCAAGACCCCTCGGAGAGCGCACATACCATCGCAGATGGTATATCTGTGCGCAACGAGAAAATCTCGTTGACTGGTTTTAGACACTTTCGCCCCTGCCAATATCTTCACTCCCTGCCACCTCTCTTTCCACTTTTGTAACTACACTCATCCGCTTTTCAGCACTCTCTCGCTTCACAAGTTCGATAATTCGCTGACATTGCTCCGACTTCATCCCCGAAGCAATAATTCTGTTCAGCTCCTGCTCGTCAAACTGGTAGCACTCTGGGAAATATTTATGAACAATACCGCCCATCATGTACTTGTGCTGATTTTCCTCTTTTCGCTTCTGCTGGCTTGCTTTTCTCTTTGCTTCTGCCAGTCTTGCCTTAGCCTGCTCCACAATCTTCTCTGCCTTTAATACCTCTGCTGTTTTTTCGTTATTCTGTAACATAATTTCAATCTCCTTTTTCTAGATTTTTTGCAACAAAAAAGGTGGTCATGGTTTTTATAATTTTCCATGCCACCTTTAGGTGTTCAATATTAAATTAAAATGCGGTGAAACCTGAAATTTTCACTTGCTTATTTTGCAATACCTCGCCCTATCTTTTTTACCATTACATAAACAAAATACCCAATTGAAAATCCAATGGAATTTAATAACAAATCATCAATATCTGTTACTCTGTCGTAAAATGGTAACTGCAAAATTTCAATACACAACGACAACCCAATTCCTGCAAGTAAGACTTTTGGGGCTGTATTTAACTTTTTATATACCATAGGATAAATCACACCTATTGGCATAAACATTGTTGTATTTCCAATCACATT
This sequence comes from Lachnospiraceae bacterium, assembly GCA_017626435.1. Next base: position 6,160 of record JAGAIR010000032.1, on the reverse strand, counting down.
AATCAAAGTATCTTTCATACTTGGATAATCAAAAAGATTAAAAAACGGTATTAAATTTATACGAAACGGAAAAGCCTTTGCAACTTCAAAAATCAATGGTTGTATTTCACCATTCACTTTGAAAAATGGAAAAAATGTAAAACGAGCAACAACGATAATGCAAACATACACCAATATCAGTTGTGCTTCTCTTTTCCATTGAATACCCTTGTTTTTTATTGCAAATAATATTCTTACCAAACACCACACAATACTTATAAATATTACTGCCGATAAATATGATATTTCTATCATCTACATTTACTCCTGTTTGTAAAATTCAAATTTTCGCTCTCATATAGTAAATAAATTATATCACTGAACACACTTTTTTTCAACGATTTCCCTTTGCATATTATACTGCTTCATTTGTGCTCTTTTAAGTTCTCTGTATTTATCATTTAGTTTTCTCGGCTTACGATAACTAACGCATGATTTAGGCATGGAATAGGTCTTATCAATATCTGTTTCGCCTATCAACCTATAAACCTCGGGAAAACCGATAACTAATGCGTCAAGTTTTCTCATAACTGCCTTATCTCTGGTGTAAACTGTTGCTGTCTGCTCCCCTGCATTGAAATTGATAACTGTTTCCTGCTCACACTTGGATAAACTGCCCATGAACCCACTCCTTTCCTCTTGGCTCGTATTTTTGTCGGGTAACTAATAAGCCTGCCTACGGCAGGCAGATTGATGGATGGATAGGATATGATGAGATAGAGATGGTATATCTCTTTTTTTATCTTTTTCTTTTATTCTTTTCTTTGGTTCTTTCTTTTCTGCTTTTCTCTTTCTCTTTTTTTCTCTAGGAAGAGGAAGAGAAGAAAGGGAAAGGAAGGAAGTACCATTTCCATCCACGCAAAAAGGCATTCACAACAAACATCTTCTCCGTCCGTTTTGAATGCCTTTTTATTCTGATTTCGCCCGTTAATTATCGGAACAAAATCATTCCACATTATTCACTTGATATTTTCCTTGTCTGCCATTTTTACAATCGCAAACTCACGATAATTATTGTATCATTATTGTCCTAGTCGATCTTGCAGAGTTCACAGTCGGGATTGATGCAATCCTCTGTGCACTTGTGCTCACAGGTGCATTCATATCCACCGGCATGTGCCATGATGGGAGTCGTCCCAAATAAAAAAGCTGCAACGATCGCTGCAGCTGAGATCAATCTGATCTGTATTTTGTTTTTAATTCTCTTCATCTTCGAAATCCTCCGTTTCGTCTTCGTTTTCAGTTTCATCATCAGTGGCATAAGCACTTCTGTCGGATTTTTCGACAAAAGCATTCCCACTGCCTGCCGCACCAAGCTTCCCGCTGGTAGCGAGCTTTAAGAACTCAGCCAGCTGTTCGGGCTTCAGCTTCAGTGCACCGACATCGGCCAGGATCTGTTCATTCTCAGCTTTTTCAAGCTTCTCCTGAGCAATCCTAAGCTTTGCCTTATCATCTTCAATTTTCTGCTCCCAGCGCTTTACTTCTGCGCGGAGCTTATCAAGTTTTTCGTACATAAGTCCTCCTTGAAAAACATTGAATATCACCCTTTCCATCTTGCCCGGATGTTCCGTCATCCAGTCCGTCACGGTCTTAACCGCAATCTCCGCAGCCCTTTTATTCGGGAAATGAAATACCCCCGTGGAGATACAGCAGAAAGCTACGCTCTTCAGATCATTCTCTGCACACATTTCCAGCGTATTCGTATAACAATCCGCCAGATCCTTTTCCAACGCTGGCGTAAGCGAGAAGCTCACTATAGGGCCCACGATATGCACGACCTTCTTTGCAGGAAGATTGAACCCGTCTGTCAGCATCGGAACCGCTGTGGGCTGCTCATAATTCCTGCCGTATTTTATCCTGAGCTGATTCATCTGTCTGTTGCATTCCGCTCTTAGCTGGACACCGGCAAAAGTGTGAATGCAGTTATCTATGCAGGTGTGCATCGGCACAAAACAGCCAAGCATCTGCGAGTTGGCGGCATTCACGATAGCATCCACTTTAAGCCTTGTGATATCCCCCTGCCAGATTGACAGATTATCTTTTGTGACCGGAATATCTGCGAGCGTCACGATCCCGTTTTCGCTGATACGCTCCTTAAGATATTCATCCTGTACCTTAAGCACATCCTCCGACATGCTGCGAGGCATACGGATATTCATAAGCGACCTGAGTACCCGTCTCTTCCCTTCGGTATCGGCTGGTGTTTTTAAATCTTTATATTCATCGGAATCCGCCTTAAACTCTTCAATAAGGTAATCAAGGCGTTCTTCCTGTGCTATATTTTTCTTCATATCGATCATCTCCTAGCCACCGCACCGACCGGGCAGGCCGTCATACAGTTCCCACAATGCAGGCAGTGTTCCTGCTCTATCACGTAAGGGATACCTTCTGTGATGATGCAGCTTTGCGGACAGACTGACACACAGCTTCCGCAGCCTATACAAGCATCTGTTATAAAGTATCCTTCTTCTTTTTTCTCCACTCCGCCAAATGTAAAAGAATCTCTTTCTATAGGCTTCTTTGACAGGTCAAACCATTCACCGGTTCCCTCGTAAATCTGAAATACCGTCAAGGCTTTCATGGATTCTTCGGCGGGATAAATCTTATGCATATACGGATTCTTTTCAAAGAGCTCAGGAATCTTATCACAGCCAAGTTCACACACTTTGCCCCTGATGGATACGGCAACACTTGACATGGTATCTTCACCCTTCAGTGCCGTCAGTGCCAGGTATTCTCTCTTCTTCAGCCTGTCATAAAAGCCCTTTCCTTTTGCCGTAAGGAAATAAAGACCGCTTTCATCCGCATCCATCATGTCGATTGCCGCTGTAACAGGCAGTCCATCATCATCCACCGTAGCCACAATGGTCGTATGAATCTCATTAACGATATATTTTAAATATTCGACAGCCAACATATCTCTTCCTCACACGGTTAATAAAGATCACTCGCCAAACCTGATATTCTTAACCGTTCTGTTTGCGATGGATAGATCCTCGTAAATACGATTTCCACCATCTCCCTGCGGTGCCTGTGCCAAAAGACCTACCTTAACCGCATTCTCCGCCGGCAGATTAAAGAAACGCATCATATAGAATTGCCTGCCATCTTCTGAAAAATGAAATGAGAAGGAATTACCGACACGGCAGATCTTAAGCCATACGTTATTTCCCTCAATGTTACATCCATTGGCATCATCGGATTCTCCATTTTTGGTGACAACGCTCACTGCCGCATGGGTTCCGAAATCAGTCTTCTCAAAACACGCCTTCGCCCATGTATTCATATCCACCATAACCATTACAGAAGCAGAATCATAGGTATCCTTAAAATCGTGTGACACTCTGACCGTCATAACGAAATCGCCATTCACATCTGTGTAATAAAAGGGCGCATTACACAGGTTATCCGGAGTAATGCCTTCTTCACTTACCGCTCCATTATTACAAAAGAAATCACTCTGTGCCGGAGCATATATCTCTATTCTGTTATCAGATTCACATATTTTTCCCTCATTGATCCACTTAAACATCTCCAAAATCTCCTTTTTGAAAACGGCTCCAAGGCTGTAGCCATGGAGCCGTGCTCTCTACACTTCTTCAGCAAGAAGTTCCTGCATACCCTCCCGCAGATCCTGAAGCGTGTACTTTTTCATCTCGCTTTCCATCGCTTCCTGAATATTCTGCAGCTTGCCATCCAGCAAAGCATGGATATTTCTGCCGACCGGGCACTGCGGGTTCGGTGCTTCATGGAATCGGAACAGATCACCGCCCTCTAAAGGCTCGATTGCCTGATATACATCATAGAAGGATATCTCTGATAATTCTTTTGTCAGTTCTATACCGCCGGTTCCCCTGGCTACTGTGATCAGTCCCGCGTTCTTCAGCTGTGTCAGTAGTTTTCTGATGATGACAGGATTGGTGCCTATACTCCCGGCAAGAAAATCACTGGTCACCTTATAGTCATCCTTGAAGACATCCACAGCAGTGAAGATATGCAGAGCGACCGTAAATCTGCTTGAAATCTGCATCTTTTCCACCTCCAAATCTCTGTCATCATCATACTACTGTTTAGTTGTAATTTCAACGGTTACATTATCAAAACTTACCGTTCTGATTCTGCCATGTATCCTCAGCTGCGATAGTCTCCATTACATCCCAGTGCTCCGCAATCTTGCCGTTCTCAATTCTCCACAGATCATAGTAGGATGTAGGCGCTCCGCCGAAAGTTCCCTCAGAAACTGCCAGCACATAATTACCCTGTGCCAGAACCTGATGAACCGTATCATAGATCATAGCGATGCCCTGCTTGCCAAGAGCCTCAAGTGCTGCACCAAGTCCGGACAGACCGTCAGCGATACCGGTGTTATGCTGGGTATATGTATCTCCATCAAAATAATCAGGTGTCTTCTCCGGATGCTTGCCCTGCATTACATCCGCAAGGAAGTTCTTGATGATCTCGCGGTTCTCTTCCGTCTTGTCAAGATTCTCAAGGCTGTCATAACCGTCAATCTGAGTATGTCCGGAAGGATTAGGCTCTGCCTTTGTAGCCAGATTATCCCAGTGCTCAGCAATCTTTCCGTCTGCATCAAAACGGAAAATGTCGAACGCCACCTGCTCGCCTGCGCCTGCAAAATTGTAAACCGTCTGAAGGAACACCTTGTCTCCGTCCTCAAACGCACGGATGTTATTTACTGTGGTCTTCACCGGTGCGGATGCCAGATATGCTACACTGCCTATGAAAGCCTCTGCTCCTGTTCCATATGCCAGATTGTGCTGGATGTAACCATCCGCCAGAAGATCCTTAGCTGCTACGGTATCGCCTGTTGCGAAAGTGTTGATGAGTGCCAATGCTTTTTCTTTGTTTGTCATGGTCGTATCCTCCTAAATTCTGTAAGTATTGTATTTTTGATGTAACCATCGTGGTTTCATCTGATGTTCATACTATAGCGCCCTTTAGATGTAATGTCAACGGTTACATCTAATTTTTTTCAAAAAATTTCCAGGTGCAACCAAACACCTGGAATTTACTGCATTTTCTTATTCTTTTTTCACTCCGTTTTCTGCTCCTACTCCTTAGTTGTTGGATAGTTTTACTGGAAGTTAATCTTCCTTAGCTCTCTCATCCTTCACAAAATGTTTTACTCCTTGTTCTGGATGTAGTAGCTCGGTCCTAAAGAACTCAGGGTAAAACTTTATTGGATCACTAACATCTATCCAACGAAGGAATTCCTCATGATCATCTTCGGTCATACTCATGCAGACAGGTTCAAAATTCTCAGGCACCTTCATATAATAGAAATACGAAACCTCATATATAAGTTTACCGAGATTTGATTCGGCACCACCATAAAAATAATTCTCATGGATAAAACCTAATCGATCAACCTCCATCTTTACACCGGTTTCCTCAAACACTTCTCGTACAACTGCTTCTTCAGAAGTCTCTCCAAACTTGATGCGTCCACCGACGGAATATAGATAAGGGGCGCGATCATTACCTACCATCAATATTTTGCCATTCTTCATGATAATCGCTCCGACACGAAGATTAATGAGTCCATCTTCGCAAGGAACAGTCATATCTTTGCTCATCATCAATCGTCCCCCCACATTCTTCGTTCTTCTCGCCGACGTTCCTCTTCCTCTTCTTCCTCGCGACGATACTCGCTGTCATCCCAGTTATAGACGTATTCACCACGATCAATACTAAAGCCGTCTCTTTCTATATACTCATATTCACCGGAATCATAATTGAATGCATATTTCGCCATGGCTTATTCCTCCCCTAAAACATGAGTCAGCATATCAAATGCCGCTTGCTTCTTCGCATCTTTCTTAGACGAAGATCTTCCATTGGTTACAATATCAACTTCTTTTATTTTGCACTGACAAGCCCAGATCGGATTGCCATCCTCATCATGGTTTTCCTTATACTTATAAGTAGGCAACGAGAAATAACCTCTTCGCGATAATGTTTCCAACTGTCCGATAGAATCATTGTAGTTGGGATTATCTATCTCATCTTTAATTGTAGGAAATAACTCATTGTCTTCAAGAAATCTATAAGCAGTCCGTGCTGCGCCAAATCTTGCATCATATTCAGAATACCCATACTCTTT
>JAGAIR010000031.1 GCA_017626435.1 Lachnospiraceae bacterium | reverse complement strand
TTTCGTTCTACATGGCCTTGTGTATGCCCTTCCCTCTACGGCGACGTACCTCCCGTGTCTACCAGGATCACCTCACATTTCCGGAGGGTCCTAACTTCCTTCGTTCCGCCTATCCATAACCAGGGTGTCAGCTTAGCTCCTTTACAGGGTCTTGCCCTCTGGAAAATATTCCTGCCGACTACTGGCTCATTCTTTGTATTAATTCTTACTGACTTGATTTGCATGACTCCCTTGCCGGCACCTTTCAGTGGACGTTTTCCCGGTTCGTTCCTCATTGCTTTCAGCTTTCCTGTTACAGCTGAATTCAACTCTCAGGTCATATCTCTAAGGGCTCAATTCAACTGTAACAAGACATTTCTTTCTTAGATACTTCTGATTCTTAAGCTGCCTGTATTTTTGGCCGTCTGATATCACTCATCAGCTTCTCTGCGTCATAATCAACGCCCTTTGTCAGAATTGTATAGAAGATTCTCAGAATCTTACAGGCCACCGCTACCACTGACTGCATCTTCTTCAGTGGGTTTTCTTTCCGGGTCCGGTAGTACTCGTGTATTTCCCGAAACTCAGCGTTCTTTCCTATCAGCGATATCGCAGCTTCGTACAACACGTACCTCAGTCGCTTCCGTCCCCGATAGCTGATCCGGCTTTCACCGTTATGCTTACCGGAGTCGTTTGCAACGATTGCGTATCCAGCCAGCTTCTGCAGCTGTTTTGGGTTATCAAAACGTCCAATGTCTCCCACCTCTGCAATGAAGCCGCTGACTGTGACCAGCCCGATTCCCTTGATGCTCATCAGCTTATCAACATATGGAATCTCTTTCAGCTTTTCCTCTATGTCCTGAAGCAGCTCCTCCAGCCTTGACGCATATACATCCATGTCATTCAGCAGATTTTTCAGCTCAATCCGTGCAGCTTCCGGTGCCTCCTTACTGCCAACGCTATGCTCTGCGGCCGATACCAGGTTCTTTGCCCTCTTCATTCCGGCGCCTCTCAGCTTTGCGTCCCTCCAGATCCGGTTCACACCTTCCGCCCCCAGTTTCCTGATATCCTCCGGAAGCGGTGCCACCTTCAGCACCATCCGTCCGCTTACCGCCTTTAAATCACCATAAACGTCTTTATATTCAGGGAAGTAGATGGAAAACCATCTGGCGATCCGGTTCTTGATCCTTGTAAGCTCCTCCTGCGTTTGAAAGCGCAGGTTCGACAGGCTTCTGATTTCTGCATAAATACCGGTCGGTATGTAAGGGTAAGAAAACCGCCCTTCATTGACCAGTGCTGCGATTGTTTTGGGATCCTTCCGGTCATTTTTGTTGGGATTGTTGTCATCCAGTTCTTTCGACTTCTTAACATGGTGAGGATTTACATGCACAGGCTTCATTCCGTTGTCCTGCAGGAATTTCCCTAAAGCAAACCAGTAGTGGCCGGTCGGCTCCATACCGGGAATTACAGCGGTTTTTCCATGTTTTTCTGCAATATCCTCCACCCATGCTTTGAATGTCAGGAAACCGGCTTCTGTATTACTAAACTCCAATGGTTTCTTTGAATACTCATAATTTCGCCAGTCAAATGCTCTGGCATAATGAGTCTCGCTGCCAACATCAATACCAACAATCAAAGTTTTTTCAGTTATGGATGCAATTTTTGCGTTTTGTGTGTTACAATTCATTTTAGATACCTCTCTGTTTAATAAGATTTTTACTAACCGTGCAAAGTCAGTAATCTTATTTTACACTGAGGTATTTTTTTCTCAACCTTCTTTCTTGGAATTCCCTATATTTGAATTATACAGGAAGCTCCT
>JAGAIR010000030.1 GCA_017626435.1 Lachnospiraceae bacterium | reverse complement strand
GCCTTTCCCTTTCGGTTTCCGCCGAGAGGGATATACAGATATCTGGTAAAAAACCGGGTCAGCGTGATATGCCAGCCCTTCCAGAACTCTATGATATTTCCCGCCTTATAAGGGGAATCAAAATTAAGGGGCAGATCAAAGCCAAGACATCCCGCAGCTCCCATCGCCATATCGCAGTAGCCGCTGAAGTCAAAATAAAGCTGCAGCGTATAGGAAAGCATGACAATCAGCGCATCCCCCGAATTCAAGGAAGCAAGATTGGTATATCCATAGTCCGCCGCCTTGCCAAGCGTATCCGCGATCAGCACCTTCTTTGCAAGTCCCAGAGTAAACAAGGAAAAACCTCTGAACATTCTCTCCCAGTCAATTTTTTTCTCCATGATCTTTCGGATCTGGGAAAGCATTTCATCCGGCAGTGCAATAGGACCTTCCATCAGCTTGGGAAAGAAAGTAACATACACGCTGTAGTCCAAAGCACTCACTTTCCCCAAGGTTCCCCTGTAGCACTCCATCAAAAAAGCAATCTGACTGAACGTAAAGAAGCTGATTGCCAGAGGCACATAGGAAGCGCCTGTGTATTTGAAGCAGAATAAAGCTCCCACATTCAGGATAAGCCCTGCGACAAGAAGCGATTTCTTTCGGTCTGTCTTTCCCATCCAAAAAGAAAGGCCGTAGTTTACAGCCATACTAAGCAGGATTGCCGGCAGATTCTCCGGCCCCGAAAATCCGTAAAACCAAAGGGAAAACAGCAAAAGAAAGGCTTTGGGAAGCCAGTCTTTCCCTGTCTTTTCACCAATTTTTCTACAAATATAAAATCCCAGAATACAAAGTGGGAAGAACAGAAAAACAAAGGAATAGGAGTTAAATAACATTACGATTCATCCTCTTCATAATACTGTGTCCAGCTTTCCACCGTTTCTTCCGTCACCGGATCAAGATAGACGCGGTAGCCGTCAATCTCTGCAAGAAGTGTAAGCCCCAGCTCTGCCGGATCTCCTTCTATCTTTCTTACAGGAGAAAGTACAATATACTGACAGTATTCTTCTCTGCACGCTGCGATCAGTGCTTCCAGGTCTATCACCTCTGTCTCCTCCATAGCGGCATGGACTACATTATAATAATCCCACTGACCCTCGATCATCTCCCGTCCATAGGGCATACGGATATCGGAATCATACTGCCTGATATAATAAGTCAGCTCTTCCGGGACCACCACCATGACCTGCAGATTTTCATCGGCATCATCAGGGTGAATCAGTTCGCAGATACGGATCACCGTATCCGGAATGTGATACAGATTTTCCGCTTTGGAGATATAATCACTGTCATACACATATTTGCCGCACAAAACGATCAGGACCGATGTCACAACAAGACCGATCCTCCTGTGCTTCGCAAAAAAGGAACAGGCCCCATAGGCCGTGATCATTCCCATGGGAATGGTCCAGAGCACACGATAATAAGTTGCCCCGTCAAGTCCTGCCGCCACAAACAGCTTTCTGCTCACGGGAAACAGGAACAAAAGAAGAATCAGCACCGGTGCATGCACAAACAGAATTCTGAAATTCTTGTTTTTTTCCGTGATCAGCAGATATACAAAGGCTGCCAGAGTCAGAACAAACAAGAATTTAAGTCCCGTATAAAGTTTAAAGATCACAAGGCTTTCCATGAAAATTCCGAACATTTCAAACCGCCTTTCCTCAATGACTGATGAGCAGATAAGTAAGCACATAAAGGGCACCGGGAATACAGGTAAGCCCCACCTTTATGAGGATGCTGAACTTCCTTTCTCTTATGGCAAACAAAACACCCAGCCCTACGGTCAAAAGAGAACATAACAGCACAGCCAGGGAGCTGCTGATACCCGCTGCCAGATTTAAACAGGCAAGCAAAAGGTAAAAAACTTTCTGATCAGGAACTTTGACATCCCCTTCTTCCCTGTCCTTTTGTTCAAACAGACACAGAAAAATCCAGAAAACTGCCGGAATCATAAAATTCCCCGCCACAGATTTCCCCTGCCAGGTTCTGGTAAGAAGGAAGGTCTCATTGGTATAAATAGACACATTCCCAAATATCTGGAACAGTGCCATGATAATCATAAACACGGGAAACATTTCATGTTTCCCGCGAAGTATCCCCTGCTTCTTTCCGGGAAACAACTTTTTACCAATCTGAAAGTAAACAAGATAGGTGAGGGGGAGCAGCACAAGAGGTGCCACGCTGTGAGCTATGATCGTGGCATGAATCCCGCTCATTCTTCCGATAAAGGCTTCCCACACCGGGATCAGTGCCATCACATG
>JAGAIR010000029.1 GCA_017626435.1 Lachnospiraceae bacterium | reverse complement strand
TGTTTATGCTCCGTTTAAATAGCATAGTTTAGATCTTATTGCCTGTCTCCAGGTTGCTCTGTATACTGTCATTATGTTACAGAAAGAAAAATCCCAGAGCACCCTACCTGACAAGTCGTGTACTCTGAGATCTGGTAAAAACCATGTTTATTATAGCAGAGTATTCGCTTGTTCACAATGAGGAAACAAGTGTTTTTTGTTAAGAGCAGTGAAATAGTTCCAGGATGTCCTTGCTGTGGCGGACAACTCAGATACCGTGATTCCAGACTTCGGATTCGAAAACATGAAGGTGGTGACCGGGATTATCTGCGTATACGGAGATTCCGATGCTCTACATGCGAAAGCTATCATACTGAGCTTCCGGATGTATTGCTTCCTTACAAGCACTATGACGCTGAAGTTATCAGTGGTGTGCTTGATGGATTCGTGAAACCTGAAGATCAGGATTCTGAGGATTATCCTTCTGTCAGTACAATGCTGTACTGGCTGCGATGGTTCCAATTGAACCTTGCAAACATGGAAGGTTACCTTAGGAATGCAGGATACCGCTTTCTACAACTCGGAGAGGAACTTCTTTTCTCTGACCAGTCACTGCTCAAAGCGGTCAGAAAAAAATATCTTAACTGGCTTGAAAGAACAATCCGCATTATTTACAACAGCGGCGGTTTTCTTCCAGCTTTTTACTGGTGAGGCTATGCACCTACTTTAGTTCGGCTGTCACGCGTTTCTCATATATAGTGATCTCAAAAGGAGGTCATATACTATGAATACAAACAGACAAACTATACAACAATGGGAAGAACAAGAAGCGCTTCACCGTTTCCAGCTCATCTCCCCGCTTCTGCGCGTGGATCTGGATGATGCTCAAAAGCTTCAACTCCGCAAACAGATTGCCGAAGAAAACGGCATAACGATCCGTTCCTTGTATCGTTATGAAAAGGCATACAGGGAAGGACAGTTTTCAGGATTAAAGCCTGCAACAAGACAAAAGCATCGCTCACAGAGGCTGCCGGAAAACTTTGAATTCCTTGTAGAACAGGCAATCCAGCTCAGAAAAGAGGTACCTGAACGTTCCGTTGCACAGATCATTAGAATCCTTGAACTGGAAGGTCACGTGGCGCCTGGCGTTCTGAAACGGCCAACACTGGAACGATATCTTTATAAGCGTGGATTCGGCAGGGAACATATGCAGATGTACCGTGATGCACGCGAAAGTTCATCCAAACGCTTTTGCAAACCACACCGCATGATGCTGATCCAAGGCGATATCAAGTATGGACCAAAGCTGCCTATTGGTAAAAATGGAGCTAAAGTCCAGACTTATCTGTCCTCTGCAATCGATGACCATTCCAGATATATCTTATCTTCCCGTTTTTATGACAATCAGGAAGAGACCATCGTGGAAGATACTTTCCATCAGGCCATCATCCGTCATGGATCCTTCGATGCCTGTTACTTCGATAATGGAAAACAGTATGTTGCCAAACAGTTAAGCTATTCCCTTGCACGGCTTGGCATCCGCGTGAATTTTGCGCGTATTCGAAGCGGGAAAAGCAAAGGAAAAATAGAAAAGTTCCATCAGGTAGTGGATTCCTTCAACAGGGAAGCAAAACTGAAAAATATAAAGTCTCTGGAGGAACTGAATCGTTTATGGACGGTTTTCCTTGAAGAGTATTATCACAAAAAGCCTCATGAAGGAATCGCTGAATACTATGAAAGTCTTGGTGCAGCAGTGCCTGAAAACGGTATCACTCCGCTTCAGGAATGGAACAGGGATACCCGTCCACTGAACTTTATCGATACCACTGTTGTTTCAGAAGCATTCCTGCATCATGAAGAACGTAAAGTCGATAAAGGGGCCTGCATCAGTTTCCGTGGACAGCGTTATGAAACAAAACCGGAATTGATTGGTTATAAAGTAGAGATTTCTTATGATCCTGCCATACCGGAAGTATTGAATATCACATATCCCGGATATGAGCCATTCACAGCAAAACCTTTGAAGATCGGATCTTACTGTGATAAAAATCCAACTCTTCCGGTTTCCATGCAGGAACAGAAACCAACTACTTCACGGTTTCTGGATGCTCTTGAATTCCAACATGAAAAGAACCGTGAACAGGTAGCCAATGCCATTTCCTTTGCTTCATACAGGAAGGAGGCTGATAGTAATGTATGAGTCTTTCTTTGGTATGGAATACACCCCTTTTGTAAGAGATGTACCAGCAGACAGACTGTATGAATCGAATGCCTTCCGAGAGACCCTTGGACGACTTTCTTATGTGGCAGACCGCCAGAAGTTTGCGGTAGTTACTGCGGATCCTGGCTGTGGAAAGTCTACATTGATCCGACGTTTTTACGAGGAACTGCCGAAATCAGAATACATTGTACTTTATCTTTCTGATTCAAAACTAACTCCAAGATGGTTCTATAAAGGACTTTTGGACCAGCTTGGTCTGGAATCCCGTTTCTATCGAGGCGATTCCAAACGCCAGCTGCAGCAACAGATCGAAATCATCCGGGGTGTGCAGAACAAAAAGGTGGTATGTATTCTTGATGAAGCACATCTGCTGGAAAAAGAAACTTTGGAAGAGTTCCGATTTCTTCTGAATTATCGTTTTGATTCCATGAGTCCTATGGCTGTCGTATTGGTAGGTCAGACAGAACTCTGGACAACAAAACTGAAACTGCAGCGCTATGCTGCAATCCGCCAGCGTATTGACATGTACTGTGTACTTCCACATCTGGATCGTTCAGAAAGCGAAAAATATATCAGCAGTCATCTGCATTATTCCGGATGTCAGCAGGAACTGTTCACAGAAAAAGCGCTTGATGAGATTTATCATACATCCACAGGGATTCCAAGACTGATCAATCGAATCTGTGAGAAGGCACTGATGTACGCATTCCAGCAGAACAAACGTCTGATTGACGATCATATGATCCGTTATGTTGTGGAACATGAAATGCTGGAAGGTGGTGAATAGTATGAAAGAACTTCAACCAATCCAACTTCATAGCCAGCCTTATGAGGCAAATCTTAGTCTAAACGGAAGCAGCTACCATTTGGTCTTTGGCAGACATATCAATGGATGGTTTTTATGTATTCCAAACCATCAGATAGGTGTTGAACTGGCACATCCTTCTGACCGTTTCTGGAATCAGGAGAGTTTGGAACATGCTGGAATATCAACTTGTGAGGCCAAGGCTATTGCAGAAACTCTAAAAGAACTATCCAATTATATTTAGTCATAATCCGGGGAGGAAAATCCCCGGAGCATCGAAATGAATCAATGACAAAAAAGGAAGCAATTTGCTGACCAGTGATGAAATCACTCCAGCGACAACTCATGAAATCACTAACA
>JAGAIR010000003.1 GCA_017626435.1 Lachnospiraceae bacterium | reverse complement strand
TAACCTTTTTATTATCCTCTATTCCACAAAAAAATTGCAGATAATAAAGTATTATCCATTATCTCCCAACCACCAATAATCTTCTATTATCCCTGATTCATCCCAACTTTCATGCTACCGATAATAAAAAATTATCTATCCCACCCTGTTCCTCTCCCTTTACCCTGCTTAACCACCATCTTATCCTGCGGACTCATCCATTGTGTACATAATAAATTTCATCTTTTGTATAAAGAAATGACAGTATTTTATGAATTTCTATATTATAATTTTATCTCCTGATTCTACAAAAAACAACAAAATACGTTCGACATAATTCGACACCTCCATTTTCCTACAATCTCTATCAAACTATCCTTGCTTTTCCTTCACGTAAACAAGTTGTGCCACATCAAAAAACAGTGAACTAAAAAATCTTCAATAGTCCACTGTATCAGTTAAAACCTCTCCCTTATTTATGCTTATCCTCACTGGCTTCCTAAATACCACAAGAAGTTTCTGATTGTAGAGTTGGTTCACCAAAAAAAAATGACAAGAATAGGCGCCCGTTTTCTCTTCCAACTCCCATGACATTGACAATCCATAGCAGCATCTTCCCTCCGGTCTTTCGTACAAGAACATAATACGAATGCCAAATTCAAAAGATAAGCATATTTTTTTCCAAATCTTCCCCTTTTACATAAATAACTTATACACTATCCCTCTAGTTTCCTATCTCACTACCATCTTATTTCTTGGATGCTTCGTCTTCAATATCTCCATCTGCTTCTTATTGGCAACCGCTGTATAAATCTGCGTTGTCACGATGGAAGAATGCCCCAGCATTTTTTGGATATAACGGATATCCACATCCTCTTCTAAAAGAAGGGTGGCAAATGCATGGCGGAACATATGTGGTGTGATATGGATATCAATTGCAGCCTGTTTTACATACTTATTGATCATTCTGCGGGCAGACTGTTCGGAAAACCTATCACCATATCGGTTACAGAAAAAGTATGGTGATTTCCTTCTTTCCTCTTCCCAAACCTCCGTAAATTCAACAAGCTGCTGCAAAACCATCGGATTTCCGATCTGCAAATACCGCTCCTTTGCACCTTTTCCCTTGATACATAGGATACCCTGCTGCAAATCAATCCGCTTTTTCTGCAAATTGCACAGTTCAGAAATCCTAAGTCCTGTTGCAAATAACAGCTCAATCACTGCAATATCCCTGACCAATATCTTTTTCTGCCAAACTGTCATTTCAGAACTCTCTTTTTGGTGATACATAAAATAAAGCAATTCTTCAATCACATTAGCAGGTATCGTCTTTGGTAAAATAATTTCCTGGCGAAACTCTGTTTTTACTCTTCTCAAAGGACTGACATCGATGATTTCTTCATTTTCCAGATAAGTATAAAATGCTTTGATACTGGCAATCTTTCGTTTCACAGTTTTTTGTTTGTATTGTTCGTGCAGACTGACCATATAAGCTTTCATTGTTTCTTTCGGAACCATTAAGTCATCCTGACCACTGTAATCCCAAAACTGTTTCAAATCATTTTCATAAGCTTTCACTGTTTTTAAATCCAGTCTTCTCTGCTCCCTGCAATACTGTAAATATTCCCTGAGGGCTTTATCCATTGTGTACATAATCTAAATCTCCTTTTTGTAAAAGGATAACATAATATTTTATTGAAATATATTACTGACACAATATTTTATGCATAAGACGTTGATTTAATCTCCATTGATCATTTTTGTTGCGAAATCTGGGTAATTAATATAATACATATATACATCCTCTAAATCGATATGATCCGTTATCTTTTTTGCTTTGTCCGGCAACGTATCCCCAACGATCCGTAATTTCAGTCCATCTAATCTTTGCGATACATTACCACTACAATATTTCTTCTGTAACTCTTCCAGCTGTTCCAGTTCACAGTCTATCTCCCCTACTTTGCCCTGTACACTGGCAATCAGTTCTATAGGAGAACCCGTTTTCACCAGCTGCCCCTGTTTCATTAACAGAACTTCCCTGGCAATACACTCAATATCACTAACTACATGTGTAGCAAAAAGGATAATCATCTCCTCCGATAATTGTGCGATATAATTTCTGATATTAATACGTTCACTGGGATCTAATCCAGCTGTTGGTTCATCCAGGATAAGAATTTTCGGATTTCCCAAAAGTGCCTGTGCCAGCATGACACGCTGTTTCATCCCTCCAGAATACCCTCCTATTTTTTTCTTCTTCACATCCCAAAGATTAACAACCTTCAGGAGATGCTCTATCTGTCCTCTGGCAGTTTTACCATGGATCCCCTTGATCGCTGCCATATATTTTAAAAACTCCACAGCAGTATAATTATCATACATTCTCTGCTGCTGGGGCATATATCCTACCATCCGGCGGTATTCCTTCCCCAAAGAAAGGATTTCTTTTCCATCACAAAGAATCTCTCCCTGGCTTCGGCAAATGCTGTCTGTCAACAGATTGATCAATGTACTTTTCCCTGCACCGTTGGGACCGAGCAAAGCATATACTC
This sequence comes from Lachnospiraceae bacterium, assembly GCA_017626435.1. The sequence continues at coordinate 64,442 of JAGAIR010000003.1, read as the reverse complement.
CCTCCTCCAATTTAATATTAAATTGCTGCAGTGCAATCTTATCCCCATATTGCTTTGACAGGTTATGAATTTCAATCCTCATACAGAACCTCCTTTTGGCTTAAATATTTCCCAGCAAAAACGGATTTAAAAACAGTAACTTCGCTGCCTCTATCCCGCTCATATAAATCAAAAGCGGCAAGATAAAAACCCCAACGGAAATAGCAACGGTAAGAATAAAGCTTTTTGTCCTCGACGACAAAAAGAAAATCACACACATAATCAAAAGAAAAGCCAGATACCTAAAAAAAGTAATCAGTATAAGATATTGCAAAACACTCATTCCCGAATACACAGGAGAAATATGCTCCATACTGATGACCGGGTCATGCAGACCAACCGTTCCATAAGTTGATAAAACACTATAGAACCACGGCAAATAAACCAGCAAAAATATCGTTGTAGTAATCAAAAAACCTGCTGCTCCTTTTACCACATGTAGATCCTTACGTCCTTTCGGTGCTGCTTTCAAAAGACGCATCATTCCAGACTCATACTCAACAGAATAAATTCCCGTAAGACACAATACCAGCATCAAAACCCCAGTAAGAGCATGGGTGATATCACCGTTTCCTGCATTATTCCCACCGGTAAGCCTTTCATATCCTCTGGAATAATAAAAGCTTCCTTTCGGAATATCCTGTAAATACTCCATGTGACTGATCAGGGTATCCAACGCTTGTCTGCTTTTTTTTCTCTTCGAGTATTTTTCACTAATTACCGTTTTTGCAAGCTCTGTTTCTGCTTTCTGCAGTTCCTCTGCCTCCTGCTCTTCCCATTTTTCCATTTTTCTTTCCCATGCCAGAATTTCTTTTTCCTTTTCCTTGGAATAGGGACCTGACAGCTGATCGATATAATTTTTATAATAAATATCATTTTGATCTGAATAAATAGAAGACACTGGGGTATATGTATACCAGATAAGACCGGCAAAAATCAATAGCAGAATCAATATTTTCAAATGGAGAAATATTTTTTTACCTTCCCTGAACCAAAAAGCGGTAAGATACACTTGTTTTCTTACGGTGCATCTATCTCCTTCCATTCTCTCTCTTGTTCCAAGAATATCTGATATTTTAAAGGAAATCCTGCTCATTACTCCTGCCTGATCTGGTATCTTTTGAGTACAAAAAACGGCTAATACGAATCCAGCCAAAAACAGACTCCCTGCTGCCACAGTTACAAGAAACACAGTACTGTAAGCAACCGGCACTCCTAACAGATTGATATTTCGATAATTTTCAAATATACGTCCTGTATTCATATACCCTATTATATTAATATTTTTAAAGATGCTAAACCGGCTGTTTTCCTCTATTTGGTAATATAAACCCCCACTGACTCCCAGCCAGAGACAAACACAAACATAAACTCCAGATGCTTTCCGGCAGCATACCATAAAAAGAAGAATCCCCATTGTCAGAAGAATATAGCACAGCCACTGAAACAACATAAAAGCAACTATTGTCTTTGCTACTGTTCCATCATAACCAGTTCCGATATAGCCGTCTACTGATTGGATCGATCGCTCCAAAGGTCCCAGACCATATATAAAATCCGCCGCAAAAATATTTCCTCCAAACAAGATCAAAACCACTTCTCCTGCAAACAGATTCATGGAAATAATTTTAGAAAGGATAAGCTTTTCCCTTCCATCAGCGCAGGTACGGACAAATATATGCTCTCCTCTCTCCTTTTCCTGCATAAATGCTGCTGCACATGCAAAAAGCAAAACCAACACTCCTACTATGTCTGTAGTAAAATAGTTCATTACCATTCTGACACCACGTGAAGGCGCAAGGTCGATATTCCTTCCCCGAAACTTCCGAAGCACAGAAAGTGTCTTTCGGGAACTTCGGGCAGAATAATCGTCTGCTTCTCCAAAAATAGCAAAAGAAGCACGGTTCTCCAGCTCAGACTCCCTTTCCTCCAGATAATCATCATAAAGTCCGGTATTGGATATTTCCTGAAGGATTAATGTGTAAGTAAGATAATCACTATATTCCAAAGACACTTCACTATTTTCTTCCTTTTGCCGAAGAATCCCAGAAAGGTATTCCTTTGCCTCCTCTGGTTCCATCTGCTCTATTTTTGAGTAACATTGATTATATTTATCTACTGTCACATCAAGTCCTGCATTTCGTCCATACTCACTCCTCACTAAGAGAAAGAGATTGATAAAAAAACCTGCTGCAATAACCCAAAAAACGACAGGATTTTTCCAAAGCTTTTTGTGCTCTCTGATTACCATCCTTGCACCCCACATTCATGATCCATTTCAACTTCATCTGAAAAAGCCTTATTTTTTCATTTGATTCCAGTCTTTCAATTGCCTGTTGATCTCTGACACATACTCTCTGTTTTCTTTTGTATTTAATTTTTTTACGAGATTGTCATACTCTTTTTCAAAGTTGGTACTCTTCCAGATATTTTCGCTTTCCTCTTCCTCCTTCATCAGTTTTTCAACAAATTCTTCTTTTCCTCTGAAATCTGGATGAAATCCCAAAAAACACGAAGCTTGTGGAGCATTTCCTCCCTCAAAATATTGAAACATTTTTTTCTGGTAGCTGTCCACTTTTTCTGTTTTTAAAGGTGATGCCGCAATGATATTTCCCAGCGTAATTTCACGGTTGAGCATATTCACTAAATAAGTATCGCTTTCATCCTGTAAAGATACTTTATTTTTCTCTAACTGATAATCCGTTCCCTGAACCCCATATGTCATAAGATTAGCAAATTCCTGTTCCGTATATGCTAACTGAAGAAGAGAAAGTGCCTGCTCCTGATGGACAGAATTCTTTGCCACCCCGGTAGAGCCTCTGACCAGAGAGTTCACTCTGCCTTTTGACCGGTAAAACAAATTTTCCTTTTGTTTCATTTCATCCATGATATCACCACAGCCTATCTCCACAAAATAGTTTCCTTTTTCTGCTAAATCCTGCATTTTTGTCATATTCTCTGAAAAAATTTCATTCGAAAGACCATTCTTCCCACTAATCCATCCATTTTGATACCATCGGTTCAGACATCGGTAAAATTCTCTCACTTCTTTATTCTGATACCAAAGACTGGCTTTCCCTGTCTCTTCTGATAAACAGAGACCAAAGCAATATGTTGCATCCAGTAGATTTCCATACATGAAATACGCCAGATTTCCTGACAGTACAACTGGTGACTCTAGTTTTTTAAGCTTTTGCGCTTTCAAAAGCCGCTCCAGCCCCTCCAGGCTGCCGTCAAACTCCTTTAACTGATTCTTGGACACATATTTCGAATTAAAAATAAAGTAACTGTCATAATAATCAAGCCATGTATTCGGCAAGGTATACAAAGAACCATCTACTCTTCCCTGCTCCCACAATAATTCCGGCAAAGCATCTTTTAATTTTTTCCCATCTTCCTGAAGATATTCATCTAGCGGAAGATAATACCCATTCCGGACAAAATCATCCGCTGGATTGGCATATGCCTCAGAGCCTGGAATCTGTAAAATATCAATATCCGGATAGTTTTCTTCCATCGCCTCTGCCGTAATCTTATCCGTATCATCCCATTCAATGCATTGGAACGCGACCTGAAAATGATATCCATTTTCCTTCAAATACTGATTGATTTTTTCTGTCACATTTTCATCCGGAAAGGTGCCAGAGACCGCTGCCCACACTACTGTACTATCCTGCCCTTTTTCTTTCGAAATGCCATCTTTCTTCTCTATGTTTTCATCTTCTGTATGAGAAAAAGTTTCTTCCTTAAAATCCTCTGGTTTCAAACAAAAAACTTCAACAGAATCCTCTCCTCCGCCGGACAAAGGTCGTGTAGCAAAAAGATACGACTCTGATATATAGTCTATTGTGGTACTCGCAGTAAACAAAAACTGGCTTTTTCCCGTTTTGATATCAAAAACATACCATTCCGAAGTATCCTGCTCCTCCAGATACTTGCTGTAATAAGCTTTATCTCCCATGATTCCCCATGGCCGGTACGGACATTCTGCATATTCCTGGTATCCTGCATGATAAATAACCTGTTTTCCCTGCTCACTTTCGTCTAAGCGGTCACAAAAATAAAAATTCCCATAAACATCTGAGGCAAGTATATACTGCCCTTTGAGAATGCAGGACATGACACCTTCATCTATGCTGTTTTCTACTTCCCCATCCTTTAACAGATAACAGCAATCTCCTCCATGACTATGCTCTTGTTGATATGCTTCCTGCTTCCCGGCTGGCAGTTTCGCCAATTTATGATCCTCATATTCCTCATCCAGATAAAAATACGTATAATACAAGGCTTCCTCTGTTAAAGAAATATCTGTTACCATCAGACTCTGTACATCAGATGAAAGATCATTATTTCCTGCCTGCAATTTTTGAACAGTTTTATTATTTAAATCAACGAGTATGACCCCTGCGTCTCTGTTTTCCCTGTCTACCAACCTGCCATTTTTATCATACTCATACTCCTCCGTATATGACATAGCAAGCCATCTGCCATTACAGACCAATTTGGTAATTACACTGACCAAAGAAGTATCATTCAAAACAAGCAGCTTTTCCCGGTTGGTTCCATCAATACCCTCCCGGTAGATAACCAAATTTTCCATGCTGGAGTCCGACTCATGTCCCACCAGATAGATCCAGTTTCCCTGTTGAATCACATAGCTAAATGTATGGATATCTGCTGCACAATCTGTAGTGCTTCCCTCCCGGTACGGTTCATGCTGGCAGTTTACCTTATCACAGACAAAGGTAGTTTTTCCAGACTCTCCATCTGTATAGACCAGCATACCATCCTGATTTTTTTGAAAAAAACCAATATTCCCATAAGAATCCCCTATAGAATTTCCTACCGTTATCTCATCGGCTTTTATTTCAGTAACCACTTGTCTGGATTCTTTCTTATTTCTGATATAAAAAAATATCCCTGATACGCCAATCAGCAGGACCAGCAGACAAACGGAAAAAATACATACCTTTCTTCTTTTCCTCTTCATGAAACTTTCACCTCCGGTTGACAAAAGCTGAAAGTAATACTTCTTTTACTTCCAGCTTTTATCAGATCTCTATGATTTATTTTACTCTTATTTTTTTGAACCATAGTAAGAATTATGTACCGAAGAGGTACTGCCTCCAACTGTCGCCTTGTGTTTTCCATTAACATAAGTACAGACATAATTTGATGGGGCCTCTACCTCAACGGAAACAGAGACTGTTGCCTTTTTCTCTGATGTAGTATCATTCCGAACAGAAGCATCCTTCTTACTTGTATATTGTATGGTCGCTGACACATGACAGACTGCCGGATAGACAGAGGTAGTAGTGGCCTGTGCCTTTGAACCTCCTGATGAACTACAGTTTACTTTACACTCCTTATAGGTAAATGAAGTAGAACCAGCAGCCGCATAATCCACACTTCCCATCAATAAAGCAGAAGCCATAATAATACATCCCATTGTTTTTACTTTTGTTTTTCTCATATCACTAATCCCTTCTTTCTTATTTTTTTGACAAGTTACTTTCTTCTTATTATTTGTAATTTACACACCTTCCATATCGTTGGTATGAAAAACTTTTATAGTAATATAATAACTCACTAGCATATCTAGAACAACACAATTCATTCGACAGATATCGACAAATGTTTCTTTGTAATTCCATTCCCACAAAACAAAAATGCCCTACATCAGCTCTTTCAGCCAATATAAGACATCCTTTATCCACTCTAGTTCACTATCTTATCTGAAATCCGATCTCCGACTCCAATGGGATTTCCCTGGACGAAAAATCCTCTATCTCAATATACCGCCCCTGATGCAGCATCTCGATAAAATCTGCAATGACCCTCCTGTCTCCCTGCACCTGTGCTTCTACTGTACCATCTGAACAATTACGCACCCAGCCGGTAAGCCCCAGCCTTTGAGCCGAATACATGGCATGATAACGGAATCCCACTCCCTGTACGCGACCCCAGAACCGATACTCCCTTCTTATCTTCTCCATATTCTTTTCTCCTTATTTCTCCTGATACAACATCTTTTCAAATCCATCTGAATAGTGCAGTGTTTCATCTTTCGTGATAAACACCGCCTCAACACCATCCAGGGAATTGATCAACTTCAGGCCATCCTCCAATCCCAAAACAAAGCCCGTAGTAGACAATCCGTCTCCATCTGCTGATTTTTCTGACACTATCGTAACACCAATTAAATTATTTTCATAAGAATAACCTGTCTTGGGATTTAAAATATGGTGATACAATTTGCCATCCATTTGAATATATCTTTCATATATCCCAGAGGATACCACCGATACATCATCTGCATAAATGGCGGTAATGGTTTCATTCCGGTCTGCAAATGGCTGCTGGATTCCAATATGAAATGGCTCTTTCTCTGACTTCTGACCAATACACAGAACATTACCTCCCAGATTGATCATCCCGCTGGTAACACCTTCTCCCACCAGATATTCTTTTAAACAATCGGCAATATATCCCTTAGCGATTCCTCCCAGGTCAATCCCCATGCCCGGCTGTGCAAATTCCACTACATTTTCATTCAATGTAAGTTTTCTATAATCCACATAAGGCAATCTCTGTTTGATTACCTCTTTTTCCGGTACGGTTGCCTCTTCAGAGGTAAAATCCCAAAGGCTGCTTACCGGATCAATGGTAATATCAAATCCTCCCTGGGATAATTCGGAATAATCCAGTCCTTTTTGAATCAATTCTGCCAATTCCTTCGAAACAGTCACCAGAAGTGCTCCCCGGGAAGAGACAGAAAAGGTCTGTTCCGGTAATTTATTTTCTTTCACCTTTTTCTGAAGACACTTTTCATATTCAGAAATCTTCCCTGCCGTCAATTCTTTTCTGGAAAGTTTACTCCATTCCCCTGCAATATCACTTTTCCCGGTTTTCTCCTGCCAGACCTTTAAATACAAATCTTCCAAAGCATTCAGCTGATACAGCTCACTATCCTTTCTGGTACGGCTAAAAATTTCTTCATATTCATTACACTTGGATACACAGTTGTCCAGTAGTTCCTGATTCCCTCCCTGATTCAAGGTCAGAGTATAGGTAGTATTAAATGCAAAACCAGAGATTGACAACGGTTCTTTCCCCACTTGGCTGCTGCATCCGGACAAATTCACTGCGATTCCGAAAAACAAAAGGCAAAAAGACAGAACACCAGCAAATGCAGATAAAAATTTTCGCTTTCTTTTCCATTTGTCCATCACTATTTTTCTCCACTTTCCATAGTCATTTCCAGTCCGATATGCTCTATTTTACGGACAGTCATTTCTCTCTACTTTTTCCAGCACTATCACAGACCACATAAGATTCCCTTGTCTGTCTATTTCAAAGAGACTTATTGTTGGGACAGATACTGCTCTATCCATTGGCGTTCTTTCTGTGTCAATGGTGCCTTTTCCAACATATCTGGTCTTCTCTGGGCAGTCCGAAGAATTGACTGTTCCCGGTACCATGCTGCAATATTTTTATGATGTCCCGAAAGAAGGACAGGCGGTACTACCTCTCCCATCCACTCTTCTGGTCTCGTATACTGAGGATACTCCAATAAAGAATCCGAAAAAGATTCTGTCTGGGCAGACATCCCATTACTCAGCACCCCTGGTACCAGCCGTGAGATGGTATCCATCATCACCAGTGCCGGAAGTTCCCCTCCGGTCAGAACATAATCTCCAATTGACACATAGTCTGTCACTATCTTCTCCAAAACGCGCTCATCAATTCCCTCATAATGACCGCAAAGAAAAATCAAGTCCTCTTCCCTGGACAGTTCCTGTGCCATCTTTTGATGAAACACCTGCCCCTGAGGGGTCAGATAGATTACCCTCGTTCGTTCTGCCTCATCCGACAGTACGGCATCCTCAACACTCCTGTTTCTCCGCCTTTCTATTTCAGCACAGATGCTCTGATAACACCGGTACACAGGTCCTGCCTGCATTACCATGCCGGCACCGCCTCCATAGGGATAATCATCTACCCTGTTATGCTTATTTTCTGCGAAATCCCGAATATTGACTGCATTTACCTGGATATGGCCTGCCTTCATAGCACGTCCTGTAATGCTTTCCCCCATGGCATTTTCAATCATTTCCGGAAATAACGTCATGACATGAAAATTCATACTTAACCTCTCTAATCTAACAATCCCTTCATCAAATGAACAGTCACGATTTTCTGCTCCATATCTCTCTTCCGTACGCAATCTGGAATCACAGGCAGTAAAACCTCTCTGCCTTCATGCTCTACAACATATACATCATTGGCTCCTGTAGTCAGTACGTCTTTCAGGACACCAAAATCAACTCCATCCTCCGTAACTACTTTCGCACCGATAATATCCGCAATATAATATTCGCCTTCCTTCAAAGGAATGGCATTTTCCCTCGTCACAAGCAGATCCATTCCCTTATATGGTTCAATCTCATTTATATTATCAATTCCCTTAAATTTCATGATTACCATATTCTTGAAAAAACGAACTGATGCTATTTCCAGTTCTTTCTTTTCTTTTCCAGTATCAAGAATAATCCTTTTCATTCCTTTAAAACGGTTTGGCTCCTCCGTGGTAGGAAACACCTTTACTTCCCCCCGGATTCCATGGGTATTGGCGATTACGCCTACTCTGAAATAATCTTCCACTGTTTTTTCCTCTCTTTTGCCATATGTTAATTTTTTGGTCAATCACTCCCAACAATCATTTCTCACTTCAAATAGATATCAATTTTTATATTCAAACGCAGAATCATTATCCCTATTATTACGTCCTTCCACAAAACTGTCAACTATCTTCCCAAAGAAAAAACGCCTATACCAGATGGCACAGGCGCATACGAAGTCAGACATTACTGTCCAATCTCTACAATAACCTTTTTGTCAGTATCAAAAGCAGCTGCCTTTACAACAGTACGGATTGCTTTCGCAATGCGTCCCTGCTTTCCAATGACTTTTCCCATATCGTCTGAAGCCACCTTCAGTTCCAACAGGATTTCATTATCTTTTTCAGTCTCTGTAACAGTGACCTCTTCCGGGTGGTCAACAAGTGACTGCGCTAGAACTTCTACTAATTCTTTCACACTGAAGCCTCCCTTCTCTTCATGGTACATGAATTACTCCATGATACCAGCCTGCTTCATCAGCTTGCCTACTGTCTCAGTTGGCTTAGCTCCGTTTGCTAACCATTTCTTAGCCTTCTCTTCATCAAACTTGAAAACGCTTGGGTCCTGGTTTGGATCATAAGTACCAATCTCTTCGATGAACTTACCATCTCTTGGAGATCTGGAATCAGCAACTACTACTCTATAGAAAGGTGCTTTCTTCTTACCCATTCTTCTTAATCTGATCTTTACTGCCATGTTTTTCACCTCCTTCAATTTATCCCATATAGGTAACTCTATATTACAAATCCCACTATAATGGAATCTGAAACCAAAAATTACTGCCCTTTTCTGCCTAAAATCCAAACGGCATTTTCGGCATACCGCCGCCAAAACGTCCTTTCTTTTTCCCCTTGCCTGACATCATACCAGACATCTGTTTCATCATCTTTTTGGACTGTTCATACTGCTTCATCAGTTTATTTACCTCGGAAATATCCACACCTGCTCCCTTGGCAATGCGCTGCTTCCGTGATGGATTGATGATGGCAGGATTCCCTCTCTCCTCCGGGGTCATGGAATAGATAATCGCCTCTGTTCCTTTAAAGACATCATCATCAACATCTAAATCCGCAGGAAGTCCCATACCCGGCATCATGCTCAAAATACTTTTCAGTCCACCCATTTTCTTGACCTGGGCTAACTGATCCAAAAAGTCGTTAAAATCAAATTCCGCTTTTCGGAATTTCTTTTCCATTTCTTTTGCCTTATCCTGATCGATCTCAGCCTCTGCCTTCTCAATCAGTGTCAGCACATCGCCCATTCCCAATATCCGGGATGCCATACGGTCTGGATAAAACTGCTCCAAATCGGATAACTTCTCACCCATACCCACATATAGAATAGGGCGTCCGGTAACAGCCCGGATGGAAAGAGCCGCACCGCCTCTGGTATCGCCATCCAGCTTAGTCAGGATGACACCATCAATTTCTATCTTCTCATGGAAGGTGGTTGCCACATTTACAGCATCCTGACCTGTCATGGAATCAACAACTAAAATCGTCTGGTCTACATCAATATTCTGTTTAATTTCCTGAAGCTCTTCCATCATGTCTTCATCCACATGAAGCCGGCCTGCTGTATCCAGAATCACTACATTCAGATTGTTCCTGGAAGCATGTTCTATTGCCGCTTTAGCAATATCCACCGGCTTATGGTTCGTACCCATGGAAAATACTTCCACGCCCTGCTTCTCACCGTTAATCGTTAACTGCTCGATGGCTGCCGGACGATAGATATCACAGGCTGCCAGTAACGGGCGACGCCCCTTCTGCTTCAGCTTTCCAGCTATTTTTGCTGTGGTAGTGGTTTTACCAGCACCTTGTAGACCACACATTAAAATTACAGTGATTTCATTGGAAGGTTTCAAGGCAATCTCTGTGGTCTCACTTCCCATCAAGGCAATCAGCTCCTCATTCACCAGCTTGATCACCATCTGTCCCGGGGTAAGACTGTTCATTACATCCTGTCCGACAGCCCGCTCCTGTACTGTCTTCACAAAATTCTTAACCACCTTGAAATTGACATCTGCTTCCAGAAGTGCCATTTTTACTTCCTTCAAAGCAGCCTTTACATCTTCCTCAGTGAGTCTTCCCTTGCTCCGGAGGTTTTTAAAAACATTTTGCAATTTTTCAGATAAACTATCGAATGCCATAAAATCCTCCTTTCTGCTAATCACTTTTTTCTTACACAATGGCTAGTATATCCAAACAAAAAGAAAATGTCAAGTATTTTTCTTGACATTTTCTTTTTTATTCTTCTTCCAGAATTTCCCCCAGAATCGCAAACACCTTTGTCCACCCTGGTGAATCCGCTGAAATATCCATTTCTCTCAGTTGATGATGAAGTCGCTTTACTGCCTCCTTCTGTTGTTCAAACCGCTCTACCAGCCCCAGTTTCTCTTCATACTCCCGAAGCTGTTTTGTAGCCCGTTTAACAGCATCATGGACACCCTGTCTGGTAATTCCCATGTCATCCGCAATCTCCGATATAGAAAAATCATCTAATATATATGCTTCAAACATCTGTTGTTGGTTTTCCTTTAATAGTGCTCCATAAAAATCATACAGCAAAGACAACTCTACTCTTTCCTCTATGCCTTTTTCCTGTCTCTTACTTTCCATGACAGAATCTCCTTTTTCTATCCTCCTAAAAATGACTCTCTGCAAATCAGCAGAGAGTCATAAAATTTGTGGAGTAATTATTTTTTAACCTTGACGGTCACTACAGCCTTCTTTCCATTAGTCAGCTTCAGGGTAACCTTACATTTTCCTTTTTTCTTCCCCTTCACGACACCTTTGGAAGATACCGTAGCAATCTTCTTGTTAGAGCTGGTAAACTTCACCTTGCCCTTGTAACCTGCTGTTACTGTGTATTTAATCTTGACAGACTTCTTTACCTTGACAGTTATTGTTTTCTTCGCAACCTTTACCTGATAAACCTTAGGAGTTGTTGTTGGCTTCACTGTCGGAGAAGGCTTTACTGTTGCAGTTGGCTTTGGTGCTATTGCTGGAGTTACAGTCGGAGTTGGACTAGGCAGTTCGATCAGTCCTGATACCGTAAACGGAATCATAACATAGTATCCATCCTCTGTCTCCAGTCTTGCCACATACTCACCATTAGAAGTTACTGTCGCAGTTGTTCCCTCCAGTGCATTTCCTCTGTCTTTTGTTTTCCAAAACTCTTTATCGTCAATGACAGCCGGGTCGTATTCTCCCTTTTCCACACGTATCAGACCAGCCTCACCGGAAAAAGTAATGGTAGCAGATTTCTTATCATCGCTCACTGTATTAGAGGTAACGGCAAAACGACTGGTATCCTTCATAAAACCAAGATATGTGGTAAATGTCAATGGATTAAAACCGTTCCAGCGATTCCCCCTGAAATAGTACGTTCCTGCAGACAGATAGCATACATGCGGCTCCTCAACAGTTCCTTCCAAAGTCTCCCCCGTCATGATCATAGAAGATAAATTCGCATTGGAATATAACTGGAAATCAATATTATTATTCTCTGCTAACGGATAAACAAAAAGCCATCCGTTTTCTTCTACCGTAAAACTATGGGTGTCGCTGGTTCCACTCCAGTCAGTCTCAATCGTATCCTGTGCAACCTCAGCTCCATCGTTATTTACATAATCAATAAAGTCTTTCTTTGATGTAACAGCCTGCGGTGTCACATTGTTGGTTTTGTCAAACTTCACACTGGTATCTGAGTACATTACACCAGTTGAGGATGCGGGAATAAAGCCAAGATATGTGGTTACCGTAATAGAACCTGTTCCATTCCAACGGCTTCCTCTGTAATAATAGGTTCCTGCCTTTACATCGATGGATTCTATTTCTTCTCTTGCCGATACAGATCCACCAACCTTTTTTAATTCAGAAGTCAGGGCAAAGTTCGTGAACAGTTCACAGTCTACATGACTGCCCTCGGCCAGGCTTGCCACCAGAAGTTTTCCGTCAGAAGGTATCTGCACCTTATGAACATCGGAATAGCCACTCCAGTCCGTTTCAATAACATCCTGGCTGCTGCATGGATTGTTATTATCGATGTAGTTACGAAAGTCTGTGATACTCTTTACGGTAGCAAAGGATACGGAATCATCTTCGGAAGTATCCGCCTCTACACCATTATCGAAAAACGTAAATCCAGTAAACAACATAACAACCGTTAAAATCAGTGCTGTTATTTTCTTTTTCTTCCTCTTTTCCATCTGGAATCTCCTTTCAAATACAAAAAACCACATAATTACATGTTCTGATCTCTAACTACTTACTCAGGAATTCATCAATTCCCTTGGCAGCAGCTTTTCCAGCACCCATAGCCAGAATAACGGTTGCTGCACCTGTAACCGCATCACCGCCGGCATATACACCATCTTTTGTGGTCTTTCCGTTTTCTTCTTCTGCAATAATACATTTTCTTCGGTTGATATCTAATCCCTTTGTAGTAGAAGAAATCAATGGATTTGGACTGGTACCGAGTGACATGATAACGGTGTCTACATCCAGGGTAAACTCAGAACCAGCAATTTCAACCGGTCTTCTACGTCCGGACTCATCCGGTTCACCCAACTCCATGCGGATACACTTCATACCACATACATTTCCTTCTTCATCCACAAGAATTTCGGTAGGATTGGTCAAAAGGTCAAAGATAATTCCTTCTTCCTTTGCATGGTGTACCTCCTCCACTCTGGCAGGAAGCTCCTCTTCGCTACGGCGGTAAACAATATGTACATCTGCTCCCAGACGAAGTGCTGTTCTGGCAGCATCCATAGCCACATTACCACCACCAACGACAGCTACTTTTTTACCTGCTATGATCGGTGTATCGTAACTGTCATCAAACGCCTTCATCAGATTACTTCTGGTAAGATACTCATTGGCGGAGAAAACACCATTTGCATTTTCACCAGGAATGCCCATAAAACGTGGGAGTCCAGCACCAGAACCAATAAATACAGCGTCAAATCCTTCTTCTTCCAACAGTTCATCAATGGTAGTTGCCTTACCAATGACCACATTTGTCTCAATCTTTACACCAAGAGATTTTACATTTTCAACCTCTCCTGCCACAACACTGTCCTTAGGAAGACGGAATTCAGGAATACCATAGGATAACACACCACCAGCCTTATGCAGCGCTTCAAAAATCGTAACATCATACCCCATCTTTGCCAGATCTCCGGCACAGGTAAGTCCGGCAGGACCAGAACCAATAACAGCTACCTTTTTATCTTTCTTCTCAGAAGCAGCTACCGGCTTGATTCCTTCTTCTCTGGCTGTATCTGCCACGAATCGCTCCAGCTTACCGATAGAAACAGCATCTCCCTTAATTCCACGAATACACTTCGCCTCACACTGGCTTTCCTGTGGACATACACGCCCACATACAGCAGGCAGTGCAGAATATTTGCTGATCACCTGATAAGCATCCTCTGTATTTCCTTCTGCCACTTCCTTAATAAATCCAGGAATATCAATATTGACCGGACAGCCCTTTACACACTGTGGATTTTTACACTGAAGACAACGGGATGCCTCTGCCATTGCCTCTTCTTTATCATATCCCAGACAAACTTCATCAAAATTCTTTGCCCGTACCTTTGGTTCCTGCTCACGCACAGGAATTCTCTTCATTACATCTACTTCCATATTTTTCCTCATTTCTGCGCTGCTTTTTGCACATAGTACAATGTTTGTGTCGCAGCGCAGACACAAACCTGCCAAGTGAAAAATTTATTTTTCACTTTTACCTCTATCTGTCAAACGTATGTATACTACCTATTTTTATACTAATCCCCAGACTTTTTCATGTCATGCCACAGAACTAATCCTGACATTGTCCACAGCCACCATGATGAGTATTCCCTTCTTCTCTGCGAAGAATTGCACGTCCCTCTTCTGTCTTGTACATTCTCTGACGCTTCATTGCCTGATCAAAATCTACCAGATGACCATCAAATTCAGGACCATCTACACATGCAAATTTAATCTCATCGCCAACCTGAAGACGGCATGCACCACACATACCGGTACCATCCACCATGATCGGATTCATACTAACGATAGTAGGAATATTTAATTCTTTGGTCAGCAGACAGACAAATTTCATCATGATCATCGGTCCAATAGCTACTACCTTTGTATAGGTCTTTCCCTGGTTCTTCACCAGTTCATTGATCTGATCACAGCCATTTCCCTTAAATCCATAAGAGCCATCATCTGTTGCAATATAGAGATTGCCTGCCACTTCACGCATGGCATCCTCCAGAATCATGATATCCTTTGTACGGGCACCGATAATTACATCCACATCAACTCCATGCTCCTTCATCCATTTTACCTGTGGATAGACTGGTGCAGTTCCCACACCACCGCAGACAAACAGGATCTTCTCCTTTTTCAGTTCTTCCAACGGCATTTCTATCAATTCAGAGGCACAACCAAGAGGTCCTACAAAATCCTCAAAGCTTTCACCAACTTCATACTCTGCCATCTCCTGGGTAGAAGCACCAACGGTCTGGAATACAATAGTAACCGTTCCCTTTTCTCTGTCATAATCGCAGACAGTCAAAGGGATTCTCTCTCCCTGTTCATTCATCTTCACAATCACAAACTGTCCTGGCTGACAGTGCTTTGCTACTCGTGGTGCCTCAATATCCATAAGCCAGATATTATTGGCAAGATACTCTTTCTTCAAAATCTTAAACATAATGAGCCTCCATCTTTCTTTTCTTGTGCTTTATAACTTTCCAGTAATTTTCCAGACAAACTTCGGAAAATTGCTGAAGAATTAACTTTGATCCTGTTCAAATACCGATAAATCCTTACAACTGGATAAAAAGCTGTTGGAATATCTTCGATCACTGCTGACATTTTTTCCAAACCATACCGGCGGAACAAATGCATTGGCATCCTTCTCATCTGCAAACTCTACCTCAATAAAACAAAGTCCCTTTAAAATCCCATCAAAGAGATCCAGTTCTCCAGTGTGTCCATCCGGCAACGGTATCAGATAACGGCATTTCTGAATCAGATTTCCATCAATCTTTTCCCGTAAATGTTCATACCCCTGTCTGTTCAGCGCTACCTCAACCTCCTGGTTGATCCTGACATCTCCTGATGATAAATCTTCCAGCCCCATACGGGATTTATATGTCAAAATGTAATTTTCATTACTTTTTCGGATACGTATTACCGGGTCTGCACACAGATACCCCTGCTCAATTACTTTCTTTTCATATCGTTCCAGACATCCTGGAAGCGACTGAACCAGAAACTTCTTCTCAATCTCCATAAGAAACCTCGCCTTTCCTGCGCTGTCTTTTTATTTTAATTTAGGAATACGTTCTCCGTCAAGTATTGATTTTATGCATTTTTTTTCGCATTCTTACTCTTACGCCATTTCATTCCCAGCAGAACTCCACATACTGCCAGAGCCATACTGATCAGAAACTTTACCAGATACCATGCAAACGCTCCTCCAAAGGACAAGTCTGCAATTGATTTTGCCAACAATACACCTACCATCATAAATCCCTTCCTTTCACCTTAACGACGATTTACCAGTTCTTTCATTATATCATTCCAGTCTAACCCACATTCTACCATAAGAACCATCATATGATACAGAAAATCTGCAATTTCATACTTTAATTCCTCTGCATCCGGATTCTTGGCGGCAATTACAATTTCAGTTGCCTCCTCACCACATTTTTTCAAAATCTTGTCGATTCCCTTATCAAAAAGGTAATTGGTATAGGAACCTTCCTTTGGATTCTCTTTACGGTGCTGAATCACCTCTAAATCTTCCGTCAGTACAGTCAGCGGATTGGTATCCACATAATCCTTTCTGGCAAGTTCTGTATAGAAGCAGGAACGGTTTCCTGTATGACAGGCAGCACCCACCTGACGCACCTTGGCAAGCATCGTGTCCCTGTCACAGTCAATCCAGAGCTTCTTTACATACTGATAGTGACCAGAAGTATCCCCCTTACACCAAAGCTCCTGCCTGCTCCGGCTGTAATAAGTCATTTTCCCTGTTTCCAAAGTACGTTGATAGGACTCTTCATTCATATAAGCCACCATCAACACCTCGCTGGTACGGTAATCCTGTACTACGACAGGCACCAGTCCATTATCCAGTGTCTTGAAATCAGAAAATTCCATAATGCTTTCAAAGATTTCTACATCCATCCCCTGCTTTTTTAAACTTCTTTTTGCCTTATAAATATCCTTGTCCTCAAAGTAATTGGTAGAAATTCCCGCAATATCCTCCAGCGATAATATCTCCGCCAGATCATTCCGGATCAGGCTGTCACGTACCAGAAGCTGCATCTTGCTTCCCTCAATAGCTGTTTTGAATTTATCTGTCATCTCCACATGCTTCAGAACAATGGTTCCAAATCCCATCTCATAAAAAGCATTTAACTGCTCTGCTGTCTGAAAATCATGCATCATATCAATTTCAATGGCAAGCTTCTCTTTATCAAAGCGGGAAAGGATTTCCTTCAGCTCCTTTTCTGACGGCAGCATCGCCTTACGGATCACCACTTGGGAAGCACCTGTATATAATGCTTTTTTTGCATCCTCAAACCGGTTGACATAGATTCCCACAATAAACGGTATATCAACCGTTTTCTCAATCTGTCTCACCGCAGCCAGAAATTCTTCCCTGGAATCCTCGTCTCCTGTATAGTTATATAAAAACAGACTGTCTGCTCCCTCGCAGGAATATTGGTCTGCTATTCTGATCACATTGGAGACCAGCTCATTTTCTGCATTGATAAATGGAATAATTTTTTTCTGATTCATAGTAAGCCCTCGTTTCTGCGTTGATTTTATAAACTTCCCTTTGTAGAAAGTACATCCTGGATTCTCTCATCGTACATAGAAGCTCCATCCAGAGCTTTGGCAAATGCCTTAAATGCCGCCTCAATAATATGATGGTTATTGCTTCCATCCAACATCTTGAGATGCAGGTTCATTCCGGCAGCGTAGCTGACTGCGTAAAAAAATTCATGTACCATTTCCGTGTCAAAGGCTCCGACCTGGGGGACACTCAGCGGCATATGAAACTGAAGATACGGCCTTCCTGACAGATCCAAGGCACATAACAATAATGTCTCATCCATCGGGAGCATACATTCTCCAAAACGGCGAATCCCTTTCTTGTCTCCAAGTGCTTCCTTTATAGCTTGTCCCAATACAATACCGGTATCCTCTATCGTATGATGGGAATCCACTTCCAAATCTCCTCTGACAGACACCTCCAGATCAAACAAACCATGTCTTGCAAAACTGTTGAGCATATGGTCAAAAAAACCAATTCCTGTGTCAATGGATGTCTTTCCGCTGCCGTCCAGATTCAGCTTCATATGAATGTCTGTCTCCCCAGTTTTGCGGTTTACTTCTGCAATTCGTTGTTCCTGCACCCTTCCAGCCTCCTTTTAGTACCAGACTCTAAAAAACGCTCCTCATTGTTACCACTATCTTATCCTTTCTCCTATCGGAGAATGACAGACTCCCTTGCCAGAAATCTGTCAAAGTCACCTATACAACTAATGATATGATATATTATACAACAACCGTTACCTTCATGCAATCAGGCAAAATGTCCTGATCATTTTTCAAAACGGACTGCAATAGAATTTGCATGTGCTGTAAGTTTCTCAGACCTGGCAAAGCTCTCAATATCCTCATGGATCAGCTCCAACGCCTCTCTGGAATAAGAGATAATACTGGATTTCTTTACAAAGTCATCTACAGACAATGGAGAGAAAAACTTTGCAGTACCATTTGTTGGTAAAATATGGTTAGGACCGGCAAAGTAATCTCCCAATGGCTCACTGCTGTGCTCTCCCAGGAAAATAGCTCCTGCGTTCTTAATTCTGGTCATGGTATCAAACGGATTTTTTGTCATGATCTCCAGATGTTCGGAAGCAATCTCATTGGCAGTGTCGATGGCATCCTCCATGCTGTCAGCCACCAGAATATAGCCATAGGAATCCAGTGATTTCTGAATGATCTCCTTACGGGAAAGAACCTTCACAAAACCATCAACCTCTTCCGATACCTTTTCAGCAAGTTCCATGCTGGTGGTGATCAAAATTGCAGATGCCAGTTCATCATGTTCTGCCTGTGACAATAAATCAGCTGCAACATAACGCGGATTTGCTGTTTCATCTGCCAGCACCAAAATTTCACTAGGACCTGCAATCGAGTCTATGCTCACATGACCATACACTGTTTTCTTTGCCAGTGCCACAAACATATTTCCAGGGCCTACGATCTTGTCCACCTTCCGGATACTTTCTGTCCCGAATGCCAGTGCAGCAATAGCCTGGGCACCTCCCACTTTATAGATCTCATCAACACCGGCTTCATTGGCAGCTACCAGAGTGACCGGATAAACCCTGCCATCTTTTCCCGGCGGAGTAGTCATCATGATCTTTTCCACACCAGCCACCTTTGCAGGAAGTACATTCATCAAAACTGAGGAAGGATATACTGCCTTTCCACCCGGTACATAGACACCTACTCTCTCCAGCGGAGTAATCTTCTGCCCCAGCAGAGTTCCGTCCGGCTTGCTGTCAAACCAGCTGTAACGGATCTGTTTCTCATGATAAGAACGGATATTTACCAAAGCCTTCCGTATTACCTCCACTAAGGAAGGGTCTACCTGCGTATAAGCTTCTTCTATTTCCTCCTTCGTTACACGGATATTCTCCGGTGTGATATCGGCACCATCAAACTTCTTTGTATACTCAAAAAGTGCCTCATCCTTTTTCTTCTTAACTGTGTCCAGGATTTCATCCACTGTATCCTGATATTTTCCATACTGGTTTGGACTTCTCTTCAGCATATTCTCCAATATATTATTCTTCTCATTTTCTGTTAATTTAACAATCCGCATATCAGATAACCTCCATTCTTATTGACTGATAACACCCTTTAACTCTTTAATGAGCTTGGTAATACGCTCATGCTCCATCTTCATACTCACCTCATTGACCACAACACGGGCAGATAACGGACAGATTTCCTCCAGAACCTTTAATCCATTTTCCTTTAAGGTAGAACCTGTTTCCACGATATCCACGATCACCTCAGACAACCCTACGATCGGTGCCAGTTCCACAGAGCCATTGAGTTTGATAATCTCCACTGTCTGGTGCTTTGTATTATAAAAATAATCCTTGGCGATTCTTGGATATTTACTTGCAACACGGATCAGAGAACCATCCTGCAGTTTTTCTCTGGCACTTTCCGGTCCTGCCACACACATACGGCATTTTCCCACATCCAGATCCAGCACCTCATACAACTTGCGTCCCTCTTCCAGAATCGTATCCTTTCCCACGACCCCGATATCTGCTGCTCCCATCTCCACATAGGTAGGAACATCTGTTGCCTTGGAAAGGAAAAATTTAAATCCAAGTTCTTCATTGACAAAAATCAGCTTTCTTGTTTTTTCATCCTTCATTTCCTCGCAGGTGATACCAATCTGCTCCAACAGACTCAGGGTATGCTTTGCCAGTCTTCCCTTTGCCAATGCAAATGTAATATATCTCATAGTCAGCCTCCATTTCCGCGCTGCTTTGGCGCGTAACCTTTCGCTCTAATACTTTAAAATCTCATCCTTTTGAACATATAATATCTCATCTGCGCCAATGCGCTGTGCATATTCCTGATACTGGGCAATATCCTTTCTGGAGGATTTTCTCATCATCTGGACAGTCTTCCCATCACCACGGAGCTTTGTCAATAACTGGTGTGCCTTTTCACGGACGTCTGCTGTATATAGCAAAATAGTACCACCAAGCACCTCATCATTGAGCAGATGCTGACGTTCCAAAGCAAGCATCAGCTGGTCCAGTACAATACACATTCCAATGGCAGGTGCTTCCTTGCCAAACTGTGCCACCAGACTGTCATAGCGTCCTCCGCTTGCCAGAGCTTCTCCGTTTCCATAAGTATATGCCCGGAAGATCACTCCGGTATAATAGCTGTATGTACTAAGCATACTCAGGTCAATCGTAATATATTGTGAAAAGCCATACAGAGACACGATCTGTTCTATCTTTGCCAGACGATCCAGTGCCTTCAATACTCTCTCACTCTTTGTTCTGGACTTCACAAACTCCATAGATTCTTTAAAATCTCCCAAAAGCTCCGGCAGCTTTAAGAAAATTTCCTTTAAGTCTCGGGAAACAGTCAGACGGTCCAATAGTTCCTCTACTCCAAAGAAGTTTTTACTCTCAATCAGCTCCTGCAGCTTACCAATCTCTGATTCCCCAAAACCGGCTTCCTCCACCAGTCCCCGCAAAAAGTCAGCATGACCAACCTCCAGCTGGAACTCCTTTAACCCACTCTTCAGAAGACATTCCACAGTCAGGGCAACCATCTCCGCATCGGCATCAGAACTGTCATCATTGACAAGCTCAGCTCCCAGCTGGGTTACCTCCTGCAGTTTTCCTTTATATGGAGTGGTATTGACAAAGGTATTTCCTGCATAACAAAGACGGATCTGCATCTGCTCCTCCCGGTCATACTTTGCCACGCATCTTGCAATAGACGGCGTAATATCCGGTCTCAATACCAGGGTGTTATTTCCTCTGTCAAAAAACTTAAACATGGCATTAGGCTGTACTGTTCCACGCTCCTTACTGAATATGTCAAAATATTCAAAGGTTGGTGTCTGAATATCACGGAAACCATAGGAATTTAATACCTGATGCAGTTCATTTTGCACCTTTAACTTGCTGGCACATTCTGCACCGTAAATATCTCTCACACCTCCCGGTGTATGCAAAAGCTCCTGGCCATAAAACTTATCTGTCACTGTAACCTCCATTCCTGCACATAAATTCTGTGCATAAATCTCTCGATAGTTATAAAAATCATCTTTTATTCATAGATGCTCGTTGGACTTTCTACCTTCGGGTCATAGCCATTGGTACGCAGTGCTGACACAATCTGGTTCTTATGCTCGTGTCCAAATGCTTCCAGTGTGATTTTCAGCTCTACCGCCGCATTCCGGTTGATACTGACAAACTGGTTGTGTTCCAGACGGATTACATTACCCTTCAGCCCGGCAATGATATTTGCCACATGTACCAGCTCACCCGGACGGTCCGGCAGCTGTACAGATACAGTAAATACCCGGTCTCTCTCAATCAGACCATGCTGTACAACAGATGCCATCGTGATGATGTCCATATTACCGCCGCTCAGAATGGAGACGACCCTCTTATCCCTGCAGTTCAAATGCTTCAGGGCAGCTACCGTCAAAAGACCAGAATTCTCCACTACCATCTTATGGTTTTCCACCACATCCAGGAAATTGACAATCAGTTCCTGGTCTTCAATAGTTATAATTTCATCAATATTTTTCTGGATATACGGAAATACAATATCTCCCGGTGTTTTTACTGCAGTACCGTCCGCTATAGTCACTGCGCTTGGAAGCGATACAATCTCTCCTGCTTCCAGAGATGCCTTCATGCATGCCGCATTGGCAGGTTCCACACCAATGACCTTGATGTTGGGATTCAACAGCTTGGCAAGGGTAGACACCCCCGCAGCCAGTCCGCCGCCACCGATCGGGACCAGAATGATATCTACCGTTGGAAGCTCCTTAAAGATTTCCATAGCAATGGTCCCCTGTCCGGTAGCAACTGCCAGATCATTAAATGGATGGACAAAGGTATATCCCTCTTCCTGTGCCAGCTCTACTGCTTTCTGATAAGATTCATCATAAACGTTGCCATGAAGAACCACATCCGCGCCGTAACTTTTCGTTCTGTTTACCTTTATGAGTGGTGTAGTGGTGGGCATCACGATTACAGCAGGAACCCCATAGATCTTTGCTGCATTTGCCACGCCCTGGGCATGATTGCCGGCAGATGCTGTGATCAGTCCCTTTGTTTTCTCTTCCTCTGTCAGTGTACTGATCTTGTAATACGCTCCTCTTACCTTATAGGCACCTGTATTCTGTAAATTTTCCGGCTTGAGATAAACCTTGTTTCCTGTCATTTCTGAAAAATACTCGCTGTAAATGAGATTGGTTGGAAGTGTTACTTCTTTTACCTTTTCGGAAGCTTCCTCAAATTTATCTAATGTCATCATAATAATTCCTCATTTCCTCTTTCTAATCCTGATTTTGTTCAAATAATGCATCCACAAAACGGTCTGCGTCAAACTTTTGCAGATCATCGATCTTTTCTCCGATACCAATATATTTTACCGGAATATTCATCTCTGACTGGATTGCTATGGCAATTCCTCCCTTGGCTGTCCCGTCCAGCTTCGTCAGAACAATGCCGGTAATATCTGCCACCTCACTAAACTGTTTTGCCTGCACCAATGCATTCTGTCCGGTGGTTCCATCCAGTACTACTAATGTTTCCCTGTATGCCTCTGGAAATTCTCTTTCAATGATCCGGTTTATCTTTTTCAGCTCTTCCATCAGATTCTTTTTGTTATGAAGGCGTCCAGCCGTATCACAGATCAGCACATCCGCCTTTCTTGCCTTTGCCGCATTGACTGCATCATATACAACTGCCGCTGGGTCTCCCCCCTCTTGTCCGGCGATAATCTCTACACCGGCACGGTGTGCCCATTCTGTCAGCTGGTCAATAGCTGCAGCACGGAAGGTATCTGCCGCTGCCAGAATTACTTTCTTTCCCTGTTCCTTCATCTGTCCGGCAAGTTTACCCACGGAGGTTGTCTTTCCCACTCCGTTGACACCAATCAGCAGAACAACAGATGTCCTGTTTTCAAATTCATATGCCGATTCTTCCACCTTCATCTGCTCTTTGATGGAATCGATCAGTAAATCACGGCAAACCGAAATTTCCTTAATTTTCTGCTCTTTTACCTTTTCTCTCAGATTTTCAATAATCTTTTCGGTCGTAGCCACACCGATATCAGCCATGATAAGGATTTCCTCCAATTCCTCATAGAAATCCTCATCGATCTCTGAAAATCCACTAAAAAGAGAATCAATTCCAGACACAAAACTATTTCTTGTTTTGGTCAGACCATTTATCAATTTTCCAAAAAAACCTTTTCTCTCTCCCATAGTAATCTCCATTTCTATCAAGTTAATTTACAATATCCTTTTCATCCAGCAGATTAACCGAAACTAATGTGGAAACTCCTTTTTCCTGCATCGTAATACCATACAGGATATCTGCTGCATTCATTGTTCCACGGCGGTGAGTAATGACAATAAACTGGGTGTCCTTCGTCAGTTTATGTAAATAGTCTGCATAGCGGGTAACATTGGAATCGTCCAACGCCGCCTCAATCTCGTCCAATAAGCAGAACGGAGATGGTTTCAGGCTTTGTATCGCAAATAACAGGGCAATGGCAGTCAGTGCTTTTTCCCCACCTGACAGCTGCATCATATTCTGAAGCTTCTTTCCTGGTGGCTGGGCAATGATCTTAATTCCTGCTGTAAGAATATCCTCATCCTCCATCAGCTCCAGTGTTCCACGACCTCCACCAAACAGCTCTTTAAACACTTTGTCAAACCGTACCCTGATCTCTGCAAACTGCGTCTCAAACTGCCTGCGCATTTCGCCGTCCAGCTCTTCGATGACACCCTGCAATACTTCTGCCGCTTTCAACAAGTCGTCATGCTGGGATTTTAACAACGTGTATCGGTCTAATACATCCTTATACTGTTCGATCGAATTCACATTGACATCGCCCAGGTTCTTAATCTTTCCTTTCAGGGAACTGATTTCCTGTTTCATCTGCGCCGGAGTCAGGGAACTTTCTGTCTTCAACTGTTCCGCTGCATGGTAGGTAAGTTCATACTGTTCCCACATATAACTGGTATAGGAATCTATTTTTTCTCCCAGTTTTTCCTTCTGGTTATTCAATCGGAAGCATTCTTTATCCAACTCATTCATCTGACCGGAAAGACTCTCCCTCTGCTCAAAAAATCCTTTATGCTTACTGGACAGTTCTTCCTTCTGCCTGTTTTCCTCCTGGATCTTCTCCTCCAACTTTGAAATTCCGGCCTTTGTATCCTGGATTTTCTCCTGGACAGACTGGATTTCCCTCTGTTTTTCTCCCATCAGGTTTCCAGCCTGCCGACTGCTTTCTTCCAGTTGGGAAAACTCCTGTTCATATTGATCTAATGCCTGTCCTACCCGGACAAGATTTTTCTCGGCAAATTCCTTGCTCTGCGACTGGGCAGCAATTTCTAACAGCAGTTCATTGTTCTTTTCTGCCAGTTCTTTTTCCTGCTGTCTCATCTGCTCCAGCTTTTCATTCAGCTCTTCTATTCTGGCTTCTTTGTCCTTATTTTGGGACTCGCTGTCAGAAATACTTACCTCCAGATTTTGGAGTTCTCTTTTCAGCTCCTCTTTTTGGCTTTCAATTCCCTGGCTGTCCAACTGAATCTGCTCCAGATCATCCTGGTTTTTCTGAAAATCTCCCGCTGCACGGTCATAATTAATCTTCGCCGTATTTTGCTTTACTATCAGATCCTGACGGATCCGGTTATTATCCTCCACCGCCTTCTGCTGTTCTCTCTGTTCTTTTTGTCCTTTTTCAATTTCCGCAGCAATTTCTTTTAAACGGGATTTGAGTGACTGTACGCGTTCTTCCAGATCATCCATTTCACGACGGCGTCCCAGCAGATTATTGTTGTTTTTATAAGCACCACCAGACATAGAACCGCCGGGGCTTAATAATTCACCCTCTTTGGTAACGATTCGTATGGTATGGTGATATTTTTTTGCTAACGCAATGGCATGGTCAATATGATCTACCACAATAAAACGGCCCAACAGATATTCCACCAGCTTTCCAAACTGTTCATCTGTCTGCACCAGAGTCGATGCCAGTCCGATCACACCAGGTTCTGACAAGATATTCTGAGCACTGTTTGCCGCTCTTCCTGAGATGTTGGTCAGAGGAAGAAAGGTAGCTCGTCCATAACGGTTTTTCTTCAGATGGGCAATCATCGCCTTTGCCGTCTGTTCGTTGTCTGTCACGATATTCTGAATGCTTCCGCCCAATGCTGTTTCAATGGCAATTTCATAATCCTTGTCCACCCGGATGATATCTGCCACGACACCAATAATCCCCGGATAGTTTGACTTTTGTTCCATGACACGGCGGATACTCTGTCCAAAGCCTTCATAACGCTCTGTCATATTTTTCAGGGAATTTAATCTGGAATTTTCCATATGGAACTTCTGCTGTACCTCTCTGTGTTCCGACTCCAGCTCCTGATTCTGATGGGATATCTTCTGAATGGTATCCCTGATTTCTTCATTGATGATATCCATTCCCTTAATCTGGTCAGAGACATCTATCAATGCCTGTTTCTGCTTCTCCATTGCTTCCTGCAGCAATGCTGCCTCTGACTTGTTTTCCAGAACCCGCTTGGTAAGCTCTGCCCGTTTCAGATTTACCTGCTCCAACAAGGTCTCATATTTTTGCTGTTCTGACTTAATGGTAGACGCTTCATTGATCGCCTCCAGCATCTCATTGTTGCAGTCTGCAATCTCCCGTTCCACGTTTTGAATCCCACCAGTGATTTCCTGTAATGTCTTCTGGGAACTTTCCTGTTCCTGATGCAGCTCCTTCAACTTTACATCCAGCTCATCCTGCTGTCTCTTGTAATGCTCTCTCTGTTCCTTTGCCTGTTTTAAGGCTTGCATCAGGCTGTCAAGACGTTCCTGATAATGACTTTCATTCTGCTTCGCCGCATGAATCTGTTCCTGGATGACCTTTACGTCGCCTTCATACTGGTTTAGGGAAACCTTTGCCGCAGTGAGCCTGTCCCTGCTCTCCTCCAGATTATAATTGTGCTCCTCCAGAATTGTCTCTACCCGGACATACTCCTCCTTCGTTTTTTCAAATTCCTGCCGGGTCCGCTCCAAATCTCCTGCCGCGATCTCCTGTTTTTTAGCCAGTTCTGTGACCTCTTCCTGAATTCTGTCATATTCATTCAGAAACATGTTGACATCCAGATTGCGGAGCTCATCACGGAATTTTAAATATTCCCTTGCTTTTTCTGACTGTTTTTCCAGAGGTCCAACCTGTTTTTCCAATTCAGACAGAATATCTTCAATACGAACCATATTCTGCTTTTCTTCTTCCAGATTTTTCTCTGCGGTTGCTTTTCTCTTTTTAAATTTTACAATTCCCGCTGCCTCATCAAACAACTCCCGCCGTTCTTCCGGTTTTCCGCTGAGAATTTTATCAATCTGTCCCTGGCCGATAATGGAATAACCTTCTTTTCCGATACCGGTGTCAAATAAAAGCTCCTGTACATCTTTCAGACGGCAGCTTGCTCCGTTGAGCAGGTATTCGCTCTCGCCGGAACGATAAACACGTCTGGCAATAGTTACCTCCTCATACGGCACATTCAGCTTATGGTCTTCGTTGTTAATGGTAATAGCAACATAGGCATACCCCAGCGGCTTACGCATCTGTGTTCCTGCAAAGATGACATCCTCCATCTTCGCCCCACGGAGCTGCTTGGCACTCTGCTCTCCCAGTACCCAGCGAACGGCATCCGCCACATTACTTTTACCACTACCATTCGGACCAACGATAGCTGTAATTCCATTATGAAATTCAAATACAAGTTTATTGGCAAATGATTTAAAACCATGTACCTCAAGACTCTTTAAATACATTCCTGTTCTCCCTCATCACATCTTTTCTGCCCTTAAAATCAGAATCGCTTCATAGGCAGCCGCCTGTTCCGCCTTTTTCTTTGTATGGCCTGTCCCGGTAGACATCTGTTCTCCATTGACCAGAACAGCCGCAGTGTATTCCTTACAGTGGTCAGGTCCCTCCTCCTTTAAAAGTACATACTCCAGTCTGGAATTTTCCTCACTTTGAACGATTTCCTGTAAAATCGTCTTGCTGTCATAAAAGAGCTTTTTATTTTCGATATCTTTCAGAATATGATTTCTGATATATTTCTTTGCAGATTCAAAACCACCATCCATATAGACAGCTCCAATGGTTGCCTCCAATGCATCGGAAAGCACCGAGTCCCTCTCCCTGCCGCCAGTCATCTCCTCGCCCTTTCCCAACTGCAGATATTTTCCCAAATGGATTTCTCTGGCACAAAGAGCCAGAGTCGGCTCGCAGACATAGCTGGCACGGGTTCTCGTCATATCCCCCTCTGGCATCTGCGGATTCATCCGAAAAATAAATTCACTGGATACCAGTTCCAGAACGGCATCTCCTAAAAACTCCAGACGCTCATTACACTGATACTTTTCCCAACGCTTTTCATTGGAATAAGAGCTGTGTGTCAGTGCAGTACTCAGTAATTTTTTATCCTGAAAGATATACCCGATCTTTTTTTCAAATTCTGCAATCATTTCCTGCTTCATATCATTCTCCCTTTCTGCATACACCGGCAACCGTATGCATCTTCTTATACTGCATTCATAATATCCTGTCTTAACCCGATCGTACATCTCTGCACCACCGGGCTATCTTGTATGTAGATATTCCCATAACTGCCCTACTGTATCCCAGTCAGCCGCCTTTTCTTCATCAATGATGATACCAAAGTTTGCCTCAACACCCATCAACACTTGAAAAAGAGCCAGTGAATCTGCTCCATAATCCCTAACAAATGACTTTTCCAGCCTGATATCTGACGGATCTACAGAAAATATCTCCGCCAGAAGCTGCTGCAGCTTTTCAAATTCCATACAAAATCCCGCTTTCCTTTTAACCGGATGGCACAAATTTACACCATCGGCTACTCTGTTGTCAGATTTTCCTTAATCTGATCATTGATCTTCTGCTCGCTGAAGGAAATGCACTGCAAGATTGCTGTTTTAATCTCTGTCTCACTGGAACTTCCATGTGCTTTAACTACCAGCCCTTTCAGACCCAGAAGAGGTGCTCCGCCATATTCAGAGGCATCAAAGTCCTTCATGGTACTTTTCAGTGCCGGCTTGATCAACAAGGCACCAATCTTGCTGCGTAAGGACTGCATCAAACCATCCTTAACCTTATGCAGCAAAGCAGAACCAAGTCCCTCATACAGTTTCAGGATAACATTTCCTACAAATGCTTCGCAGACAATGACATCTGCTCCGCCTTTTGGTATGTCTCTTGCCTCAATGCTCCCAATGAAATTAATATCTTTGCATTCCTTCAATAAAGGATATGTCTCCTTTACCAGCATATTCCCCTTTTCTTCCTCTGCGCCGATATTAACAATAGCTACTCTTGGATTTTCTATCCCTACAATATTTTTCATATAAATGGAACCCATCTTTGCAAACTGCACTAAATGAGAAGAACGGGCATCCACATTAGCACCACAATCGATCAAGAGAGATACTCCTTTGGTAGTCGGAATCAACGGTGCCAGAGGAGCACGTTCAACCCCTTTGATACGTCCCACTACCATCTGGCCGCCTACCAGGATCGCCCCGGTACTTCCAGCTGATACAAAAGCATCTGCCTCACCTTTTTTCACTAAATTCATTCCCACAACGATAGAAGAGTCTTTCTTTTTCCGGATTGCCATAACCGGAGGCTCATCAAAACCAATCACATCCTCCGCATGGACGATTTCGATCCGGCTCTCATCAAATGTATATTTTGCTAATTCTTTCTTAATTTCTTCGGTGCGTCCTACCAGAATAATATGAATATTTTCCGATTCCTTCAATGCATCGATGGCACCATGTACCGTCACGTCCGGCGCATCATCACCGCCCATAGCATCTACAACCACTTTAATTTTGTCACTCATCTTACTAATCACGCCTTTCTTTCCATGAAATATGCCTCTCAGCCGGCACAACCAAATTCATCTCTTGACATACATGCATACGCATACAAAATATATTGTACTCGAAATTGCTCTATAGTGCAAGGATAGAACGAAAGATAAAAAAACAAAAGCCGTAATGGGTCTTTTCTTCCACATTACGGCTTCCTATTATTCTCTTTTTAATCTTTCTTATAGAAGAAAGACTTATATGTAGAGAAATGAAACTCTCCCGGTGATATGATCTGTTCTGTACTTCCCACAAACAACATACCATCCTTCTTCAAAGAATCATTAAACTTCAAATAGATGTCTTTTTTTGCCTCTTCCGTAAAATAGATCATAACATTCCGGCAGACAATCATATCACAATTCTTTGGATATGGATCCTTTAACAGATTATGTCGCTGAAATTCCACACATTTTTTTACTTCCTCTGAAATCTGATAGCTCCTGCTTCCCACCTTTGTAAAGTATTTCGTCAAAAATTCCTTCGGCAGTCCCTTCAGGCTCTTCTCATCATAAATTCCCATCTGAGCCTTCTCCAGCACCTGCTTGTCAATATCGGTGGCTATGATCTTAATCCGGTTGATCGGAATAAATTTTGCCAGAAGCATCACTAAGGTATATGGCTCATCTCCGGTAGAACACGCCGCACTCCAAATTTTAATATTATTGCCAAAACGTTCAAACAGATAAGGAAGAATTTCGTTTTCCAAAATCTTCCATTGATCCGGATTGCGGTAAAACTCTGAAACATTAATGGTCAGATATGCAACAAACTCCTCCAGCAGTTTAGAATCCTTTTTCAACGCATCAACATATTCATCATAAGAAGAAATCTTACATTTTCCAATCAATGCATCAATCCTTCTTTTCATCTGACGTTCTTTATAACAATTCAAATCAATCTTTGTCAACTGAAGTATTTTTGTTTTAAAGACTTCGTAATCACCCATACCATCCCTCCTTTTTACCTTCCCTGAATAATTTACGGATCTTATCTGCAAATCCCAATTTTTTTCAAAGAAAAATTCGCCAACCCAGACAATATACGGATTGGCGAATAATACACTCTTAATTATTCTGCATCATCTACAGACTCTTCTTCTACGGCTTCCTCTTCTGGCTGTGCATCATTTAATAATGCTTTCATGCTTAAGCTGATTTTATGCTCCTCATTGTTGAAGTCAACAACCTTCGCCTCGATTTCCTGACCAATCTTCAATACATCAGATGGCTTGTCAACATGCTCTTTGGAAATCTGAGAAACATGAAGCAGTGCATCCACACCAGGCTCTAACTCAACAAATGCTCCAAAATCAGCCATTCTGGCAACCTTACCGGTTACAACAGAACCAACACTGTACTTACCATCAGCATTTAACCAAGGATTCTGATCCTCGAACTTCAAACTGAGGGCAATCTTATCATCCTTAATGTCTTTGATCAATACCTTGGTAACGTCTCCAACTTTAAATACCTTTTTCGGATTTTCAACACGTCCCCAGGACATCTCAGAAATATGAAGAAGACCATCTGCACCACCTAAATCAATGAATGCACCAAAGTCTGTCAGATTCTTAACAGTACCTTCTACCGTATCACCAACTTTGATTCTTGCAAATAACTCTTCCTGAAGTTTCTTCTTCTCAGCAACTAACAGTTGCTTTCTGTCACCAATGATCCTTCTCTTCTTAGGATTGAACTCGGTAACAACAAATTCAATCTCCTGTCCTGCATACTTGGAAAGATCCTTCTCATAAGTATCTGATACCAGACTGGCAGGAATAAAGATTTTGGTCTCCTCGATAACAACACTTAATCCACCTGCTAAAACAGCTGCAACAGGAGCTTTTAATACTTCTTTATTCTCAAACGCTTCTTTGATACGCTCATTGCTCTTCTCCATTGCAAGACGCTTGTAAGTAAGAAGAACCTGACCTTCGCCGTCATTTACCTTCAGGACCTTTGCCTTCATGGTATCGCCGGCTTTCACCACGTCTCTTAAGTCAATACCAGACTGGTTACTGTACTCGTTACGTGTGATGATACCATCTGCTTTGTAACCAATGTTCAGCACGATCTCATCTTCCTTAACGTCGATAACTGTCCCTTCTACAATCTCTCCATTGTGGATTGTTACTTCAAATTCGTCCAATAACTGTTCAAATTCATTGTTCACCTCTGACATATGATTGAACCTCCTTAATAATATTATTTGGGGTTGAAGCCCCTGCAGTAATACCCACGCTACGAAAAGATTGAAATTGTTCCAAATCCAGGTCATCAAGTGTCTGTATAAAATATGTGTTCGGACATTCTCGGCTGCATATCTCATAGAGCTTCTGAGTATTCGAACTATGTTTTCCACCTATTACTAACATCGCGTCGGATTGCCTTGCAATAGTACCTGCTTCTGTCTGACGCTCTTCGGTAGCGTTGCAAATTGTATTCATAACAATTATATCATAACTCTTTTTTTCAAAAATATCAACTATATCTTTGAATTTCTTGTAATTAAATGTCGTTTGTGACACAATACACAATTTTTTTCCTGAAATCGGCTGAAATTTTTGTGCTTCTTCCAGTGTTTCGATCACGATCGCCTCCTCATGACACCAGCCCCGGATTCCTTCCACCTCCGGATGAAGTTTATTGCCAATGATAACAATCTGATAGCCCTGCTGGTATTTCTCCCGGACAATGCGGTGAATCTTTCCCACAAAGGGACAGGTCGCGTCCACGATTTTGATGTCATACTGCTCCAGTCGACGGAAGATTTCTTCTGGTACACCATGAGAACGGATAATCACAGTTCCTCCAGTGGTTCCCTTTAATTCTTCCGGGGAATCAATCACGGTCACTCCTTTGGCTGCTAAATCCTCCACCACCTGTTCATTGTGTATAATAGGTCCCAATGTATATACCTTTCCCCCCTGGGCTGCCTCATTGTATACCATATCCACAGCGCGTTTCACCCCAAAGCAGAAGCCTGCACTTTTTGCCACCGTCACTTCCATCGTCTTCCTCCATCTTCGTTTTCACACGTTCTCCCGGTAAATACGGATGATTTCCTCCACCACCTGTTCAATCGTCATGTCAGAAGAATCCACCAGTACCGCATCTTCTGCCTGGCGAAGCGGTGCAATTTCACGGCTCATATCCTGCTCATCCCTGGCAATGATATCTCTTTCAATATCCTGTAAGTCACAGGATATCCCCCGTTCCGTCTGTTCCTGATATCTTCTTCTGGCACGCTCCGCAGAACTGGCAGTCAGATAAATTTTTGCACTGGCACCGGGAAGTACACAGGTTCCAATATCTCTTCCATCCATTATCACATTGCGGCTCTCTGCCAGCTCTCTCTGCAGACTTAACAGTTTTTCTCTCACCGCCGGATATTTTGAGGTATTCGAAGTCATCATGCTAACTTCCTCTGTCCGTATGAAATCATTCACATTCTCCCCATTTAACAGTACCTGCTGCTCTCCATTCTGATATTCCAGGGAAACGCAGATCTCTTTACATGCCTCTGCAATTTTCCTCTCATCCCGGTCATCAATCTGATTACGGATAAAATAAAGAGCCATGGCGCGATACATTGCTCCGGTATCCACATAGATAAAATCCAGTTTTTTTGCCACCATTTTTGCTATCGTGCTTTTTCCTGCTCCGGCAGGTCCATCGATCGCGATGCTATTCATTGCATATTCCTCCTATTTTGTCATAGTATTCTCTATTTTTTCTTATACTTCTTCCCATAGTATGTACCTGTCTGGCACCGATCCTTTTCACACCAGGAGAAGCACATGCTGTAAGATTTCTCAACTTCGCATCAATCAGGCATTTCCAGGAATGGAACTGCCCGCCAGATAACCAGTAGACCAGGCGATCTGAAGATTATAGCCTCCTGTCATGGCATCCAGATCTAATACTTCCCCGGCAAAATAAAGTCCCGGCAGCACTTTAGATTCCATGGTTGCCGGATTCACATCCTTAACAGATACACCACCCCGGGTAATGATTGCTTCCTGATAGCCCCGAAGATTTTCAATGGTCATCGGAAGCCGTTTGAACAGTTCTGCCAGCCGTTTCCGTTCTTCCTTCGTCACTTCATTCACCGGTTTGTCCGGATCAATACCAGATAACTCCACCATCACTGGAATCATCTTGCCCGGCAGCAATTTTGCCAGACTGTTTTTAAAATAGCTGTTTTTACAGCTTCCAAAATCACGAAGTATTCTTTCATCCATCTGCTTTTCTGACAATGCCGGCTTCAAATCCAGGCACACCGACATTTCCTGCTTCCTGCCGGAAGCATAACTGCTGGCAGATAACACCAGAGGACCACTGATTCCAAAATGGGTAAACAGCATCTCTCCCTGCTCTTCGTATAGAACCTTTCTGCCGCAGAACAGCTTCAGCGATACGTTTTTCAGAGAAAGTCCCTGTAACCGTCTGACAAAATCCTCTCTGATCTCAAAAGGCACCAGAGAAGGTGAAGTTTCTTTCATCCGATGGCCTGTCTGTTGTGCAAAACGGTATCCATCACCGGTAGAACCTGTGGAAGGATAAGAAAGACCTCCTGTTGCAACCACAACAGCATCTGCATCTAGGCACTCCGGCTGCTTTCCCTCTGTCTGGCAGGACACTCCGCTGCAATGTCCATCTTTCTCTAAGACCTCCAGTGCTTTTGTATGAAGGATGATTCTGACGCCTCTTTTTTTCATTGCCTGCTGCAATGTCTTTATCACATCAGAAGAATGGTCAGATACCGGAAACACCCGGTTTCCCCGTTCTGTCTTTAACCCCAGTCCCTCCTGCCGCAAAAACTCCATCATCCGCTGACTGTCAAAGCTATAATATGCACTGTACATGAACTTTGCATTTGACATGGTATGATTCAAAAGATTTTCCACATCACTGTCGTTGGTAATATTACAACGTCCCTTTCCGGTAATATATATCTTTTTTCCCAGCTTTTCATTTTTTTCTATCAGTATCACCTGATGTCCCTGATCAGCCGCAGCTACAGCACACATCATTCCCGCTGCACCACCGCCGATTACAACTACTTTGCTCATTTTCTGCAATGACC
This sequence comes from Lachnospiraceae bacterium, assembly GCA_017626435.1. The sequence continues at coordinate 29,831 of JAGAIR010000003.1, read as the reverse complement.
TAACCTTTCCCGCCAGGCTTTTCATCAGCCGTTCTTTCTTCCAGAAGAGTATCCAGAGCCAGGGAAAGTGCCTGCTCTGACGCCTGTTCCCTTACCTGCCTCCGGTCTCCATCGAACTGGAAATGATATCCCTTTGTCTCTTCCTGATAGCAGATACCGATATAAACAGTACCCGCAGGTGTCCCGTCCTCTGCCGCATCCGGACCAGCATAGCCGGTAACTGATATGGTAATATCAGCCCCTGTCACTCTTGCCACACCTGCCGCCATCTCCTCAGCCACCTGATTGCTGACAACAGTGTATTTTCCTATCGTGTCCGGCGACACCTCCAGCAGTTTCTCCTTCACCCTGTTAGAATAGGTAACATATCCTTCCTCAAAGACAAATGATGCACCAGAAACATCCACAATACAGGAAGCAATCATCCCTCCCGTACAGGATTCCGCTGTGGAAATCTGAAGTCCCTTTTCCGTCAGACACTGTACCAGCTTTTCTGCTGTTGTCATCGCCTATATCACTTCCTTTCAGCCGTTTTTACATCTTTTACATTTGTCCATCCTGCATGACCTTCCAATTTTTATACAGATAGTCAATCAGGGAAATGACAGTCAATGCCACTGCTGCATAAATCAACACAAGTTCCACAAGATCAATCACCTGGCCGCTGAAATTCAGAATCAGCAAAACAGACATGATCATCTGTACCACTGTCTTTATCTTTCCCCAATAGCTGGCAGCAATAACAATTCCCGCATCGGAAGCCACCAGACGGAATCCGCTGATAATAAATTCCCGGCTGATAATGATGATCACTGCCCACGCAGGCATTGGATTATCTGGAATCGCTACAAAGCAGATCAATGCAGAGCTGACTAAAAGCTTATCTGCCAAAGGATCCATAAATTTCCCGAAATTAGACACAAGATTATATTTTCTTGCAATATAGCCGTCCAGCGTATCAGTCAGACTTGCCACAATAAATATAGCTGCCGCTATGTAATTATAATATGGTATCTGCTCCGAAAGCATAAAAAATACAAAAAACGGAATTAAAACGACACGGAACATTGTAATCTTATTTGGTAAATTCATAATAACCTCCATCCTGAATTCATGTTTAATCTTCTACAACCTCTCCAATCAGGTCATATTCGTCTGCGCCAGTAATCTTTACTGTCAGAAAATCTCCCGACATAAGCTGCCACTGTGTATCTACAAAAACATATCCATCTACCTCCGGAGCGTCCATATACGTTCTGGCAATATAAACTCCCTCCTCTGGCAGATTCCCCTCGATCATCACGTCGAATACCTCGCCAATATGCGACTCGCTCTTTTCAAAGGCAATCTCCTGTTGCAGAGCCATAATCTCATCCCGGCGCGCTTCCTTAACCTCCTGTGGAATCTGGTTTTCCATCTGTGCCGCTGGCGTATCCTCCTCCTGGGAATAGGCAAAGACACCCAGACGTTCAAAGCGGATGGTACGTACGAACTCCCTGAGCTCTTCAAATTCTTCCTCAGTTTCTCCTGGAAATCCGGTAATCAGGGTTGTCCTCAATGTAATATCCGGTATCTCCCTGCGAAGGGTTTCCACAGTTTCCATCAGCTGTTTCTTGCTGGTACGCCGTCCCATCCTCTGTAAAATGGTATCAGAGCCATGCTGTATCGGAATATCCAGATAATGGCACACCTTGGGAAGCCGTTTTATGGCATCGATAAGTTCCTGGGTAATCTCTTCTGGATAACAGTATAAAATGCGAATCCAGCGAAGTTCTTCTATTTCAGACAATTTTTCCAACAGCTCTGGCAGGGACTTCTCTCCATAGAGGTCTGTCCCATAGAGTGTTGTTTCCTGTGCCACCAAAATCAATTCTCTGGCACCGTTCTCCACCAGATGTTCTGCCTGTGCTGCCAGATTCTCCATGGGAACACTTCGGTAACTGCCACGGACCTTTGGAATAATACAATAGCTGCAATGCTTATCACATCCCTCCGCAATTTTCAGATAAGCATAATATCCTCCAGATGTACTATCTCTGTCTGTCAACGGTTCTGGCAGATAGTTGATATCCTTCAGGCTTTCCACTACATGGTTTTCTTCCAGTGCCTGTTTTAAGGCAACCGTCAGATTTTCGTAACCCATGGTACCAATGATTACATCTACCTCTGGAATCTCTGTCTGGATTTCTTCATGATACCGCTGTGCCAGACAACCGGCTGCCACCAGAAGGCGGCATTTTGCCGTTTCCTTGTACTCTGCCATCTCCAACAGAGTATTGATGCTCTCTTCCTTGGCATCTCCAATAAAACAGCAGGTATTGACAATGATAATCTCTGCCTCTGCCTCATCGTTGGTAATCTCAAAACCATCCTTTCTCAGGGAGGTCAGCATCATTTCACTGTCTACCAGATTTTTATCACATCCTAATGAAACAAAATATATCTTCAAAACAACTTCCTCTCTTTGCGACTGTTCCTGCCATTGTTTCCCTTCTATTCCTACATTGTTGCAGACTCTACACAGTTGTTCATCAGCATCGCAATAGTCATCGGACCCACTCCTCCCGGAACCGGGGTAATCGCACTGGCTACCGGCTCTACGGAATCAAAATCCACATCCCCGCAAAGTTTTCCATTTTCCTGACGGTGCATTCCAACATCAATGACAACGGCTCCTTCCTTTACATAATCAGCGGTAACAAACTTTTTCTTTCCGATCGCAACCACCAGAATGTCAGCACGTTTTGTCACTTCCTTTAAATCCTTTGTGCGGGAATGACAAACGGTCACGGTCCCGTTTTCCCGAATCAGCAGCATAGCCATTGGCTTTCCAACAATATTGCTTCTTCCGATCACCACACACTCTTTCCCTTCAATAGAAATGCCTGAGCGTTTCAGCAGCTGGATAATTCCGGCCGGAGTACAGGATACGAAGCCCTTCTGTCCAATGCTCAGCAAACCTACACTCTGAGGATGGAATCCATCTACATCTTTTTCCGGTGCAATCGCACGGATGACCGTATCCTCATCAATCTGTTCCGGCAGAGGAAGCTGGACCAGAATACCATTGACCTCTTTCCTCTCATTGAGCTGACGGACCAAATCCAGCAGCTCCTCCTGGGTAGTCTCCTCCGGCAGTTCATACGACAGTGAATTGATTCCAATATAAGCACATGCCTTTTTCTTATTGCCCACATAAACAGTAGAAGCCGGATCATTCCCAACCTGGATCACAGCAAGGGTAACCTCTTTCCCCTTCTCCTTCAGCTGTGCCACCTTCTCCTTTAATTCATCCTTGATCTCTGTGGATATTTTCTTACCATCGATTAATTTAGCCATTTTATTCTCCTTTTCTAGTGTAATCAAACTGAAATGTACTTTTCATGCCTTATACATTAAAAATGCTGCCACCTACAAACTCCCGCATCAGGGAATTTTGGGGAATCTCCTCACTGCTGACCCCGATGAAATAATCCAGAAACTTCAGCAGGCGTTTCGCCTCAATATACTCCGGCACATCCTTTGGTATCCCAAATAGAATCGATTCCGCATAAGGTTTTAACACCGCCAGTTCATAAATCAGAGCTGAATTAAACATCACATCAGCTTCCTCCTGAAATGGAAAGATATACCGGTCCTCCCCTCTTCTTACAGAAGGCCACATGGCAATCGTCTGTAGTGCTGAGGAGCCTCTTGTCCTGGCATCCCTTACCATCCGGCGTATCAATCGTCCATCTGTTGTAGAAATCCGGTTGTGTTCATCAATGTTTAACTGCGTCAGTGCACTGATATATATTTTAAATTTACTCTCCTTAGGCAAAGAATAAGACATCTTCTCATTAAGGCCATGAATTCCCTCAATCACCAGAATATCGTCTGGTCCCAGTTTCCGGTAATCCCCATTGTATTCTCTTTTTCCGATCAAAAAATTAAAGGTTGGGAGCTCTACCCGTTCTCCCCGGAGAAGTTCTGTCATATCCTGGTTAAACTTTTCAATATCAATCGCTTCCAGACATTCAAAATCATAATTACCATTTTCATCCCTTGGTGTATCTGCCCGGTCCTTAAAGTAATTGTCCAGTGCAATCGGGTGTGGTTTTAACCCATAAGTGCGAAGCTGTATAGAAAGCCGGTGAGAAAAGGATGTCTTACCAGAGGAGGAGGGTCCTGCTATCATCACAAATTTCTTACTGCCATCCTGGGCAATCCTCTCTGCAATTTCCGCAACCTTCTTTTCCTGCAATGCCTCCTGTACCAGGATCAAATCGGTAATACCTCCATGCGCTATTACATCATTTAACGCCCCCACTGTGTCTACTGACATCATCCTTCCCCAGTTGCTCGCCTCCTGCAAAGTCTGAAACAGCTTGGGACTAGGGTGAAATTCTGACAGCTGGTCCGGAACTTTCTTTCCCGGCATATGGATCAGAAAACCATTTTCATATAACTCCAGGTCAAAATACTTCAATATTCCTGTAGAAGCCGGCATATAACCATAATAGTAATCCTCAAAACCATCCAGGGTATAGATATTTACTTTGGATACACGGCGGTATTCAAATAATTTTTTCTTATCATGCATTTTATGCTTTGCAAAAAGTTCCAATGCTTCTGAGGTACTTACCGAACGTTTCACAAAGGGCAGATCCAGTGATACCAGCTCCTGCATCTTTTTTTTAATCTCCGCCAGTATCTCCTCTGTCAGTTCAACGCCCTCCGCTTCACAGTAACAGCTATCTCCCAGCATATGTTTAACAAACACATTTTTTAATTTTTCTTCCTTTACCACATGGTAAAAAGACTTGAGCATCAACAGTGTAACACCACGGACATAGGTCTTGTGCCCACTTTCACTGGATGTAGTCAGAAATGTCACTTCACAATCCTTCTTTACCTTTTTGTTCAGCTCAACCAGCTTTTGTCCGTTTTTTGCCAGAATAATATCATAACCATATTCTTTGGCAAAATCTTTTGAAATCTGCAGGTATGTAATTCCCTCCGGGTATTCTCTTGCTGCACCATCTACTGTTACATTAATCACATGCACACCTCCTTACCTTAAACAAATTTATATCGCGTCAATCGTCTTTTGTATCAACTGAAGTTTTTCCTCCAGCTCTCTTTTTTGCAGACTGGCAGCTTCCGAAAGCTGTTCTCTTTCCATTTTCTGCAAAATAGTATAAATTCTTCTTTTTTCTTTTTGCAAAAACTGTAAAAGAACCACATTCTTACTTTCAATCAGATATTTTCCATATATATATTCCTCTTCTCTGGAAAAATGCTGATTTCCCGGCACTGCATGAATAATCACATAAAATTTTCCCTGTTCCGAGAGCATTTCTTCCCGGTCAATCAGAAATCCCTTGTCCTGCAGCATACGACGTACCAGAAAAGGCTCTGACTGGGGAGACAGGATCAGTTCTCTTACCTTAGCCACAACCTCCGGTGAATCCTCCAGGATTTTGCAGATCAGTGCACCACCCATGCCGCTGATCAAAAGACTGTCTACCTCTCCAGGAACCAGCTCCCTGGCACCGTCGGAAAGCCGGACAGAAATCTTTTCTCCCATTCCATACTGTCTGATATGCTCTCTGGCGCGTTCCAAGGGTCCCTGGTTAATATCCATGGCAATGACCCTGTCTGCCAGTTGGTTTTCAATGAGATATATGGATGTGAAACCATGGTCACAGCCAATATCTGCCACAATACCACCTGTTTTTACCTGGGCAGCTACTCTCTGTAATCTTTTTGATATCTCCATTACTCTAAATAATCCTTTAACTTACGGCTGCGGCTTGGATGTCGCAGTTTTCGGAGTGCTTTTGCTTCAATCTGGCGGATACGCTCACGGGTTACCTTAAACTCCTTGCCAACCTCCTCTAATGTCCTGGCACGTCCATCCTCCAGACCAAACCGGAGCTTTAATACCTTCTGTTCTCTTTCTGTCAGGGTTCCCAACACCTCATCCAGCTGTTCCCGCAACAGGGTAAATGCAGCTGCCTCTGCCGGTACCGGTACATTATCGTCCTGAATGAAATCACCCAAATGGCTGTCCTCCTCCTCACCAATTGGCGTTTCCAGAGAAACGGGTTCCAGAGAAATCTTCTGGATCTCACGGACGCGCTCAACCGGCATATTCATCTGCTTGGCAATCTCCTCTGGATATGGCTCACGTCCCAGCTCCTGTAGCAGCTGACGCTGTACCCGGACAAACTTGTTGATAGTTTCTACCATATGAACCGGAATACGGATGGTTCTCGCCTGATCTGCAATAGCACGGGTAATCGCCTGACGAATCCACCAGGTCGCATAGGTACTGAATTTATATCCTTTTTTATAATCAAATTTCTCGACTGCCTTGATCAGACCAAGATTTCCTTCCTGTATCAAATCCAGGAAGAGCATACCACGTCCCACATAACGCTTAGCGATGCTGACTACCAGACGGAGATTTGCCTCTGCCAGTTTTTTCTTTGCCTCTGCATCTCCTTCCTCCATACGCCTTGCCAGCTCTACCTCTTCCTCCGCTGTCAGAAGAGGCACCTTGCCGATCTCCTTCAGATACATACGTACCGGATCTTCAATGCTGACACCATCCGGAACGGACAGATCAATATTTTCAATCTCTTCATCATCCGGAGCCTCTCCATCTGCTTCCATTTCCAAAATGATATCATCATCCACATCATCCTTATCATCAGAAATCCGAAGAACATCTACTCCGTTGGTTTCCAGAAATTCTATGATTTTTTCTGTTTTTTCTTCATCCAGTTCCATATCACCAAAAAAGTTATTGATTTCCTGAAGTTCCAAAACATTTTTCCGGCTTTTTGCCAGTTCCTTCAATGCGGATAAGGACTCTAAAAACTTAGCCTCCGGATTGGCAGCTTCTTTTTTCTTAGCTGACGCCTTGCTGCCAGCTGCTTTTTTACTGCTTTCCTTCTTTGTACCCTTAGCGGCAGTCTTGCTGACCGTTGACTTTGTTTCTTTTTCCTCCGTAACAGCCTTTGAAGTTTTCTTTGCCTGCTCTTTCTCTGTCGCCATATGTGACCTTCCTTTCATTATAAACTATAATTTATCCATCTTTTTAAGAAATATGCAGTTTTACTACATTCTGCAATGCTTTCTTTTGTGAAACCAGCATTTGCAGCTGGCTGATATCAGTAATCTGACTGGATTGCTTTTCCAAACTGTGTTCTTTTATCCTGACTACCAGATCAGTGATTGCTTTTTCCTTTTCCTCCAGATCCATCTCTCCGTGAAAGCTTGTCTGGAACATAGATGCTGCCAGCTTTTGCTGCTCTGCATCCTGAAAATGATTGATAATTCTGGCTGGAACAATTTCTCCCTTCGCCATCTGCTCATAAAGCAGTGCTGCAACCGTCCGGTAATCCTCCTCCAGAAAGTCCTCCGGCTGAATCCATTGATTAATCTGCCCATAAAGCTGCGGCTCTTCAATCAGCCAGGATAAAAGCAGCCGGTACGAATAACTGATTCCGTCGGCGGCTTCTGTTTTCCTGCTGTTTTTTCTCTCAGTCTCCCGCTCTTCCATAACCTCCTGATAGCCTGCCGGCATCTGGCTTCCATACCGTACCACCAGTTTTTTCAAATCCTCCGAACGAATGGCATACTGTGCTGCCAACGCCTCCAGATAATTATCTCTCTGAATCTTATCTTCAAAAATCAACAGCTTTTTTGCCATCTCATGAATAAACCTTGTCTTTTGCTCCGGGTCATTCATGGAGTACTCCCTTTTCATTACCTCAATTTCAAAGAAGAAGCTGTTCTGTGCCTCCTTCATTCTTGTTTCAAACTCGTCCGCTCCCAGATTCTTAATAAACTCATCCGGGTCCTTATACGGCTCCATATGGACTACTTTACCATTGATCCCCGCCCGCCGCAGCATTGGGATCGCACGCATTGCCGCCTTGACCCCGGCACCATCGCTGTCATAGGTCAGCAGCACTTCATCGGTATACCGCCGGATCAGATTTGCCTGCTGCTCCGTAAAGGCTGTCCCCAGAGATGCCACCGCATTAGAAAATCCAGCCTGATGCAGTGCAATGACATCCATATATCCCTCACAGAGAATCATATTTTTGCATTTTCCCTGTTTTGCATAATTGAGTCCAAACAAATTCCGACTCTTATCAAATATCTTTGTCTCCGGTGAATTTAGATATTTCGGCTTGGCATCTCCCATAACACGACCGCCAAATCCGATCACCCGGTTATTGGCATCCATAATCGGGAACATTACCCGGTTCCAGAATTTATCATACACACCACGTTCATCCATTTTAAACAGACCGGATTCCTTCAGGGAATTATCATCATATCCTTCCTTTTTCAGATATTGATACAGTTCGCCACCGCCCTGACCGGCATATCCCAGTCCAAAATGAAGAATTGTTTCATCCGTCAGGGCCCGTCCCTTCAGATAATCGTAGCCAAGCTTTCCCCGTGGGGATTTTAAATTGGCAAAGTAATATCTTGCAGCCTTCTTGTTGATTTCCAACAGGGTCAGTCTGAGATTTTCCTGCCTCTTCTGCTCCGCTGTCAGTTCCTGCTTTGGAAGCTCAATTCCCGCACGCTGCGCCAGATATTCCATCGCCTCTGGAAAGGTGTAATTTTCATATTCCATCACAAAGGTAAGGACATTGCCTCCTACACCACATCCAAAGCATTTATACATCTGCCGGGAAGGACTGACAGAAAAAGAAGGGGATTTTTCGTTATGGAACGGGCACAATCCCACATAGCCGCTGCCTGAACGCTTCAGTTTCACATAGCTGCCAATCACATCAACAATATCATTGCGGGAACGAACCTCCTCAATCTGTTCTTCGGAATACCATGCCAAAAAATCACCTCCTGCCAAAATCGAATGAAACCAAAAAAGGAATAACTAATATATTAGACGGTAAAAGTCCTCTATGTTAGTTATTCGACATAAAAATGTGTTTTCCTTTTTTTATTTGAACAAAGATACTCATTACCGATGTTCTATACTAACTACGCTCCACGCCTTTGGTATCATAATTTCTTTATATAAGTTGACTGCATAACGGTCACTCATACAGGCAATGAAATCACATACCGTCCGTTCTGGCGTTTCACCCAACAGCATCAGGGCAAGAAACTCTTCCGGAAGGTCATCGGTATGATGAATATAATAATCATACAGCTGCTCTATCATTTTTTCCACTTTTTCCTCTTCCCCTTTGGCAAGAGGATTGGTATAGACATTTTCGTACATAAACTGCCGCAGGGAAAACATCGCTTTCTCCACTTCCGGCGACATACCGATTTCGTTCTTTCCCTCGCTGTGTTTCACAATATCATGCACCAATGTATTAAGCCGCTGATTGGTACTGTGTCCCAGTACATCAGTCAGCCAGTAAGGTATCTCCTCCTCCCGGATGATTCCGGCACGGATAGAGTCATCAATATCGGAATTGATATAAGCAATCTTGTCCGACAGCCTTACGATCTTTCCCTCCAATGTCATGGGTGTCAGCTTTGTCTGATGCTTTAAAATGCCATCCCGGACTTCTTTTGTCAGATTCAGTCCCATCCCATCCTTTTCCAGACGTTCCACCACCCGGACACTCTGCCGGTTATGATGAAATCCTCCCAGTTCCTTTGTTATCCGGTTGAGAGCACGTTCTCCGGCATGTCCAAACGGAGTATGTCCCAGGTCATGTCCCAGAGCGATCGCCTCTGTCAGATCTTCATTCAACTGCAATGCCCTGGCAATGGTTCTGGCATTTTGTGCTACCTCCAGCGTATGAGTCATACGGGTACGGTAATGATCTCCTTCCGGTGCCAGAAACACCTGTGTTTTCTGCTTTAACCGCCGAAACGCCTTACTATGTAGGATACGGTCCCTGTCACGCTGATAATCGGTGCGGATATCACACTGGGTCTCCTGGCGTTCTCTCCCCAGTGTCTCATCCGCAAAGCTGGCATATTGGCTTAAAATTTCATGTTCCCTTAACTCCTGCTTCTGACGCAGGTTTCTCTCTGAATCCTTTGACTGAATCATTCAACCATCCTTCCAATATAGTAAAAGCCCTTACTCTCACAAAGCTTTACGGATACGATTTTCCCAATCAAGGAAACGTCTCCTGGAAAGTGTACCAAATAATTTTTGCTGGTACGTCCAGTAACCAGTGAGGAATCCTGTCTGTTTACCTCCTCTACCAGAACCTTCTCTGTTTTTCCTTCATCAGCTGCTGCCTTTCTGGCGGAAATATCCTGTATCTTTTTCAACAGGCGGTCAAACCGTTCCTTCACCACATCCTCCGGCACCTGATCTTCCATTGCTGCTGCCGGAGTGCCGGTACGCTTACTGTAGATAAAGGTAAATGCACTGTCATATTCCACCTGCTCTACCACATCCATTGTATCGTCAAAATCATCCTCTGTCTCTCCCGGAAATCCTACAATAATATCTGTGGTCAACGCAATATCCGGAATTGCCTCCCTGATTTTTTTCACCAGGAGGAGATAGCTTTCCTTATCATAGTGACGGTTCATGATTTTAAGCAGTCGGCTGCTGCCGGACTGCAGCGGTAAATGCATCTGCTTACAAATTTTTTGGGAATGCTTCATCACCTCAATCAACTCATCTGATAAGTCCTTTGGATGAGAAGTCATAAAACGGATCCGCTCCAGTCCCTCAATCTGTTCCACCCGCTGTAAAAGCTGTGCAAAACTGATAGGATGCTCCAGATTTTTCCCATAGGAATTCACATTCTGCCCCAGCAGCATGATCTCCACCACACCATCTTTTACCATCCCCTCAATCTCAGCAATGATATCCTCCGGCTCACGGCTGCGTTCACGTCCTCTTACATAAGGAACGATACAGTAGCTGCAGAAATTATTGCATCCAAACATTACGTTCACACCGCTTTTAAAGGAATACTTTCTTTCATTCGGAAGCTCCTCCACTATTTCTGTGGTATCCTTCCAGATATCAATGATCATTTTCCTGCTGCCGGACTGATCAAACAGCTTCATCGCCAACAGCTCTGCAAATTTAAAAATATTATGGGTTCCAAAAATAATATCTACATTCCGAAAGCTTTTTTTTAATTTTTCCACAACTTCCGGCTCCTGCATCATACAACCGCAAAGCAGTGTCAGCATTTCCGGATTCTTCTGCTTATATTTTTTTAACTGACCCAGATGACCATACACCTTTAAATTGGCATTTTCCCTGACAGTACAGGTATTGTAAAGCACCAGGTCTGCTTCCTCAGACTCCGTCTCCTCATATCCGATCATATGCAGGATTCCCAGTATCTTTTCGGAATCCCTGGCATTCATCTGACAGCCAAAGGTGGTGACACAGGCAGTCAGAGCGCGTCCCTTTTCCCGTCTCTTCTGTTCCATCCACAATTGAAGTTTCCGGATAAAATAATACTGTCTCTCCGGCTCCTGCTCTGGTGGAGGCATTGTTACATCCATCTGTGTTATCAACTGCTCTATCTTTTTATATTCCATCTCTTTCCTCCGTATAATGGTAATCGTTACATATCACTATTTTACTCCCAAAAATTTAGGGATACCCATATTATATGCCAGATTTGACATACTCACAAGGAGAAGTTTTCTCATGGACGGCACAGACCGCAGGAATCATATCCAGCCGCCTCAGCTTCCTGAACTGACTCAAAATATACCCTGTTTTTCTCGTCTGGCAATCCACTGCAGGTATTCCTGTGGAATTTTTTGGAATTCCGGTTCCCAATATAGTTTCCCTCTTCTTTTTCCTGCGGTGACTCTGTCTTTTTAGAACCGCTGCTTCCACCGATACTGGTGCTGCTTCCAAATTCCCGGTATGCCCATGTACTGCTCGGCTTCCGGTTCCATGTAATCTTTTTCCCATTGCTCACAGCTACTATCGTTCCCTGTTCATCAGTCCGGAACACTTTACAGCCAGCTGCCTTCAGCCGTGCCATGGTCTCCTGGGACGGATGTCCATAATTATTGTCTTCTCCTGTACTGATCACCGTGTAGGCCGGATCCATCGCCTGCAGAAACTGCTGGGACGAAGAATTTGCGCTTCCATGATGACCAGCCATATAGACATCACAAGAAAGACTCTGCCTATTTTCCAACATCTCATATTCACTTTCTTTTTCAGCATCCCCTGTAATCACAAAACGGTTTTTGCCATTGACCAGACGAATCGCTATGGAATAGTTATTTTCATCCGAATACTTTTTTTGATTTGGTGCCAGAATCGTAAATTTTGCCTTTCCAATTTTATATTGCTTTCCCGGCTCCGGAGTAATCCGCCGAAGATTTTTCTCCTTCAAAATATGAACGAAGGATTGATACACTCTGGAATCTGCTGTATAGTCCGGAGCAATCACATTTCCCACCTCAAATACATTCAGGGCACCTACCACTCCGTTTAAATGGTCTGAATCATAATGGCTCACAACAACCAGATCCAGTTTTTTTACACCCTGCTTTTTCAAATAGCTGACCACTTTAGAGGAAGCCTCCCTGTCTCCCCCATCCATCAACATAAAATGACCATTTGACTCCACAAGGACAGCGCTTCCCTGCCCCACATCAAGAAAATGCACTGTCATTCCGGCATTCTCCACTGACGCAGAGTCCCCATTGCCATTTACTGCGATACTGTCCTGTTCTTCTACAGTATCCTGATCATTGCTGTTTTCTATCTGCTGCATTCCAATATCTACAGCATTCTCCAAAAAACTGCACCCTGCAAGCCCACCGGTGATAAAACTGCAGAGGAGCAGCCAAAGCCATATGAGATACTTGTTATGTGTTTTCATATTATAATTCCTTTCCTTTTTAGAATAATATTTCTATTTGAAGATACTTTGCATCTTATGATAAAATGGAACATAAGAAATGTCAAAAAAAGAAAGGATTTTATTATGACTACAGAAACCTACACTCAAATCATTCAATCTGCCTCCGGTGTCCGAAAAGCAGATCTGGTCCTAAAAAATGTCCGTTATCTCAATGTTTTCACCAACGAATTTCTTACTGGTGATATTGCTATTACCAATGGAAGATTTGCTGGCATTGGCAGTTATCAGGGGATTACAGAGTTGGATTTAACCGGCAAAACCATTGTTCCTGGATTTATCGACGGACACATTCATCTGGAGAGTACCGCTGTCCGGCCGGAGGTCTTTGCCAGAGAAGCACTGCTCCACGGTACCACTGCAGTTATTACAGACCCCCATGAAATCACAAATGTTCTGGGAACCGACGGTGTGGATTATATGCTCCAGTCTACACAGGACCTTCCGATGGATGTCTTTTTTATGATGCCATCCTGTGTTCCCTCCTGTCCTTTCGATGAATCAGGTGCTGAAATTGATGCAGCCATCATTAAGAAGTATCTGGAAAATCCACGGATTCTGGGGCTTGCTGAAATGATGAACGCCCCGGGTATCACATTCTGTGATGCAGATACTCTGCAAAAAACAAAAGTCACTTTAGAAAAGGACAAACTGATTGACGGACATGCACCAGGGCTGGCCGGCAATTCCCTGATGGCATACACCAGTGCAGGTATCTACTCAGACCACGAATGTACGACTCCTCAGGAGGCAATCGAAAAAATACAGGCAGGACAATGGATTATGATCCGGGAAGGTACTGCCAGTAAAAATCTCCAGGCACTTCTTCCCCTCTGCCGGGAACCTTATGCAGAGCGCTGTATGTTCGCCACCGACGACAGACACATTGATGATATTATCAACCAGGGATATATCGACTATATTATTCGTTCTGCCATAGCAGGAGGAGTCCGTCCAGAAACCGCTTATAAAATGGCATCCTTCCAGGCCGCTTCCTATTTTCGTCTTTCTCATCGGGGTGCCATTGCTCCCGGCTATCTTGCAGACTTTGTTGTCCTGGATGATGTGAAAAATGTTTCGATTCATTCTGTCTATAAAAACGGAATTGAAATGACACCGGAATATCTGAAAACAAACTGCACAAGTGTACCAGATCATACTCTGATCCAGAAGGTAACAAATACCATTCACCTGTCTCCTGTCACTCCACAGCAGCTGGAATTAAAACGCACACCGGAAAAGGTTATCGGATTGGTCCCCGGACAGTTGATCACTACAGATGAAGGCGAATCATCCTGTATCAATGTCGCAGAAGATATTTTAAAGGTGTGTGTGGTGGAACGCCATAAAATGACCGGTCATATCGGTGTCTGCTTTATCAGGGGTTACGGTTTAAAATCTGGTGCTATCGCCACCAGCGTTGCCCATGATTCCCACAATATTATCGTGGTCGGCACAAACGAAGAGGATATGGCCGCAGCCATCAATGCGATCCGTGATCGAAAAGGAGGAATGGTTGTCATAAACCATGGAAAGGTCATCGCATCTTTTGCACTGCCTATCGCTGGATTGATGAGCGAAGCCAGTGCCGGCGAGGCAAAAGCTTCCCTTCTCGCAATCCATGAGGCGGCATATTCATTGGGCGCAAACCGGAATATCGATCCTTTTATGACTCTGAGTTTTGTCAGTCTTCCCGTGATTCCAAAGCTAAAACTGACAACACTTGGAGTTGTGGACGTAGAACAATTCCAGATCATATAACAGATACAGATTGTTTTTCTTTCTAATTTATGGTACAAATAATTTGAGCAGAAAACTCAACATATCAAACACATGAAAAGGAGATCTTGAAAATGGAAAAGTTTTTCAAAGTCAAAGAACATGGTTCTACGGTCAAGACAGAGGTTCTTGCCGGTATTACCACATTTATGGCCATGGCATATATTCTCATGGTCAATGCAGGTATGTTCGCTGAACTGGGCGTCGTATCCTACAATGCAATTTATATCGCAACTGCAATTTCTGCAGTCATCGGCACTGTCATTATCGGACTGATTGCCAATCTCCCACTTGCCCAGGCTTCTGGTATGGGATTAAATGCCTTTTTTGTTTATACCGTCTGTTTCGGCTTCGGTCTGACCTATGCCAATGCTTTAGTTCTGGTATTATTTGATGGTATTGTGTTTATTATTTTAACTCTGACCGGTATCCGCGAAAAAATCTTTTCCGCGATTCCGGACTGTGTCCGTGTGGCAATCCCTGCCGGCATTGGTTTATTTATTGCTTTTCTGGGACTTCAGGATGCAGGACTGATCGTCAGCAATGAATCAACCTGTGTTTCTCTGGCATCTTTTAATCTTTTTAATGGAAATGCTACCTGGTCAGGGATCATGCCTCTTCTGGTCACAATCGCTGCCCTAATGATCATCGCCATTTTGTCTGTCAAAAAAGTCAAAGGTGCTGTTCTCTGGGGAATTTTAAGCGGCTCTGTTCTCTACTATGTACTTGGTTTTACTGTAAAGGGATTTTATAACGGATTTGCAGAAAATCTCAGTTTTAATCCTTTTACTGCATTTAAGGACTTCGGCACACAGGCATTCGGAAAAGTCTTCACGGAGGGCTTTGACTTTTCCGGTTATTTAGCAGATCATTCTATCGGTGCTTTAATTGTTCTCATGCTGACAACAGCACTTGCCTTTTGTCTGGTGGATATGTTTGATACACTGGGAACTCTCTATGGCGCCTGCTCCCGCGGAAACATGCTGACCGAGGACGGCAAAGTACCAAACTTTGAAAAAGCAATGCTGGCAGATGCCGTTGCTACTACCTGTGGTTCCATCTGTGGTACCTCTACTGTAACTACCTTCGTAGAGGCATCAGCCGGCGTTGCAGAAGGAGGACGTACCGGACTTTCTGCGATGGTTACAGCTGCTTTATTCTTTGTTGCTATGTTTTTAAGTCCTGTAGCCCAGTTGATTCCAGGCTGTGCCACTGCTGCCGCTTTAATCTATGTTGGTGTATTGATGATGAAGTGTGTAACTGACATTGACTGGGTACAGCCAGAGACAGCAGTACCTGCTTTTCTCGCTATTGCCATGATGCCATTTACCTACAATATCAGCTATGGGATTGCCTTTGGTCTGATTTCTTATATTTTCATCCATCTGTTTACCGGAAAATCAAAGGATATCAAGGCTGGTACCTGGGTTATCGGCATCTTATTTGCCATCATGTTTTTTGTAACACATTAAACAAACGAAATGTTACTTTTTTATACAAAATAAAAATAAATATGAAAAAATGGATGCTTTCCTATATTTTACAGGAGGCATCCATTTTGTTTTTCCCTCTTTCCTGTTTACTTTTCTATCTCCGCCGGAAACTCAATAGTTACCCGGAACAAATCCCCATCCATATGAATAGCAAACTCTCCTTTCATCAACTCTGTCAGGCTCTTTGCAATGGAAAGTCCCAGTCCGCTTCCTTCCGTCGTACGGGATTGTTCTCCTCTGACAAACCGCTCTGTCAGTTCCTCCGGCGTAATATTTAAAGGCTCTCTGGAAATATTCTTGATGGTAAAGACTGCTTTGTCCTGTTTTTGGCACAGTTCTGTGTAAACTCTAGTGCCTGCCATCGCGTATTTTGCCACGTTCCCATACAGATTTTCCAGCACACGATATACCCTTCTGCCATCTCCCTCAAAGGTTACTGTCTCCTGAGGCATGGTACTGACCAGCTGTAATCCTGCATGATCAAACTTTTCCTTAAATTCCCCATTTGTCTGATTTACCAGCTCATTAAAATTTAACCGGGTAATCTGCAGCTCCAATGCTCCACTGGATGCCTTGGAAGCTTCCACCAAATCCTCAATCAGTGCTTTTAGCCTTTGGGATTTCTGCTCTAATATCTCCAGATATTCCTGTACCCGCTCATTGTCTATCTTTTCCCGTTTCAGTAAATCCACATAATTTATCACAGAGGTCAGTGGTGTCTTAATATCGTGGGAGACGTTTGTTATGAGTTCTGTTTTCATCCGTTCACTGCGTACGGATTCTTCCACTGCATGCTCCAGCCCCTCTCCGATATGATTGATCACCTCGATCAGGCCCGCCTGCTCCTTGCTGATCCCTGCCGGAACTTCGATCTGATAGGACAATTCCCCCTGTGCAATTTTCTGTGCTCCCTGACGGATCCTTTCATCCGCCAGGGCATTTTTCAACAGCCGTACAATACAAAAAGCATCTATTCCCAGTACCCCCAGTACGTCCAGCCAGAAGATAATCCCCGGCAGATAATCCAGATCAAAAAGATAACCAAGATAACATACATAATAGAATGCATAAGATTCACCAATCAGATTAAGGACAATTACCAGAAGATATCTTTTCAATACAGGAAGTTCTCTGGTGTACATCATCAATTTCTTTATGCCCTGTTTGATTTTTCCGGTTTTCTTTTTCCACCAGGAAAGATTACGGTAAATACTGCTGGTGCTTAAGAGCATTTTTCCTTTGATCCTCTTTACCAAAGTCAGGATAACAGCGGATATAGCAATCGCCATGGTTGCCAGTATCCACGGCACCAGTTCTTTATTTAACCAATCAAACCAGTAAAAGCTGCTGTCATCCATTTTCCAATATGTGATCCATCGTACCATTTCCAGAAAAACAGCACACAGACCTATTCCAATTAGAATGGTCAACTCCAGACTGCCCCGGTCAATTCCCAACAGAACAATTCCTTCTTTGTTTTTCTGATGACCACACATCACAAGTAACAAAGAAAGCGACAATACAATGAATCCCAGGGAAACAGCTAATGCCTTTGCTGCTGCTATTTTGTCTGCTTCTGCAAGAAGATAGCTTTCCTGTTCTTTTGAAAACTGCTGATACAGCTGTACCATTTCGTCCTTTCTAACTCCTGAGCGCACCTGCTGCATATTGATCCCCACAGCACAGGTATAATTTTTCTCTTCCCCTACCAAAGCTCCAATCCGTTTCAGGTAGTCGTCCAGTGCACCAGAACCTACAAATTGAGTCTGTGCAAAATTCGTCAGAAATACTTCCCCGTTACTATTGTAATAAGCATACAATAACTCCGGTTCCTGGTCGGCTTCGTTATCAGATGTCAATTTCCCATTTTGTATTTTCAGAACATCCCCTTTCCATATACTATTATTATAACATACCGTTCCATCCTTTTCGTAGTAATAAGAGAAGCGGGAATTACGGAACATATCCTTCAATTGCTCATAAAAACTAACCAGAAATTTTGCATAGTCCGTCGCGGATTCCATAGAAAACGGAACGATTTCTGACTCCCAGGGCTTTTCCGGAACGATTTCTGAATCCCAGGGCTTTTCACTTTTTGATAATTTTTTTATCTTGTCATTTCCTTCTCTTGTCAGAGCATCCGCATACTCCTTTTTGCTAGAGATATAAATGCCTTCATCATACTGCTCAATTTCCCTTCCAGAAACTCTCTCTCCACTTTCAAGATAAAACACCGTATCACCGGAAAATGTAATATCTTCATCTAAATCGAAATCATGATAACCAACCTTCTCCAACTGCATATCGTAAGTAGATTTTATATCAGATTCTGTATCAGATTCTGTATCAGATTCTGTATAAAAAAAATCTTCGGCGTTTGCCAGATAGCAGTTTGCTTCATAGCTTTTATTAAATGCCTTCCGGTATAATTTATAATTGAAACCATTCGGTGTTTTTTTAAAGTGATGCTCATAAGCCTCTGCCACACGCTTCTCCATGTATCCCTCAGCATATTCCGGATACTGGTCGAATAACCATTGCTGATATAGGCTCTGAACAGTTACCTCTGCTCCCGAACCCATCATAGAAATTTTCTGGATGTTTTTTTTCGTCTGTTCCGTCCCATCACCATCAAATGCCGGAAGAACTGTCACATTCCTCTGACAGGGTTTCACGCCTTCCTGAAAACGTATTATTTTTTTCTCCTTTTCGCTGATAGAGGACCATGCTTCCGGAGTAAAATAGGTCTCTTTCCCATCCACTACCACCATAGATTCCAGAGAACGGATTGTTTCTGTCAGATCCAGCAAACTGATATTCCTGTCATTATACTCCTGGAAGCGGTTAAGGTAATTATTTATATAGGATGTATAATCATAACCACTTCCATCCATAGCATACAACTCCTTCAAGGTATAACTCTTCCCGTTCTCTCCTGTCAGTAGTTTGATATCATCATCGAGCTCGCCATCTGGTGCAACTATTTTTGAAATATCCATATACAACTCAAATAGCTGCAGATACCCATCTAACAAAAAATTAAAATCCGCACTCTCTGCAAAAGTATGCCCCGCGGAAACAGATTTTGCCATGAAACTGCGCATATCAGCAGCGGAATCCAGCATTTGTACACCGGAATAGGCACCTGTCACCATAGCGGTACATAGAATCCCCACCAAACCGGTTCGCAAAACACGGGATGTCTTCCACCCATTCTTTTGCGAAATCCCTTTTTTCTGTTCTATCTCATTCTGCACCCTGACTCCCCATATCTGCCGTTCTTTTTCCCGTCTTTTTTCATCCCGCTTTTGGGACAGATCATGAAAATATTCTTTTTTCTGTCTTATTATTTCTGATAGGTTCATTCCCATTTCTTTCTCTCCTTTCCTTCTGTCAGCTATAACCAGGAAATTTCAGCCGAGTTTTGCAAGGATCTTATCTCCACTCGTTACACATTACGCTCCATCTTATATCCGATTCCCCATACCACTTTCAGATACCGTGGCTCTTTCGGATTGATCTCTATTTTTTCCCGGATGTGCCGAATGTGTACTGCCACTGTATTCTCAGCAGAAAACGCTTCCTCATTCCAGATGCTTTCATATATCTGTCTGCTGGAAAAAACCTTTCCCGGATTCTTTATAAATAGTAAGAGAATATTATATTCCAATGGTGTCATTTTCACCAGCTCGCCATCTACAAAAACTTCTTTTCTTTCATCATTGACCTCCAGCCCCCCAATCCGGTAGGTCTCGTTATCGGGCAGATCCTGTTTACTCATCATTGCATAACGGCGAAGCTGGGATTTCACCCTGGCTACCAGTTCCAGAGGATTAAACGGTTTGGTCAGATAATCATCCGCACCAATATTCAGTCCCAGAATCTTATCTGCATCCTCTGATTTGGCAGAGATAATAATAATTGGCACACAGCTTTTTTCACGTATCTTCAGAGTAGCCCGGATGCCATCCAGCCTTGGCATCATCACATCAATGACCAGCAGATCAATGGAATGACTTTCCATCTGCTGTAACGCCTGCTGCCCATCATAGGCTGTAAGCACCTGATATCCCTCCTGCTCCAAATAAATGCAAATCGCTTCTACGATTTCCTTATCATCATCACATACCAATACTGTCTGCATTCTTTTCCTCCCTCTGGAAGCCAATAGGCAATGCCATTTTGCTTCTCTTACTGCATTTACTATATCAACATTTTTTTAATTTCAGAAAATAAATTTCTTAAGAAATTATGAATTCAAACAGAAAAAATGTCAACCACGGAGACACCGGCATTTTATTGTAGAATAACAAAGAAAGCCCCGCCTTTTCCAGACGGGACTTTCCCAACACAACATATAATATATTAATTAATGAGGAGATATATATGATAACAATTTAATTGGCATCCTGTAATGCATCAAAGCCTTCTTCGCCGGTACGTACCTTTACAACATTTTCTACATCGTATACGAATATCTTTCCGTCTCCGATATGACCAGTGTAGAGAACCTTCTTAGCAGTTTCTACTACAGTCTCTACAGGGATTGCACTGACTACCACTTCCACCTTCACCTTAGGAAGAAGCATAACATCCAGGTCCGCACCACGGTACTTAGTAGATACACCCTTCTGTACACCACATCCAAGTACCTGTGTAACTGTCAGACCATTTACACCAATCTCGTTCATTGCTTCCTTCAGTTCTTCAAACTTATTCTGCTGACAGATAATAGATATCTTGGTAAATTTCTCTGTCATATCACCAGTTGCAGATGCTACAGGCTTCATAGCAGGAACTGTAGCCTTCTTCTCGGAATCCTTCTTCTCAACAACAGGTACAATACCACTTTTTGTCGTTGGCATAACTCCTGCTGAGTAGAACATATTACCAGCCGGCATAAAGTCTGCGTAAGCAGAAGTAAGACCATGCTCTTTGGAATCCAGTCCGGCAAGCTCCTCCTCCGGAGTAACACGAAGTCCGACCGTTGCTTTGATCACCAAAAATGTAATCGTAATAGTGACTGCTGCCCATGCTGCCACAGAGACAAAACCGATCAGCTGTAATCCCAACTGTGTAAATCCACCGCCATAGAAAAGTCCCTCTCCCTTTATGGCACCACCTTCAAGGGCAATCGCATATCCAGGAGCAGAAGACGTTGCGAACAGACCAACAGCAATCGTTCCCCAGATACCATTCATCATATGTACTGCTACGGCACCTACTGGATCATCGATATGAAGTTTAAAGTCTAACAGCCAGACACCAAATACTACCAGAAGACCTGCTACAGCACCAATAACCAGTGCGCCAACACAATCTGTCACGTCACAAGGTGCTGTGATGGCAACCAATCCTGCAAGGGATGCATTCAAACACATAGAAACATCGGGCTTTCCATATTTGATCCATGTAAAGACCATGCAAACTACTGTTGCTACTGCAGGTGCTACTGTAGTAGTAAGGAAGATGGAACCTAAGTCTTCTAATGAAGTAGCAGCAGCGCCGTTAAATCCATACCAGCCTAGCCAGAGAATAAATACACCTAATGCACCAATTGGAATATTATGTCCTGGTATTGCATGCGGCCTGCCGGTCCGTTTACTGAACTTACCAATACGAGGTCCAAGTATATAAGCACCAATCAAAGCACTGATACCACCAACCATATGAATTGCACAAGAACCTGCAAAATCATGGAAGCCCATCTGTGCTAACCAGCCGCCACCCCAAATCCAGTGTGCCTCAATCGGATAAATGAAAGCAGAGATGACTGCGGAATAGATACAATAAGACAAAAATTTTGTTCTTTCCGCCATTGCACCTGACACAATCGTCGCTGTTGTTGCACAGAACACCAGATTAAAAACAAAGCTTGAAAAATTGAAATTTGAATATGAAGTAAACAGATCAAATCCAGGTTTTCCAATCAGTCCCGCAACATCTTCACCGAGAAGTAATGAAAAACCGATCAGGATAAACATAACTGTACCAATACAGAAATCCATCAGGTTTTTCATAATAATATTTCCAGCATTTTTTGCTCTGGTAAATCCAGCCTCCACCATGGCAAAACCAGCCTGCATCCAAAATACCAATGCAGCACCAATCAAAAACCAAATGCCCCAAATATTTTCATTCACATAAGCCATTATCTCTTCTGACATAAACATTGCCTCCTTTTGATTTAATCAGACTTTTCCTAATGTGCGTTGTCCGGACCACAATTTGGTGACATGATTTTTATATTGCATATATGCCACTCAGGAAAAAGAAAAAAGGCACCACGGAATTCTTTCCGTGACACCTTTGTCATATCACCTATTATATACAATTTCTTCCAACTGTCAACTTAAAAAAATAAATTTTTTTAACATTTGTTAAAATTGTCTAAAGAAATGATATCTTTTTAGATTATTTTTGTCTGGTTGACAAATGATATCCCCCTTTGGAGAACTCTTGCAAATATCTGCCTATTCCCCGGCAAAATCCGGATTCACATCTCCTGCCTGTATATCATCATTTAAAAGATATTGCAGGAAAGCAACGGCTTCCTCCTGGTGCTTGGAAGAGTTGGAAATCCCTGCCACTGCAGTTTTAGATTTACCACCTAATGCCTTGTATTTCTCGCAATCTACTACAGAAATACCAAAGTTGTACTCTGCATTATCCACTTCCTTTTCTCCCCGGATTTCTTCTCCATCTATGACCTTGCTGTATATTCTGTCTGCATCATCCTGCTCCTTATAAAAGGATACCAGCTCTGAGCTTTCCGGCTCCAGAAAATATCCACCCTCTGCCCAGCCGGTAAAACCTTCCTCCGATGCAATGACGATATCGCAGGAACCGGCATAGAGATAGCTTTGCAACTGATGGCTTGCCTGTCCATTTTTATGATTGTAGTCTACATTGATCGAAACAACCTCTTTTTTGCCATCCAGCCCCAAATAAGTTTCCATATCCTGTTCCAGCTGATCAATCTGCTTCTCATCAAAGGTATCATCTGCAATGGCAATATAAAGGATATTTTGCGGCTTCGTAACTGCCTTCACAATATAATATCCCCCGATCACGACAATTGCCAGCACGATCAATATGGTCTTCAGATAATAGTCTTTGAAAAACTGTAGTTTTCCCTTCTGGTCCAGTTTCTCATATTCTGCCTTATTATCATTGTCGTCTCTTTTTTGGTAAATTAATGCATCCTTTTTTACCCTTCCGCTGTCATCATCCTTGATTACCTTTGCCATTACCATTCCTCTTTTCTGTATGATTACTATATTTTATATGCACTTGTATTAGTATAAAGGAAAGGCCCTGTTCCCGCAAGAAAACAGAGCCAGTTTTTATACTCTTTTTATAAGTGGAAGCCCTCTTCCTTTTACATAGCAGTCCCCCAGATATAAACCATGAGATAAAATAACATCATCAGACCATTAGCCAACGCACCAATCGTCGGAAAAAGCGGTCTGATGTTTTCCTGATGCAGGCTGATCCATGCCAGAATAAATCCTGCAATGCTGATACAAAAACATAAAATTCCCAAAATCCCTGCTTCCAGTCCGGAATTTCCATTACTCTCTCCTGACAAAAAGCAGAGCAAAGCAAATATTCCAATGGATATTACTGCCAGAATTGTTGACAAAATGGCACCCTTCGGATGTTTTTTATCCGTCAGACGAAGCCCTTCATTTGTCCTCTCTTTTCCTCTTTTGCCTCTGTGGGACATATCCTCACCATATCCTTTCCATCATACTACTGTTTCCTATGAAGGATCCAATTACAAACAGTAAATGCCAAATACCCCAAAAATCCTCCCAATGTGTTTAATATGATATCATCCACATCACAGGAGCCTACCTTGGATACCAGCTGAATCAGCTCTACCAGAAGAGAGGTCAGAAAGGTCAAAAAGGTAATCTTTAAAAATCCTCTCTGTCTGCTGGACATCACAGGCACGACAAATCCAAACGGCACAAAACAAAAAACATTTCCAACAAGATTCAGCATAACATTAAAAATGCCTATTTCCCGCCAATAAACGATATACCGTTTTATTTCACGAAAAGGTACTAAACTGTATTTATACTCATCACTGGGAACTCTTCCCAGCTGCTCACTGAAAAACAAAAAATAGACCAACGCTATTAAATATGCAGTAAACACAAACCACGATATCACGCGGATTATTTTTTTATGATGTGTTTTCATTCTCTCCGCCATTTCTATCAATTATAATATTCCAAAGAAAACAGTGCTGACATAATCAGCACTGTCTGCCCTCGCATACATTATAGTCCAATCCTTTTGTTCCGTAAAGTACTTTTTACTGACGAAGTACGACTTCTTTTTCTCCCAATGCCTTGATGATCTTGTTCATGGAAGCTGTTACCTCTTCATCCGTCAGAGTACGGTCTTTGGCACGGAATACAATCTTATATGCCAGTGACTTATAACCCTCTGTAATCTGAGACCCCTCATAGACATCAAACAGCTCATAGGACTCAACCAGCTTTCCACCCTTATTTCGGATAATCTCTTCTACCTCACCTGCCAGTATTTCCTTACGCATACTCAGACTGATATCGCGAGTCATAGCAGGGAATTTAGGAACACCTGCGTATTTCACATCAAAGTCTGAAAGCTCTGTCAATGTCTGCATATCAATGACAGCAACATAGGCTTTCTGTCCTATGGAGAAATTGTCAAGCACCTCCGGATGTACTTCACCCAGATAAGCAACTTCCTTTCCACCATAAACAACTTTTGCCTGACGTCCCGGATGCAGAAAACTCTTCCCTGCATCTGGATCATACTGTGCAACATCTGTTAAGCCCATCTTCTGCATCAGGGTTTCGATAACGCCTTTTATCGTAAAGAAGTCACCCTCACCATACATTCCCAGTGTCAGCTGCATCCGCTCATCCGGAAGTTCTGTCAATGGCAGTGCCTTTGGCAGGTATACATTAGCAAGCTCATACAGACGGACATCTTTGTTTCTTCTATTATAGTTGGTAGCTAATGATGTGAGCATCCCTCCCAGTGCAGAGGTACGCATTACGCTGTAGTCCTCTCCCAGCGGATTGGTAATAGTAATGCTCTGGCGCAATACATCATCCTCTGGCAGATTCAGCTTATCATACACCTTTGGACTCTCAAAGGAGAAGGTCATCCCTTCATTAAATCCATACGCCTCTACCACGTTTCTGGCAATATTCTCATGCTGCAGCTTTTCAGACAGACCGCCTGCTGTAGCCGAACCGGATGGCAATGTCATCGGAATATTATCGTATCCATAGAACCTTGCTACCTCCTCTGCCAAATCAGCCATCCTCTCCAGATCCTGTCTCCAGGTTGGTACCAGCACTTCTTTTTTCTCACGGTCCACCGGCAGGTCTATTTTCTCAAAATAGCCGATCATGGTATCCTCGTCCAGATTAGTTCCCAGCAATGTATTAATCTTGTCTACATCATAGGCAATGGTGATTGGTTCCTTTTTCACCGGATAAATGTCAATGGCACCACCTACTACTTCTCCGGCACCCAGTTCTTCAATCAGCTGGCAGGCGCGGTTCATGGCATCCATTGCATTGTTCGGGTCAAGTCCCTTTTCAAATTTTGCCTGGGCATCCGTACGCATCCCCAGTTTTTTCCCAGACAAGCGGATATTCGTTCCATCAAAGGTGGCTGCCTCAAACAGCATTGTTGTTACGTCATCAGTAATCTTGGAATTTTCACCGCCCATGATTCCTGCTATGCCTACCGGCTTCTCACCGTCGCAGATCACCAACATGGAATCATCCAGCTTCCTCTCCTGTCCATCTAAAGTTACAAATGGTTCATCCTGTTTAGCCTTGCGAACAACAATTTTCTTTCCGGCAAGCTTATCCAGATCATAAGCATGCATCGGCTGTGCATATTCCTCCATCACATAATTGGTAATATCTACGATATTGTTAATAGGACGGATACCAACAGAAGCGAGTCTTCTCTGCATCCATTCCGGTGACGGTGCCAGCTTGATATTTTTTACGACTCTTGCTGTATATCTTGGACACAGTTCTGGATCTTGCACCTCTACAGATACATAATCATTGACATCCTCACTGTTTCCAGTCTCTGTAACAACAGGAGGTATCAATTCTTTTCCAAAGGTCGCTGCCACTTCTCTGGCAATTCCAATAACACCAAAGCAGTCTACACGGTTGGAGGTCACCTCATATTCAAAGACCACATCATGCAGTCCCAACAGCTCTACCGCATCAGAACCGATTGGTGCGTCCTTGTACTCTGGATTGTCACTGAGGATATAAATTCCATCCTCTGCTGCATCCGGATACATATCTGTATTAGAACCAAGCTCTTCAATAGAGCACATCATACCGAAGGATTCTATCCCGCGCAACTTTCCCTTCTTGATCTTAAATCCATTTTCAGACTCGCCGTCCTTGTGGCTGCTTGCCACATGACCGCCGTCCAGTACCACCGGTACCTTATCTCCTTCTTTTACGTTTGCAGCACCTGTAACAATCTGTACCTCACTGCCTTCTTCATCCGTCTGGACCTGGCAGACTACCAGCTTATCTGCATCCGGATGTTTTTCTATTTTGTTGATACGTCCAACAATGATCTTGTCAAGATTCTTATCCAGCTCCTGAAAGCCCTCTACTTTTGTTCCTGACAGAGTCATAGCATCTGTGTACTCCTGTGCTGTACAATCTAAATCCGGCACATATGCTTTCATCCATGATAATGATGTATTCATCTTTCTCTATCCTTTCTCAATTTCATACTTTATATTCAAACACGCCAGCTCTTTTCCGTCCGCTGGCACAAACAATGTAATCAGAAGATTTCGTGTTTAGAATTGTTTTAAAAATCTCGTATCGTTCTCATATAACAATCTCATATCATCAATTTCATATTTGAACAACGCAATACGCTCCAGACCTACACCAAACGCAAAGCCGGTATATTCCTCCGGATCAATACCGCTCATCTCCAATACGTGAGGATGGACCATCCCACAGCCGAGAATCTCTACCCAACCGGAGCCTTTACAGAAACGGCATCCCTTTCCACCGCATTTAAAACAGGTTACATCCATCTCGGCACTAGGCTCTGTAAACTGGAAATGATGTGGACGGAATTTTACCCTGGTCTCTTCTCCAAAGAGCCTCTTGGCGAACTCCTGCAGGGTTCCCTTTAAATCAGCAAAGGTAATATTTTTGTCGATAACCAGTCCTTCAATCTGATGGAAGGTTGGTGAATGGGTTGCATCTACTTCATCGGAACGGAATACTCTTCCCGGTGCGATCATGCGGATTGGAAGTTTTCCCTTTTCCATTTCATGGACCTGTACAGAAGATGTCTGGGTACGAAGGAGAATATCCTTTGTGATATAAAAGGTATCCTGTTCATCCTTTGCCGGATGGTCTGCCGGTATGTTCAATGCCTCAAAGTTATAGTAATCACGTTCGATTTCCGGTCCTTCTACCACTTCATACCCCATACCTATGAAAATATCTTCTACCTCTTCCAGGGTAATAGTATTTGGATGACGGTGTCCCACTGCCAGCTTCTTCCCCGGCAGAGTAACGTCTATCGTCTCTGCCTTCATTTTCTCTTCCCGGATTGCTTTCTCGAAGGCAGCCCTTTTGGTTTCCAGCTTCTGCTCAATCCGTGTCCGGGCTTCGTTGACCATCTGACCTACCTTTGGTCTGTCCTCTGGTGCCACATCCTTCATTGATTTTAAAATAGAGGTTAATTCACCCTTTTTTCCCAGAAAAGATACTTTAATCTCATTGAGCTTATCTAACTGCTGGGAAGCATCAATCTGTTCCATGGCTTCATCCATGATTTTCTTTAACTTATCTTTCATCTCTGTTCCTTTCTGCCAAAACGGCGTGTAAAATACGAAATAAAAAACTCCCTGCTATCGCAAGGAGCTGAATCGGTATCTTTCTAATGGTACACTCCCTGTCGCAGGAATCCTGCCAGGGACGGAAAAACCGCGGTACCACCCTGTTTCTTATGTGGATTTGTATCTACACAAAATCTCATAAACACTTCATTTCACGTAACGTGTGCCAGACGTCATTCTCTACACAATACTTTTGTCCACGGACAATCGCTATCTTCAAGAATGCAGCTCCTGTGGGAATTTGGGCAACTATGGGCACGTAAGAACGCTTCCAGCCGATGACGCTCTCTCTCTGACCGAATCATAACCGCCTACTTGACACAATCATAGCCTTTTTCAACATAACGGGTTAATCATATCACATATTTTTTAACTTCGCAAGCAGTAATTAAAACCTATTTCTTTTCTATGCCTATCCAGCAAGTAACTCATCTTCGTCCAATTCATTCCTCTCTGGAAAGTTTACCAGAGAATTTATCTTTGCACGAATCCCACTTACTGTACTTTCAGACGCAGACGGATTTTTCAATTCATAGGCAATGTAATCGCCAGCATTTTCTAAATCTTCCTCAGCCAACACCGTAATTCTAATTTGATATTGCCTCATCTCTGTATTTCTTCTCCAATCTGTCACACACAGTATTAAAGTCTTTTGTCTTTCCCTCTTTTATTTGTTCTAACCCAGCAATTACAAGCTCTCGAACTTCTCGTTTCTGTTCATCCAAAGCTCTCTGGTAATCTTCTTTAAATGCCACAGCCATAAAATCAGTCCTTTCCGCTTTTATTTTTGGTATTTTATCAACAAAACGCTTACTTTTACTACTTATATGATATCCCGTCCTAATGATATTTGCAACAATTTCTTATCTATTACTGTTATTTATCCATGGTTGAGCAAATAAGCTTAATGAACAATCTATAATAAATATTGTAGCTCATATTTTGATTTAATAATCAAATCAACTACCCCATGTAAGCCAATATCCCATGAAAATACAATCTATTAACTATAATCTTTCAAATATTTAACAATATATACCACACTATTTCCCCTTTTCTTCACTTCTGTAAAAACGGTACTGTTTACCTTTGCATAATCTACCATTCATCTTCCGCCCGCCTTCTTTCCCTATCCGCCTGCCACTTATATGAGGCACTTAAATCAAAATAAATTTCGGCTGTATGAGGATATTTACATTGAAGTGCTTCCGCATTATTCCTATATTTTTGATGTAACTTCATTTCTGATCGCCCAGCATCAGCCGTATGAACTCCCCGCTTGTTTTCTTCTGCAACAACATATGAAGCCTTTAAAGATTCACTATAATATTCCTCAATAATTATTCGAACCGCTTCACAAGGCATATATCCATCTTCCCTCATTGGCGAATATGCCAAAAGACGCCCTATTAAATCGATATTTCTTTCATATTATCCTTCGAAAAAACAAGATACAAATCGTTTCCAAAAAGCTTTAATGTATCTTGATTATCACTCAGAAAAGCACCTGAATCTATAAATAGTTTTTTTCATTTATAATTATCTTTTACTTCTGTTCCTTTTTTTCTACTCCACCTAGTAATAAGTCTAAAGTTGCATCCTTAAGCATATCCTCCATAAATACCAATTTCCTTTTGGATCTATACTATAAAAGTGGACACGACAAGTAAACTTATATTACAATTAAGTAAACACAAAAGGAGGTGTCTACCATGTCCACAAGCAAAACCGGAAATCGGTATGACGAAGAATTCAAACGCACCCTCGTCAACC
>JAGAIR010000028.1 GCA_017626435.1 Lachnospiraceae bacterium | reverse complement strand
TGATTATTCTTGTCTATTTGGTACAAGCATCTTGTAACATACGGACGTCAGTTCCTGTATTATTCGGACGCTAGTTCTTATAACATCCGGACAGGATACCTGTACCAAGCAGACAAGATGACATCTAGTTTTCAGTATACTCGCTTTGTGTTGATTTGTCATCACCGGCGTCAGCCGGCATATGCTCAACTGTTTGTCTCCGAGAAGGTCCTTTTAAATCAAAACGGTATGCATTGCGTACGATACGATCCAGTACCGCATCTGCAATCGTTGCATCCTTAAAAACAGACGGCCACTCTTTAACCGGTAACTGTGCTGATATGGCAAGAGCTCTCTTGTGATGGTAGCGTTCCTCTATTACTTCCAGAAAGTCCTGTGTCATGCCAAGATCCATCTGCTTCATTCCAAAATCATCAAGAATGAGCATATCCGGTTTGATAAGATCGCGCATTAACTTATTGTAAGAACCATCACCTTTACCTATGGTTAAATTTGTAAGTAAACGTGTCACACGAAAACACTTTACGGAATAGCCATGCATGCAGGCCTCTCTGCCATAGGCAGACATCAGATAAGTTTTTCCAACGCCAGTGGCACCAGTTATGATGAGGTTATTGCCGTTCTTTATCCATTGGCAGTCTGAAAGTCTGGCAACCTCAGTTTTCTTAAGTTTTCGAACCGGGTCAAAATCAAGGTGAGATAATGTTGCCGTAGGTTCCCTGAGTTCAGCAGCCTTTATCAGACGATTAATTTTTGCTTTTTGTCTGGCGTTGTATTGTGCATTGACAATCATACCTAACCGGTCATCAAAAGGCAATTCCTCAGATGCCGGTAACTCGTCCTGTCTGGCGTATTCCAGACGCATGGCATTAAGTTTCAACTCTGTTAATTGTTCTGCTGTTTGATAGTTCATGATGTTTTCCTCCTTACATCCATTCTCCGACACGGAGATTTTCATGGTATGGAGTTGGAGAGTCCGCATCAGAGGTGCTTTGGTTAATGGGTTGCTTATCCTGACCATTTTTCAGGACATTCTTAAGTGTTGTATAGTTAACGGATTTCAGGGCAATCGCTTTTGCACAAGCCCTGTCAACCCGGTCACTACCGTAGGTTCTGCTGAAGTTAATAACTGCCATACAGGACTTATAGGCCTGTTCTTCGAAATCAACAGAATCGAGAAGCTCATAAACAAACTTGTAGGCATTGTCACCTATTCGGGCTGCTTTCTGGCGGTAATAGGTTCCGTCGAAGTTATTAAATTCCACAACAGCCTTATGGTTTTCCGGCATATGCTCCGTAGCGGTAACATAACGCTTTCCGGAATAACGTCTGCTATGAAATGCAATCCTGTTTCCGATAGAATCGTATACTTCGATTTTCTTGGAATAAGCGTGTATGATAACGCTTTGATTATAAAAACTATACGGAACCGAATAATAAAAACCATCATAGGCCACATGATAATTATTCAGCACCCTGTTTACAGGAACAGTAGCAAATGATTCAAACGCATCTTTTGGTAATGGTCTTAAGGCAGGTTTATCCAAAGCCAGAAAATTGCTCTTACGAGAGCCGGGACGATGCTTGAACTTTACTTCAACCAGTTCAAGAACGCGTTCCTTTATATCATGATTCAATGCTTCAAAGCTGTAGTATATTTTGTTTTTCAGCCATTCCAGAAGCCATGTCTCAAGCCAGCCGACTCCTGATTCAACAGATGCTTTATCTTTGGGTTTTCGGACTCTCGCCGGAATAATGGCAACCTGGTAGTGTCTTGCTAAATCACGGTAGGCATGATTCAGTTGCGGATCATACAGACTGGTATGAACAACAGCGGTCTTGCAGTTATCAGGAACTAAAATCCTTGGCAGACCGCCATACCACTCAAAAGCATCTATGTGTCCCTGGTTCCAGTGCATCTGAGTTTCATCCGGGAACGCTTCCACAAATGGAAAGGAGCTATCTCCCAGAGTGGTAACAAAGAAATGAGCCTCATGGATTTCCCCGGTTGTATAATCAACCACACAAGGAAGAGTATCGCCAATCCAGTCGATAAATAATTCTTTCCCAGGTTCTCTTTCTTGAGGAAGAACAACGTTCTTGCCGTTTTTGTCCTTCCACTGGATATATTTGGCACAGAAGCGACTGTAACTGTATCCGTCTGGATTATCTTTGCGATATTCCTCCTGCCAAATATACTGCAGATTAATCCGTCTGCTGGATAGCAGGCGCTGATGGATGGAGCCCCAATCCGGCTCATCTTTGACCTGTTTTCGTCCAAAGGAGTCAGGATAGATAAGCTCTTTGATTCTTTCCGGAGAAAGCTTTATTGCCTCATCATATGTGAGTCCGCACTCCTTGCAGCGAAATAAAATTTCTCCTGCCGTTGTTTTAGAGCATTTGGTTGCTGCGCCTATTTCACGAAGCGTAAAATTCATTTCCTTCAAGCGAAGGATTTCAGTAATAATCATTGGTTCAAGACACCTCATTTCAGTTCCTCCTTAGAATGTATTACATACATTCTAAGGTAGGCGGTATAAGATGTCACTTGTCCGGATAATTCAGGAATGAATGTCCGGATAATATAGGAATGCTTGTCCGGATGTTGTAGGAATATGTGTCCG
>JAGAIR010000027.1 GCA_017626435.1 Lachnospiraceae bacterium | reverse complement strand
TAGCTGTCTCGCATGCCACACGGCTCATGGGATCTTTTTCCATGCAGGCATCAAGAATTGCATCTGAAATGGCATCGCAGACTTTGTCGGGATGGCCTTCTGTTACTGATTCGGAAGTAAATAATCTTTTTTCCATTTTTTCTCTCCTTTGTTATTCATTTTTTGATGTGCAGAATGAATCTGCGACAGAAAAATCCGCTTATTTATTAAATAAGCGGATCGACGTTCGATTATCAAATCCTCTTATTGTTCGATTCGCCTTAAGGCTTTCACTCGCTCAGGTAGGCACCTTCCGTTATCGGGGTTGCCGTGGCTTCTCAGGTCCTATGTACCTCCACCACTCTGAATAAGAGATTGCACATTATTAAATTTTTCTATTCGAATGCCAATTTCTGACTGACATCTGCTTATAGGCTACACTATACCTTTCTATTTGTCAATGGTTGTCTACTTATTTTGCCCTTTTTTCGCTGTCACTACATTCATAATCATAATTCCAATTAGTACCAATCCCCATATAAGATTCTTATAATAATCAGAAATAGATGGAAACATAGCAAAACCAGACGAAAGTGATTGCAAAATAATGACTGCTAATACAATTCCGCTAACTTTACCAACTCCCCCATTAGGATTAACACCTGCCAACACACAAATTAATATTGCCGGTGTCAGATAGGATTTTCCGAAGTCAGAGCGGGCTGAATTGAAGTGTCCGCACATCAGAAGTCCAGCTACCGCCGAAAGCATACCACTAATCATATAGGTAAGGGTCAGGATTTTCTTATTATCACTTCCCGAATATTCAGAAGCCGTTGCATTGGAACCGATCATGTAGATCTTGAAGCCGGTCGCCGTCATATTCAGAAGGAATGCCACCAGAGCTGCACAGATGATAAATACGATCGTTGTTCCGGGAATCAGCCCAAATAGCTCAAAGTTAACAACTCTGCACAGAATCGGAGGCAGCTCCTTGATAGAGGATCCATTGGTGATACCAACAGCAATTCCAAGGATAATATCAGATGCACCAAGGGTTGCCACCATGGCCGGCACACCGACTCTTGCGATCAGGATACCTGTAAACAGTCCGCAGACTGCACCGATCGCAAGGGCAAAGAGCAGTGTTACCAGAAGCACCAGGATTTGAACCGGCATAGCCGCATCTGCAGGCATGATCGCTTTCATAAAAAGGCAACTCAAAATTCCGGCAAGATCTGCCACTGCAATTACAGTCAGATCGATACCACCGCTGACCATGGCAAGCATCATGCCAAGGGCAAGTACACCCATTTCAGGAAACAGATAAGCGATCAGCTTAAACTGCCCGATCCCGGCAAAGCTGCCGCCTGTTGCGATTGACAATACAATAACAACCAGTAAAAGCATTCCTAACAGTTTTTTATTGTTGGAACTGATATTCAGAAGGCTCTTTACATCAAATCTCTTTTTCTTTCCCATAACTATGCCTCCTCCTTATGTCCGTCTTCCAGAATATTGGATGCGACCCTGCGCTTTGCAAGCACGCTCTTATAGGCTGACATGCTCACACCGGCAATGATCAGAATACCTGTCATGAACTTGCTCCAGTTTGTCGGAATGCCAAGCAGAATCAGGTTGTTGGAGATCATTTTCATCAGTAGCACGCCAAGGAAGGTTCCGATCACTGTTCCGGAGCCACCTGCGATATTGGCACCGCCAAGTACGACAGCTGCGATAATCGTCATCTCATACCCATCAAAGAAGTTGATCTGACACATTCCGGAAACAGTAACCTGTGTGATGCCGGTAATTCCGCCAACGACACCCATAAAGGTAAAGACAAAGATACGAATAAAGTTTACGTTAAAGCCTGCTCTTTCTGCCGCTACCGGATCACCGCCCACTGCATAGATCCCACGTCCCAGCATGGTATACTTCATGATAAAGCCTACGATCAGATAAATGGCAATCAGGAACAGGATACTGACTGGCATGGAGCTGCCAAGCCCCGTTTCTCCGTTTACTACGCTGAACAGATTGGTTGCCGCCATTTTGGCCATTGGTGCCGGCAGCACGGAGATAACACTGCTCTGCAGGACACCCTGGGTAATTCCAAGGAAGATCGTGCAGGTACCAAGTGTAATGATCAATGTCGGAAGCTTCAGCCAGGCAGCAAGGACACCATTCAGAAGTCCAAGCACCAGGCCAATCAGTCCAGCGATCAGAAATGCCAGAAATACCGGTCCCTGATAATTAATCACAGAAAACCACTTTGTTACGGCAAACATACAGAGCATTGCCGTATAGGGAAAGGAAACATCAATGTTTCCTGATACAATGACCATAAACAGACCGGCAGCCATCATTCCCGGCACGATCATGCTCCTTAAAAGATCCACTAGATTGTTGGAGGTAAAGAACTGTCCGCTGATCGCCTGGATAATGCAGGCCAGCACTGCAATGATGATCACAATATAGAATTCATTTTTCTTCAGTAAGTTTTTGCCCTTCATGCTGTTTCCTCCTTACTTCCCGTAACCAGCTCCTGAAGCCTGTGCTGGTCCAGCTCTGTATTGACATGCTCACTGACAATCCGACCATTTTTAATAATCAGGATTCTGTTGCAGTTATTGAGCACTTCTGAAATATCATCGGAGATCAGAAGAATGGCAAGATTCATTTTTTCTGCAAGTGTTCTTAAATAAGCATGTATATCAAATTTGGCAGCAATATCAACGCCAACCGTAGGCCCGTTCAGGATCAGTACTCTTGGCTCTGTCTCAAGCCATTTACCAAGAACAACCTTCTGCTGGTTTCCGCCGGAAAGTGTCTGGATGCCATCCTTAAGCTCATTGAGCTTGATCCCAAGGTTCTTTACCCAGGCAAGACTGTCCTCATGTCCTTTTTCATAATCCACAGTCTTCTTTCCTGTCTTTAAACGGTCAATATTGGAAACGATCATGTTGTTCTCAATCGACTGTGTCAGGAAAAGTCCCTCTGTCAGACGGTCCTCCGGCACGTAGGCAATTTTATGCCGGATCGCATCCATGGGAGTTCTGATCTGAACCTCTCTGCCGTCAATATAAATATGTCCTTCTGTGGCACTGTAAAGTCCAAACAGAGTTTTGGCAAGCTCTGTACGTCCGGAGCCGAGAAGTCCCGTGATACCAAGGATCTCTCCCGGATGGATCTCAAAGCTGATGTTTGCAAAGCCGTTCGTCAGTCCCAGATTCTCTACCTTCAGAATCGCTCTGTCATGGTCGATCTTCTTAGGTGTAAAAGCAACCTCTTCCAGCTTTCTTCCTGTCATATAATAAACAAACTGCTCGTCATTGATATTCTTTGCAGAATCGGCTACTACGAGCTTTCCATTTCTGAAAACCGTAAACTGATCTGCGATCTCAAATACCTCATCCAGCTTGTGGCTGACAAACAGTGTGGAAATGCCCTCCTGCTGTAGCTGTCTGATAACCTTAAACAGCTTGTCTACCTCTTTCCTTGTCAGTGCAGATGTGGGCTCGTCCATAATAATCAGTTTGGAATTATTCAGAATCGCCCTGGCGATAGCAATCAGCTGCTTATCAGCAACGGAAAGCTCTCCCACAACAGCCTCTAGTGGCAGTTCAATACCAATATGATCCAGCGCCTCTTTTGCAATGCTCTTTACCGCCTTCCAGTTCACAAGCTTCCTGCGGTTATAAAGCTCATTGTTGATCGCAATATTTTCTGCTACAGTCAGATTGGGAAAAATAGACATATCCTGATAAATAACCTGAATTCCCAGTCCTATTGATTCCGCAATGGAAAGTCTGTCGTATTCCTTCCCCTCAAATGTAATACTTCCCCCATCCGGTCTGTAAAAGCCGGAAATAATTTTAATCAGCGTTGATTTTCCGCATCCGTTTTCTCCCATCAGGCAATGGATTTCTCCCTTTTTTATGGTAAGATCCACCCTGTCAAGTGCGGTTACTCCGCCAAAATGCTTGGAAATCTGTTTCGCCTGTAATAAGATTTCACTCATTTGCGTACCATACCTTTCTCTTAGAGATATAATGCTTGCGTATTCCGTCTTTGGAATATGCAAGCATTATAATATTCTCTCCTTCTGCCTTTTTAGAAATTGTATTCAGCCATGTTGTCCTTATTGATTACAAGGATCGCATTACCACTGATATCTGTGCCATTTACATTGACACTGTTGTAGCCCTCAATGCCAAGATCAAGACCTGTCTGGATCTTATCCTTCTCTCCATTCAGTACCATTGTTGCCAGTTGGCACATAGCCTTTCCTGAGAGAGCAGGATCCCAGCAGAGCACACAGGGATTGGAGCCTGACTCAAGATAAGGACCTGATACGGATGCCACGCCTGTTCCTACCGCATAAATCTGACCGGTCATACCAAGCTCATCAATGGCCTTTGCTGCTCCGGGCGGATCATAGCTGGAAGCCCCCAGGAAGCCCTTGATATCAGGATACTTCTTTATGATTTCCTTAGCCTTTTCATAAGCCATATTCATGTTATCTTCACATTCCAGTCTTTCTTCCGGAATCAGCTCCATATTGGGATATGCTTCCTTCTGGTGTGCTACTGCTGCATCCATCCAGTCATTGTGGGATACAGAAGAAAGGAATGCAACCATGGTAACATATTTGCCTTCATAATTCATGGCCTTGGCAAGCTCATCCATCATGGCTTCACCATATTCCTTGTTATTAAAAGCCTCCAGATCATAGTCACATGCCTCAAAGCCTTCTGCTTCATGGGTAATCACTACAATTCCCTTATCTCTTGCCTTCTGCAGTACCGGCGCACAGGCCTCGGGATCGATAGGCACTACACACAGTGCATCAATGTCCTGTGAGATCAGCTGTTCAATCACCTGGATCTGCTCTGCGGAATCAGTCTTTGCAGGTCCTTTTACATAACAGTTATTTCCTGTTTCTGCCGCATACTCCTTTACACCCTCCTCATGGCGCAGACACCATGGATCAGACATATCCTTTACGACCGTTGCGATTGTATAACCACCCTCAGAAGCTGTTGTGTCACCTGCTGTATCTGCAGAAGCTGTTTCTGTGCTGCTTCCTCCACAGCCCATAACCAGTGAGCTCAGCATTACAGCCGCCAGTGATAATGCTACCAGTTCTCTTTTCATAAGCAATCCTCCTTTTTTCTCATTTCCGGAGATTCTTCATAAAAGAATCGTCCTTTCCAAACATATCATATAGTTTCTTATAAGCTTCATAAACTCTTGCATAAGCCTTCGTCTTTGCCGCATCCGGCGTATAAACATGCCTGTCCTTCGGGATCAGTACCTCTACCGCTTCTGTAAAGTCAGTAAAGCCTTCCTTACTTCCGTTTTTTCCAAGTGCCACAGCACCACACACTGCTGCTCCATGAGCGGGTACATTGTCAACCAGTGGTACGATCACTTCTTTTCCAAAAACATCTGCACACATCTGCATGATCCACGGACTCTTTCTGGCAATGCCTCCTACCGCATAAATCTGCGAAATCGGGACACCATTTTCTTCATAATTATCCAGAATCCTTCTGGAGCCAAATACATTAGCCTCCACCAGTGTCCGGTAGATCTCCTCTGTTCTGGTTGCCAGCGTAAGTCCTACAATCAACCCGGACAGATTATAATTGGAAAGAATACTTCTGTTTCCATTAAACCAGTCAAGCGCCACCAGTCCGGTGGTACCCGGTTCTATCATAGCAGCAAGCTCACCCAGATACTGTAAAATGCTTTGCTTTTTTTCTTCTGCTTCCCGGTAATACCGTTCCGGCACTCCCGTTTCTACAAACCACTGAAAAATATCTCCTGTGGCAGGCTGCCCCGACTCATAGCCATAGAGTCCCGGTACCATGCCATCTGCAGCGATTGAACACAGTCCTTCAAATGCGTGATAATCCTTATACATCATCTGATGGCAGGTGCTGGTTCCCATTACAAGTATCATGCTTCCGCTTTCTGTCACCCCGGCACCACATCCGGCCACTGCTCCATCACTGTGTCCTGCTGCCACCACGACCTCTGTAGTCAGTCCCATCCGGGCAGCCATATCCTCTGTCAGATGTCCGGCAGGATCCCCCACCGTAAGAATTTCCCCTGACAGCTTTGTCTCTGTTACATCCGCGAGCTCAGGGTCAATAGCCTTAAGGAACTCCTGATCAGGATATCCCTGTCCCTTCACATAGAAACAGTTAACTCCCAGTGTTGCACTGCACCTCGTCACCTTTCCGGTCAGAGCCATCACGATATAATCCACAGCTTCCATAAAATAGTCTGCCGCATCATATATTTCCGGATTTTCCCTGAGCACCTGCAGAAGCTTTGGAAATACCCATTCAGAGGAGACCGCTCCGCCAAAATAATCCTTCAGCCAGGTGGTATGCTCCTTTGCATACGCTTCAATTTCCTCCGCATATTTCTGTGCTCCATGGTGCTTCCAGAGCTTTGGCCAGGCATTGGGCTTATCCCTGTACTCTGCCAACTCACACAAAGGTGTTCCATCCTTTTTTACCGGAAGCAGCGTACAGCTTGTAAAATCTGTACCTATACTCTTTACTTCCTCAGACCTGATATTACCTTCCTTCAGCATTCTTTTTGAGATCTGGCAAATACAGAACAGCCAGTCCATAGGATCCTGCAGATTCCAGTCCTTTTTCAGTGGAATATCAGCATGATACATTTTCCCGCTGATCACTCCGTGCGCATATTTCTCTTCTGCTGTTGCAACTACCTGCCCGTTTTCGAGATCAATGGCAATCCCCCGGCAGGACAGCGTACCATAGTCAAAACCAAATGCGTAACTTCCCATACTTTTATGCCTACTTTGTCAGATCATACAGATCCTGATCAATAATCACAGTTGCGTCCTCACAGATATGAAGAATACTGCAGGGAAGCTGGGGATCCACATGATCACTTTCTAACAGTTTTTTTATTGCCGGCGCCTTTGCTGCTCCTGTTGCCACTAATATGACCTTGCTTGCAGTGGTAATACCATACATTCCCATGGTAATCGCACTCCTTGGTACATCAGACTCCTTTTCGAAGAATCTGGCGTTGGCTTTGATCGTATCCTCAGCCAGCTCTACTCTGTGTACTGATGCAGTAAAATAAGTATTCGGCTCATTAAATCCAATATGACCATTATTTCCGATTCCCAGAATCAGGATATCAATTTTATTATTCTGAAGGAAATCATTGAACCTTTTTTCCTGCTGCACCGCATCCGCTGCTCCATCTACCAGAAAAATATTTTCTTCCTTTAGATTGACCTTTGAGAAGAAATGCTGATCCATAAAATAGCCGAAGCTCTGATCATGTCCCCTTGCCAGGCCTTCATATTCATCCAGATTGACTGTTCTGATATCCGAGAAATCAATAAGTCCTCTTTTGTAGTCGTCAACCAGACATTTATACATTCCAATCGGAGTGCTTCCTGTCGCGAGTCCTATCAGTGCATTCCTTTTATGCTCAATGATATTTTTATAAAGATCTGCTGCCACACGGCTACTCTCTTCATAGCTTTCTGTAACGATCAGTTTCATGCCTTTGCCTCCGCTGCCAGCATTGCTCCCACACCGCCTGCAGGATGAACTACCTTGAAGTACTCCTTGTCGATACCGTTATACAGCATACAGCCGATGGAAATTGCATCAAACAGTGCAAATACAGCTGTTACTGATGTAGTTGACAGGCACTGATAAGGGCATGCCTCAGGTCCTGTATGAAGGATCAGATTCAGATCACTTTCCTTTGCAATAGGAGAATCCGGATTCTCTGTTACTGTAATTATCTTTGCTCCACGAAGCTTTGCAACGGGGATCAGATTGATCATCTCTGTGGTCTTGCCACCCTTGGAAATAATAATGATGATATCTCCTGCACGAATCATACCATAGTCACCGTGAGGTGCATCTGCAGGATTCAAAAACTGAGAAGCCCTGTCCACACAGTTAAATACCTGAGATACCTTCTTCGCACATGCGCCAGATGTACCGCATCCGGTAGTAATAATTCTGCCCTTGCATTCAGCGATCATTTGCACTGCCTTGATATAGCTTTCTTTATCTACTGTATTTGCCAGCTCTGCCACTGCATGTGACTCATTGGCAAAGGTATGTAACGCACTCTTATAAATCTCTTCTCCTGAAATCATGTATTGCTCCTTCCACTTCTCTCTAGTTTCTTGCTTTTTTTACCACATCCATAAACGCTTTCACACGCTTATGGTCTACCTGGTTTTCGAACTTGCCATCATGTTTAAAGGTTGTTCCAACAACAGCACCGTCTGCAATCTCAAGAAGTCTCTCAATGGTGTCCACTCTGCATCCAGTATTAGCAAGTACTACAGTATCAGGGACCGTCTGCTTTACCGCTTCCAAGGTTCCTACATCTGTTGCACTCCCTGCTGTCAATCCGGATACACAGAGAGCATCCGGTCTGCAGTTAAATACAGTGGATTTGGCAATCTGCGTAATGTCACGCGATGCAAGATAAGCTGCTGCCTCTGGTACGATATTAAACAATAATTTTACGTTTTCTGCACCAATAGCTCTCTGATGTCTTACTGTCTCTCCGCAGTTGGTATCCCAGATTCCAAAATCACTGGCATACACGCCGGTAAATATCTCTCTGATAAATTTCGCATCTGTTGCAGCTGCCAAATCCAGAGAGGCTTTTGGATCCCATAAGACATTGACTCCATAAGGAATTTTGATTTCTGACTGCAGTTCCCCAATGACTCTTGCCATGGCAGCTACTGTCTCTTTCTTTACATCTGTCAGATAGGGCAGGCTATATTCATTGCTGAACATAATGGCATCTACGCCACCCTCCTGAAGTGCATCAAGATCTTCTCTTGCCTTTTCTATTACCCACTTCATTCCTTTGGTTTTGTCATAATAAGGATCTCCAGGCATGGGCTGCATATGCAGCATGGCAATAATTGCTTTTTCTGTTCCGATAACTTCTTTTAACCAGCTCATAACCATCCTTTCCTATACCACAATCAAATGCGGTACCTTCTCTTCCAGCACTTTTCGTTTTTCCTCTCCGATACCTTCATCCGTGATGATGCAGTCAAAATCTTCTATATCACACACTTTTGTTAATGCTTTCTGTGAAAATTTACTGCAATCGGAAATCAAGACTCTCTTTTTTCCGCTATTTAGAATGCTTTTTTTCATTCCAATCTCCATAAAATTCGAGTTAAAGACCCCTTTATCTACGTTGACCGCATCGGCTCCCAGAAAGGCTATATCCACATATAATTTTTTTATGAGTTCTTCTCCTATGTCTCCTACTAACGCACTGTATCCATCTCGCCTTACACCACCGGTAACAATCATAATAGATGTTGGATCCAATCTTACCGCATATGCAATATCCAAATTGTTCGTTATGACTGTCAGGCGTTTTACAGTGGATAACTGCTCTGCCAGCATATAAGCAGTTGTTCCGGAGTCAAGGAAAATACTATCTCCATCCCTTATCAATTCCGCTGCCGCCTTTGCAATTCTTTTTTTCTCTGGAATCATAACAGATTTCTTTTCTGTATAGATTGCTTCAAAACCGGTTCCACGATGTAATATCGCCCCTCCGTGCGTCCTTTCAAGCAAACCTGCGAGTGCCATATCATCCAAATCTCTCCTTGCTGTTGCTTCAGATACACAGCAAAGCTCTGCAGCCTCTTTTATTGAGATACTGTCACTTCCAGATAGAAAGTCTAAAATTTTTTGTTGACGTCCTGCTGGTATTGAATTATTTGTCTGGTTCATATTGTGTTTTCCTTTCTTGATAGTAATTTATCACAAATTGCAATAATTTGCAATATTATTTTTTGTAAAATTTCAATATATTTCATAATATTGCATTTTATTGCATTTGTGTTATTATTATATATGAAAGATTTTACTGCAAATATTACAAAATTCATAGCAAATGGAGGTTTTTATGCAATTTTCTTTTATTTTTGACATGGATGGTCTTATTCTGGATACAGAAAAAATTGCAAGAAAGGTGTGGCCGCTTGTCTACGATTTCATAAGTGAGCAGGAAGCTGACGATGACTATCTACATATTGTTGGGAGGTCAAATCCGGCAATTATTGCTTACCTGTCTGCCAAATATCCCGATCAGCCAATTGAAAAATTTAACAATCGTATTGATGAAGAAATCGTGAAATATGTTTCCATCCATGGTGCCGGCATCAAAGATGGTGTCCTGCCCCTGCTTGATTTTCTAGACAGAAACCATATAAAAAAAGCTATTGCCACTTCCAGTCAACGTAATGTTGCGACTGCTCTTTTGAGTAGAGAAGGACTTCTTCATCGTTTTGATATTATAGTCTGTGGTAATGAAGTTATGCACTCCAAACCAGCACCTGATATTTTTTTGGAAGCAGCTGCAAAATTAAACACAATACCATCCAATTGTTACGTTTGCGAAGACTCTTATAATGGAATTATAGCTGCCTTCAACGGAAAGATGATTCCTATAATGGTTCCAGATCAGGTTCCTCCAAATGACGAAATGCGTCAAAAAGCTTTTCGTATCTATTCAAAGCTTTCCGATATAATTCCATATTTAATTAAACAGTATAATCTACATGAATAATCATGTGAACTAACTAAAAATACTTGCAATGTCAACGAATTATTCAACATTGACATTGTTAATTAAAAAAATTATAATTTAATCAAAGATTTTGGGCACATTTTGACAATTTTTATCTTTCACACGTATATCTAACGGAGATATTATGAGACGAGTAAATACCGCAGACCTGATTCCGGGAATGGTTACAGCTGAAGATGTTCTCAGTTACAATAACCAGCTTATTCTG
>JAGAIR010000002.1 GCA_017626435.1 Lachnospiraceae bacterium | reverse complement strand
ATAGGGCAGAGGTGGAAGTGTGGCAACACATGGAGCTGACTGTCACTAATAGGTCGAAGGCTTATCCAAAAAGGAACAGGATCCCAAGTTGCAAAAAAGAGAAAAGGATGATATAATCGGTATACAGTTTTGAAGGCATCGGTCTTCAGAAGAAAGAAGTGATCCTCGATAGCTCAATGGTAGAGCACACGGCTGTTAACCGTGGGGTTGTTGGTTCGAGCCCAACTCGGGGAGTTTTTTATTAGAATCCATAGATATTTTATCTATGGATTTTTTCTTAGAATAAGGTTTGGAGTGCGTTGTTCTGGGGAGAAAGAACCAGACAGATGGTCCAGCTCTATTCTAAGTTTTTTATGGAAAGATCATCTAATTTTCATCATCGACAGGCTTCCATGCCTGACCAAAATCGACCTCTTTAAATAATGCGGTAAGTCCGGTAATCTGTTTCAGGCGTAGTATTTCATCCCTGTCCATACCAAGATGTTTGGCTATCCATGCATCTGATCTGCCAATTTCATGAAGTTCCTTTACGATATTGCTCATTAAATCTACATTGTGGCTTCCTCTTGCCCGGTTGTGACGTATCGTACTTGCCATACGCTGGTCAAGAGGTTTATCGATTACAGAAACAGGAAGCATTCCCTGCTCTCTTTCATAAATATCGGGATATTCCAGCATAATGCGGTAACGATGAAATCCATCTACAATAATATAAGTATCGTCCTCTTTAGAATAGTAGCATACAATTGGCATCGTATATCCATCTTCTTTGATGCTTTGATAAAGAAGTTTCATCTCTGGAGGAGCAACGGAATTGGGATTATATGTATTGGGTGTAATCTTTTCGATTGGCACTGTAGTGATGTTATAGACGGGACTTTTATATGTCATA
Organism: Lachnospiraceae bacterium; assembly: GCA_017626435.1. The sequence continues at coordinate 494,625 of JAGAIR010000002.1, read as the reverse complement.
GCCAATTTCCTCCATATTTTTGTATTTTGTCTTGATCAGATCGATTTGTTTCTGTTGCTGCCTTGTCAGACCAAATCCCATAAAACGGCAAATATGGTCATTTTTTAAAATACAAAAGCACATTCTTTTCCAGCTTGGTATGTCTTTACTGGATTTTATGTCATCTGTATCATCTGGAATTTTGCTGGTAAATATGATCCGGGATTTTTTGTTTAGTGTATAATTAGATATTCCATTACGCTGGATCTGGTAACCATGTTCCTCCAGTTCCTGTATGGTCTCTTCGTCAAGACCGCCTCCGGTCTTATGCCAGAAACGGATTGAAGTATTAAACTTCTTTACATAATTATTCCGCAGATTAAGAGGAAGCGTGTCCAGAAGAAATCGTGTGTAGGATTCCCAGGTGTGTCCCTCTGGAAGAGTTACATTCCGGTATCCCATTGCCTTGGATCTTCCGTAAATACATGCAAAGTTGGCTCCCTGTACCCTGCCCAGCAGTTTTGTCCACATTTCCGGGTCAATTACCCGATAGAGGTTCAGGCTGTCCTTCGAGTAATCGTTAAATGGTGAGGCCACTCTCATTTGTGAGACATTCAATCCTGCCATATAATATAGATCATACAAATGGTTATAATCATATTCAAATAGGTAATTGGCATGCCAGACATCATTTAAGGACCAGTCATAGAGAGGAGAGGCACACCATACATTTTTAAACTGTTTACTGATCCAGCATTCGTTTTTATAGCCGTATTTCTTGTTGAGAAAACCACTGTATCTCTGCATGGATTCATCTGCCCGTATGCCCAGAAGACATACTGTTTTTTTATTTCCATGGGATATTTTATACCATCTGCCAAACTGTTTTGCCAAATCCTCCTGATGCATTCGGTACTTATAGGTGGTTATTGGATTGTTCTCTAAATTAATTACATAATCGTGTTGAGGCATCGGACGGACCCAGGCTTCTTTTTTTGAGTCGTCCCATGGATACCAAAACATTTCATAACTGCTCAGGGCAGTACGGGTTGCCATTGGCAGGCAGACCCAGTATGGCTCTACATCATCTTTTATCTTTTCAAAAGTTCTTTCGATATACTCTGTCGTGACACTGTACTGTGCCTCAAAATCCTGATGGAATACTCCGATTTTTTTTTCTGGATAATTTTTTTTCTGATAATCTAATACAAGATTTAAAAGAAGACCACTGTCTTTTCCTCCGGAAAAAGATAAATAGATATTGTCAAATTCTTCAAAAATCAGCTTTAGTCTTTCCTGTAAAGCATCAAATACATTTTGCCCTACAAATTTTTTTATCATGTACATCCCCCCTGCAATTATTACCAGTTAATGGAAAATATACCATAATTTGGTAAATCTTTCAATAAGAGTGTCGAAATAGGAAAGAAAACGGTCTGTATTTGTAGAATATTGACTTTGCGTTATAGGAAAGTTATAATAAAAGAGTTTTTGCCTAATGAAAGGTAAAATGGAGCAACAGGCTCACGAGACGGCAGCGAAGGAGGAAAAAAGGAATTGGATACACAGGAAAATGATTTCTCTGTGGAGGAGATTCTCCGAAGATATTCTGACATGGTCTACCGTCTGGCATATGCCAGAACGCAGAACAAGCAGGACGCAGAGGATATCACTCAGGAAGTCTTTTTGAAATATATTCGCTCAAATCATCGATTTCAGGATGAAGAACATCGAAAAGCGTGGCTTTTGAGAGTTACAGTTAATACAACAAAAAGTTTGCTGACCTCAGCATGGCACAGACATTATGCCCATATAGAAGGAATCGCTGAGGAGAGCTGCTGTGTTGAAGAAAATGATTCAGATGTTAATTATGCTGTTCAAAAGCTTCCGGAAAAGTACCGCATTGTAATTCAGTTATATTATTATGAGGAATTGTCCGTTAAGCAGATCAGTGATATTTTAGCGAAAAAGGAATCAACGGTAAAATCATTACTTAGGAGAGGACGGGAGCGGATTAAGAATATAATGGAAGAGGGGGAGCAATATGAGTTTTAAAGATGAATACAAAAGATCCTATGATAACATTGTTCCCGATAAAGAGTTTTTAGAGCAGCTTTCTGAGAAAATGGAAGAGGAGAAACAGAAGAAGAGGCATGCGTACTTTAAGCCTCTGGCAGTAGCGGCAAGTGTGGTGTTTATTTTAGCTGCTGGTCTGGGAACATTTCATATTTTGAGAGGAGATTCACAGCCATCTGAACCAATTCATGTAAATACAGGAAATACATTACAGACACCATCCTCAGAGATTGGAACTTTTGCGACTCCAAAATGGTACGATGTAGATGATAAACCGGAAAAAATTTTGATTGATTTTTCAAAACGTCTGGGAGACAGAAAACAGCTAAAGAAACTGTATCAAAATACAGAGAATAATTTTACGGATGAGATGCTTGTATCTGAAGAGGAAATTGATCAACTGTCACAGAGGATGCAGTCAGCAGAGATAGTTTCTGAAGAATTGCCGGAGTCGGAAAATAAAGTATATTATATGGCAGAATTTCGTGGTGGAGATATCATAAAATTTGTCGTGACAGATGATATCTATTTTGCATTTTTAGATTTGGGTTATGTGTATCAATTAAACAAATAACATTCTATCAGGAAAATGACAAAAAACTTCTGGTTTTATAGATAGAACCAGAAGTTTTTTATTTTTAATGCAACTTTTTCGATGGTTATAAAGTGTTATTAATGATTGCAGAAATCGGATACACCGTTTGGCAATGATTGAAAGGGTTGATGTAGAAATGGAGGAAAAGGTGTGAAAAACGGGAAACAAAAAAGAATGATGTACGGAATGGTATTTCTGCTCTGCCTGATGTGTGGCTGCAGTGGGAAAACCGAAGAAAAGACGGGGGAAAATGAACTTTCTGCATATGGGGAACAAATCACAGTAAAGGATATCAAGCAAAAGTATGATTATTCAGATGATAGTATTATGCCATTGTATAACGTAGCATCGGATGAGGAGTTTGACTTTTTCTTTCAGTGCGATCTCTCTGAAAAAGATACAGAGGAAGATCTCGTTACAGTACATACAGATGAAAATTGCCTGAAGGAAAGTGAGGTTGCCACTTATCGTAATGTAGAAAAGACAGACAGCGGTTCCAAGGTGAGTATATCGCCAGTGGCAGGTGTTCTTCTGACTGAGACAGAGGAAGAGGACTATATAGAAGAGAACCATGGAGTATGGGGGAATGCTCCTACCTATTATATTGCGATACATTATGATATGGAGTCAGGTAGTCCGCAGAAATTGGAAAGACCAAAGGTCATACCGTTTACTATCAAACAGGAGATTAAAGCACCGGAGGCAAAAGGAGTTGTTGACTCTGACGGAAGATTTAAACTGACCTGGGATGCGGTAGAGGGAGCAACAGAGTATCGTATTTACAAGTTGGTAAATGATCAGGGACAAAGCTCCGGAGATGAAAACGAACCAGTCAATGGTGCACAGACAGGATATAGTGAAAGTTCCCTGATATTGGATGCCGTAACAAAAGAAACAGAATTTGATGACTTTTCCGGGAAGGGGCATGGTCTGGCAGTCCATGAGGATTCCCTGGATGAAGAAAAATATGTGATCGGACAGAATTATTGTGTTGATGGGGAGTATTATGTCAGTGCAGTTATAGGGGAAGGGGAAAGTGGATTCTGTGGTGCAATTCCTACTGCAGACCTGAAGCTTCCACATGAATTGACGGAGGAATGTGACATAATGTTTGAAAAATATAAAAGTACATCAGACTTACCGATGGTTCTGGATGTGGTAAATATTGATGGCTCTGTAACAAAAAGAAAAGTGATCTATACCTATCTGGATCAGACAACATGGCTGGGAACAACGGTTCCCGGTTATAAATATCAGATTGAGGGTACTGCACTTACCGGTTGTGTGTCCATGGAAGAGAAAGACGGTGATTATCCAGAACATGTTGGTGAACTGACACCATCCGGAAATATGGAACCGGAAAATAATGTGGAGAAAAAGCCTACTGGTGATCTTCCTACAATCATTGATCCAGAGAAGGAAAAAGAGGGGGAGGAATCTCTGGTAGAACAGCAGAGAGAAAATACCCAGAATCATGTTGCCAAAGGAAATGAAGAAGCAGTAGCCAATCCATCCGGCGAGGCACAGTTATTTGCGGATAGTGCTGAGGAAGAATGGCTTGCCTTGAATTTAATCAACGGTGAGACTGATATATCAGTAGAGGCATTTCCTGATTTACAAAATGCAGAAGATCTGGAGGATACCTTTTATAAAGTATATTATCAGAATCCATATGTACTTGGGCTTAGCCGTTTTTCCTATGAGTATGAAAAAATGACTTTACACGTTGACTATTCTTATGGCAAAGATGAGATGAAAGCGAAACAGAAGGAGATGTTGGAAGAGAGTGAATCTATTATCTCTGAGATTATAGAAGATGGGATGAGTCCACAGGAAAAGGAGAAGGCGGTTTATGATTATCTGACACAACAGTGCCAGTACGATACAGATGCGCTGGAGGATGCACGGAAGAATAACTTTAAGAAAACAGAAGATAACCAGTTTGAGGACTCTTTCAATGGATATGGAATTCTGGTGAATAAGAAGGGGGTCTGCCAGTCATACGCTTATGCCTATAAATTATTATGCGAGTTGAGTGGAGTTTCCTGTAAAGTAATGACAGGAAATCTGGACGGCAATCTTCCTCATGCATGGAATGCAGTCAAGATTGGGGAAGAATGGTTCCAGACGGATGCTACTAATAATGAGAAAACAGCAGGAATTCCTTACTTCTTATACGATGCAGACAGTGATATTGCACAGATGGTAGGTTTTACTACGGATAAAAACTTTGAGCTGGATGACAATCTGGCTCAGTACCAGACGGAGAATGAACAGTATGAGTATTATAATACCAACCAGCTTGTGGCAGATTCTATGGAGCAGTATGAAAAGATACTGGACAGCCAGCTATCCGAGGAGAAAACGATAGTCAGTATCCGTTATATGCAGGAGGATGTAGACCAGGAAGATTTGGTGTCGATTGTACAGAAAGTCTATAACAAGCATGGAATGGAAGACAGACTGACCACATTAAAATGTGGTATAAAAAGCAGATACATTATTCTTCAATAAAAAAGAATAGGTATAAAAGCAAAAAAATGTACGGAACAAAAAAGGAGGTTCAAAATGGAACAGAAAAAAAGAGTATGGAAAAAAGTATTTTTAATGGCAATTCTTATTTCAGGGATGGTGGCAGCAGTCCTGAAAAACAGTGGTATGGCAGCAGCATCTGCATACACGTACGGGGACTTTGCAGTGACAGCACTTTCCAGTACTTCAGTTTCTATTGATTATCGTAATTTATATTACGAAACGGTCAACGGTGGTGCCAGTGTGCTGGGGTATCAGATTTATTTAAAGGATTATACAGCAAGTACAGATGAAGTTTTTATGACAACGGCAAATGCCAATCAGGTATACGGCACGATTCCCGGACTGACACCGGGACATGAGTATTGTGTCAAAGTATCTCTTCAGTATCAGTATCCGGAAACAACACCGGAGTATATGTACTATGATATAACCTTTACAACACCGGCATCTGGGATTTCTTCTGTGGTAGACATTGTATCAGACACACCGGCTTCTCCTGCTCCAACCCAGCAGGCAGGGGGATTACAATCAACTTCACAGCCAACAGGTTCTCCCGGACCGTCCGGCAGCACTACTGCCCTTATGGCACCATCTGTAGCATCAGTAAAAATGGCAGGTTCTACGGTAGGAGTTGTTTTGAACAGTGTGGTATGTGATGGATATGAGTATGGCATTTATAACCAGACAACAGGTAATCTTGTCCAGTCAGAATCCTCTGTCCAGAACAGCACTACAATTTACGGTTTAGGCCGCAAAACAGTATATTACGTTCAGGCTCGCGCATATGTCTATGATAATAGTGGGAATAAAGTTTATTCAGTATGGGGAAACAAAAAATATTTCATACCACAGCCACAGATTAAGAAAAATGCCTCTAAGTTAAAGAAAAACAGCATTCATTTAAAATGGGCGAAGGTAGCGGGAGCGAGTAAGTATACGATTTATATGAGAAAAAGAGGCGGAGGAAAGTGGAACAAGGTGAAAACAGTCAATGGGCAAAAAGCTTCCTATAAGATTACCCGGTATAAGGGCAAAAAATTCGATACCTATAAAAATAATTACGAAGTAAAAATCAAAGCAAGTGTAAATATTGGGGGAACAACAGTGCATTCTGCCACGAATGATTATATTTATACCTACACTTATACAAGATACCGCTAAAGATAGGGATTATATTCTTACACTGTTTTTGCGTAAAATATCTCCAACCAGATAATTTCTGGTTGGAGATATTTTTTGTATATTTTATACAAAGAAAGTTGTTTGTAATAGCTCATCATGTTATAATTTGTCTTATGTAACATATAAAATAATTCATATATTAAGGAAGGAGAAGGACGATTGACACATCAGGAAATTGCAAAGCTGGATGAGATTTTGCAGGCACATGATTATAACAGCACTCTTCTGATTGCGATGATGCAGGATATACAGAAAGTATACCGCTATCTGCCAGAGGAGGCATTGTGCTATATTGCAAAGAAATTAAAGCTGAGTGAAGCAAAAATTTATGGGGTTGCAACATTTTACGAGAATTTTTCTCTGGAGCCAAAGGGAAAATATGTGATTAAGATTTGTGACGGGACGGCATGTCATGTCCGCAAATCGGTTCCGATTCTGGAGGAATTCAGAAAGATACTTGGGGTGAGTGAAGAGAAGACAACTACAGATGATATGTTATTTACTGTGGAGACAGTTTCCTGTCTGGGAGCATGTGGGCTGGCACCGGTCTGTACTGTAAATGATCACGTTCATCCAGCCATGACACCGGAAAAAGCGAGAGAATTGATACAGACACTAAAGGAGGATGCGGCGAATGAAGATTAATACTAGGGAAGAGCTGATTGCAAAGCAGAAAGAATACAGGGCTTCCCTGAACAGTCAGAGAAAGCAGATTCTTATCTGTGCCGGAACCGGATGTGTGGCAGGCGGTTCTCTTAAGATCTATGACAGGATGAAGGAAATTATCGAGGAGAAGGGGCTGCGCTGTGCCCTAATTCTTGAAAAAGAACCTCATGATGAGAGTATTGGACTGAAAAAAAGCGGTTGTCATGGTTTCTGTGAGATGGGACCACTTCTTCGTATTGAACCGATGGGATGGCTCTATCTGAAAGTAAAGGTAGAGGATTGTGAAGAAATCATCGAAAAGAGTATTATCAATGATGAAGTAGTGGAACGTCTTGTCTATCAGGATGAGACATTAAAATCTTATGTCAAACAGGAGGATATTCCGTTTTATAAGAAGCAGACGCGAATCGCATTGGAATACTGTGGGAGGATCAATGCTGAGAGTATCGCAGAGTACATAGCACTTGGAGGTTACAGTGCAGTAGCAAAGGCACTCTTTGATATGACACCGCAGGAGATTGTGGACGAGATCAGTGAGTCTTCATTAAGAGGACGTGGAGGCGGAGGATTCCCTGCTGGAAGAAAGTGGCAGCAGGTTCTGAATCAGACAGAAGAAGAAAAGTATATTGTCTGTAATGGTGATGAGGGTGATCCGGGAGCCTTTATGGACCGTTCCATGATGGAAGGTGAGCCTCACAGGGTCATTGAGGGGATGCTGATCGCAGCCATTGCCACGAAAGCACATCATGGTTATATTTATGTCCGGGCAGAATATCCTCTTGCCGTTGAGAGACTTCAGACGGCGATTGACAAAGCTCTGGATAAAGGGCTTTTGGGTAAAAATATTCTCGGCTCTGGTTTTGATTTTGATCTCCATATCAGTCAGGGAGCAGGAGCGTTTGTCTGTGGAGAGGGAAGTGCACTGACTACCTCTATTGAAGGAAATCGTGGCATGCCAAGAGTAAAGCCGCCTCGTACAGTAGAGCATGGACTCTTTGACAAACCGACTGTACTAAATAATGTGGAAACTTTTTGTAATGTTCCTCCGATTATCTTGAATGGAGCAGAATGGTATAAAGGGTATGGTCCGGAGAATAACCATGGTACCAAGGCATTTGCCCTGACAGGAAATGTAAAGAATACAGGACTGATTGAAGTACCGATGGGGACAACGCTTCGTGAAGTGATCTTTGACATTGGTGGCGGTGTCAAGGGTGGCAATTTTAAAGCAGTTCAGATTGGCGGACCTTCCGGTGGATGTCTGTGCATCAGTGCCACGGAGGACCATTTGGATATGAAACTGGATTTTGATTCGTTGAAAAAGGTTGGTGCCATGATTGGCTCTGGCGGTCTTGTTGTAATGAACGACAAGAGCTGTATGGTAGAGGTGGCAAGGTTCTTTATGAATTTTACTCAGAATGAATCCTGTGGTAAATGTGTTCCATGCCGTGAGGGTACCAAGCGAATGCTGGAACTGCTGACGGATATTACAGAGGGAAGAGGCACGATGGAGCATATTGAGCTTTTGGAGAAGCTTGCAGATACCATTTCAGCTACCGCACTCTGTGGTCTGGGAAAAACAGCGGCTTCCCCAGTTATCAGTACTCTGAAATATTTCCGTGAAGAATATATCGCACATGTTGTGGACAAAAAATGTCCTGCGGGACAGTGTAAGGCACTGATGACGCTTCAGATCGATCCTGAACTATGCCGTGGATGTACAAAGTGTGCAAGAATGTGTCCAGTGGGAGCAATATCAGGCACAGTAAAAGAGCCTCATGTGATAGATGCTTCAAAATGTATTAAATGTGGTGCATGTAAGGACGGTTGCAGCTTTGGCGCAGTCATGGAAATATAGGAAAGGAGAGGTGAATAAAAGAATGTCAAAAAAATACATGGTGATTGACGGAATACGTACCGAATTTACGGATGAGAAAAATATATTACAGGTAATACGAAAAGCAGGAATACATGTACCTACCTTCTGCTACTATACAGACATGTCAATTTACGGAGCTTGCCGTATGTGTGTGGTAGAAGATGAAAGAGGTGGTATTATTGCATCCTGTTCTACTCCGCCAAAAGATAAAATGGTGATCAGAACCAACACGTCCAAGCTGCATCAGCACAGAAAAATGATTTTAGAGCTGCTTCTTGCCTCCCATTGCCGGGATTGTACTACCTGTGAAAAGAATGGCAATTGCCGGTTGCAGATGCTTGCTGCGAGGTTCCGCCTGACAAAAGTGAGATTTCCCAATACACATCCGGAACGGTGTATTGATGAATCATCCCTTTCCATTGTAAGAGATCCCAGCAAATGTATTCTCTGTGGAGATTGTGTGAGAATGTGTAATGAGGTACAGCATGTGGGTGCGATTGATTTTGCACACCGGGGTGCTGACATGGTGGTAAGTCCGGCCTTTGGAAGAAACATAGCAGATACCGATTGTGTCAACTGCGGACAGTGTGCAGCAGTCTGTCCGACGGCGGCTATCACCATAAAGAATGACCTCAAGGAGGTATGGCAGGCTCTCTATTCCCCAAACAAGAGAGTCGTGGCGCAGATTGCACCGGCTGTCCGTGTGGCGATTGGTGAAGAGTTTGGAATTGCTCCGGGAAAGAATACGGTAGGAAAGATATTTACTGCTCTTCGGATGCTCGGATTTGATACAGTGTTTGACACTAGCTTCAGTGCAGATCTTACTGTGGTGGAAGAGGCGGGAGAGCTTCTTTATAAGCTGGAAAATGGAGAGAAGAAATATCCTCAGGGCAATTCTATGCCGCTGTTTACTTCCTGTTGTCCAGCCTGGGTAAGATTTGTCGAGACAAAATATCCGGAACTGCTTCCATATGTTTCTACCTGTAAGTCTCCGATGGAGATGTTTGGTGCTGTTTTGAAGGAATATTACAAGCCGGCAGATGAGGAAGCTGGCATAGAGACTGTATCAGTTGCCGTGATGCCTTGTGTAGCAAAGAAATACGAGGCGGCAAGAGAGGAGTTTAAGCGTGAGAATGTTCCAGATGTGGATTATGTAATTACCACAAAGGAACTTATTCTTATGATAAAAGAATTGGGAATCCAGTTTAATGAAATTGAACCAAGTGCACCGGATATGCCATTCTCTATTAACTCAGGAGCAGGTGTTATCTTTGGTGTAACTGGTGGTGTGATGGAAGCAGCACTTCGTCATGTGGCAGACAAAAATAGCGAAGCACTTCGGGAAATTGAATATTCCGGTGTGCGTGGACTGGAGGGGACCAAGGTTGCCGAGGTAGAAGTGGCTGGAACAAAACTGCGTGTGGGTGTGGTCAATGGTCTGGGAAATGCCGAAAAGTTAATAGAAAAGCTGCAACGCGGTGAGGAAAAGCTTGATTTCGTAGAAGTTATGGCATGTCCGTATGGCTGTATCGGAGGAGCCGGACAGCCATTTGGCTATCAAAGCGTAAAGCAGGAACGTGCAAACGGCATGTATAAGGCGGATAAATCTGCCATTGTAAAGCGTGCAGAAGAAAATCCGACTCTGATAAATATGTATGAAAATGGAATGCTGAAGGAACGGGCGCATGAGTTGCTTCATGTACACTATGGGAAATAGATTCTAATTGAGGTGACCATTGGACAGGAAAAATGCCAGTGAAATTTACTGGCATTTTTCTGGTTTTCTGTGCAAATATTTCAGAAAAAAGTGCTTGCAACATAGTGGAATATATGGTAATATATTATTCGTTTCTGAGAGTTTTCAGGAATGAGTATGGACCTTTAGCTCAGTTGGTTAGAGCAATCGGCTCATAACCGATCGGTCCAGGGTTCGAGTCCCTGAGGGTCCATTTAACTATATAAGGTTAAATTCAGGATAACATGAAACGTGTGATACTTCTGGACAAAAATATGGCCTAGTGGCTCAGTTGGTTAGAGCGCCGCCCTGTCACGGCGGAGGTCGAGGGTTCGAGTCCCTTCTGGGTCGTTTATCCTAAGGTTTGCATTGACAAGCTATTGGATATGTGATAATATGTTTATCGCTGTGGGATCTTAGCTCAGCTGGGAGAGCATCTGCCTTACAAGCAGAGGGTCACAGGTTCGAGCCCTGTAGGTCCCATTCAGTAACATTTATTGTTACTATGCCGGCGTGGCGGAACTGGCAGACGCCCGGGACTTAAAATCCCGTGGGTAGCGATACCCGTACCGGTTCGATTCCGGTCGCCGGCATTTTGAGTGAGTCCTCGATAATTCGAGGACTTTTTGTTTTCTAAATAATTGAAAAACAAATAAGAAAGTTTATACCACGAAAATGATTTTTATGGAGAGAGAAAAAATGACACAGGAAAACAGACAGTTTTATCATAAAGTAGCAGTACTGGTTCTGCCGATTGCAGCACAGAATCTGATCAATACCGGCATTTCCTCTATCGATGTAATTATGTTGGGGAGAGTAGGGGAAAAGGTCTTATCAGGAGCATCCCTGGGAGCACAGATCCAGTTTATCATGTCTCTGATTTTATTTGGACTGACCTCAGGAGCTTCTGTCCTGATGGCCCAGTACTGGGGGAAAAAGGATCATTATTCCATAGAGACAGTTTTTGGGATTGCAGTAAAGATGGCTGCTGTTATCAGTATTCTATTTATGGTTGTTGCTTTTTGTTTCCCAGAGAGATTAATGATGCTTTTTACCAATGACAGAGAGGTCATTGCACAGGGAACAAAATATCTGCGGATCGTAAGCCTGTCCTATCCGGTAAATGCATTGACGATGGTGTACCTTAATTCTATGAGAAATCTGGAAAAAGTAGTAATCGCCACAGTTGTGTATCTGGTGTCTATGCTGACCAATATTTTCGTCAATGCTATTTTGATCTTTGGTCTGTTTGGAGCACCTGTTCTGGGGATTGCCGGGGCTGCTATCGGAACATTGCTTGCCAGAATCATAGAATTTATCATTGTGCTGGTGTATGACCAGAAGATCAATGATGTATTTCGCTTCCATTGGGAATATCTATTCCGGAAAAACAGCCTCTTGTGGAAGGATTTTCTCAATTACTCTGCGCCAGTAGTAGCAAATGAGCTGATGTGGGGACTGGGGATGTCTACTATGGCGGCTATTTTGGGACATATGGGAAGTGAAGCTACCGCTGCAAATTCAGTGGCACAGGTAGGTAGAAATCTTGCAACAGTCATTGCTTTTGGAGTGGCAAGTGCTGCTGCGATCATGATAGGCAATACCATCGGAGAAGGGAAAATCCAGCTGGCAAAACGGTATGGCAAAAAATTTATTTTACTGGCACTTATCACCGGGATTTTTGGCGGTGCATTAATTTTGCTGATTCGTCCGTTTGTGCTTTCTGCAATGACACTTTCTGCAGCCGCCAGACAGGATTTGTCCTTTATGTTGTTTTTAATGGCATTTTATGTGGTGGCACAGGCAGTAAATACAACACTTGTAGTAGGAATTTTTCGCGGTGGCGGAGACACCAGGTTTGGATTTTTCCTGGATGTCTCCATTATGTGGGGAATTGGTATCCTGGGCGGTGCGTTGGCAGCATTTGTTTTTCATGTCAATGTGTTTATTGTGATTGCCTTTTTGCTATGTGATGAAGAAATCAAAGTGCCGATCACACTGCTGCGATACCGTACTTATAAGTGGTTAAACAATGTTACAAGAGAATAGTGTCTGGCACTTCCTAAAAGCAGATGTGACGATAGAGAAAAATATTATTGGTAATCATCAATACAAACTGTCTCACCAAGAGGTTCCCTTATGACATAAAGTGCCTGGTTTTGTTTTGTTCCCAATGTCCATTTTACCAGAGTGATGCACCGGCTTTCGATTTCGATACAGGTAAGACCGGCAGCGGAAACACAGCTTCCGGTATTACAGTAAGGGGAATTCCTGTTGCCTATCATAGGATGATGAGTATGTCCGGTGATCAGAATATGGTTGTTCTGTTTTGCCCAGAAGGTCAGCAGTTTCTCAGACTTTTTCTTTTTCGTGTTGTTTTTTGCGGCACTGGTGGGATCTGGTATACCTAGATTTTCCATAGGACGCCAGATATAGCGTACCAGAAAGCGGGAAAGACGCCACAATGTACTGTTTAGGAAATCTGCCTGATGTCCGTGGGTCAGGTAGATATCTTTTTTCTGATGTGCATCCTGAAGAATAACACCGGGATAATAGGTAATGCCAGGGAACAGTGGTAGATCGCACATTGTGTTATCACAATAATAGGAATGACAGTATTTATTGGAAAAACGGGCTGATTTTTTTACCATGTCGTGGTTTCCATATATTGCGTACAATCTTCCCTTCTGATAATATTTTGCCATCATTTCAAAGCTTTCATGATGCATTTCCTTAATGTGTTCAAACGAACGGTTTTCCCAGAGTTCATCTCCATCGCCCAGCTCCAGATAGGTAAATCCTTTTGGATAATAATATTTTAAAGCAGCCAGAAACAGATATTCATTGTTCAGGAAATTGTCATTGGCTCTGCCAGTTCCGCGGTGGCAGTCGCTGAAAAGAACATATCTTGAATTTTGTCTTAGAGGGAGACAAAGTGCTCCCTCGAAAGATTTGGAAATACGGGTATAATAACTCATTTGCAGCACTTACGCCTTTTATGGAATTTTTGTTTTCTGCATCTTTTAAATCGAAGCATATGGCGGAACGCAAATGGGAGAAAGAAGTACAGATACAAAATACGGTCCAGTGTACAGGCAAAGGGACGGGTGATCCAGCGGTACAGACGGCAGAACAGTCGATTTTGCCAGCAGGAGAACCGTTCCAGAAGATGGCAGTCATTGCGGGGCTGTTTGGTATGAGGAATGGAAAAAGTAAAGTAAACGGTGAGGTCACAAACATTGATTTCACATTCCTTATATCCGGAATTGAGAAGGCTTTCTACAAAGCATGACAGCATTTCATGGTCCAGGCAGGTGATGGAAACCTGCATAACAAGATTTTCAGGTTCGCAGTAATGCCCCATGCAAAAACCGGTAAGCCACCAATGGCAATGTTTTACAGAAAGTAAGTCGCTTCCCTTTTGAAATAATTTCATAGAAACAGGCAGCATTTTATCATCTGGAACACTATGGAAAAGTGTACTGTCAAACTGGTCAGGGGAAAGAATAGTATCTGCCTGGTAGATACCGATCTCACCACCGGCATTGATTCCGTACTGGCCTTTCCATAGTTCGATCATCCATGTTCGGTGCTGGTAATTAAAATAAATAGGCTCACAGTCAAATATCATGTTAAAACGGGGGGCGGATTTATCAAAAAGAGCATGATATCCAAATTCCCGTTGCCAGGCATCGATCCGGGAAGTCATAATATCCTGTGCGGGAAGATAAGAAAAACCGAAAGGTTCTGCGAGATTATCGAGAAGCTGGATTTTCTTACAGGTATCCATGCAGCATACTTTTTTGATGATTCTTTTTTTTCGCCAGTGGTTGATAATAAAAAAGAAGAGACATAGGACGAAGAGACATCCGATTAAAAGGTACATAGTGATAACCCCTTTCTGATGTGTGATAAGCGGACTGACAGATTTGCCTGTGACGTCACGCTTTTTTGTGAAAGCTTTTCTTTATAATATGAGAAAAAACTGGAGCGGTGCTAGTTTCATTCTGGTATCCACTTTTGGATCAGCTTGTAAAAAAGGAAGGGGAATGTTATATTAAAAAATACGTTAAAAAGGAAATACAAACATTTTATTATGTGCAAAACAGCGCAGAAATGAGGAAAATTATGTATGATAGATTAACAAAAAAAGATATTGAGAAAATGGAACAGGAGATTGAGCACCGCAAACTGGTGGTGAGAAAGGAGGCACTGGAGGATGTAAAAGCAGCCAGGGCACAGGGGGATTTAAGTGAGAATTTTGAATATAAGGCGGCAAAAAAATTTAAGAATGAAAATGAAAGCAGGATCCGGTATCTGGAAAGAATGATCAAAACTGCGCAGATCGTGGAGGATGAATCTGGAGAACAGGAGGCAGGATTAAATGATATAGTTGTTGTTTATGTGGAAGAAGATGACTGCGAAGAGGAATATAAGATTGTCACCACCGTCCGGTGCGATGTACTGCGTAATATGATAAGTATTGAATCTCCTCTTGGTAAGGCTCTCTTGAACCATCAGAAGGGAGACCGTGTGTATGTGGCCATAGATGATAAAAATGGATATTATATTCAGATCAGAGAGATTATAAAGAGTGACGATGAGTCAGAGGGAATCACCAGATTTTAACGGAATGTTTCCCTGTTAAACAGAGAATACTGTAAGAAAATACAGGAGGAGAAAAAGATGAATATGGTATTTTTAACCGCGCTAGGCGTTGGAGGTGCTACAATTGCAGGTGCTGTAATTGGTTTCTTTTTTCAGGATGTATCCCGTAAAGTCAATGATATGATTCTGAGCTTTGCTGCCGGAATCATGCTGGCTGCCGCAGTGATCGGTTTGATTCTGCCATCAGTGGATATTGTAGGGAAAAGAGGGATATGGATTACCGTTGCAGGGATTTTTGCAGGGGCAGTTTTTCTGAACCTGATGGATCGTCTGACACCGCATCTGCATAGATTATCGGGAACAGACAGGGAAGAACATGCCCATAATAAAAATTTAAACCGCGCTCTTTTATTTATGATGGCAGTAGCGATTCATAATTTACCGGAGGGGATGGCGGCAGGTGTGGGTTTTGGATCAGAAGATACGAAGGCTGCCATTACGGTAGCTGTAGGAATTGCGTTGCAGAATATACCAGAGGGGATTGTTACTGTGTCTCCTTTGATCATGGCAGGAGTCAGTAGAAAGCGTGCCTTTATGATGGCAGTCATTACAGGGATCATTGAGGTGGTTGGAACACTGCTGGGGTATTTATCCGCCTCTGTTTCCAGGCAGATCCTTCCGTTTGCGTTAGCATTTGCCGGAGGTACTATGTTATATATTATCAGCGATGAGATGATTCCGGAAACCCACAGTAATGGTTATGAGCGGATTGCTACCTATTCTCTTTTGACTGGTTTTATTGTAATGCTTATTATGGATGTTTTGATTTGACGATTTTTTGTCCGCCAGAAATTAGCTCAGGCGGTCAGATCCAGATTCTGTCCGATCAGATTTGCAGCATCTGCTTTTTTGAAGTTCTGGCCATATGGATTTTTCTCCTGATATTTAATCTGTGTTGTTGTCTCGCCGCCGGATACATAGGTACGACCACATTCCGGGCATACAGAAGTTTTTATCCGGACACTTGCCTGGATCACCTGCCCATCCTTTGCTCCGGCTTTGGAAAAAGCATTTCCTACGTGTTCCTGCTCGTGAGCCATTACTGCTGATGCAGCGGCTTCGGGAGAGATATGGGTAGGTGCTTTAAAGGAAACCATTTCATCAGAACCATCCTGATATTTGCGGTTTTGGCAGGTTTCGCAGGTAATCTGTCCGGAACGTACCATTTGTCCCACCTGTGACTGGCTATAGCCGGCATTTTTTGCCTGCATCACGGTCTGGACATCTGGCTGGCTGTTGATTCCCATTATCATATTATCCTCTCCTTTCTATAATAGGGTTACCAATGATAACTGATAACAGAATGATGATCACTCTGTTTTGTTTCAAATATACTAGCATAAATTTTAAGAAAAAGAAAGGCGAAATCATTGCGTTTTTATGCTATACTAATAAATAGCTGTGCAAGTTTGCTGGTCGATCTGCTACAGGCAGGACTGGAACGAAAACGAAAGAAAGGAAAGAGAAAAATGAAAAAAGCAAATACGAGAAAAATGCTGAGTTATGTACTTTTTGCACTGATATGTGCAGGCATCATTGCCGGAATTATGGTACATAAAAAATTGCAGAAGGAAAAGCAGCTGCAGGAAGCAATGGAAAATGCAGTCACCTGCGTAGATGATCTGGAGGGAAAGAAAATTGGTGTACAGATCGGTACGACAGGTGATATTTATGCGTCGGATTATGAGGGGGATGATGCGGGAACTGTCATTGAGCGTTATAATAAGGGAACAGATGCAATCCAGGCTTTAAAGAATGGCAAGATTGACTGTGTTATTCTGGATGAACAGCCATCTGTTGCATATACAGAAAAAAACAATGAATTAAATATTTTGAAGGAAGAATTTGCACTGGAGGATTATGCGATCTGTATAGATAAGTCACGTACCAGGTTAAAGAATGATATCAACAAGGCACTGGCTAAACTGAAAGAAGATGGAACACTGAAGCAGATCATTGATAATTATGTCGGGGAGGATTCCGTAAAGGGAAAACAGCCATATGAAATAAAAAATGTTTCCCGTGACAATGGAACACTTGTGGTAGCAACCAATGCTTCCTTTAAGCCTTATGAATTTTATGAGAATGGTAAGATTACCGGTTTGGACATGGATATGATGCAGGCTGTCTGTGATGAACTGGGAATGACGCTTCAGATAGAGGATATGGAGTTTGACTCCATTATTTCTGCGGTAACTTCCGGGAAGGCGGATGTAGGTACTGCTGGTATGACTGTTACGGAGGACCGGTTAAAAAATGTTGATTTTACAGAGTCCTATACTACGGCGAAACAGGTAATTATTGTGAAGGATCCGAAAGCAGCTATTGAAGCAGCTTCCTTTAAGGAAAGATTTAAGGACAATTTTATTACAGACCAGAGATATCAATATATTATCAAAGGATTTTGTAATACAATTCTGATCACAATATTTGCAGTCCTGATCGGTATTATTCTGGGAGGAATCATTGCACTGATCCGTACCAGCCATGACAGAAATGGCGGACTGAACATATTAAATCTGATCTGCAGGATTTATCTGACAGTAATGAGGGGAACACCGGCAGTCGTACAGCTGTTGATCTTCTATTATATTATTCTGGTATCTGTAGATGCCAAGTTATTGGTGGCAGTGATTGCCTTTGGTTTGAATTCGGCTGCCTACGTTGCTGAGGTAGTCCGTTCCGGTATTATGTCTGTTGATATGGGACAGTTTGAGGCTGGACGCAGCCTGGGACTGAATTACCGTCAGACAATGGGATCTATTATTATTCCGCAGGCTTTCAAAAATATATTGCCTGCACTTTGTAATGAGTTTATCAGTCTGCTGAAGGAAACCTCTATCAGCGGATATATTGCATTGGTGGATCTGACAAAGGCAGGAGATATCATACGAAGCAATACATATGATGCATTTATGCCTTTGATTGCTGTAGCATTGATTTATCTTGTTATTGTCATGATGCTGACGGCTGGAATAAATGGACTGGAAAGGAGATTGAGAAGCAATGAGCGATAAGAATAGAACGGAAGCGGCTGTTTCCCAACAGGGAGAGCAGGTATTGATTCAGGTGGACAACTTACATAAGGCATTTGGAGAACATGAGGTATTAAAAGGGATTTCCACTACCATTTCCAGGGGAGAGGTCGTTGCGATCATCGGGCCGTCCGGCTGTGGCAAGTCTACGTTTCTTCGTTCCTTGAACCGTCTGGAGGAATCCACCAGTGGAAGTATTTCCTTTGAGGGAACGGATATTACAGATAATGATGTGGATATTAATGAAATCCGTGAAAAAATTGGAATGGTATTTCAGCAGTTTAATCTATTTCCGAATATGACAGTAAAGGAAAATATCATGCTGGCTCCTGTGAAAAGAGGAAAATTCACAAAGGAAGAGGCTTCACAGAAGGCAGATGAGCTTTTGAAACGGATTGGACTGGCAGATAAGTCGGATGCCTATTCCCCGATGCTGTCAGGTGGTCAGAAGCAACGTATTGCTATTGCAAGGGCGTTGGCGATGAATCCGGATGTGATGCTGTTCGATGAGCCGACCTCTGCATTGGATCCGGAAATGGTAGGGGAGGTTCTTGAGCTGATGAAGGAACTGGCACAGGATGGGATGACGATGGTCGTTGTAACTCATGAGATGGGATTTGCCAGGGAGGTTGCTAACCGGGTATTATTTTTCAATGATGGTCTGATCCAGGAGGAAAATACACCGGAAGAGCTGTTCAACCATCCAAAAGACCACAGGCTTCAGGAATTCCTTTCCAAGGTTCTTTAATCTGTAATTTGTGACACTTGTTTTAGAGGCTGAAGTTTTGTGTAAGGGACTATATCTTGTGATTTGCAAGTGGATAGAGGAGATTGGAACGCAGAAAAATGTGAACAAAATGTAAAAAAACAGGAAAGGGGTTTTCTTTTCAAAAAAATTGTGATAAAACATTATGCAATGGGATGAGCAAAGTATATAACTGGTGATGGAGAGTAATTGAAAAAGAGTTCTATTATATTGAAAAGAAAGGATGATGACCATGATAGAACAGATACCAGTAAGCTTTCGTAATGTAGATGATGTTAATAAGTTTGTCAATATCATATCAAAGTATGAGGCTGATTTTGATCTATATTGTGGAAATTATTGTGTAGATGCAAAGTCAGTTCTGGGAATCCTGACTATGGATCTGAGAAACAAAATGCTTTTGAGGGGAAACTGTGATACAGCGGACAAAAAGGATCTGGAGAGTAAATTAAGAAGCTGTGCTCTGGTATAGAGAGACAGTCTGGAAACTATTGGGGAGCAGTGGCTGCCGTGTTGGAAAAGATTTCCAATGCGACAGCCTGTTTTTTGTTTCTCTGTTTTCATTTACCGGAAAAAATGATAGAATAACGAATAGCAAAAGCAGCATGGAAAGAGGGGTAGTATGGAAGAGAAAACAGAGTATATGACGATTGATGATAAAATTGCAGAGGAAATAGAAGAAAAGATGCCAGAGGAGAGTGAATTATACGATCTGGCTGATTTATTTAAGGTGTTTGGTGATTCCACCCGTCTCAAGGTATTGTATGTATTGTTTGAAAATGAAATGTGTGTGTTCGATATTGCACGTATTCTGAATATGACACAGAGTGCCATTTCTCATCAGCTTAGAGTGTTGAAACAAAACCGTCTGGTGAAATTTCGTAAGGAGGGAAAAAATGTGTTGTATACATTAGCTGATGAGCATGTTTTTACTATCCTTCGCCAGGGAATGGAACATGTGGAAGAATAGCGTAACAGAGCTGGCTCTGTTGGCATAAACTGTGGAGAAGAGATTTATTTTAAAGGAATACAGTTATGGCAGGGGGACAGAAAAAAAGAATTGTCCGCATGACGAAACGGAATTATTCTTATGAGGACATGCGGGAGAATTTATGGGAATTAAGACAACGGTATAGGGATATTATAGATGTCAGGATCCTGGAAAGAACAGCGGACCAGAGGAATATTTATTGTATCTGTCTGGGAAATCCAGTGGCAAAGCAGAGTATTGTGATCGATGCTGCACTGCATGGAAGAGAGTGGCTGAATACACAGCTTATCATGGGGATACTGGAATTCTATTGTAAAAATTATGATAGAGGGAAATATCAGGGCAGATATTACCGGGAATTGTTTGATGAGATTTGCGTCTATCTGCTTCCTATGATGAATCCGGATGGTGTGACGATCAGCCAGTTTGGTGCAGAAAAAATCCATAATGAAGATTTAAACAGATTGGTGTTTCAACTGGGGCAGGGGAAAGAGGCTATCTGGAAATCTAATTCCAGGGGAGTTGACCTGAATCGGAATTATGACAGCCGGTTTGATGAAAATCCCGTGAAAATACCATCGTATGAAGAATATGGGGGAGAATCCCCTTTGTCTGAACCAGAGTCCAGAGCATTAGTGCGGTTGATAAAAAAAGTCAATCCGTCTGCTGTCATCAATTATCATGAAACGGGATCACTGATTTATTATACGAAATCTTCTTCCGTTCTGAAGACAACTCATCGAGTCACGAAGTATCCTATGGTGAAAGAAGAGATGGGAAGTCCGGGATGTCTTGGAGACTGGCTGGAGCAGCAGGGGATATCTTATTGTACCCTGGAGACCTGCAGAGGAAAGGCTCCGGTGGGGCATTGGCAGATTTATCCTACGTATATCAGAAACCGGAATCTTCTGGCAGCATTGGCAAAGGGGATTTATGAGTAAAGGATCAGAAAGTAATCAATATTAAAAAATTGGATAAAAGACTTGCAAACAGAAAAGAAGGGTGATATATTGTATGTAAACATATGAATAATTGTTCATATGAAAAAGCAAACAAGGGAGGAAATCCTATGAAAAAGAAATTTACAATAACAGGGCTGGATTGTGCAAACTGTGCAGCGAAGCTGGAGGCAAAGATGAATGAACTGCCGGAGGTGGAATCTGCAGTTTTGACTTTTGCTACAGAGCAGTTAATGATAGAAGCAGAGGATGTGGACGCAGTTTTGCCGAAACTGCAAGAACTGGCAGAAAAGATGGAGCCGGGTACAAGAATCAGCGAACTGGTACGTGGAAAAAAGAAATCCCAGTCTTCTCATCTAAGTCATGAGCATCATCATGACCATTGTGGATGTGGGGAGGACCACGAACATCACCACCACGACCATTGTGGATGTGGGGAGGACCACGAGCATCACCACCACGACCATTGTGGATGTGGGGAGGACCATGAGCATCACCATCATGACCACGGTGGCTGTAAAGAGGGAGATGTCCATGATCAGGAAGCTTCTGAAAACAAGAAAGAAATGTCCGGGGAAAAGAAAGAACTTCTGAGCATATCTGCCGGTGCAGTTTTATTTGCTGCTGGAGTTGCCTGTGAAAAGCTTTTTGGAAATTATCCATTATTTTCTATCGCTTTGTTTGTGGCAAGTTATTTGATTCTGGGCGGAGTTGTAGTATTGACTGCATTAAGGAATATGACAAAAGGAAAAGTATTTGATGAAAACTTCCTGATGAGTCTTGCTACCATTGGTGCTTTCATTATTGGGGAGTATCCTGAGGCAGTGGGGGTTATGCTCTTTTACCGGATTGGAGAACTGTTTGAGGATATTGCAGTTAATAAAAGCCGGAAACAGATCATGGAAGCTGTAGACATGCGGCCAGAAGTAGTCCGGATTGAAGAGAACGGGCAGATTGAGGAATATGAACCAGAAGAGGTTCAGGTGGGCCAGATTATGGAGGTGCGTCCCGGAGACAGAATCCCTCTGGACGGTATAATTGTCCGCGGTGAGAGCAGGATTGATACCTCTGCGGTAACAGGAGAACCGGTTCCAGTGGCAGTTATGCCGGGAAGTCCGGTGGTGTCTGGGTGTGTCAATACCAGTGGAATCCTGTATGTACAGGTTGAAAAGTCATTGGAGGAATCTATGGTTACGAGGATTTTGGAGGCCGTGGAAAATGCAGCAGCATCTAAGCCAAAAATCGATCGGTTCATTACAAAATTTGCCAGAGTTTATACTCCGTTTGTGGTGTTTCTGGCAGTGGCAACCGCGGTGATTCCATCCCTGATCACAGGAAATTGGGAGCATTGGATTTATACTGCATTGACCTTCCTGGTCATTAGCTGTCCTTGTGCTTTGGTATTAAGTGTTCCGTTGGCTTTCTTTGCAGGGATTGGTGCCGGCTCTAAAAAGGGAATTTTATTTAAAGGTGGCGTTTCTCTGGAAATGCTTGCTCAGGTAAAAGCTGTAGTCATGGATAAAACAGGAACTGTGACAAAGGGAAATTTCAAAGTGGATCGGGTTGAGACAGAAGTAAATGTGACAGAGGAAGAACTTTTATCTCTGGCTGCCAGTGCGGAAAGCCGTTCTACCCATCCTATCGCTGTCAGTATAATGGATGAGGCGCAGGCAAGAAAAATTTCCGCAGTACCGGCAGACGATATCCAGGAGATTTCCGGCAAAGGTATGGTTGTCCAAAAAGATGGACACCAGATATTGTGCGGAAATAAAAAGCTGTTGGAAATATATCAGGTAGCAAAAGAAACAAAAGAGCAGGAATATGGTACAGAGGTTCTGTTAGCAAGAGATGGAAAATATATTGGACGTATTGTTATCAACGATACCATAAAAGAGGATTCTGCCCAGGCAGTTAGTGGAATGAAGAAACAGGGTCTTTGGACCGTGATGCTGACAGGAGATACACAGGAAAATGCCAAGAAGGTGGCTGAGGATGTGGGAATCCAACAGGTCTTCGCAAGACAGATGCCAGAGGAAAAATTAGAAAATCTGGGGAAAATACGAGAAGAGCGTGGGGCTGTCATGTTTATTGGGGATGGAATCAATGATGCGCCGGTTCTGGCAGGAGCAGATGTAGGTGCTGCAATGGGAAGCGGAGCCGATGCTGCAATAGAAGCTGCCGATGTGGTATTTATGAATTCCCAGCTGACAGCCGTAAATGAGAGCTTTCAGATTGCACGAAAGACCAGCCGGGTAGCGATGCAAAATGTGGTAGGAGCATTAGCTATCAAGGCATTGGTCATGGTGCTGGGACTGTTTGGAATAGCCTCTATGTGGATGGCAGTATTTGCAGATTCCGGTGTAGCAATGTTGTGTGTAATAAACGCAGTACGCATTTTATATACGCGAAGTCGAAAGTGAGGCTGCGTCGTGCTTGCACGTAAGCAGGAGAACGAGTATGGTGCAGATGATGGAAAGGAGAGGGGAATACAGGTGAAGGAGATACAGAGGGAACACCCTAAGGTAACATATATCGGTCACAGTGGATTCAGTGTAGAAACTGGAGAAGTGGTCCTGCTATTTGATTATTACCGGGGAGAGATACCATCCTTTCCAACAGATGCGAAAATCTATGTTTTCTCCAGCCACCGTCATCAGGATCATTTTAATTTTGATATTTTTCAGTTACAGGAAAGATATGATGATGTGTCCTATATTTTATCAAAAGATATTACAAAGAAATATAAACCAAAATATTTACAGTCTAAGAGAGGATTGTCTGCAAAATGCTGTGAGGCGATTACCAGCCTGGATGCTGGAGAGACATATGAGGATGCGCATATTCTCGTACATGCGATACCATCTACAGACATTGGAGTGGCATTTGTAGTGACAGATAAAGCTGCTGGAAAGGTGATTTATCATGCAGGCGATTTGAACTGGTGGACCTGGGAGGGAGAAAGCGCAGAGGAATATGCAATGATGACCAGGGCATTTCAGGAGGATGTTGCCTGTCTGAAAGAGTATGAAATTGATATCGCATTTCTTCCATTAGATCCAAGGCAGGGAGAACGGTTTTATCTGGGATTTGATTATGTAATGAAAAGGATATGTATCAAGAAGGCATATCCGATGCATTGCTGGGATGATTTTTCAGTGGTAGACAGATTGTGTCAGATGGAGTGTGCCAGGGAATATCGGGACAGAGTGGTCAGACAAGAAGAGTTGCTGGCTGATAAAACGAATCGGCGCTGTTAAACTTTATTTGACCAACATCTGTGCTGCGAAAACTGCTAAAACACCCAGTAGGATACTTCCGAATAGATAACTAAAGGCAATCAATGTATTACCGCTTTTCAGTAAATCTGCGGATTCGTATGCGAAAGTAGAGAATGTAGTAAATCCTCCGCAGATACCTACTTTAAGCATAAGGATAATCTGTGGACTGATGGATTTGTTTTTTGCAGCCAGTGCAGTGATAAGACTGATAACAAAAGCTCCTGCAACATTAATACATAATGTTTTTATTGGAAACCCATTTTCCATTTCTATTGGCAAAAGTCCTAAAAGATAACGGCATACAGTTCCAATAAACCCTCCTAAACCCACAAAAATGCAATTCAGCATAATCTTTTCCTTTCTTACATGGTTGTTGTATAAAACTATATCAAAGTCTTGCTTGCATTACAATAACGTTTTTTCTATATTAACTTTGGAAAAAAAGAAGAGCTGGTATCAACGGAGGACGATCAGAAGCGGCATCAGGCATTGGAAATAAAAAAAGAGGAACTGATAGGATATGACCACAAACAGCATATCGGATGGTATAGTGCTTAAAAATCACATCTCGGCACCCCATAGTTATAATGCCAGATCGGCTTTCTCATTTCTAATATGAAGTTGGGAGAAGCAGGTTCAGAATCAAATTGAAAATTTCATGCTTCAAGAGTATAATATATGCAGTATGCGATTTATCAGAGCGATTGGAAGATAATATCATGTCATCAAAGATGGTATTATGGATTGAGGAATGGAGGACAGAGAAAATGCGGAAAAGCAAGCATGAGGAAGTGTTGCAGCTGCTGGCAGAGATGAAACCAGTGACTGATAGACAAGCACTGGATATCCAAAAAAGATTACAGACTGGACAAAAGGGGCTGGAGCAGATATTAGGGCAGATATTAAATGCAGAGATGCAGATGAGTGCAATGGATCTGGCTCTGGAAGATAATGCAGAGAAGCTGGATGATGTCAGTGCGGAGCTTTACGATGTGACACAAAAGGTGCAGTCTGCATCAGAAATAACTTCACGGAGTTCTACTGAAATGGTGGACGCTCATGAGAATTTGTCTAAGATGATTCAGGAGGTAACGGAACGTTCCGGAGAAATTCATCAGGAGCTGGAAAAGAGTAATACTTTTTTGAAGGAGGTTATTAGTTTATCCCGGAAAACGATACAAAGTTCCAATGAAATGAAAACAGATATGACAGATCTGTTGAAGATTATTGACAGTATGAATGAGGTCATTGAAGGGATCAATGCCATATCCGGGCAGACAAATCTTCTGGCATTAAATGCATCCATTGAAGCTGCCAGGGCAGGAGAGGCAGGAAAGGGTTTTGCTGTAGTTGCTGATGAGATTCGTCAGCTGGCAGATGAAACAAAGGGATTGACTGCACATATGGATGAGTTTGTGGAAAAGATACATACCGCATCCCGGCAGAGTGCTGCCAGTGTCACTGGGACGGTAGATTCTCTGGAAAAGATGAATGAAGATCTATCACAGGTAATGAACTTTAATTCCAGTAATAGTAATACAGTAAAATCAATTGCCGATTTCATTACAAATATAGCAGCATCCAGTCAGGAAATGTTCAGCTCCAGCGTCAATGTGGAAAATATGGTGCATCAGCTGAAGGAGGACTGCCGGATCTTAAGTGATAGTGCGCAGCTGCTTCAGGATACCAGCAGCCAGATGCATGCCACGATTGAACCTATCAAGGAGATGGAGTCTGGATTGGATGATTCTTTGAAAATAATGGGAGAAATGACAAAGGACACCTTTTATATGCTGGATAATGAGATATTTATCCATTCTGTACAGGGAGCAATATTGGCTCACAAAAAGTGGCTTGCTACACTGGAGAGTATTAAAACGAACAAAATCATTTTACCGCTTCAGACGAATGAGAGAAAATGTGGATTTGGACATTTCTATTATTCCATTACTCCCGTTAATTCTGAAGTTTTATCAGTATGGGAAGGGATTGAAGAGAAACATAAAAGGTTTCATGGATATGGAAAGGAGTTGGTTGCTCAGCTTCAGCAGGGTCAGGCAGAAGAAGCAGACAGAATTTACCAGCAGGCGGAAAAGCTGTCTGTGGAACTGATCAATGATTTTGAGAACGTAATTGCACTGGTTGAAAAATGTAGTGAGACTGGAAAAAATGTATTTCAGAAATAAAAAAAGTTAGTTTTTTGTTCATGATCAGGGGCTGTCACTTAGTGGCAGCCCCTGATTGTTTATCCAGTTGTCTGGTCATATCAAAGAATTGCTGCATGGAAGGGGAGATATATTTATTTTCATGGTAAACCAGATAATAGTGGCGTTTTAGATCAAGATCTTTGATGGAAAAAGAGAATATCTGGTGCATTCTGAGCTGTTTTTCCAACATACGTTTTGGGAGAACGGATATGCCCAGACCGGAAGCGACGGCGTTGATCAGTGCCGCAGTGCTGGTACTTTCCCAAACCGGTTTAATGTGAAAGCCTTTTATCGCGAAATTAGAATCTGCAAGCTCACGAGTACCACTGTTTTTTTCACGCATAAGAAACCGTTCGTTTTTTAATTCTTCCAGTGATACATCAACAGCACCGGCAAGAGGGTGGAAGCGGCTGCAGATTGGCACTAGTTCATCATCCAGAAAAATCTCAGATTTGATTTTTTCCGAGTGGACAGTTCCCTCGATTAAAGCAAAGTCCAGGCGATTTTCCAGTATATTTTTTTCAATGACTTCAGAACTGTCTACTTTGACATAGATATCCAGATCCGGGTAGTGTTTGGAAAATTGGTTCATTAACTGGGGAAGGATACAGGAACCGATACTAATGCTGGAACCAATACGGAGTTTGCCTGCGGTATTCCAGTTTTTCATTTCCTGGTCCATTTCATCATATAGGGAGAGAAGGCGGGAGGCATTTGGGTACAGATGAGCACCCGCCTGGGTAATACGGATTCCCCTTCCGCTTCGTTCAAAAAGCTTCGTTTGATAGTAGTCTTCCAGCTCCTTGATGGCAAGGCTGGTAGCCGGCTGAGTCATCCCCAGCCGATGTGCGGCCCGGGTAATGCTTTCCTCCTGATAAACGGTAACAAATATCCTGATATGTTTTAATGTCATAAAAATCATCTTCTTTCCTGTACTTTGTATCTATTATGTTTCGTATATCCTCATTAGAAGGAGTAGTTGGCAATTTAATTCGCATATTAATATGAGTATATATTGCTTTTTGTATTATACATGTATAGTAACTCAGTGTCAATTACAGAAAATCAGTGCTTGCAACCTAAGAAGGTTGATTGTATAATAGCAGTAAATTAATGACTGTAAATTTTGAAAATGTGGGATAAGAGGAGGTATGATTATGAATGATGCACAGAATTTAAATCTTTCCCTGTTAAGCCAGAATGAAATAGATACTTTGGTTAAGTTTTTAGTGGAAAAAAAGAACTCTGTTGACAGTTCTGTATTGAGCCAGAGCAGTATTGATAAACTGATCGAGCTGATCCGTTATGATAATAACCGAAGGAGACAGGAGGCTTTTCATTCCCTGCCGGAACTGGATGGTTCTCTGGCAGATGCTGTTACTGTGCGTGAAAGTGCAGAACAGCTTTGTGAACTTCGCTGCGGGGTAAATGAGACAGATGGTTTCATAAATATTTTAGTATATAATACAGTGAATGGTCAGGAGATGCTGATCACACCCGATATGATTAACGAGGAGGATGGACCTGATTGGGGACGTTGTGTTTCTCCGGCTACATTTTGTAAGATTGCGAGAGTGTTAGATGTAAAGTATACTGCGGAAACTTATGATGCAGTATGTAAGCAGTTTGCAGAATGTGTTTTTGGGGATAAGGAACATAAAATTCCGTTGTTGGATCTACCAATTGATGTTATGATGATTCAGAGTTTGATATAAAAAATACCGGCAGTTATGTTATAATGAAGGAAATCAGTGCTTTTTTTTCCGGGAGGAAATGATGCCTCCAATGCGTCCGCTTTCTCTGCCGGTTAACGATTTCCAGCCTTGTTCTACAACTTTGTCAAATAGACCAAGTTCAGCGGCAATTTCCCATTTTGCACGCTCTTCCTCTGGCAGAAGTTCAACGTCTGCCAGATTTTTTATTTCTGGCTTTTTTTTCTCTGTTTTTTTCATGGAAATACCTCCTACATTGTGGGATTTTATATTGTTTTTTTAATTCTTTCTTTTATTTCATACTTGAATCCATATAGTTTTATAAATATTCCCATATGTTTTATGAAATATACATACAAAAAATGATATTAAATTATAGAAAAAATCAAATATTTTATTGATTTCCACATTTCGCAGGAATATACTCTATTTATCCTGAGATGCAGGGTTAAAAATGAAGAGTGATGTGACACAAGGTGTCCTGTCAGATAAGAAAGGATGAAAGGATATGAGAAAGAAAGCACTTGTATTGATGTTGACAACAGTTATGCTGGTAGGAGCGGTTACTACCGGATGTACTAGCGGGAAGGATTCTTCTTCCGGGAAAAATGGAAAGGATGCTTCCAAGATAACCATTACAAATGTATCTTATGATCCCACCAGAGAATTTTATGTTGCCTACAATGAGCTTTTTAAAGATTACTGGAGGGAGAAAAAGGACCAGGAGGTAGAGATTACTGCTTCTCATGGCGGTTCTGGTTCCCAGGCACGTTCAGTTATTGAGGGGAATGAAGCAGATGTTGTTACGCTGGCATTGGCACATGATATTACTGCCATTGAAGAAGCTGGCATGATAGACAGTGGTTGGATAGATGAGTTTGAAGGGAATAGTGCTCCTTATACATCGACGATTGTATTCCTTGTAAGAAAAGGAAATGAAAAAGGAATCAAAGACTGGGATGATCTGGTGAAGGATGGTGTAGAGGTGATTACACCAAATCCAAAAACTTCTGGTGGTGCCTGCTGGAATTTTCTGGCTGCCTGGGCTTATGAACAGAAGCAAAATGGAAATGACGAGGAAAAAACAAAGGAATTTATGAAAAAGTTGTATCAGAATGTTTTAGTTCTGGATTCCGGAGCCCGTGGTGCTACCAATAATTTTGTGGAAAATGGACAGGGAGATGTTTTGATCGCCTGGGAAAATGAAGCGTATCTTTCTATGGAAGAATATCCGGATGAGTATGAAATTGTGACACCGAGTGTCAGTATTTTGGCACAGCCTTCTGTTGCAGTGGTAGATTCTGTTGTAAAAGAGAGGGGAACCCAGGAGGTTGCCAAAGAGTATCTGCAATATCTTTATACAGATGAGGCACAGAGACTGGCAGGAGAGAATTACTACAGACCAACCAATGAGACTATTCTGAAAGAATTTTCTGATCAGTTTAATCTGGAGATGAATCTGGTCACGATTGATGATTTTGGCGGATGGGATAAGGCATATGAAGCCTACTTTGAGGATGGAGCTATTTTTGACCAGATTTATTCCGAATAAAAGAAATACAAAAAATGAGGTAAAATATGCAGCAACCGATCATAAAAATGAAAAATAAAAAGGGAGTCCGGGTAATCCCAGGATTCAGTCTGACCATGGGCGTTACAGTAACGATGCTCAGTTGTATTGTGTTGATTCCACTGGCATCTTTGATTCTGTCAGCAAGTAAGCTGAATTTTTCAGAGTTTTTAAGTATTGTGACTTCCCGGCAGATTTTGTCGGGATATACAGTTAGTTTATCTTGTGCGTTTATCGCCTCTGCAATCAATGCATTTTTTGGTGTCCTGCTGGCATGGGTGTTAGTCCGTTATGAATTTCCAGGGAAACGAATCATGGACGGAATGATAGAACTTCCCTTTGCTTTACCGACTGCGGTAGCTGGAATCTCTCTGACTTCATTATATTCAGACCAGGGATGGATTGGATCCCTATTTGCAAAGGCAGGGATAAAAATTGCTTTCACGCGGATTGGCATTACCATTGCGATGATATTTATTGGAATTCCATTTGTGGTACGGGCTGTACAGCCAGTATTGGAAAAGATGGACAGAGAATATGAGGAGGCAGCTATGATGCTGGGAGCCAGCAGGATCAGGACCTTCTTCAAGGTGATTCTGCCAGAGCTTTTTCCATCCATTCTGGCAGGCTTTGGTCTTGCATTTGCCAGAGGGATAGGTGAGTATGGAAGTGTCGTTTTCATTGCAGGTAATATTCCATATAAAACTCAGATTGCACCATTACTTATCATGTCAAAACTGGAGCAGTATAAGTATTCAGATGCCACAGCCATTGCGCTGGTGCTGCTTTTGATTTCCTTTTTATTAATGTTCCTGATCAACTCCGTGCAGATATATATGCAACGGTTTAGTAAATGCTAGGAGGCGGGATATGTCAAAAAAAGAAAGAAGCTATCAGCAGGATATGGTAGGTGACGGTATCCAGTCATTGGAAAAGATTGTAGAACCGCCAAAAGATTTTTCGAAAAAAGCGGCAAAATACCTGTTGATTGGATTAAGTGTATTATTTTTGTTTATTATGTTAGTGCTGCCACTTACAGTTGTAGTGGCAAATGCTTTGAAAGATGGCTGGCAGGCATATAAAGAGGCTGTAATGGATGAATACACTATTAAGGCATTACAGCTGACATTGCTTGCAACGGTATCAGCTGTGATAGTAAATACGATATTTGGACTATTTGCCTCCTTCCTTTTGTCTAAATTTTATTTTAGGGGAAGACAGATTCTGGCGACACTGATCGATATTCCTTTTTCCATTTCGCCGGTAATTGCCGGGCTGGTATTTATCCTGACCTTTGGAAATATTGGCTGGATGGGAGATTTCCTGAAGGCACATGATATCAAAATCGTGTTTGCTGTGCCGGGTGTGATACTGGCAACTATTTTTGTCACCTTCCCTTTTGTGTTCCGTGAACTGTTTCCGGTGCTGAATGTACAGGGAAAAGATGAGGAGGAGGCTGCTGCCTTGATGGGAGCCGGTGGATTTATTATTTTCCGAAGAATCACTTTTCCTCATATTAAATGGGCACTGCTCTATGGTGTGGTATTATGTACTGCACGTGCCATGGGCGAGTTTGGTGCGGTATCTGTTATTTCCGGCCATTTGAGAGGAAAGACAAATACACTTCCATTACATGTGGAGATTCTTTATAACGAGTTTAATACTACTGCGGCCTTTGCTGTATCGTCTATTTTAGTGATATTGGCGATTGTGATCCTGATAGTGAGGAATCTGGTAGAGGGCAGGAAAAGTGGCAGAAAATAAGTGATTGCAGGCCTGCAGGGAAAGATTGTCTGGCTGGCAGAAATGAGGGAAAACATGTACGTTGAAATGAAACAGATTAATAAAACTTTTGATGGATTTCAGGCATCCAAAGATGTTAATTTTGGAATAGAGAAAGGACATCTGGCAGCGCTGCTTGGTCCCAGTGGAAGTGGAAAAACAACAATTTTGAGAATGATAGCGGGGTTGGATAAACCGGATTCTGGCGATATTCTCATTGATGGGGTCAGAGTCAACAACATTCCTGGAAGCAAACGAGGGATTGGATTTGTATTTCAAAATTACGCACTATTTCGTTATATGACGGTGGCTGATAACATTGCGTTTGGTCTGGAGATTCAGAAAAAAAGCAAGGCAGAAATCAAAGAAAGAGTGCAGGAGCTGTTGGAGCTGATATCCATGAAGGATTTAGGAAAGAGATATCCACACCAGTTATCTGGCGGCCAGCGCCAGAGGGTGGCGTTTGCCCGGGCATTGGCACCAAATCCACATCTGCTTTTGCTGGATGAACCATTTGCTGCCATTGACGCAAAGGTGCGCAGGGAACTTCGTACCTGGCTCCGGGAAATGATCGTCCAGGTGGGTGTTACCAGTATTTTTGTAACCCATGACCAGGAAGAGGCGATGGAGGTGGCGGATACTGTTATTGTGACCAACCAGGGACAGGTGGAACAGATTGGTACACCAGAAGAAATCTGTATTCATCCGGCTACGGACTTTGTCAATGAATTTATTGATACAGCACGTTATGAGGCTGTCATGGCAGCACGCTGATCGGCGCTTTTGCTGAAAAAGGCTTATCTGCCCCTTGCAGAAAATAAAAAAATCCTGTACAGTAGAGTAGGTTTGGAAAGTTCCAATCCAACAACATGTATAGGATTTTTTGCAGTTTACGCAATTCCGGGCAATCTTAGAAATTTAATGTCCGTAGTTTGGCGGGATAGATTGGAGGATATGATGAGAGAGATATCACTTTACAATACACTGAGCAAAAAGGTGGAGCCGTTTCAGCCGAGGGAGGAAGGCAAGGTAAAGATGTATACCTGTGGACCTACCGTATATCATTTTGCCCATATAGGAAATCTCCGCAGCTATCTGATGGAGGATGTACTGGAAAAATATCTGGGTTATGCCGGCTATGATGTAACGCGCTGTATGAATATTACAGATGTGGGACATCTTACCAGTGATGCAGATACCGGTGAGGATAAGATGCTGGCAGGTGCCAGGAGGGAACATAAAACAGTTATGGAAATTGCAGAATATTACCGCAAAGCATTCTTCTCTGATTGCGATAAGCTCAATATTAAGACACCAGAAATCGTGGAGCCTGCTACCAATTGTATTCCGGAGTTTATTCATATGATAGAAACCCTGCTGGAAAAAGGATATGCTTATGAGGCAGGTGGAAACATTTACTTTGATACCAGTAAGTTAAAAGAATACTACGTCCTGTCCAATCAGAATGAGGAAGAACTTCAGGTCGGTGTCCGTGATGATGTGGAGGAAGATATCAATAAAAAGAATAAAACAGATTTTGTTCTTTGGTTTACCAAATCCAAGTTTGACAGTCAGGAATTAAAGTGGGATAGTCCATGGGGGGTAGGCTATCCCGGCTGGCATATTGAATGCTCCTGTATCAGCATGAAACACCTGGGCGAATATCTGGACATCCATTGCGGCGGTGTAGATAATATTTTCCCACATCATACCAATGAAATCGCCCAGAGTGAGTCGTTTTTAGGACACAAGTGGTGCAATTACTGGTTCCATGTGCAGCATCTCAATGACAAATCAGGTAAGATGAGTAAATCCAAAGGAGATTTTCTGACGGTATCCCTTTTGGAGAACAAGGGCTACGATCCATTAGTCTACCGTTTCTTCTGCCTCCAGTCCCATTACCGGAAGCCTCTTCTGTTTACCTATGAGGTACTGGATAATGCTAAGACAGCATATGAAAAGCTGATCAAGCGGATTGCAGCTCTTGGTACGGAGGGAGAATTGCAGCAGGAGGAGATTATAAAATATCAGGATGAATTTGCTGCTGCGATGGGAAATGACTTGAATACTTCTCAGGCACTGACTGTTCTTTATGATGTATTGAAGGCGGATCTGAATGATGTCACCAAGAGATATCTGATGGAGGATTTTGATAAGGTATTTTCCCTGAATCTGACTGCACCAGTGAAAGAGGAAAAGGTGGATGACGAACTGTCTGCCTATGTGGAAGCGAAGCTTGCGGAAAGAAGGGAAGCCAAGAAGAAGAAAGACTTTGCCGCTGCTGATGCTATTCGTGACGAACTGAAGGCGAAAGGTGTGGAAATTAAGGATACCAGAGAGGGAACTGTCTGGAGTCTGATATAGATATCAAAAAGAAATGAGCCAATAGAGATCTGGAGTAAGATTTCTATTGGCTCATTTGTATTATATTGGGGGTTTAGGAAACCACCCGGATTTTTTTATAAGTCTTTTTCCCATTATAGGTAATTACCTGAATTGTGACTATCCCCTTTTTCTTTGCTTTTATCTTTCCCTTGGCAGTTACCGAAGCAACTCTTTGATTCAGAGAGCGGAAGGTAAGCTGATAGCTGGCACTGCCCTTACTTAATTTGGTTTTGACCGGAACTGTTTTTCCTTTTTTTATTTTCTTTTTTGGTGCTGTTATCTGGATGGAAGACGGTGCTTTTTTTACCCGTACCGAGATGTTTTTTTTCGTTCCAGATGGGGTCCTGACCGTTATTTTGGCGGTACCTGTTTTGCGTCCTGTGATTTTACCATTGCTGTTGACAGAAACTATTTTTTTCTTAGAACTTTGATAAGTCAGTTTCTTCTTAGCAGAGGCAGGTTTTGTTGTAACTGGCAGCTTCACCTGTTCCCCTTTGCCGATGGTCAGTTTTTTCACAGAGAGCTTTATGGCTGCAGAGGAACTGTCATCATCTGCAGAAGGTGTGCCGCTTGGCAGAGGAGAACTGGCCGGCGTGATAGTAGGAAGTGTACCGGATGAATTGGCAGCGGTAGGGAACGGAGAGTTTGCATTGGTAGTATTGGCAGGTGTTTGTGTAACACGTGGTGCCGGTGTCTCTGGAACATAATTTTTTTCCTGTTCTGCAAAGGCCTCCTCCGAAATGGCATTGGAGAATGCTTTGACGCAGACATTATTCATATTTTGGATCGTACCATCTTCATTTTTTAAAGAAGTATTATCATACCATTTGTCCTCGGAGGCAAAATAAACATAGCTCTGTCCAGATTCGCTATGGAAATACAGTCCGTTTTCCGGGCTGCTGTCACCCTCTACTAATGCGTATGCCATTCTGTCTGATCCGGAACCGGCAAGGAAGGTGACGATAACAGAAAAACGTTCTCCCGGTGCCACAGCAATTGGTTCAGAAAGGGATACTGTGTGATATCCAGAGCGCTCTGCTGTCCCAGAAGTGGTACAGCGGCTGACTGGTTCTCCATCAAGTGGACCACTATCTTTGAGATTCCGGTAGATTTCAATCTTATAATTCTGGCTGTCGGCATAGGTGTAAAAAGCAGCAGCATCTATGCGTTGAGGTGTTTCTGTATCATTGGTGAAAACATTTGCCAGAGCAATATCATCATTATCAAAATATCCTGTTTTCCATCCTGATCCGTCATATTGAAAGCTGTTGTCATAAGTATTAGTCTCTGCCTCAAAAGAATAGAATTCACAGAGGGAGGTATCATAATAGGACAACCAGAAATAACCGTTCATACCATAGTCCTCACCATAACTGTTGGCAATCAGCCAGGCACCGGGACCTTCTGGGTCCGTTTGGAAGGTGTTGAAATTGTCATCCCAGCCCACAATACTCACACAGTGATTGGCATCTCCAGGCTTTGCTTTTTTCTGGTACATAGAGGTAACATCAGCGTCCTGGTATAAATTTTTGGCATTATAATATAAGGAAACATCCAGTGCACCATATTCCATAACTGCCTGTTTGATTTCATTCCATTGTTGGCTGTTATTGGATTCATCGTAGCAGTTGACTTCCCTGATTTGTACATCAGACTGGGAACGCAGAGACTCCGGCTGGCTGTTCATTGCTGCTGCCATAGCATTTGCTTCTGTCTGGGAATCTGCAGTAAATGGAGCTTTATCTTCTGTGACAGCTCCCCAGCCATTTGCCAGGGTAAACATTGCAGTAAATGCGTTGCCGCCTATGTTGTATATTTCACTTCCGGAAGCGGTATCAAAGGACAGATAATCACCATACAGTGGATTGGTGGTATCCTGGAGTGGGGTATAGGAGTACCATGCCAGATGATTTTCCGATAAATCAGCAGACTCCAGGGAATACAATCCGTTTGTAATGCAGCTTGCTTCCAGGGATTTTAATGCTCCAAATGCCCAGCAGGAACCAGTAACTCCCTGGTTTTTTATGGAGGTGATCATACCTGTTTCCCGTGAGTCATAGGAGATTGGGAGATTGGCCGCCTGTTTCCGTGAACTGGTTTCTTTTTTGGAAAGCGGTACAACTTCATTTCCCTCGTCGTCAACATATTTATAATGGATCAATCCATCGTTCTGACCTGCAAACACACGTTCAAAGGTATGTAAATCTGAAGAGTCTGCCTGGACCTTCTGTCTGCTGAAACCACTCAGACCGGTCAGGACCAGTGACAGAGTTGTTAAAACTGCAATGCATATACGTTTTCTCATAGTAACCTCACTTTTTCGTTTGTTTTTTTAAGTATATTTGTCAGTTTCCGATACGTCAATGGAAAACAATTGAAAAAAGTGTGAAAAGTATGAGATCAATTCCATTGACTTTTTGAAAAAATGCGGATAATATGAAAAAGGTTTTCAATTTATGAAGGAGGTAGAGGAGATGAATCATGCCAAAACATATCATACCAGACAGCAGGCAGCAATTTTGAATTTTATGTCTGGAAGTACGAAAAAGTATGTGACGGTCAGCCAGATAGCTGCTCATCTGAAGGAAGAAGGACAGCCGGTAGGGCTTACAACAATATACCGGCAATTAGATAAATTTGAAAAAGATGGAATTGTTCATAAAATTGTATTAGATGGAAATAGTGGTGCATGCTATCAGTATACTGGAGAGGATGAGGGGCAGATGCTTTTGAAATGTGAGGATTGCGGCGGAATCATCCCGATGGACTGCAGTCATATGGCGGAGCTGTATCAGCATGTCCTGCAAGAACACCAGTTTCGGGTAAATCCTCACCGTACTATGTTTTATGGAGTTTGCGATAATTGTCTGGAACAGGAGAAGAGAAAAGAACAAGGGAAAAAGATCAGGTAGAGCGAAAACAGATTAAAATAAAATTGTAATTTGGATAGGAGAGTTTATGAAAGTATTATTCAAGAAAAAGAGAAAATGGGAATGGAGTATCATGCTGCTGGTACTGTTTTGTGGATTTACTCTGACCGGTTGCCAGGCAGAGAGAAAAGAAGAGACCGAAAAGGCCAGTACGATATCCGGAAACGCAGCTGAAACAAAAGTGGACAGACTTCAGGTGGTGACAACAATTTTTCCGTATTATGATTTTGTTCGACAGATTGCAGGAGAATATGCAGATGTTACAATGATCGTTCCGGCTGGCATGGATACTCATTCTTTTGAACCGACGGCAGAAGATATGGTTGAAATTGGAAAAGCAGATGTATTTATCTACAACGGCGGTGAAATGGAAACATGGGTTCCAAAGGTGATTGATGCTTCTGGAAATGAAACATTGTTTGCAGACAGTATGATGGATTATGTGGAGACTTTTGTGGAAGAGCATGTGGAGGGAATGGATCAGGAGAAAGGGCATGACCATGAACAGACCGATGATGATGCTTATGGAGCGGACCAAGAGGATGAGCAGCATGGACATGGAGAAGAACTGGATGAGCATATCTGGACTTCGCCGGAAAATGCTCAGAAAATCGTGGCACAGATCGCAAAGGATCTGGCAAAGGTGGATGAAAAACATAAAGATCAATATCTGGAAAATGCACAGAAATATATGAAAGAGCTGGAAAAAATAGATGAACAGTTTGAGGAGGTTGTCTCTCAGGCGAAGAATCATTATCTTGTATTTGCTGACCGTTTTCCGCTGCGGTATTTTGTGGAAGAATATGATTTGGAATACACTGCCGCTTTTGCCGGCTGCAGCAGTGAGACAGAGCCAAGCGCGGACACACTTGCCTATCTGACTGATCAGGTAAAGAAATACCAGCTTCCTGTGGTTTTGAAAATCGAGCTGACCAGCTCCAGGGTAGCTGATATTATTGCGGAGACAACAGGTGCCAGAGTGGAGGTCTTTTCTACCTGCCATAATGTGACGAAAGAACAGCTGGAAGAAGGGGAGACTTATCTGAGTCTGATGGAGAAAAATATTTCTGTATTGAAGGACGCTTTAGAAGTGAGCTCATGATCGTTACTTCTAAAGTTGCCATTTGTCTGGGGTTACAGGGCGTCAGAGTTCTGCAGAATAAAAAATAAGATATCAATATAGTGTTAAAAATAATGTTAATAATTGTAGACGAAATCCTTTGATGACGTTATAATGGGTACATGCAGTGAAGCAAAGCCGCAGGCCATTTCCTGTTTAGAGAAAGGTGATGGCTGCTCTGCGGCACAAATAAAGAATATATACACGAAAGGAGTTTACACATGAAAGTAGCAGACGGATTCTGGTTAAACAAAAAAGGATATGGGGTAAATTATGCATCACAGGCATATAAGGTTGAAACAACAGAGAATGCCATTAAGGTTCTTGCAACACCATATACTGTTATGAACCGTGGTATGACATTAGGAGGTCCCAACCTGGAGATTACCTATTCTTCTACATCGGAAAATATTATTAAGGTTCATATTGACCATTACAAAGGCGGACTGGATAATATTCCGCGTTTTGAACTTAACGAAGATACAGGATATACACCTGTTATCAACAGAACAGAGGACAAGGTTGAATTGATTTCTGGAGATACCAGGGTAGTGATCAAGATTGGTGATGACTGGGATGTACAGTATTATTATAAGGATAGACATCTGACAGGAGGAGCATGGAGATCTACCTCCATCATTTCCGAGAGTCAGTTTACAGCCAATGCACGTATGCAGATGCAGGAGGACGATGAGTTCTTTAACTATCCTCAGGATCCGCACCGTACATATATCCGTGAGCAGTTAAAGACAGATATTGGTGAGTGTATTTACGGCTTTGGTGAGAAATTTACACCATTTGTAAAGAATGGTCAGGTTGTAGAGATTTGGAACTCTGACGGTGGTACCTGTTCTGATCAGAGTTATAAGAATGTTCCATTCTATATTTCCTCTAAGAGTTATGGTGTGTTTGTAAACAGTTCTGACAAGGTTTCCTTTGAAGTGAACTCTGATACGGTTTCTAAGGTGACGTTTACTCAGCCTGGGGAAGAACTTGAGTATTTTATTATCGGTGGTGAGAATCTGGAAGAGGTTCTGACAAACTATACTACCCTGACAGGTAAGCCATCCCTGCCACCAGCTTATACTTTTGGTCTTTGGTTATCTACTTCTTTTACTACCAGTTATGATGAGGAGACAGTAAACAGCTTTATTGATGGTATGGCAGAGAGAAAGATCCCTCTTCAGGTATTCCATTTTGACTGTTTCTGGATGAAGGAATATGAGTGGTGCAACTTTGAATGGGATAAGGATATGTTCCCAGATCCTGAAGGGATGTTAAAGAGACTCCATGACAAGGGTCTGGAAATCTGTGTATGGATCAATTCCTATATTGCACAGCAGTCTAAGCTCTTTGACATTGGTAAGGAAAAAGGATATTTCATTAAAAATCTGGACGGAAGCGTATTCCAGGCTGATATGTGGCAGCCGGGTATGGCGATTGTTGACTTTACCAATCCAGAGGCTTGTGACTGGTTCAAGGGTCTGCTGAAGAAATTATTTGACATGGGTGTAAACAACATTAAGACAGACTTTGGAGAGAGAATTCCTACAAAAGTAAAATATTACAATGGTATGGATCCGATTAAGATGCATAACTATTATACGTACCTGTATAATAAGTGTGTATTTGAAGCATTAGAGGAATATTACGGAAAGGATAAGGCTTGTCTCTTTGCACGTAGTGCTACAGCAGGAGGACAGAAGTTCCCTGTACATTGGGGCGGTGATTGCTATGCAGAGTACTCTGCTATGGCAGAGACTCTTCGTGGCGGACTTTCCCTCTGCTCTTCTGGATTCGGTTTCTTTTCCCATGACATGGGTGGATTTGAGGCAACAGCTCCGGCAGATGTATATAAGAGATGGTGTGCATTTGGTCTGATGTCTACTCACAGTCGTCTCCATGGTTCTACTTCTTACAGAGTACCTTGGGTTTATGATGATGAGGCTTGTGATGTACTTCGTCACTATACTGTATTAAAAGGAAGGATGATGCCTTACCTTTGGGCACAGGCAAATAAAACACATCAGACAGGTGTTCCGATGATGCGTTCTATGGTTATCGCATTCTCTGAGGATACGGCTTGTAAGTACCTGGATCAGCAGTATATGCTGGGTGACAATCTCTGTATCGTACCTGTCATGAATGAAGAGGGTACTGCAGAGTTTTATGTACCGGATTGTGGAACATGGACAGATATCCAGTCAGGGGAGACTTATGAGGGCGGTAAGTATTACACGAGAAAGTGCGATTACTTCCAGACACCGATCCTGGCTCGTCCAAACAGTATTGTAACCTATGGCGATTTTGATGCAGAAGGTGAGATGACTGTACTTTACGATTATCTGCAGGATGCAGAGGCTGTTATCTATGGCTTGGAGGATGGCAAGACAGCAACTGCTGTTATCTATGACAGCGAGTCCAATAAGCTGACAGAGATCAAAGCGGTTCGTAATGGCAATGTCATCGATGTAACATATGATGCTACAGATAAGAGCTTTAAGGTAACGGCAGAAGGTAAGACTGTGGAAGCTGCAGCAGGTACAAGCAGTGTACAGATCGCTCTATAGAATCGTTTGTAAATTATGCCGTTTATCCTGCAAATTATGCCAAAATAGTTTCAAAATATTTTGAAAATTGTTATGATATTTTTAGTTCAAGAGCATGTACTGCACTTGGATTGAAAGGAAAGGTACGGTTTTGTATAAAGGGTGTTGCGGACAGATAGGGCAATTGGGAGTTTTTTGGGGAAACGGTATTAATAGAGTTGGCGAGTAGTCGGAATGACAATCATTTCATTGTTGTTATAGTAAAAGGCAGCAATGAAATGATTGTTTTTGTTTATATGGATCTGAGCACTTGTACAAAGCATGACAATCCGGGTTTTATTCTTTTAATTTAATCATGATTATGGTATGATAAGTGTAGAAGTATAGTGAGCAGGTTTCTTTTTGCATCGCTGCTTCTGCGAATAAGAAGGGAAGGAAATGATGGGCTGTTGCGGATATTATTATGTGATGATGACAAGCTTTTTTTGGAGTCATTAAAAGAACGGTTAAAGGAGATATTTGTAAAATATGGTTCCAGTTGCCAGGTTTCCGTATGGGAAAGCGGAACTTCACTTTTGAAGGAAGTGGACTTCAATCAGGTGGATATTCTTTTTCTGGATATTGATATGCCGGAGATTTCCGGTATCCAGGTAGCAGAAAAAGTGAAGAAGTGGAATCCAGATATCAATCTGGTGTTTTTGACCAACCGGGAGGATCTGGTATTTAAGGCGATTCAGTTTCAGCCATACCGTTTTATACGTAAGGAGAAACTGGTAGAAGAGCTGGAAGAAACAGTTCACCGTCTGATCATAAAAATTGCAGATGAGACAATATTGTATCAATTTGCCAGAGGTGGCAATGCAGTTAAAGTGCCGATCCGTGAGATTATTTATCTGGAGTCACAGGGACATAATATTCAGATTCACTGCAGGAATCAGATGCATATGATACGTGGCAAACTCTCAGAATATGATGATCGGCTGGAAAAATACGGTTTTATTCGGATTCATAGTGGTTTTCTGGTCAATATCCGATATATTTATACAATCAGTTATCAGGGAATTTGTCTGGATAACGGACAAAAGCTTCCTGTGAGCCGAAAGAAACTAGATGAAATTAAAAAAATACATATGGCATATATGAGGAAACATATTTATGGAGAGTATTAATATCTGGCTGGGGGCAATGGCGTGTTGTTTTGACGCCATTATTATGCTTTGGTTTGTTACTAATATATTGGCAGAGAGAAGGGAGATGAAATGGTGGGGGATTCTTCCTTTTTTTGTATTTCTCTTTGCAGATGGATTTTTACTTGGGGATAATCTTGTTCTACAGATTCTTGTTTTTTTTGTCATATTGCTGTTATATGAAAGGTTTATTCTGAAAGGACGTTTTTGGGAACAGCTCATTATCGCATTGATCACACTGGTGGTAATCACATTAGTGAATTGTTTTGTGTTTCAACTGGTGGCTGTGCTGTCTGGGTATGATACGAAGCAGCTGATGCAGATACAGGGCATCCCCCAAATATTGATGGTGCTGTTAGACAAGATTGCTTTGTTTATCACCTTTTTTATCGTGATACGAGTGGTTCATGTAGAACAGAAAATGAAACATGAAGAGGAAATGATAACCATCATTCTGTTTTTGGCAGTTTTTGTAAATGGTATTGTTTCTGTTGCTATGATTGAAAATAAGGAAAATGATACCTGGGAGGCAGCAGGTCTCTTAGTTATAAATATATTACAGATTGGAATCGCTGTTTTGATTCATTACCTGCTAAATGGGCTGAGACGACAGAGAAAATTAAAGGAAGAAAATGCAATATTATCTATGCAGATTTATGAACAGGAAAACAGATTGCGCCAGACAGAGGAATTATATCAGACTACCCGGAAAATGCGGCATGATATGAAACGATATTTTACTACTTATCTTGAGTTGTTGGAGGCAGGAAAAACAGAGATGGTCATAGAGGATTTATGTCTTACTCTTAAGAACCGGCTCCCGGCAAGGCAGGTTGTCTATACCAGCAATCAGATAATCAATGCAGTGATAAATGATAAAATGAGACGTTGCCAGGAACAGGATATTCAGTTTGATATACAGATCACAGACGATATTCCTGACAAAAGTGAAATGGATGATGCGATCATTTTATCAAATCTGCTGGATAATGCCATTGAGGCAGAGGAAAAAATACAAGACAGTGTCCGGAGAAAAATCAGTTTAAAAATATTCTGTTATAAAGGAATGTTAAATCTGATCGTAAGAAATTATATTGAGAGTTCTGTATTGGAAGTAAATCCTGCAATGCGTACTACGAAAATGAATAAATTTTATCATGGAATTGGGATTGACAGTGTCCGGGAAATGGTCAAATGCCAAAAGGGAGAAATTGATTTTGCAGAGGAGGATTCTTATTTTGTAGCACATATCTTATTGCCAAAGGAAAACAGTGAAGAGAGAATTTGTTAATGAAAAAGAGAGGATAATATGTCCCGCTATGGGGGATGTTATCCTTTTTTGCTTTTCTATAGGGACAGTTTGTCCCTGTGACAGCAAATTCGTCCCGTGTGCATTGATTTGGATTTTTTTTTTGATAGAATAATAACAATTAAATTGGAGGGTGTATTACGAGTACTTCAGAAAAAGCGGATATAGAGAGGGTGATTCAAGTTGCTAAATGTTGCAGTTTGTGATGACAAGAAAGATATTCTGCATAATATTAGTTCTTTGATTTTGGGAGAGTTTACAAGAAAGGGAGTTAAGATCAATATCAGGGAGTTTGTCAGTGGGAGAGATCTGTTAAGTGCAGATGAGGTAGAAAGATATCATGTTGTATTTCTGGATATCTGTATGGAGGGATTCGATGGTCTTCAGATTGCAGATATTATAAGGAGAAGGAGAAAAAAAGTTAAAATTATCTTCATATCCGGGCATGCTAACTTGGTGTTTAATAGTTTTTCCTGCCAGCCATATGATTTTATTGTGAAAGAAAGTCCGGAGAATATGCAGAAAAAACTTTCCCGTGTG
Organism: Lachnospiraceae bacterium; assembly: GCA_017626435.1. Next base: position 450,990 of record JAGAIR010000002.1, on the reverse strand, counting down.
ATTGAACGGATCAAACTGGAAAGAAATCAGAATAAAACAATCGTTTTGGGGGATATTTATCTTGGGGAACAGACTGTTTTTTACAGGGATATTGTTGTGATTGAAAGTGACCGGAATTATTTGGAGTATACAGTTCAGGATTATGAGAATCCACTTCGGATACGGGATACGATTTCGCGGGCTGAGGAAGTGTTTAAGCCCCATTGTTTTTTGCGTGTACATAGAAAGAATATTGTAAATATGATGCATATTGTCTATGTGGATCAAAAGAAAAAAAATATTATGATGGATAATAGAATGGAAATATTCATTGGAGAAAGCTATAGGAAATCAGTGACAGAGGAATACAATCGATATCTTGATATGAGGAGCGGAATTTAATGGATTCTTTCATTTTATGTTTAGAACTTATATATTTTGGTGTTGGCTTATTGACAGGTATTTTGCTTTGTCTGTTGCTGGAAGGAAAGAAAAAACAAAAGTTATTAATAGATGAGAATAGAAAATTGAATATCGAAAAGGAAAAAATACAGGTTTTTTTTAATGATTTCGATAAGAATCAGAGGAAGGTATCCCGGATAAAGCATGATTTTAATAACAATCTGCAGATAGTCTATAATTTGCTGGACAATGGAGAGATTCAGAAAGCAAGCAAATTTCTGGAAGAAATATTGGATAATATTTCGGAGCAATGATAAATATCCTGGGATATCGGAAAAATGAATAATTAAATGTAGGTGGAACCATTGATGGGAAAATGGAATTTTTTTGATGGGATATCTGCCATCATTTCTTTGCTGATGTGTGGCTATATGCAGTACAGCATAGTGAAAAAGGGAAGAAATAGAAGTACTATTTTTCGGATCTTTATGATATTATTTGAATTTCTGTTTCTGCTGTGCTGCCTGTTTCCGGTCAGGATGTTACTGATGGAGCTGGTATGTATTCGGGTTGGGGAAGGAAAGTCTGGATTGAAGATGGTTCTGATCGATTTGATAGTACCATTTTTGTTTCTATATCTATCTGTAGTATTTAAGGGAATATTCCTGGATGGAAAAAACAAAATGAAAAAAAGAGAGCTTCTGCTCATGGGAAGTGTGTTGTCCGTGACAGGGGCTTTTATCTGTATCTTTGTAAAAATGAGGCTGACGGCCAAAGAGATGGAGCAGGCAGGCAGCCTTTTCTTATTGAGCTTCTTTTATCTCGTCATAGCAAATTTTTTTGTGTGGTTTCTGATTTGCAATCAAAATCGTCTTATCTTGCTTCAAAAAGAAAATGAATTATTGTTTCAGGAAATAGAATTTTGCAGAAAGTATCAAAAGAAGGTACAAAGCAGCGACAGAGAGATCATTCGGGTGAAACAGGAGATTGGGGAGATGTTTCATAAATTATATTGTCTGATTAAAAAGGAAGAGATTTCTCTGGCAATGAAATTGATCAGAGAAAAAAAAGAAATTCTGGAAGAGGTGAGCAGCTTTGTAAATACTCGAAATATAGTGGCAAACGCAGCGATAAATGGATGCTTTAGCCGTGCTGCCAGGCATCATATCAAAATAATCAGTATGCTGCCAGAAGATTTTTATGGAATTGATGACTATGATTTAAGCAGTCTTTTGACCAATATGCTGGACAATGCCATTGAAGGATGTCTCCAAATTTCGCAGGATAAAGGACGAATTCTGTTTCTGGAGATAACAAAAAGAGAGCAGATATATATTTTCCGGGTGGAAAATACAATGGCAGGACAGGGAAAAAAGAGAAATCCCTCTTTATCCACAACGAAAAAAGAAAAATCCTCTCATGGATATGGTACAGGAATTATCCGTGAGATTGCTGGAAAATATCACGGAAATGCAGAGTTTTATGTCAGGGAAAATGTTTTTTGCTGCCGGGTAGTCCTCTATGGGAAATCTATCGTATAAATGTCTTTTTCGTCCCTATATCGGAGTGTATGTCCCTTGGATGCCACAATAGGAAGAGAAAATAGTATGATAAAAATACATTGGAAGAAGAGGAGGATAAAACATTAAAAAACAAAAGAAAAATTAAAAAATGGGGTAAGAGGACATCGCGGGAAGATGTTCCGAATAGGAAAGGAGAATGAAATTGAGGAAATTAAAATGGAAAAAAGTTGTCAGTGCCGTCGTGGCGGCATCTATGATGATAACGTTGGCACCAGTGGATGCCAGTACATCATCAGCGCAAAGTGTGAAAAAAGTTTCGTCAGTGAAAAAGGGGGCTGCTCAGAGTATTGATGATGTTCTGGAACAGGCAGATAAGACAGGCGAAATTGCAACAGGTGTCAGCTATTGGTATTTTGCGGAAGCGATTGAAGGAGTGGTGGATGCCGGCACCTTTTATGTAAAGGGTACAGAAGGTACGGAAACGATGAACATAAATAGTGGTTTTAACTGGGATCATACTGCTTCCCCTGTGAAAGCATTGATCATAAAAAATGTTTCCATAATAGCCCAATACGGAATTCCGAATGAATTCAAAAATAATTGTAAATCAGTAAAACTGGAAGGAGTAACGACACTAAATAATACGCTTAGTTATTGGCCGGAGTTACAGTCGATAGACCTGGGAGATGCTGTCACCAGTATTGGGGATGCTGGTTTTTCCAACTGTCCCAGCCTGACGCATATCAGCCTGCCGGCCGGGATAAAACAAGTGACAAAATCGGCATTTGCAAATTGTGTGAACCTGCGGGATGTTGCTTTACGTACAACAGCGGAGGATGCCAGTATAGCATACGGGGCAGACCGAGGAGGGTCTTATCATCCGTTTAAGGGATGTAATAATTTGACGGTTTATGTGGCTGCTGAAGGGAATGCCATGTCCAATGCCATTACCGGGTTTTACACAGGAAACCGTACGGACTATGCGGACGCCAATGATATACAGATTACAATGTCCACATTGGATAAGTATGATGCGAAATCTGAAGCAACCGGAGAGCTGACAGCAACCTGTTCGGATGTACGTCTGGATCAGCTGCCGCCACAGCCAAAGATTGCTGCTAACACCACAGGGATTGAATCATCCAATGTGAAATGGCTTTACTATGATTCGGGCAAATCTTCTGTAGATGTCTCTTCTATGAAAATGGGAAGCTATTATGTTAAGGCAATGCTTCAGGATGAGACACACTTTGCTGTAATGAGTGAATATGTACCATTTACAGTAAACGGGCTGTTTGACGCAGTTATCGAGGATGGCGTGCTGACCATTGGACCAGGAGAGGGGATTGACTCCTGTGAGATTCCGGATTTTAGTTCTAGTTATGATAGTACAAGACCGTGGAATGATAAGGAATTCTCCCGCGTGGTAATCAAGGATGGGATTACTGCCATCGGCAATTATGCCTTTGCAAGTACAAAAATGGAGTCCATCACCCTGGGAAAAGATGTACAGCGTATTGGCGATTATGCCTTTCGGAGCTGCGGCTCTTTAGGAAATATTGTAATGTCGGATGCTGTAACAGAAATCGGACAGTATGCTTTTGAATCCGCAGGCCTGGAGAGTATTGATTTATCTACAACACAAGTAACAACCATTGGAAACCGTGCATTCCAGAGCTGTACAAAACTGGAAAAGATTAAACTGCCTTCGGGGTTGACGACACTTGGTACGTATGTCTTCTCTGGATGTTCTTCTCTCAAGGCGGTTTTGGGAATAGAAGATACACAACTTACAACAGTGCCAATGCGTACCTTTGCCTCCTGTACTTCTCTTGAAAATATTGTTTTATCAGAGAAGATCACAAATATTGCATCCAATGCCTTTAATGGTGATACGGCATTAAAGAATGTAGTGATTCCAGGTGACGATGTAACGATTGCCGCTGCAAGTGCTTTTACCAATGTGACAGCCAACATTCATGTAAAGACTGCAGATATCCAGGTAGCGGTCCGTACAACATTATCTTCTCTGGCTGCTTATTCCGGTGATGCAGATAAGGCAGAGGCAGAGCAGAAGATCCGAGTGATTTCGGAGGGAAGTACGAAAAAGGTGAGCTGCCTGTCTATCGCATTGGAATCCGATGAAATCAATAGCGGTGAAAGCTTTGTACCTACTATAACAGAGAAAATAGGAGATGGGGAGATTACTTATTATTACTACCAGAAGTCAGGCAGCACTTATGAACTGGTAGACAGTGAAAATCCTACTGCTGTTCCTACTGTAGCCGGTACTTATTATATCCAGGGTCATATGGCGGAATCTGCCGGATATTATGGCTGTACCAGTAATATGGTAAGCTGTATGGTCAATGGTGTCTATGACGGTGAGGAATATAATTTTGACAGTACAGCCGGTGTATTGACGATCAAGGCAGATATCAGTACAAGACCTTGGGAGACGAGATTTTCCAACTGTGTTTCTAAGGTAAAAGAGGTACGGTGGTCTGATGGAGTAATGTATACGAAATCACCAATTTTTGAAAATTATAAGGGACTTAAAAAAGCATTTAATGTTCCTATGGTGGGGAATTATCAGGGGCTTTTTGCTGGTTGTACTTCTCTAACGGAAGTAACACTGTATGAGGAATCGACTATGATTCCGTATCAGTGTTTTAAGGGATGTACCTCTCTGGTGGGAAGTATTGCAATGCCGGATTCTGTGAAAAGTATTGGTGATTCTGCATTTGAAGGAAGTGGTGTCACAGGAGTGGCCATTGGAGAAAATTCTATGTTGGAGACCATAGGAAGTAATGTATTTGCTTCTATGCCTATAGAGAGTATCACCCTTCCATCTACGATCAAGAAGATTGGTGATAATGCATTTGCGAATTGTACCTCATTATCTCAAGTCGGCTTTCTTGTCGATGCGGAAGGAGTAAGCAGCCTGAGTGAGATTGGTAAATCTGCTTTTAGTGGGTGTATTGCTTTAGAGGAAATTGTGTTGCCTAAAAAAAGCTCCGCAACTAGTTACGTGAGTATCAAGGATTACTGTTTCCAGGATTGTACTGCACTGAAAAAAGTGGATATGTCCCAGACACCATTAAATTCTATTGGGGCTGGTGTGTTTAAGAATTGTACCTATCTGAAAAGTATTCCTATGTATTACCCAACAGAACAGGTGGCTGGTTCCATGAGTATTGGATCTGAGGCATTTGCCAATGCAGGAACAGAAACGGACGAATTTATTATAAATCTTCCTGGTAATGCATCTCCTTCTGGAAGTGCTTTCGCTGGATCTGGAATTACAGAGGTTGTCTGGGAGGATGATGATTGCTGTCTGGATGGTGTTACAATGTTTCAACAGATTGGTAGTAATGATTTGTCGGGGTGTTCCCGTCTGGAAAAGATTACACTGAAAAAACCAGATTATTTAGAAACGGGAAGTTCAGCTGCCGTATATAGTGTTGGAATTGTAGACCAGAGCTTTGCTACAGGTTGTCCGGATACCTTGAAGATCTATGCCACAGGAGACACTTATGACCTGCTGGTAAAATACGGATATACCAATGCAGTGGATTATAAGGATGTAGTAGCGGAAAAGAAGGCAGCGTTCACAGAAAATGCAGCAGTTTACAAGGGCCTGGATGCATCTCTTTATGATCAGGAAGCATGGAAGAGCTTCCAGGAAGAAAGTGTTGTAATGGCAGAGGATACCGTTGCTGGAATAACAGCAGAAGACAGTACTGCGTCTGTGTTTGAACAGGCAGATACGATCGATACAACAGGGGCCTTCCTGGATGATGCTTACTTCGGACAGGGCGGACTGGCAGAAGGTGCAGCGCAGACGGTTGCTGCATTGGCAGAAGGACTTGATGAGACAAAATATACTGCTGAAAGCTGGAAGTCATTGACAGATGCCCAGGCAGCGGTGGCAGCCTTTATGAGCGAGAGCGCAGCAGGAGCCACAGCAAGTCAGGTCAGTGTGTTTGAAGGACTGTTGAAGGCAGCAGTCTCTGCCAGGGGAGCGTTACAGGAACAGGGAACCGGGACCGAAAGTCCGGCACCGGGAGAGACAGACAAGCCGGCACCAGGAGAGACAGACAAGCCGGCACCGGGAGAGACAGATAAGCCGGTACCGGGAGAAACAGACAAGCCGGTACCGGGAGAAACAGACAAGCCGGCACCGGGAGAAACAGACAAGCCGGCACCGGGAGAGACAGATAAGCCGGCACCGGGAACAACAAATTCACCGGCGCCTGGAGCAACAGTCACACCGGGACAGCAGCCAACGGTGAGTCCGGAAGCACCGGTTTCTCTCAATAAAGTGACAGGCATCAAGGTCAAAGCAAAGAAAAAGGCTGTGACAGTGAAATGGAAAAAGGTAACAGGTGCAAAAGGTTATCAGATCACTTACAGCGTGAAAAAGAACTTCAAGGGAGCGAAAAAGGTTACGGTCAGGAAAGATACTGCTTCCGCTACGATCAAAAAGCTGAAGAAAGGAAAAGTATATTACGTGAAGGTACGTGCCTATGCAGAAGTTTCCGGTAAGAAGTCATATGGCAAGTGGAGTGTGGTAAAGAAGGCAAAAATAAAATAAGCAGCCTGTGTTAAGCACGATCAACAAGAAATGAAAACATAAAACCCCTGGGACAATAGGAAAGTATTCGGGGGTTTTATGTTATAAAAGACCGGCTCATAGAAAGAAGGGGTGTATTTATGTGGAAGAAAAAGATAAGTATCCTGCTGGCAGCGGCTCTGGTATTGGGCAATCTGCCAGGAGGAAGCTTTGCCAGGGCGGCGCAGAGGCCGTCAGGGCAGACAGGGAGAGCGGAAAGATCGGTCAGTCTGAAAAAGGATTCTGAGCTGAAAGATGTAGCAGAGACGAAGTTTTTAAATGGAACCCAGGGAAGCTTTTCCTGGAAATTTACAGCAGCAGACGGTGTATTGACCATAAAGGGGTTAAAGAGTATCAGCGGCTCCTCTGTTTTACCGGGGTATTCACAGGACAGCTACAAGGAGGCACCCTGGTTTTGTACAGAAACCGGAGCAGGCCAGGGGATCCGGAAGATCATCCTTGAGGGAACGGTTCAGTCGATAGGAGCTTATTCCTTCTATTGCTATCCCAATGTGGAGGAGGTAGATCTTTCTGCCGCCACTTCCCTGACGGCCATTGGAAGATATGCATTTTACCAGTGTGGTTCCCAAACTGGTATGCGTGTTACCGGGACGGATAAGATTACGACACTGGAGGATTATTGCTTCTTCAGAAGTACATTGTTGGAAATTGCCTTGCCGGAGGTGACTGCATTACCAGCATACTGTTTTGGGCGGTGTGAAAAACTAACCCAGGTTACCGTGCCAAAGTTAAAGTCTATGGGAGGATACTGCTTTGCATACTGTACAAGTATGACACAGACTCCTGATCTGTCTGGATATATTGGTACTACCTTGCCGGCTGGTGCATTTCAGAATGCTTCTAATCTGAGTAGTGCACCGGGGCTGGAGGATAACACTTCTATTACAGAGTTTGGAGACGATTGTTTTAGAGGGACCGCATTAAAAGAAGTGACACTTCCGGCCAATACCAGGACGTTAGGGAATAATGCATTTTATGGTTGCCGATTAACAAAGCTGCCAAATGGGATTGATTCTGCAAAACTAACCACGATAAAAGTAGGCTGTTTTGGTGATAATAATTTTACAGAGATAACCATTCCCCCAAATATCACAACGCTTCAGGAAAGTGTTTTTAGCAGCTGCAAGTTATTAAAGAAGGCAGAAATCGCAGCAGGGAGCAAGCTGACCTCTCTTCCGTCTAATACGTTTTACTTTTGTACTGCGTTGGAGGAGTTTGTATTTCCAGAGGATAGTAAGATTACAACCATAGGGAAAGGGGCATTTCAGCAATGTGCCTTTACGTCTTTTGTCTTGCCAGCCGGGGTGACTTCCATTGGGGAAGGAGCGTTTAGCGGCATCCAAAATCTGGAGCAGATTTCCTTTCTGGCGGACAATATGAAAACACTGGACTGGACCTTCCAGGGGTGCAGCAGCCTGCAACAGATACTGATCTATGGTTCTTCTGTGCCAATGAACCAAAATTCTTTAACATCTGGTGCTTATCCCGATATTTATGTTTCTACAGAGGAACTTCAGGCGAAGGTGCGACAGCAGCTTTCTTCTAACTCTGCTTATGCAGGTGATGCAGAAAAACCGGCAGAAATGCAGAAGATCAGGGTCCTGACGGAGGCTGATAAGAGCCGGAAGTCTGCCCGGCTGGAGATTGCGCTTTCCCCAAATAGTCTGACCCAGGAAGCGATCCGGGGGGGAAGCAGTTTTCAGCCAGAGATAGTGAAGAACACCTCTGACCAGAAGACGATCCGGTATTTCTATTATACGGATGCATTTGGCAGGCAATTGTATGATGCCCAGAACCCGGAAAAGGTACCGGAGAAAGTAGGGATCTACTATATCCGTGGATATGTTACAGAGAGTGCCTCTTATTTTCATACCTGGAGCAATGTTGTACAGTGTCGTGTAGATGGCATCCTGGAGGAACAGGCATATACATATGATTCCATCAATAAAAAACTGACCATTAAAGAGACCACAGATCATATGGCGGCGGCCGAAGAGGAGCAGGATGGCGAAAAGAATTTCCAGAGCAGGGAGGAACAGCCGTGGGGACTTTTCCGTGGAGAAATTGAGAGTGTAGCATGGGATCCCCAGGTAAAGGAGACAAGAATCGGTGACTATATGTTTTCTGGTCATGGCAGCCTGAAGACCATTGCGTTTCCGGATGGTATTGTTAAGATCGGGAAAGCCGCTTTTAGCAACTGTTCCATTGAGTCCATGGAGGTTCCGGAAGGAGTGGAGAGCATAGGGGATGAGGCATTCCAGAGCAGCCATATCGGTACACTTACCCTGCCGGAGACATTGGAGAGTATCGGTGCTTCTGCATTCCGGCAGCTGACCCTGGAATCGGTGCTGGTGCTCCCTGCCTCAGTGAACAGTATCGGTGCTTCTGCGTTTCAGAAGGCGGGCATCAATGCCCTGGAATTTCCGCAGAAGGTGAAGTTTACCCAGATACCGGCCTCCTGCTTTTCGGAAGCGGATCTGTCAGGGAACACTCTCTTTGCAATCCCTGACGGGGTAGAAACCCTGGGTGAGAATGCCTTTTTCAAAGCAAAGCTGACCCGGGTGATCGTTCCGGCATCTGTGACAAGGATAGAGAAGTCCGCATTCCAGGAATGTGCCAGTCTGAAACAGGCTGCCCTGTTAAACGAGGGTTATACGATGGAAAATATCCGCCGGGCAGATGTGGTGATCAACTACCGGACTGTGGACAGCATTTTTGCCGGCACACCGGATGACCTTATGATCTGCTGTGAAGGAGATACCTATGATCTGCTGGGGGATGTGACCACCTATAATTATGGAAATAAGCTGTATTCCTCCAGCGTGATCATGGAGCGGTTTGATGAGATCAGGGATGCCTGCGCCATGATGGAGAGTGCAGATTACCCGGAGGAGGCATGGGATGCCTTTGACCTGGCGTATACCGATGCTTCAGCAAGGGCAGATGCGGATGCGGAGACTATATTTGACAAGATCAATGTGGTGCTGCAGGCAGAACAGGATATCGTGGATGCCGCAGGTGTGCTGCTGGTGGCAGCTGCGGAAGATGCAGGAAAGCTCAGGGAGGAAGATTATACGACGGATACCTGGATCGATTTTTATTATGCCTATCAGGATCTCAACAGTTATTTTGACATGTATGGAACAACCATTTCCAGGGAGGACATCTCTTATCTGGTGGAACTGAACGCAGAGATGGCGGGATACCGTAGGAACCTGGAGATGACAGAGGCATCACCGGCACCGGGAGAGAGTGAAAGCCCGGCACCGGGGGAAACGGAGAGTCCGGCACCGGGAGAGACCGGGAATCCGGCACCGGGAGGTACGGATACCCCGGGAACGCCGGCACCGGGGACCACAGATGCCCCTGCGGCTCCAAGTCCGGCACCACAGCAGCCGTCTGTTTCCGGGAAACCATCCGTGGAGCTGAAAAAGCCTTCCTGGAAGAAGGCAGTTTCCAGGAAAAAGAAGACGGTAAGCCTGCAGTGGAAGAAGACAGCCAATGCTTCCGGCTACCAGGTATCATACAGCAGCCGGAAGGACATGAAAAAAGCGAAGGTGCTCACCATAAAGAAGCCGGATACCACCAGTAAGACCATCAGCGGACTGAAGAGCAAAAAAATATGTTATGTCCGTGTGCGTGCCTGGACAAAAACAGGGGACGGGAAGATCTATTCTTCCTGGAGCAGTGTGAAAAAAATCAAAGTGAAATAAAAGGATACCGGAGGAGGGAAACTATTTGAATTGGAACGGTTTCAAAAAGAAAAAAGCAATCACCATGATCCTGACTCTTGCTCTGGCAGTACAGTGCATTTCCGGGGCTGTTTCCCCGGAAAATGCACAGGCTTCGGAAAGCCTCAGCTGGAATGGCTGGGAGTATCAGCTGAATGGAGGAACAGCGACCATTACCGGATATGCCGGAGAGGAGACGGAGCTGACATTTCCGGCAAAAGTACCAAAAGAGCCGGGTTCCGACCAGATGATGGCTGCAAACAGGATCTGTTATCAGGCGTTGAAGGGCAATCAGAAAATCACTTCAGTTTGTATTCCGGAAGGATATCTGGAGATGGGTTACCTGGTTTTTGAGGGATGTACCTCACTTAGAAGTGTGGAACTGCCTGCATCAATGAAATATTATGAGGATGTGCCTGGTGTTAATGCACCATCTAATACCAACGGAGCTTTTCAGGACTGTACCGCGCTGGCCCAGGTAACCATTCCGGAGGGAACAACAGCGTTAGGAAAAAAGCTCTTTGCCAGATGTACCTCCCTGGCGGCGGTGGAGGTACCTTCTACCCTGACAGACTGGGAGTATGCATTCCAGGATGCTGCTGGACTGAAGCGGGTGACATTGAAGGAGGGGATCCAGACAATACCAAGAAGTGCCTTTCAGAACTGCACGGCTTTGGAGGAGATAAAAATACCGGATACGGTAAGCGTAGTAGATTACAATGCCATTGCGAATACTCCGAAGTTGATGGATCTGATGATCCCAAAATCTTTGGTTACAGACCATGGACTGTTACAAATTTATAGTTATGTAGGTGGTGACGCGAATCCTTTAAAACAGAAGGAGAAGCTGGGAACGCTGGAGATCCACTCCCTGACCTATTCGATGGGAGCAGATGAGAAACTGACACGCTGGGAGAAGGTTAAACTGCCCCGGTACAGTATCTGTGAGAAGAACCTGATCAGTCTGGGTTATACAAACCTGGAGTACCTTCCGGGACCAGATTCTGCAGATTTCAGGGTGATACCATATCAGGCGGAGTATGACGGGCAGGAGCATGAGGCGGTCACTGTCTCAGGAATCCGGGAAGGTGATGCAGTAAGCTATAGTACAGAGAAGTACGGGACCTTTACCCCGGAGATGCCGGTGTTGAAGGAGCCGGAAAAGAGGACGGTCTGGGTACGGATTGAAAGAGAAGGCTGTTATTCGCCATATCAGACTCAGGTTTCTGCTGCTGTTCTGGACAGCAGGGATGGCATCAGAAAGAAACTCAAGACGGAGGTGACGAAAGCAGAGGCTTTATACAAGGAGAAGGACAATTATACAGCAGAGAGCTGGTCTGCATTTGAGACTGCAGCTACAGAAGGAAAGAAATGGCTGGAGGATGATACCGCATTGCTGCCACAGCTGACAGAAGCTCTGGAAAAACTGCAGATCGCCAGGGGAGCGTTGACGAAAAAGACAGAAATACCGAATTCTCCGACCCCGGGAGATACGGAGATACCAGCTTCTCCGAACCCAGGAGAGACAGAAACACCAGTATCTCCAGCGCCAGGAGAAACAGATATTCCTGTCACACCGACTCCGGCCTCTCCAACGCCGGCAATCGGTACACAGGCTCCGCCGGCAGCATCCGCTGTTCCGGCTGCGGAAGAGGAGAAAGGTACAAAAACGACTTCCGTGGCAAAGGCCGTTTTAAGCAGGGCGGTATCTGCCGGAAAACGGACGATAGAGCTCCGCTGGAAGAAAACGAGTGGAGCGGAGGGGGTTGAGATCCTGCTGGGAACGGACAGGAAGATGACCAGGAATAAAAAGAAAATCATGGTAAGAACGGCTGGCATTACCCGGAAAAAGATCAGGAAGCTGAAGAGTGGAAAACGTTATTATGTGAAAGTACGGGGCTGGCGGTCAGAAAACGGCAAAAAAGAGTATGGAGAGTGGAGTGCAGTAAAAACAGTAAAAGTAAAGTGAAATTTTATGATGCGCAAAAGGCAGCGCAGAAATGAGGGATACTATGAGAAGAGCAAAGAAACTGGCGGCAGTCTTCCTGTCGGCAGCATTGATGATAACATCCCTGCAGCTTCCCTGCTGCAGGAAAGAGGCAGAGGCTGCTTCCTTTAAGGATTTAAATGCAGCAAAGATCACAGAAGCAATGGGGGCCGGCTGGAACCTGGGCAACCAGATGGAGGCGGTAAACAGCTGGAGCGGACCCGTTGCCTTTCCGGAGGAGACGGCATGGGGCAACCCGAAGGTGACAAAAGAGCTGATCGCAGCAGTGCGGAAGGCTGGTTTTAAATCCGTGCGTATCCCTGTGTCCTATCTGACTAAGATCGCCAGCAAGAGTGAAGGGTATCAGATCGAGAAAGCCTGGCTGGACCGTCTGGAGGAGATCGTGGGATATGTAACGGCAAACGGCATGTATGCCATTATCAACATGCATGGGGATGGGTATTCTACGGTAAAGGGAGGATGGCTGCTGCCGGGAAAGAGCGATGATGCACAGGAAGAGATCAAAGAAAAGTACAGGGCATGCTGGGAACAGATCGCAGAGCGGTTCAAGGACCAGAATGAAAAGCTGATCTTTGAATCCATGAACGAGGTGGGAGCAGATGCCAATACCAACAGCAAAAGTGAAGTAAAGGCGTACTATAAAAATATCAATGAATACAATCAGATCTTTGTGGATACGGTCAGACAGAGCGGCGGGAACAATGACAGGAGATGGCTCCTGATCCCCGGCATCAATACGAACCCGGAACTGACCACAGAGGAAGCGGGTTTTGTCATACCTTCGGACGATTACCGGAGTGACAGCATTCTGGAGGAAGAGCAGCGCATCATGGTGTCTGTCCACTATTATACACCGTGGGATTTCTGCGGGATCGAGGACTATTCCGTCACCCAGTGGGGAGCAGAGGCAGAGGAGATGTCAAAGTCTGCCACCGAAGGACTGGAAGACGCCATGGAAGAACAGTTCAAAAAGTTGAAAACGGAGTTTGTAGACCAGGGATATCCCGTCGTGATCGGAGAATACGGCTGTGTGGATAAGAGCCAGGTCAAGCCGGAGGATGTCAGCAGCGGAAAGTTTGATATTGAGGATGCGGACAAGTATAACAATACCTACCGTGCATACTATGCAGAGGTCCTGAACATCCTGTCAGACCGCTTCGGATGTATCCCGGTCTACTGGGACAACGGCTATAACGGTGCGTTTGGTCTCGGACTCTTTGACCGGTCCACTTATGCAGTGACCCAGCCGGAGATCATCAAGGCGATCATGAAGACCTATAAGTCCAATTCCAGTTCGGTGACAGGGATCAGCCTGGACAGAACACTCCTCCCAATGTGCCTGGGGGATGAGAATGAGCAGCTGACGGCATCCCTGACCCCTTCCAGGGTTTCTGCCACGGTAGTATGGGCATCTGCCAACACGGCAGTAGCAACCGTGTCACAGAGGGGAAAGGTATCGGCAAAGGGACTGGGGACCACAGTGATCACTGCCAGCGTAAACGGAAAGCAGGCATACTGCATCGTCCATGTCAGACCGGCAGAACGTTTCCGTGCAAGGCTGTTTTATAATTCCGTCGCAAGCGGATATAATTATGCAACGATAAACAGTAATGACTATGCAATGGTAGATTCCACCCAGGGAGGCACCTATACACTGAGACTGGAAGGGACCAGGGAAAGGATGTCCCATATCAATACCCTGTATCTGAAGGATACGCTGGGAAACACAGGACAGACGGACCATTCCCTGATCCGTAAGGCGACGGTCACCGTTGACTCCCTGAAGTTAAATGATTTTACGTGCAGCCTGTCAAAGAATCCGTTTTATTATGATGCGTCAGAGCTGGATGGAAATGGCAACCCGAAAGACTTTTTTGATATCGGACTGATCAATGTCTGGGATGAAAGCCATGTCAATGAATTTGAAATGCCGAAAGCGGGATCCGCCGGACATTTTCCAGATTCTGCCTATGTGGACGGGACCAATACCATCACACTGACCTTTACCCTTTCTGATATCGAACTGAGGGATGAGAAAGTGGAAGAGGTAGAACCGGTCTCTGTGGAACTGTCTCAAAAATCGCTGTCCCTGGAAGGCGGCCAGACGGAAAAACTGACAGCCCGGCTGGCCCCGGAAGATACCACCTACGGACCGGTATGGCTTTCGGATGATCCGGCAGTGGCTGCGGTGTCGCTGGATGGAACGGTAAAAGGGATCTCAGATGGTACCACGACGATCCATGTATTTACTGGAAATGGTCTGGAGCAGACCTGCACGGTATCGGTACTCGATCTGAAAGAATTAAAGGCAATGGTATCGATCGCAGAGAAGGCAGAACGGTCAGAATATACAGAAAGCTCCTACCGCAAAATGGAGACCGCCCTGGAAGAGGCGCAGGCCCTGCTGCAGAGTGGACCGGCAGATATCGATGAAAAAAACCGTGTACAGACTGCCCTGGAGGATGCCCTGGACCATCTGATCAAGGCAGAGACCTATACCCGGCTGGAAAATCTCCTGGCAGAGACAGAAAGCCTGAAACAGGAAGACTATACGGAAAGTTCCTGGGCAACGTACCAGCAGCAGGCAGAAGCGGCAGAGGGAGTATGGTCGGCCGGAGGATATGTACAGGATGATCTGGAAAATGCAGTGAAAGGACTGGGGGAAGCCAGGACCCGGTTACTGACCAGGAAGACGCAGGCGGCCATGGCTGAGGCAATCCAGGGAGCAAAGGCACTGAAAGCAGCTGATTATACCGTAAGCACCTGGCAGGTGCTGGAGGATGCCCTGAAAAAGGCAGAGGAAGCAGCTGCAGACAATACAGTGGGGGAAGAAGTGATGAAGAGCCTGCTGGAGGAACTTCAGACAGCAGCCAGTGGACTGAAGAAGATAGACGATGGCAAAACACCATCAGCCACAGCACCGGCTGCAGCTCCGCCATCCGGTACCCAGGTACCGGAGCAGCCATCCGTACCGTCCGGTATCCAGAAGAAGAAGGTGACGCTGGGCAAGGTGAGATCTCCGAAGAAAAAGACCGTGCAGGTGAACTGGAAGAAGGTGGAGGGAGCCCAGGGATATGAGATCTGCCTGGGAACGGACAAGAAGATCAAGAAGGGAAGAAAAAAAGTGACAGTAAAGAAAGCAGCTGCAACAAAAGCAACTGTGAAGAAGTTAAAGCCGGGGAAAAAGTATTATGTCAAAGTCAGGGCATACCAGACCGTTTCCGGCAGGAAACAGTACAGCAAATGGAGTACTGTAAAGAGCGTAAAGGTGAAGAGATAGTTTACTATAGATTGTTTTTTGGAAGATGGTATTTTCCTATGGGAAATACCATCTTCTTTTTGTATAAAGTTCCCAGAAAAAAAGAATATTAGTAATGAGATATTTTTTCGTAGGAGGATTTTTATGCTTGAACTATTACATCAGGTATTAAATCAGATTGTGAGTTATGCTATTTTACTTTTTGAATTTTTCGGTGTTTTTATCATTATGATTGCCTGTCTGCGCGGAATTGTTTCCTATATCAGGAGAAGTCCTGACACTTTGTTGAATCTGGCAAAGGGACTGGAAATGGGACTGGAATTTAAGCTGGGGAGTGAAATTCTCCGTACGGTGGCGGTCCGCGATTTTGGAGAGATCCTGATTGTGGCAAGTATCATCGTTCTTCGGGCACTTCTGACATTTTTGATACATTGGGAGATTAAAAATGCAGAGGCAGGAAGAGGGAGAGGATGAAATTTTGATACGATACTGAGAAGAGTTCGGTGAAATGTTATTGTTAGATAGTTATTTTGTAAGTCATTTGTCATCCGATTATCGATTATAAAAGAGTGTTGACTTTTGAAATATATTTTGTAAAAAAAGAAAAGTTTTTGAAAAAATAAAGTTCCTGTTCTTTTGTTGATGGAAAAGCGAACGATAGCTCCTTTTTTTTATAGTCTTTATCGTAGATAATTTTTGTAAAATATACGAGGAGGAAAAAAGATGAAGTTTATATATTTTAATAAAGATATCCAGAACATTGATGATATTCAGGATGAAGCACTGAGGATATATGGAAAATATGATTTAGAAAAGTCTATGTTGTGGATGACAGAGGAATTTGGAGAGTTTTTTAAGGCGATAAGAAAGAAATGTACACATGAAGAAATCAAAGGGGAAATGGGGGATTTATTAGCATGGATTTTTTGTATGGGAAATATTTTAGATATAAAATTGTCTGATGCAATTGATAATACCTTTAGAAAAGAAATTCAACGACAATTAAATACATATTCAAAACCTAAATATTGTGAGAGGCTGGAAAATTTAATGATCATAGAGGATGATTCAGTTCCAACAATACGTATTGGCCTTCCAAAAGGAAATATTCTTGGTAAATCGCTTCAGCTTGTTAGGTATCTTATTGGAGAAAATGTTGATTCTAGAAAACTAAGTTTTTATAAAGATAATATTAATGTTTTATTGCTTAAGCATCGTGATATTCCTAAAATGGTAGAAAATGGACAATTAGATATTGGTATAAGTTCATATGAATGGATTGTAGAAAATGATAATAAAGTGAAAATAATAACAGAATTAGAATGGTGCAATACTCGTGTGGCATTGATTGGAAATGTTCAGAATGAAATGGAGTATGGTAGTTCAATAAATTGTATAACAGAATTTCCCAATATTGCAAAGAAATACTTTGCTCAAAAAAAAATGTGTGTAAATGTTACTTATATATCCGGTTCAAGTGAAGCTTGTGTTCCGGAAATTGCAGATTATTGTGTTGATTGTGTCGAAACTGCTAGAACTTTAAAAGACAATGATTTAGAAATAAAAGATGTCATTCTAGAATCGAAAATGATGTTGTTTGTTAATGAGAATTTCTCTGATAATAAGATATTGTCTTATCTGATGGAGAAGATTGAGTGTTTGGAATATGAAACGAAGTAAAATAAAAAGAGTTATGGAATTAGTATGTCATATGGTGTGTAGTGTTTATCCATATATTGGAAAAGGGAATTCATATATCATTGATCAAATTGCTACAAAACAATTTGATTTACTATCTGAAATTTTGAATAGTGATAGTATTAAAGTTCTTTCTTTGGAAGGAGAACGTGATGGTGTAAAAGCTTCCAAGTTTCAAGAAATGAAGTATAAGAATGGAAATGCAGAATATTTAATTTCGTTAGATCCTGTCGATGGGACTGGTGCGTGTGCTTCTGGTGTTAGTAGAGGGATAACTGCTCTTGGAATATTTGAACAAAGGGGAGGAAGGAGGTATAAAACTGTTCCGGATTGTCTAAGTTGCTTTTGTATTGCAAGTAATCAAAGAGATATATTGAAGGATACTTTGTCTGATATAAAGAACAAAACAGGTGAACTGAAAAATAGTATTCATGACGTTGCTATTATTTCATCGCTTCATCGTGATGAGAGTGAGTTGTTTTGGAGAGAAATGGGATTTGAGTTATGTTGTGCAAAAGAGGGTGAAACAAATTTGTTTTTGCCAAATTTGTTAATTGATAATTTGTTTTTGGCTGGAGACACTTCTATTTCTTTGTTTTTGGAAAGTGATTATTTTATCGGACGTATCGGTGCATCCGAGTCGATATTAGAGTCACAGTTATGGGAAAAATGGAAAGGAGTTTTAGTTTCATCAAAAACAATGAAAGAATATCCTGGTTCTATGTTTGCTTATATTAAAGATAGGTTGGACGCTGCTATAAGTGAAGATAAAAGGAAGATTGGCATGTTTTTTTCTGATGAAGAAATTATGCAGTTATACAATATGGGGTGGAGTGATTCTGAAATAATAAATTTTAATATGAAGGAAACTTATGCTCCTGATTTTGATCTGATTTTGATAGGTAGTATTACAGGAACCATGGATGATCAACTAAATTTTTGCCCGAAAGATTTTTTAAAACCGGCTTTTTTTGATGGTAAAAATTTATATATACAGTTTTGGATTAAGTCATGTGATTATATTGGCAAGATTGACTGTACGTATGATTATAATAAAAGGGAAATTATATGGATAAAGAAAAATTTATGAAGTATGGGTTACAAGTAAAGAAAATAATGTTTGAATTGATGAAAAATGGTAAGTCAGGGCATATAGGAGGTTCACTGTCAGTTATAGATATACTTATTTATGTAAATCAAAAAATGATTTCGGAAATAAATAGCAATTTGATTTATAGTAAGGGGCATTGTGAAGTTGCTTTATATGCTATTTATATAAAAAATAGAATTATTTCATATAGTGAATTACATAAATTAAAATGTTTTGGAAGTAAGCTGCAAGGACATCCATGCAGTAAACAAATTAAAGAAATAGATTACTCAGCAGGATCATTAGGACAAGGGTTGTCGTTTGGTTTAGGGTTAGCTATTGCCAAGCAAGAGCGAGGTGAAAAAGTTTATTGTATTCTTGGAGATGGAGAATTACAGGAAGGACAAGTGTGGGAAGCCTGTTTGATGGCACCTAGATTAAAGCTTGATAATTTATATGTCATTGTTGATTGTAATGGTTTTCAATTGGAAGGAATCACTTTGTCTACGGGAATAGTTAGTAGAATGAAGGCTGTTTGGGAATTGCTTGGTTGGGATTCCCAAATAATTGAAAATGGTCACGATTTTGAAATGATTGACAAAGCTTTTAAAAATGCAGCAGAGAAGACAAAGCCTCATGTATTATTCGCAAAGACAGTAAAAGGGAATGGGATATCTTTTATGGAAAATAATTGTGAGTTTCATGGAAAAAGCATGAATGATAAAGAGATAAAAAAAGCATTGGACGAATTATTAGGAGGAAATAATGCCAGCACTAAGAGATTCTTTTATGAATAAATTAATATCATTAGCCGCTGAAAATACAAACATAGTTTGTCTTGATTGTGATGTAGCAAGACATACAAGATTAAAAATGTTTCAGGATAGATATCCTGACAGATTTTATCAAATTGGAATTAGTGAACAAAATGCAATAGGGGTTGCAGCAGGGTTAGCTAAGGGAGGGAAAATACCAATAGTATCTTCGTTTGCTTCTTTTATTTCAGGGAGAGCATGGGAACAGATTAGACATAGTATTGTTTATAATGATACAAATGTAAAAATTTTAGCAACACATTCTGGTTTGTCTGCTTCAGAGGATGGAGCGACACATCAGTGTATTGAAGATGTGTCGCTGATGCTTTCGCTGCCTGAAATTGAAATTTTTTCTCCTGCCTTTGAAAAAGAGTGTGAGGATATATGCCAATATATAATTAAATCAAAAAAACCGGCATATATTCGACTTGGAAGAGATAGTATCAATGCCAAAGTTAATTATACTGCACCCATTGGGGAGCCTATAATAATTGGAAATTCCAGTTGCAAATGTGCGATTATAAGTACTGGAGAAATAACTAATGATTACGTTGAAATTATTAAACAGCGAACAAATATTAAATTGATACATATTGGTTCAATACGTCCTTTAGATTTTGAGGTGATAAAGAAAGAACTGAACGGTGTTGAAAAGGTTGTTATTGCGGCGGAACTTTCACAGTATAATTCATTTTCATCAATGTTATATGAGAATAATATCATGAAAGATAAAGAAGTTATTAATCTAAATATGAAAGGTAAATTTGGACAAACAGGAACAATTAACGAGTTGAGGGATTTTTACAAATTAAGTGGACAACATGTAATTGATATCATGGGAGGAAATTAAGGATGTATGAATATTGGTGTGAATTAGAAATTGTTAGATTACATATTTTTTCAGAATTTCTATTGAAGGATGGAATGTTGAAATATGAAGAAAAAATAGAAAAAGATAATAAAGAAGTTGTAAACCTTTATTTGCATCATTATACAAATAGACAATGCGTTTCTTATCATTCTCACACCTATAGGGAAAAAATGATGAGCCAAAAGGGGTTTTATATTGGTCATCATTTTGGTGACAAAGCATATTTGAGAATAGAAAATAATGAAATACATTTATGTTCGAATAATTACAATAGAATAATTTGGTCATATGTTGTCAAATATGTTTTAACAATAAAATGTTTGGAGTATGGATGGCTTCACTTAAAAGCTGCAGCAGTGGATTATAATAACGAAATATATATCATATTTGGACGTGGTGGTTCTGGGAAAACTGAACTGATTAAAAAAATGAGCAGTTTTGGAGGAAAAATTATATCAAATACTCATTTAATTGTTAGAGAAAAAGATATTATTGGAATTGAATCAAATATTAGAGTGAGAGATGACGAAGGACTAGATTTCTATTTGCCCCCGGAGAAATGTTTTGATAATTGTGAATTTGGTAAAAATATTCATCCGGTAAAAGCTTTAATATGGTGTAACTATAGAAATGACAAAAATGGTATGATTACTGAAATGAAAACGGATTATATGCTATCACTAGTCAGAAAATTTGGAAATGCGCTTGATGCGTGGGAACTTAAAGAGGATGTGTTTGATTATTATTTGTCTGATCCGGTTTTGATTAGTCAAAAGTTAATTCAAAACGATACACTATTAAAGGATTTAATAAGAAATCGAAAAAATTATTATTTTAACTTAAATGTATTTGAAAGTGAAGATTCAGATAAATTATTAAATTTTTTAAAATAATAGGAGGATGCAAATGAAAGGTAAATATTTAGTAAAATTAGCGTATGAAAATGGTTTGTCTATCCCGGCATTTAATTTTGAATCTTTTGATATATTGAGAGGTTTGTTTTTGGGAGCAGTAAAAAGCAAAGCACCACTTATTATACAAACTACCGAGCCTACAGTGATGGCATTAGGAGTAGAAAATATTGTCTATATAACAAAATCTATGGAAGAAACATACAATATTCCTGTTGTACTCCAGCTTGACCATGCGACTGATGTTGAATTAATTTATAGGTGCATAGATATTGGCTACTCATCTATTATGTATGATGGTTCAGATGTATCGCTGGAAGAAAATATAAGAAAAACTAATAAAATAGTAGAGTATGCACATGAAAATAACGTTTTTGTTGAAGCAGAAGTAGGTGTGGTGGGAAGAGGTGGTAAAGGTGATCAAGTGACTGATTGTGCTGATGTTATAGAATTTTGTACAAAGGTAGAAATAGATTCTGTTGCTATATCTATTGGAAATACACATGGAGAACAAAATAAAAAGAATAGAATTGATTTTAAATTATTAGAACAAATTAATCATGTTAGTAATGTACCGCTTGTTTTGCACGGAAGTTCAGGAGTAATAGATGAAGATTTAAAAAGAGTAAGTGAATATGGGATTGCAAAAGTAAATATCGAAACAGAGTTGAGAGTTACATATAAAAAATTGTTAGACAAATATATGGTTGATCATCCTAAGTTTATAAAGATTAGAGAAATGAATAATTATATCCAGTTAGGAATTGCAAAATATGTGGTTCAAAAATACAAAATTCTGAAATTAAATGATAAAATATGTTGTTTTACAAATGGAGGAAAGTAAAATGAATATATGCTTATTGCCGTCAGCTGAACTTTCGTATGAATCAGGAAGTACGATTTATGCTAATTTATATATAGATGAGTTAATTAAAAATGGTCATACAGTGAATGTAATTTGTTCTTCTTTACCTGGAAATGTTAACAAGCAGGCGAATTATATTTTGCTTGATATCATGAAACATCCTGTGATTGATGATTATTATATTTCAAATGATGTAATGATGGATAGTGTTTTAAAAATATACAGATGTCTTTGTGAATTAAATCATAATCGTAAGATAGATATTATACATGCTCACTATGCAACTATCAACTCGATGGCAGCATTATTATATAAAGTAATGGTAGGAACCCCTTATGTTATTTCTTGTTTTGGTAGGGATGTTTTTAATGGAAGTATGAATGATGATAGATATTATAGAATGTGTAAAGTAACAATAGAATATGCTGATTATATTATATGCAGTAATTGTGATGTCATGAACAGAGTTATTGAGATGTCGCATGATTCAGTTAGTAAAACTTCTGTGCTACCGATGCCCTTGGAAGATGTGTTTTTTATACAAAAGCGAAAACGGAAAATTGGCAATGAAATACGTATTTTAAGTGTAGTATCATGCATGTCTCAAGAAAAAGGAATTCAAGTCACTTTAGAGGCACTTAAATGTTTAATTGATGATGGATTTAATACAATTCTATATATTGTTGGAGTAGATGACAATCCAGAACAAAAAAACATCATTCGATGGAAAGAGATGTCTAGAAAGTTGAAGGTAGACAGTTTTGTTAAATGGATAGGAGCGGAGAAGCACTCTAATGTTGCACATTGGATTGATGAAACAGACATTTTGATTGATTCAAGATATGTAGGCAATTTTAGTTCGATTGTACTAGAAGGAATAGCTAAGGGAACTGTAATTATAGCTTCTGATGTAAAAGGAAATAGAGAGTTAATTACTTGTGATAATGGGTTATTGTATAAAGTATATGAAAAAGATGATTTATATAAAAAAGTAAAAAAAATAATTAGTAACGAAGAATTAAGGCAGTTATGTATGAAAAATTGCAATAAATGGATTACGCAAAATGGGGAGAAATATAAGGTTAGTGAGCATATTAAAGACGTTGAAGATATTTACTATATGATTCAAGAACAAAGAAAGGGAAAATAATGAAAGAAAAAGAAAGAAAAGTTATACTGTTGGCAGTACTGGTTCATAAAACTGTTGATGAAAAAAGAGAATTAAATGAATTATTAAATCAAGAATTAGATTGGGGATATATTGGTGGAATTTTAATTAATCATAGATTATCTGGTTACTTTCTTTTTGGTGTAGAAACTACGCTACATAAAAAAATTCCAAAGGAAATGAAAAAGGTACTTGAAATGATTGTATTATGCCAAAAAGATAAGCAATTAAGACTGATCGATGAAATTTCTCAAATAAATGCGAAGCTCTCAGAAGAAAAGATTCGCTTTGCGGCTCTAAAAGGAGCTTTCTTTGGAGTAGAAATGTATAAAACAGGAATTAGGAGGTCTAATGACATAGATTTTTTGGTTTATGAAGAGGATTTAACTAAATTAGATGTAGTATTACGGAGTATGGGATATATCCAATCTAATTTGCCAGAAGGAGAACTGATTGAAGCATCTAAGAAAGAAAAGTTAATTCAAAGATTAAATCATCATGACTTAGTTCCTTATGTTAAACAAAAAGATGGGGATTTGCTTGAGGTGGATATCAATTTTTTGTTTCAGGGAAAGGATAATCCGATAGACAAACAAATATATGAATTGGGGACAAGGGAATATAAAGGCGAATACTATTGTGTAAATGCATTGAATCCGATGTCAAATTTAGCTTTTTTATGTGTGCATTTTTATCGGGAAGCAACAAATACAATATGGACAAATGAGAAAAGGGATGTTGTTTTATATAAGATAGTAGACATCATTAATTTCATTAGAACATATGAAAATGAAATAAAATGGATTGATTGGTATGATATGGTTGAAGAACTTAACTTAAAGAATCCATGCTATTTTACCTTTAAAATATTATCACTCTTTTATAATGATAAAAAAATTGAAAGTAAAATAGAAAATATTCATCCGCAAGATGATGAGTTTATGGAAATAATATATGATAATGATAGGAATAGAAAAATTAAGCGAAAGGAATCTTTTTATGATGCAGCATTTAATTTGATATTTTAAAATAAAATGATACAAAACCTTATATTACATTTTTGTTAAAAATTATTTACGTTAATACGTGAAGTATGATATAATACAATAAAAAAAGGAGTGGATATGATATGGCAAAATATAATGTTGATATTGATTTAGCAAATGAAACTAAGAAGGAGATGGCAAAGACTATTAATAGTAATGATAAAAGGGTTTTGAATAAACTGGGGGCTTTTGCTAGTTTATTTGATATTTCTACAGAAAATTACAGCGAACCGGTGTTAGTTTTAAAAACAGAAGAACCTGGTTCAAAACAATTGCTGGCAGCGAAGTATGATAGAATAGAAGGCGTTTGCTATGATATGATTAATCATCTGATAAATGATTGTATTGTTATGGGGGCAACTCCATTGACTGTTCAAGATGCAATTATTTGTGGGAAAATAAATAAAGATGTGGTTACTCGGATTGTAAATGCTGTTTCTGAAGCATGTATTGAGAATGAATGTATTTTAACTGGAGGCGAAACCTCTGAGCAGCCTGGAGTGTTGGATGATGGTACATTTATTTTGACTTCTAGTATTGTTGGTATTGTAGAAAAGAATAATATTATTGATGGTTCTAAAATTCAGGAAGAAGATGTTGTTATTTCGCTACAGTCAAGTGGAATTCATACAAATGGTTATACTTTGGTAAGAACGATTATGGACGAGAATCCAGATGTTATGAAGGAAAAATTTGGAACTGAGAGTTTTATAGAAACAATATTAACGCCACATCGTTGTTATTATAATGGTCTAAAAGATTTGTTTAAAACGGGGAAAATCAAAGGACTGGCTCATATAACTGGCGGAGGTATTAAGGAGAATTTGAATAGAATACTTCCTCAAGATCTGGATGCAAAAATATCATTAGATTCATATGTTGTTCCGCCAATATTCTCTATACTTAAGAAGTATGGGAAGGTTGATGATGAAGAGATGATAAGAACTTTTAATCTGGGTGTTGGAATGGCGTTAGTAACATCAAAGGAATGTGTTAATGAAATTATTGAACATTTAGAAAATAAAGGGATAGCTTGTAATGTTATTGGTAATATCATTAAAGGCGAAGGAAAAGTTATTTGTGAAGGAAAGATAATGTGGTAAGTCAGAAGAAAGGATTAAAAATGGAAATTGCTGAATTGGTCCAAATGAATCAAATTAATCCAATGGAAAGATTTTTTTTTATTGTACAAAAGGATTTGAAAGAGCTTAGTTTGGATATTTTGATGGGACTGTTTACTATTGATCAGGTTATAAAAGATAATACGAATATTCATTATTATTATTATATACAGGATGACAGGTCTATATTATTTTTTTTGAAAAATACATTATATGAAAAGTTGGAGTACAATATTTTTTCTGAGGCATTGTTTTATCTTGATTACGCAAAGTTAATTTATAGGTTTACGTGTGCAAAGAAGTTTTGTGTGGAAGATGATCTTATTAATCAATTAAGAATCAATAGTTGGGGACGAGAGTTTATATTACAATATGATATACTAAATGAGAATAGGATCAGATATGAAAAAATGTATAATTATTTTAATTCATATTACATGCAGCATGAAGATTTATATAAAAAATTATTGAACTTATTAGTACAACCGATGACTTTGGATAACGTTCATTTAATAAAACGTGTCAATGAAGAATTGAGTATTCAGCTTCTTTCATAGATTTATTAAAATAATGCCAGCCAGATGGCTGGCATTTATGTATTTCCTTATTTTTTTGGTTTTGCCACAACTGTGTGGAAGCTCCTCTGCCCATAGCATCAGTTTTTTGCACTTCCTCCGGAACTTCAATAACAACGCTCTTACATTAGCGCCTTTGACGGAAACTATAATATGCCAGTAATACTTCCCAATACAAAATAATTTGTTTCATCTTTTAGCATCAATATTATCTAGCTGTCTTAATGATTTCTGCGAACTTTCGTTTTGCATGTGCCCAGCATCCGGAAACTTTTATTTTATCACTGTTTTCATCAGTGTATGATCAGGCTGGTAACCATCTTAATACTTGTTAAGACGTATCATCCAGCCTGCCATATCTTGTCGTGGGATATTTACATCACTTCTTAAGAATTCTTCTAACAGACGATTTAGCGGCATAGCATTCACAATAATCATAAAAATAATGTTTTTTTTGTATAAAGAATGCGAACAATAGCCCCTTTTTTTGTGGAAAAAGATATGCATAATTAAATTTAGGAATAAAAGTATAAATAATGATTGAAGGGAGTTGAACAATTTATGCAAAATGAAAAACGATATTTAGAAAGAGACACAGAAAAAGTATATGAGGAAAAACATTTATGTAAATTTGATGAAGGTATGATCATAATGGATAACATGGCTGTTTTTTTGTTTGAATTTTTTGAAAAAAAGTTTGAAAAAATAGCTCTAAGTGTAAACGCTGAAAGGAAAATTTATCCGACTTTATTGCCTGTTAATAAATATCAGAAAACTGGATACTTAAAAATGTCACCACAATATGCAATGTTTTGTAGTGATGTAGAAAATGATATAGAGGTGCTTAATAGAATAGGAGAAGGTGTTTCGGAGACAGATTTTAAATCGTATATAAAACATCCTGAATATGCACTCTCACCAGCAGCATGTTTACATACATATATTGAATATGAGAATACGATTTTTCAAGAGCCTAAAGTGTTTACTTTTACGCAAAATGTATTTCGAAATGAGGGAAAGAACAATTTTGATGAAATTGGAAGATTACGAGATTATCATGTAAAAGAAATTGTTTTTATTGGAAGTCATCAATTTGTATTGAATAGGAGAAAAGAAATTCTGGATAAGACAATTGATTTTTTGGACGAATTAGGGATGGAATATATATCAACTGTAGCAAGTGATCATTTTATATTACCACAGTTACAGAAATACAAAAAAATACAGATGGCGGATAAAAGTAAAATAGAGATACAGGTTAATACTAGGTCTCAAAATAGAATATCATGTGCATCATTCAATATGCACGGTACGGCGTTCACGTATCCTTTTGCAATCTCAGTTAAAAATGTAAGGATAACTGAGACAGGATGTGTTGGTTTTGGAATTGAGAGATGGGTTATTGCATTTTTTCAGCAGTTTGGTGATTGTCCAGAACAATGGCCGAAATGTGTTTTTGAAGAATGGTTGCAAATTTTATAAATAGAAGTAAGAGGAGGGGTTTTTTTATGCAGAGAATAGAAGAAATTATTTTACAAGCTCACAATGAGATCTTGCAAAAAGAGGGAATATCAAAAAAATCGGATTTATCAATGGAATTAAATAGAGAAAATGGATTGAATTCTTTTGCATTAGTAACATTAATTCTTGAAGTGGAGGAAAAATTGAATATAAATCTAGACGATGCTTTACCGCAAATAAGAAAAGCTTCAAGTTTGCAGGAATTTGCTGAGATTGTATATGAAATGAGAGAAAAAACCGTTGTATAAACATAATAAAATATGTGGAATTGAAAGATAAATTTATTATAAATGGGTGATTTGAATTTTGGGAAAATTCAGTGTTTAATAGTAGAAACTCGATGCAGGGCGGAAAAAATATAGAGAAAGGAAAAGTTATATAAAAGTATTATTCTTGATATATAATATTATTGTTTAAGTTATGAGAAAAATATTACAATTATGTGAACCGCTAGTGAAAGCGTGGCCTGAAAACAATTTTTTATCATCAATTGTACAAACAAAAAAAACGGGATATTCATGGTTAATGAATACTCATATACAAACATATGGTTCATTATATATTAATGAATTGTACGGAATTAATGAAATTCGAGAGACATTTTATCCTTTTGCAAATCTTAGGGCAAATGTATATGATTTGTGTCCATTTATTAGAAAATATGTTATTCCAAGAAAAGAAGTAGTTGATAAATATGATAAATTTACAGATTTTATAGTACGTGCAATTAATAACGAACGGTATATTTTTACCATGATTAATGAATATTTTCGAGAAGATACTCCGGATGATTTTAACCATCCCTGCTATTTCTATGGTTATGATTTGGAAAGAAAAAAGATTTATTGTGCAGACAATTTTGGAAAAGGAAAGTATCAGCAAAAGGAAATTTCATTTGAGGTGATTGATACTGCATTTGATAATTATAAAATATATAATTGGGAAGCTGGTGTGATCCTTTATCAATTAATGGATTATTCTTTTAAGGATAATCCTGATTTTATAGCAGATCAAATAAAAGATTATCTTGAACCAGGAAATATATGTTATTTAAATCGCTTTTTTTGTCCAGATAGGATATATCATAACGGACCCGAAAGTGGAGAAATCTTTTTTGGTGTTGAATGTTATAAGTTGCTGAAAAGATTAGTGCTGAATTATATTGATAGTAAAGAATTGGGATATGTAGATATTCGCTCATTTGCATTTATATGTGATCATAAGAATATGATGCAGTATAGAAACGATTATCTGGAAAAGAGAGGGATCATTTCAACTGATTTAAAAATATGCGATTTATATGATTCTTTAATTGAGGATTGCGAAATGTTGTTGCATTTAATGCTAAAAGTAAAAGTGAGTTGTCGTAAAGAATATTTAGTAAAAGCACTGGAGATGTTGAAAATAATCCAAGAAAAAGATATTATATGTATGAATAATTTATTAGAAAGGATTTCTATATGATTAAATCATTATTATAATTTAAGCAGTTTAAATGCAGGAGAATATACATTATGGAAAAAAAGTATTCATATATGAGTAATTGGATATATGTTTTGCGGGAAATGTGTAGATTTGATAGAAAATATCCATTATATATAGGAGTTAAGTCTATTGCTGCATTTTTAAGTCCGTTTTTATATGCACTTATTCCAAGTGTAGCTATTAGCATGATTGAAACTGGATGTAGTGTTAAAAAATTTATTGTTGTTTTACTTGTTTTTGTATTAGGCAACTTGGCTATGGGTGAATTGTCTATTGTTATGGAAAATATAATAAAAAATAAGAATTACAATGTGGCATATGGTCCGGTTCAAAAGAGTGTAGTCAATCAAATACTTACAATGGACTATTCAATATTAGAAAGTGCAAAAGGAAAAGAGTTAGCTGATAGAGCAAAATATAGTTATGAAGTAGATTGGCAGGGCTGGAATAGGATAATGGACATGTATACACCATTTGTATATAATTTGTTAGGGATTTGTGTGTATGCAATATTATTGTTTCCAAAATGTCCATGGGTTTTACCTATATTCGCTATTATGTCTATTATGAATATACTAATAGACAAGAAAATTTCATTAGTAGCGTATCGAGGAAATTGTAAAGTTATTAACGAAACAGATTCAAAGGTAAACTATTTTTTTGAGAGAAGTACATCTGCAACAGATGGAAAAGATATTCGTATGTATCGAATGGAAAAATGGTTTGTAAGTATCATGAATGCTATGGTTTCAAAAAGATTAAAGGTTTGGAAAAAGATAGAGAGAAACTACTTTATTCCATGTCTTTCTGATACGGTTTGGTCTTTGGTAAGAGATATTATAGCATATTCTGTACTGTTAAATCATTTTTTTGCAGGAAATATTGATGTTGCAGGATTTTCATTATATTTGGGAATTATTGCGGGATTTGCTGGCTGGCTTAATGGTGGAAACATGGGAGATGGTTTTATCAGAGCTTACAGTGAAATGACTCGATGTAATTGGTGCATTTGTGATTATCGAGAGTTTATGGAATTGTCAAATTTGGGAAAAGAAAAAAGGAATAGTGAAAAAGAACTTGCATATGATGATGAGAAGCGTGGAGCTTGTATAGAATTTAAAGATGTATGTTTTAGATATCCGGGTGCAGAAGATGATACAATTTATAATCTTAATATAAAAATTAATCCTGCTGAGAAAATAGCATTGGTAGGTGTCAATGGAGCAGGAAAGACTACTTTGATTAAGTTGTTATGTGGATTATATCAACCAACTTCTGGAAAGATTTTTATAAATGGCATAGATATTAGTGAATATGAGGTTGAAAGATATCGGGAAATGATTGCAGCGGTATTTCAAGATACGATGGTTATGGCAACATCCATAGCAGAGAATGTTGCATGTTGCCATAAGGATCGTATTGATAGAAAAAAACTTTGGAGTTGCATGGAATTAGCGGATATTGCAGATAAAGTAAAAGGGTTACCCCGAAAAGAGTATACATCGGTCACTAACTTTTTAGATGAAGATGGTGTATTTTTTTCTGGTGGAGAACTGCAGCGATTATTGTTAGCTAGAGCGCTTTATAAAGATGCATCAATTCTTTTGTTGGATGAACCAACAAGTGCTTTGGACGCATTAGCGGAAATGGAAATATATGAACAATATAATCAATTATCAAAAAACAGGACAACAATTTTCATTTCTCATCGTTTGGCAAGTACTAGATTTTGTGATCGAATTATCTTCTTCGACAAAGGAGAAATCAAAGAAGTGGGATGTCATGAGGAGTTGATGGCTTTGAATGGAGAATATGCAACAATGTTTGCAATTCAAAGTCAGTATTATGAGGAGAATGGGGAGGAGATTACAAAAAATGTGTAAGAATACACAGGAAAATAATCATAACTCATTAAAGGATATATTCCAAAAAATGAATCATGTTATAGGAATTAATATAAAGTTGTGTAAATGGATTTTACCATGCAATCTTTTAAAACATGTTATTTTTGCAGCGGTTCCATATGTCGGAATTGTCTATAGTAGTCTCATATTAAATGGACTAATTAATGATATGCAAAAGAATATTATTATGAAAAGAGTATATCAATTAGTTGCAGTTACATTTATTTTAACGCTTTTATTTCATATCCTTGATAAAGTAGGAAATGCGATGCGAGATAGTATTCGATATCGAATACAGACAGATATAGCGGAAAAGGCATTGACTCTGGATTATCAAGATATAGAAAAGCAAGAGACAATGAAAATTTTAACGGCTGCACTTGAAGGAGAACAGTCTAGCGGGGGCATTTATTGGTTTTCTGATAAATTGGGAGTGTTAGTAGGAGATATAGCTTCTGTAGTATATTCATTTCTTGTGATATATCCTTTGTTGCATATGGAAGGTAAAAACTCGATGTCAGGGATACAGGAGTTTCTTTGTTCTAAATGGATGATGTATATTGTATTTTTCTTATATCTTATTAGCATGTTTCTTTTTATGAGAATATCTCAGAAAGGAAATGAAAAACAGTATTTAGTGTATGAGAAAAGTATAGATGCTGTTCGGAAAGATAAATATTTTTATCGGGAAATATTGAGTAAATATCAGATGGGAAAAGAAATTAGATTATACCATTTAAAAGATATTTTGATGAGGGATATGGAGTTCATATGGGAAGAAAAATGCAAAGTACAGGAAGAAAAGAATGATATACAGAAGAAAATAAGAATGTTGTATCAGTGTGTTCAAACTGTTTTGTTATTGCTTGCATATGTAATTGTGGGTTTAAGGGGAGTAAACAGAGAGATTAGTGCGGCAGATGTAGTTAAATATGTTTCTGCTTTGATTGCCCTTAGTAGCTCATGTCAGTATTTAATTGAACATTTCGAAAATGTTTTGCTAAGCGTACAATATTTACATCATTACTATGAATATTTAGCATTACGGAATAATAAGGATGTTGGGACGAAGGGTATTAAGGATTGCGTGGGAGGAAATTATGCATTGCCAAAGATTGAAATCGAATTTGACCATGTTTATTTTAGATATCCAGGTAGTAAAGAGGATAGTCTGAAAGATATAAATATTAAATTTCATTATGGAGAAAAAATAGCTTTGGTTGGAAGGAACGGAGCAGGAAAAACAACATTAATTCTTCTTTTATGTAGGCTATATGAACCGACGAAGGGGCGTATATTATTAAATGGTGTGGATATTAAAGAATTCAATTATCAAGAATATAGAGATTTATTTGGTGTTGTCTTTCAAGATTTTAAGTTATTTTCAGCAAGTATTGCTGAAAATGTTGCTTCAAGTCGGGAATATAATGAAAAAAAGGTATGGGATTGTTTAAAAAAAGCTGGAATTGGGAAAAGGATAAAAAAAATGGAGCAGCAGATAGAAACTCCACTATATAATGTAGGAGTGCAAGGGGTAGAAGTTTCTGGTGGAGAGGCACAAAAAATAGCGATAGCTAGAGCTTTGTATAAGGATGCACCGATTGTTGTTATGGATGAGCCGACTAGTGCGTTGGATCCGGTATCAGAGTACGAGATTTATTCAAAGTTTGATACTTTAGTTCAAAATCATATGGCAATATATATTTCCCATCGAATGTCAAGTTGTAAATTCTGCACGCGTATTGTTGTTCTAGATGAGGGAAATGTAGTTGAGGACGGAAGTCATAGTGAATTGATTCAGCAAAATGGAATTTATGCAACGTTGTGGAATGTACAGGCTCAAAATTATCAATAAATGGATATCCTGTAATTTTTAATTCTAATTTCTCAAGGAGAGATATATTAAAGAAATGTAAAGAATAAGCCGTATTTCTACTGTTATATGGGTGGGAATATGGTTTTTTTGTTATAGACGCATAATGTCTGTGTATAGGTTGTAAGTGCTTGATTTAGAAACTCCTATGAAACCAAATGATTATTATAGGTATTATACACAATACACACAAAACGAGTAAGGATACCAAAGAAAAGGATAAATGCTTGTGTTATACCCAATTATAATGGAAACAGAAAATATAAGGGGGTTCGTATATGGCATTGAACAATGAGGAAATAGGACAGAGGATTCGAAATATTAGAAAACTAAGTAATATGACACAAGTTAAATTTTCAGAAAAGATGCATATGACGCAACAAACCCTCAGCAGATATGAGAGTGGGAAAACATCAATCCCGAATGATATTATTGAAAATATCGCCCAGGAATTTAGTGTTCCATTAAGTTATGTCTTTGGAATTAGTACAGATGATATTACTGAGGACGAGTGGCTTTTGATTGAATATTATCGAAAAGTAGATGGACGTCTCAAGAAAAGAGTGTTCGCTCTTGTGCAGGCAATAGCCGATGATTTTTCAGAGGCAGATTAAGGAGAAGTGATAACAAGTTTATGAATGTGCTGATATTAGAAGATAAAGAGAGTAATAGAAATGCATTAGAGAAGATTGTTTTATCTTGTACTGAAGTCGAAAATGTGTATAGTTGTGGAAAGCGTGAAGAAGCATTTTTATTTGCAGTGGATAATCAGATAGATTTATTTTTAATAGATATTATTCTTGAACCGAGTAATGCAAATGATAATTCAGGGATTGCTTTTGCTGAATCCATTCGAAAACTTGATAAATATAGATTGACGCCAATTATCTTTATTACAGTGCTTATGGGATTGGAACGTGAACTTTTAAAGAAGATACACTGCTATGACTATATAGAAAAGCCAATTGGTGATGGTAAGTTGGTTAAAGAACATATAGACGAAGTTCTTGAAGCAATATCCGTAGGAAAAAAAAGAGATGTACGTGAATATATACCTTTGCACTACGATGGTATTGGATACTTAGTATATCTGGATAAAGTGATTTTTTTCGAGAGTAAAATGGGAACATTGTATATTCACATGATAGATGATGAAATAAGAATTCCTAATTTATCTGCAAAAAAGTTTTATCAGAAAATACAAAAAACACATTTTTTGACACCAATTTATGGAACGTATGTTAATGTAAAACATATTTCTAGTGTAGATTTTCGTAACAAAGAAGTCTATACGAGGAATAATTGTGTTATACCTATTGGTGGAAGAAAATTTAAACAATTCAAAGAGGAATACTTGAGGGTGTGCGATGGATAAATGTATTGTATTGATAAATAGCATTTTTGAGATTGGGGCATTATTAAAAATTGCAGAGTCCTTTATCGGATATAGAAAAAGAAAAGCTAGTACGATAATTCTGTTGCTGATAATGTTAGGAACAAGCATATATATCAATGTATTTGGTGGAAGCAGAATATTTCAAATGGTTCATTATATATGCATTTTTGGTGTGCTTATAGTACAATATGAGATAAAATGGATCATGGCAATGATATATACAGTGCTTAGTTATCTTCTGGTTGGTATATTGGAGTTAACAATATATATACCATGCAGTTTGTTATTCAATTACTTAAGCGCAGAGATAGATTTTTCAATATTGATAGTCTTTATTACCTTCATAATTTGTTATATGATAGAAAAAAAGCAAATTATTTTTCTGGGCAGAAAATGGCTTGAGAATTTACAAGTGAGTATAAATATTTATTTTATTATTGTGTCATTATCAATTATAATTGCGTTTGTAATAAGTATGATAGGTTTCAATAAGGGGATGTCTTTATCTGAAGGGATATATTTATCCATATCAGCAGTTATGCTGCTAATAATGTTTTATAAGATGACACGATATCAAACCGAAATAGAATGGCATAAAAAATATCAAACAAAGTATGGAGAAGTCATAACGGAGATACGTTCAAGACAACACAAATTTCTAAATCAGATCAATTCTATATATGCATTACATAAAATATATGATGATTACGATGAATTGGTAGAGCGGCAATCTGAGGAACTGAATGGATTAAGACAATATATTATGCCAAACAAGATATTAATATTAGATCGTCCATTGATTATAGCGCATATATATAATAAACTATGTGAAGCAGAGGAGAAAAATATTGAGATTGAAACAGTATTTTCTTGCACTTTACATGAGCTGGAAATACCTGATATCTTTTTGCTTGAAATAATAGGAAATCTACTTGATAATGCCATTGATGCAGTGGAGAGCCGAGAGAAAAATGAAATAATACGATTTTCTATTACTAGGATGAATGGTGAAGTATGTATTTCGGTAGGTAACGAACATGATAAGATTCCTTACATAGAGTTTCAGAAATTTTTTTCAGAAGAATATTCTTCTAAAGGGGAGAAACGAGGTTTGGGATTGCCTTATGTGAAAAAGATTGTTAAAAAGTACAAAGGGCGTATTAATATAGAAAATGTTGAATATGATAATAAAAATTTTTTTATAATTAGCATATATTTTGTAAAGTAAGGGGGCAGTTTTGCCCCCTGCCTTATTTTTTGTGTATTTTTATTCTGTGTCTGCAAGTTTGTTCTTCTCTGGGAATGTTGGTTCGCCAAAGAAAACAATACTGGAACCTTTATAGAAGAAAAATGGTGATAAAGCCAGCACAAGAGTAGAAACACTAGTCATTACATTTATTAATCTCTTTTTCATGTTTTTCTGCCTCCTTTCATAAAAGTTTTGGCAACAATCAGCTGCAATGTATGTAAAACAATAACCCAAAAGCAGATATTTCTGTATGGGAATGTTTTGCACGAAATAAAAAAGATTATATGAAGTAGAAGTATGGATATACCACATAAATGATAGATATTTTCTTGTTTTTTAGACAGAGGTGGTCTGCTGGATGATGCTATTGGTCTGATAATGCAAGAAGTAACAAGTGCTAAAAGTAACATTATCATTTGAGCAGTTTTATTGAGAAAAACATAGTGTGCTAAAAGTAAGCCAGTAGCAATAAAACAAAAAGTAAATGCAAAACAGGAGATATAATGTTTAAAATGCAATCCTCCATAAAAATTACGAAGTGTGAGCAGAACGAATATTTCAGTGAGAAATTCGTTCTGGAGATGTAGAGTCATGAACAAGAATAACATTATAATAAATTTACTTCCTTCATATGCTATACAAAGAAAGACATAACGTAAGAGTTCTATTTCATATGTAGTAAAAACAGTCTTTAAATGTTTTTTGAATGCACTCATATTATAATCTCCTATGTTTCTGAATCAGTGTGTTTTTATTGTGCTGCATTGATATACTATCAAGATTGAAATGGGAAATGTTTTTTTGAGGGTATTGTTTATAAAACAGGGAATGAATGACATTTAATTGCTAGAAGATGCTAATTTATAGTACATAAAGGAAGAAAAAAGATACATTATCAAAATATTGTGTAGTGTATTCTTTTTTGGGTTTCGTGTCTCCGGGTTGGGGCATTATTTAATAAAAGTAGTACACTAATAGAAAAAAGATTACATGATTGTGATTTAGAAGATAATAAATGAAGAAATGATAGAATATATGAACAAGAGTTCTATGTATTGCGGTTAATTGCACATTTTGAATCATTAATTGGAATGTTATCATAGAACTATAGGTAATATATCTTGAATAATGGAAGGTGAAAAGATTGACAGCGGGAGAACGTATCATGCAATTACGCACTGATAGAAGGTACACACGAGAGCAGTTAGCTTATCTGGCTGATATTTCAGAAAAATTTTTATATGAGATAGAAATGGACAAAAAAGGTTTTTCGGCAGATACATTAATGAAACTCTCACATGCCTTGGAAGTAAGCATGGATTACATTATGCTAGGGAAGGGAAGCAGGAAATATGAAGATGAGATAGTTGCAACTTTAGAACAATTTAAACCTAATACATTGGAGATGATTGATAGATTGTTGAAGGTTGCATATGAAATCTCGAAAGAAAGCAGGTAACTACCGTGGAATTGTACATGATTTTATGTAATAAAATGGTTGGTTAATGTATTTTATATCGGGATAAATTTTATTAGACTTTTATTTTTTACATTCTGTCCGAAATTATGTCTTTGAAATATTGCTTGTGCTATTTTCTTTAGTGTTAATGCAACATGTTCAAGTATTGAAGGAGAAACATCAAATGTAGGAGAAATGTTACATTTTTACCAAAAAATCGGAGAGCGTATAGAGACACACAGACTCCAGAAAGGATATACGATAGAAGAACTGGCAGTGATTTTGGAGTTACAACAGATTATTTGATTTATGAGGCTGACAAGTTAAATGAATAGTATTTTTATGTTTGTGGAAGAGGATTCAGAAGTATTGCAGAAAAAACTGCATGAATTTGTTCGTTCATATTATAAAGATATGTATTGTATGAATGATAAAGATATCAGGCTTGAAAAAGAATCTGGAGGCAAGCCATATATATCTATCAATAATCAGGTTGTAATGTTAAAGTTTAATATATCTCATGCATTCGGAGTTGGTGTCGTGGCTTTTTCTGAACGAAGTATTGGAGTTGATATTGAGAAAATCCAAGAGGTAGATTATAGGATTGTTCGGCGATTCTTTGTTGAACCTGAGCAAAGGTATATTTTGGATGGAGAAAACGAAGAAAAGCGCAGAAAGCGCTTTTTTGAGATATGGACAAAGAAAGAGGCATATTTGAAGTGTAAAGGGTGCGGACTTGCTGGCAAATTGAAAAATACCAATGTATTGGAGAAAAGGTATATATACCAGCATATAAAGATTGATGGAAAGGAATATGCGATGTCAATACATGTTAAATAGGAAAATATAGCGATAAAAATAGAAATTTTATAGGATTTCTTGAAGATATATGTAAACGATAGGACCTCGGAGGAAAGAAACTTAGCCTTTGAGGTTCTGTTTTTATATTGGTAGTCTCTGTATCCTAAATGTTGTAGAAAAAATATTGATACTATAGGTGAGAGAGATAGTATATTTAGGTTTCGGTAGATTATCTGTTGGGTGCTTCTAAGATTTATACGATTCATTTTTAATGGATATAAAACAGGATTTAAAAGAATATTAGACGAAGAGGAAGATTTCAAAACCAGTTATGGGGCACTTTGGAGTGAACTGATGTTTTTGTACAAAAATGAACAGTCATCAGCAGAGATGTTATTGAATCCTATTCGTAGGATTATTGAAATTCCTTTTGCCATTGTGGTATGATAAAAAAAACGCTGTCTGAAAAGAGGTGCGCCATGGCAAAGAAAAAAGAATACGAGGAGAAACAGCAGCATGGTACCGCTGAGTTGCCTGTGGGGTTACATAAAATGAGTTATCCGGCGGGAACCGATGTGATTTTCTATCTGCACTGGCATCAGGAATTTGAGATCCTTGTAGTGACAGAAGGGCAGATTGAGTTTGCCATTGAAGACCGGCAATATCTGTTACAGGAGGGGGAGGGAGTTTTTATCAATTCCAATCTGCTCCATTCTGCAAAGGCCGTTGGAGGGAAGCCCTGCAGCTTCTTTGCGGTAGATTTTCACTATCAGTTTTTGCACGAAGATATCCACAGCCGGTTTGCCCGGAAATACTTAAAACCGGTACTGGATGGCAAGGTAGTATTTCCGGAATTTCTGTCTGTGAGGCAGCCACAGCAGTTGGGCAGACCAGAGTTTTTAAATCCCAAGAATAAACGGCGTCATATGGAAGAACAGAGAAACCAAGATGACAGTTTGCCCGGAGTATGGCAGGAGAAGATTTTAAAGCTGATTCAGGAGCTTCGTATCTGCCCGGAGCATGACGCAGAATCTTATGAACTGATGCTTCGCAGTTATATTTTTGGCATCTGGGATGTGCTTGAGCGTCAGAGTATACGGATACACAGAGGGACAGAGGAGGAAACAAAGGCTTCTGGCCGGCTGGAACCGGTTGTACGGTATATGAAAGAAAATTATGCCTATGAGATGACATTGGCAGAGCTGGCAGAGCTGATTCCTATGAGTGAAGGTCAGTTTTGCCGTGTGTTTAAGCAAAATATGAAGATGTCTCCCATGCAGTATCTGATGCGCTACCGGATTTTGCAAAGCTGTCGACTTCTTCTGGATACAGACAAGAAGATTGGGGAGATTGCGAATTTGTCAGGCTTCAATAATATCAGTTATTTTAACAAGGTGTTTTTGCAAACGATTGGTTGTACACCGAAGGAATATAGAGCGAATAGTAATTACTGATTTGTTGTAGTATTCATAAAAAGAAGAAATGCAGGGAAGAAGGTGTTGGTATGGGTTTTTTCTTTTTCTTTTTTAATGAAAAATTAGGTAATAATAAGATTGTTCTGGAGGCTTTTAACAGGATTTGTTTTGAAAAATTATTAGCAGAAGGATATTGTGACATGAATTCTGTTCTGGGGAAACCTAAGATCAATAAAACCGAAATGGCAGCGAAATTAAGTCTTATTCATTCTCCTCTTGAAAAATTATATAAGAGTACCTATCCTAAAAACGAACAGGAAATGGGAGATAAGCTGCTTCCGGTATTGGAGGAGATTGTACAAAAAGAAATCAAGCTGGATGAGTTTAGTTTTTTTGCGGTGGTATATTATATCTTTCAATTTTTTGGAACTTATGAGAAGAAAATGGATATAACAAAACAACTGTTTGAACAGTGGAAAATTGTACAAGATAAAACAGCACTGGCAGATATAGATATAAAAGTATCAGGAGGTATCGTGTATGATGCCAATACGATTGATTTAAGGATTGTTAATTCGATCAATCAGTACATAGATCTTTTAGATGAGATGCCAGACGATGAATATAAATTATTTTATAGAGGCCATAGCAGGGTTTCGTATCAATTGGCACCATCACTTTTTCGTGATAAAACATGGGTTAGAAATGAAAAAAAGATGTATCAGGAATTGCAGATTAACTGTCCGGATGACTTTTCCGGATTGGATAAGCATATTGAAATTTTAGCGGAAATGCAGCACTATGGGTTACCGACAAGACTGTTAGATGTAACGTTAAATCCATTAATAGCGTTATATTTTGCCTGTGAAGATAATGCAGGCTTTGCAGGGGAAGTTATCATTTTTGCAGAGGCAAGGGAAGAAATCAAATATCCTCAGAGCGATACCATAGCAGTGTTGTCGTCACTTCCCGCTTTTACCTTTGAGGAGCAGAGGAAGTTTTATGACGAAAGTAATGATGCTTCACTGACAAAAGAACAATTTAATGTCCGGATAGAACGACTGGTTCATGAAGTGAGAATGGAACGTCCTGGATTTAAATCAACGATTAGGCAACAGGATTTAAGAGAGTGTTTGTTTTGTATTCCCACGAGGAATAATAAAAGACTTGATAAACAGGAGGGTGCATTTATCGTATGTGGATTATTAGGGGAAGTATATGGGAAGAAAAAGAATAATACGCTTGCAGGATTACGTATCAGGAGTGAAGATAATAAAAAGATTATTTGTATTGTTGAGCAAAAAGGCAAAATAATGAAACAACTTAATTTATTAGGGATCAACAAGTCGAGGGTATATCCGGAGATTGATGATGTTGCTGATTATATAAAAAATCATGTGGATGAAATTTAATTGATTGTGGAATCCGCGGAAATGAGGAAAATAATGAAAAAATATCCAGATTTGCTTACTGCTGCAAAAGAATATGAGTCAGCGAAGTGTTTTATTTTTGACATGGATGGATTGATCTTTGATACGGAGCGTCTGTTTATGGAACAGCTGGCACTTGTTATGGCAAAGGAGGGCTACCGCCTGACCAGGGAGGTTTACAGCCAGAGTCTTGGTATGACGGGAGAGCCGTTGAAACAACTGATGCTTGCGGAATATGGAGAAGATTATCCATTTCAGAGCATGGGTCAGAAAGCCAGAGAACAGGTGGATCTCATTGCGGATACTGTTGGTCTGCAGCTAAAGCCCCAGATAAGGTCTCTCCTGGAATGGCTGGAAGAACAAAATATTATCTGTGCAGTGGCATCTTCTACTAGTTCAGATATTGTAAAAAATTATCTGGAGAAGGCGGGGATTCTCAAATTTTATACCGCAATTGTTGGAGGAGAAATGGTGGAACGGTCGAAACCGGAACCGGAGATTTTCCTTCTGGCATGTGAGAAATGCAGAGTAAGCCCTGGACAGGCTGTTGTGCTGGAAGATTCAGACAATGGAGTCAAAGCGGCTTTTGCCGCCGGGATACCAAGTATCTGTGTGCCGGATTTGAAACAGCCGTCAGAAGAGGTATGCCGGATGGCAAGCGCCGTGGTGAAAACTATTTGATAAAATGTTTTAGATATTCATATTGCTGACGTTGTGCCGGGGTAAGCTGGCTGGAAAAAATCTGTGTCAGAAGTTGGTTTTCTTCCTGGGTAAATACAATGTTTTCTCTCTGCATCTGTTTCTTCCATTCTGTCAGAACAGGAAGGGCTTCTGTTAATTTTTTTCCTTCCAGAGTGGCTGACAGTAATTCAATCATAGATCTTTTTTGGGGATCCATATTCAAAAAGGCATCGTCTTGTTTCCAATTGTTCACAATATTCCTCCATTCTGCATACAAATCTGTTGTGTGAAAATAATATTGTTTTTTCGCACTGTCCTTTTGTGTAGCTGATATAAATTGTTTTCTGTAATATAATATGTTTCAATGTTTAAATGGTGCTTTCCGGTGAAAGATTTTCAGGAACGGGGGTATCCTCCTGACGGTCGGCAGAGAAAGCTTCGGCAGAGAGGTCGGAAGCGGAAAAGCCTCTTAACTGCTCAAAAAGCTGTCTTTGTTCTGCTGGCAGCTGGGTGATGAGAAATTCCATCAGATTGCCGGAGGTTCCCATGCTTCCAAAACCACCAAACAATTGCAGGAGCATGTTGAAAGGATTAGAAGAGTTTCCGGAAAAACCTGCAGCGTTTAAATCACTCTGTCCATTGCCGGAAGAATGGCTTGCAGTAAACTCCCGGTAACTCTGGAATAAATGATTTGCCTTGATGAAGTTTAATATCATCTGAACTAAGTCAGATTCCCGGGGAGTACAATATTCCTGGATGTGCAACAACATTTCTTCTGGTCTGGCTTCCATATCACATGCCTCAAGATCGTTGTCCGGACCATGCCATGCTGTGTTGATCAGGGTGTCAGCCTGAAGTAACAGTTCCAAGGCGTGTCTCTGACTGCCTGCAGTATAGGGCAGAGCGGCGCGCAATATCGCCATACGGCGTTCTCTTTCATTTGTCGGCATAAATTAAATTACCTCCATCTTACTTTTTTGCGGATTTTGTAAATATTTATGCAGAAAAAGAAAAGAATATGATTGACATTGTAAGTATAGTATGTATAATTAAAATGTTTAGTTTTGCTAAACTTATGGTTTAGAATGAAAGGTATCAATAATATGGAAATCGGGAAGAAAATTAAGGATTTACGTTGCCAGTACGGACTGACCCAGGAAGAGCTTGCAGACAGGGCTGAGTTATCCAAGGGATTTATTTCACAGATAGAGCATGATACGACTTCACCCTCTATTGCTACATTGGTGGATATATTGCAGTGTTTGGGAACCAATCTGGAGGAGTTTTTTGCAGGAACAACAAAGGAACAGGTTGTTTTTCAAGATGAGGAGTATTTTGAAAAAATTGATGAGGAATTGAAAAATAAAATAGAATGGATCATTCCCAACGCACAGAAAAACTGTATGGAACCAATCCGTCTTACCTTAGAACCCGGGGGAGCCACATATCCGGACAACCCGCATGAGGGAGAGGAATTTGGATATGTCCTGGCAGGAAAGATTAAGATTCAGATCGGCAGCAGTTGTTATCTGGCAAAGAAAGGGGAATCTTTCTATTTTAAGCCGGATAAAAAACATTTTATTACTGCGGTAGGAAAAAACAGGGCACAGATCATCTGGGTCAGTACACCGCCGTCATTTTAATGTAGAAAGGAATACTGTCATGGCGAAAAAATTAATTGATTTGGTGAATATTTCAAAATCCTATGAGGATAAGCTTGTTATAGATGATATGAATTTATATATGAACGAAAATCGTTTTCTGACACTTTTAGGTCCCAGTGGCTGCGGAAAAACTACCACGTTACGTATTATTGGAGGATTTGAAACACCAGACCGGGGACAGGTGCTTTTTAATGGGAAAGATATTACCAGGATGCCGCCCAATGAACGACCGCTCAACACAGTGTTTCAGAAGTACGCCCTTTTCACTCATATGAATGTTGCTGAGAATATTGCATTTGGATTGAAGATTAAAAACAAATCCAAAGCTTATATCCAGGATAAGATTAAATATGCGTTAAAGCTGGTAAATCTGGATGGATTTGAAAAGCGTATGCCGGATTCCCTCAGCGGAGGCCAGCAGCAGAGGATTGCAATTGCCCGTGCTATTGTAAACGAACCGAAGGTGCTGCTTCTGGATGAGCCGTTGGGAGCTCTTGATCTGAAACTGCGCCAGGACATGCAGTATGAGCTGATCCGTTTGAAAAATG
The DNA here is from genome assembly GCA_017626435.1 of Lachnospiraceae bacterium. The sequence goes on along the minus strand of JAGAIR010000002.1, from coordinate 407,866 downwards.
AACTGGGTATTACTTTTATTTATGTCACTCATGACCAGGAAGAGGCACTGACAATGTCAGATACTATTGTAGTCATGAACCAGGGATATATCCAGCAGATCGGTACACCGGAGGATATCTATAATGAGCCTCAGAATGCATTTGTAGCAGATTTTATTGGAGAGAGCAACATCATTGCTTCTACCATGATTGAGGATAAGCTGGTGGAAATTCAGGGCACAAAATTTGTCTGTGTTGATGTGGGTTTTGGAAGAAATAAGCCGGTGGATGTAGTAATTCGTCCGGAGGACATTGTATTGACTCCGCCATCGGAAGGAATCATACAGGGTATTGTGACCTCAGCTATTTTTAAAGGAGTCCATTATGAAATGGAAGTGATGGCTGCTGGATTTCAGTGGCTGGTACACAGTACGGTCTTAAAAGAGCCGGGAACCCAGGTAGGACTCTGGGTAGATCCATATAACATACAGATTATGCATAAGCCGGAGTCAGAGGATGAGACTGCCAGCAGCATAATCCAGTGAACAGAAATTCGATAGACGGAATGGAGGCAGTGTTGTCAAATGAGAAAATTAGGAGCAAGGATACTGGCAGGACCATATATTATCTGGATGCTTGTATTCACTATAATTCCATTGTTGTTGATTATTTATAATGCTTTTACCGGTAGTGACGGTCAGTTTACCATAGATAATGTTGCAGCAATAATGGACCCGGTCAACGCAAAGCCATTTTGGCTGAGTTTGAAGATGTCCATTCTGGTAACAGGAGTTTGTCTGATTCTGGCTTTTCCTCTGGCTCTGATACTGCGTCAGCATTCCAGTAATAAAAATAGTTTCATTGTAATGATCTTTATCCTGCCGATGTGGATGAATTTTATGCTCCGCACCCTGGCATGGCGTCTGATACTGTTAAATAACGGCTTTTTAAATCTTGCATTAAATTTTTGGGGGCTGGAAGGAGTCCATTTGATGAACACAACAACTGCTGTAATATTGGGAACGGCATATGATTATTTTCCTTTTATGGTGCTTCCAATCTATAATGCATTAGTGAAGATCGATGAAGATGTAATTCATGCAGCCCAGGATCTGGGTGCCGGAAATTTTACCATTTTATGGAGGATAATATTTCCGTTAAGTCTTCCTGGTATCATCAGCGGGATTACTATGGTGCTGGTGCCTTCCATGAGTGAATTTGTGATTGCTTCCATGCTGGGGGGCGGTAAGATTTACCTGATCGGTAATGTAATAGAGCAGGCGTTTAATTCGGGCTATGCGGATGTTCACCTGGGTTCTGGTCTGTCCCTGAGTCTGATGGGACTTATTGTGGTCAGTATGGTCATATACCGTTTCTTTGATAAGGGAGAGGAGGGAAATGGCATATGGTAAAGAGCAGATGGAAAAGATTGCTGTCAAAAGCATATCTGGTCATTATATTGATCATGTTATATCTTCCTATCCTGATACTGGTCATTTCTTCTGTAAATGCATCGCCCAGAAATAAGGCAATGTGGGGAGGCTTTTCTCTGAAAGGATACACACAGTTGTTTCAGAATGAGACGATTATGCAGGCGATGGGTACAACGCTTGTTTTGGCGGCAGGTTCCGGACTGATTGCTACTATTCTGGGAACTCTGGCATGTATTGGGATGATAGGGATGCGAAAAAAATCCAGGGCTGCAATTATGGGAGTTACTAATATCCCGCTCTTAAATGCAGATATTGTAACGGGTATTGCATTAATGCTTCTGTTTTCACGATACACGCAGTTAAACTTCTGGACGATGCTCATTGCTCATGTTACGCTGATCATTCCCTATGTGATTCTCAGTGTACAGCCCAAAGTGATGCAGATGAATCTGAGTACCTATGAGGCAGCGTTGGATTTGGGTGCTTCTCCGGTATATGCACTCTGGAAAGTAGTCATACCAGAAATCATGCCTGGTATTCTGGCGGGATTTCTGCTGGCATTTACTATGTCACTGGATGATTTTTCGGTTACGTATTTTACCAAAGCGCCGGGAATCCATACGATGTCCACTATGATCAATGCGGAGTACCGGAAGGGGATCCAGACAGAAATTTATGCGTTGTCCACGCTGGTTTTCTTTGTTGTATTGATTGTTTTATTTGTCATCAACCGGCGGAGCGTTGCCCAGTTAAAAAGAAAAGAGGCAAAAAGCATTTAAAGCCCTCAATTGCAGGCTGAGAGAAAGGCATGGTGATTAGTTTGGGTAGAAACAGAAAAAATAGAATGATCGCTGCCGGAATGGCAGTGATTTTGTCAGGGAGCAGTTTGTTAACTGCCTGTGGGCAGACGAAAAGAGACAATACCAATCAGATTGTGGTTTTTAACTATGGTGACTATATTGATACAGAGCTGTTGGACCAGTTTGAACAGGAGACAGGCATTAAGGTGTTCTATGAAGAGTTTTTGACGCCGGAAGCAATGTATACCAAGTATAAAAACGGAACGGTCAATTACGATTTGATTTGCTGTTCGGATTATATGCTGGATAAAATGATACAGGCAGATGAGGTAGAAAAGATCAATTTTTCTGATATGAAGTATGTGAAAAATATTGGAGATACCTACTGGAAGCTGTCGAGAAATTTTGACCCGGAAAATGAATACAGTATTCCTTACTACTGGGGAACGGTAGGGATTTTGTATAACACCCGCATGATGGATTATGTACCGGATAGCTGGGATGCTCTGTGGGATGAAAATTACAGGGATAATATCATTATGCAGGATAGTGTCAGAGACAGTTTTATCCCTGCGCTGGTGCGATGTGGATATTCCATTAATACGAAAGAGGAAGGACAGCTTCGCCAGGCACAGCAGCTTCTTCTGGATCAGAAAGAGCTGGTACAGTCTTATCTGGTAGATGAGGTGAGGGATGACATGGCAAATGAGCAGGCAGCCATGGCTGTGATTTATTCCGGGGAAGCCAGTCTTGCAACAGAGTACAACGATGAATTGGATTTTGTTGTACCAAAGGAAGGCTCTGATATCTGGATGGACAGCTGGGTGATTCCGAAAGGCGGAAAAAATTATGATGGAGCAGTACAGTTTCTGGATTTCCTCTGCCGGGAAGATGTTGCTATGCAGAATTTTGAATATGTTTATTATTCCACACCAAACGAAGAGGTGTTAAGCCGGATAGACGACGAGGAGAAGGAGGAGGATTCTGCAATATTTCCATCAGAAGATGTGATTGAACGCTGTGAGATATTTCAATATCTGGGACAGGAAACAGAAGAATTATATAATTATATGTGGAAAGAGATAAAGGCATATTAAACAGCAAGAGGGGGTTGAAAAGAAAGACGATACCATGTAAAATTATAGTAAATATTGTTGGGGGCTTTACTAGATAGAAAAGAGGTAGTCGTATGAGAAAAAATAGTAAAAACAAAGAGAAAAATACAGAAAAGAAAAGATTAGATGGGGTTTCTGTATTTGCTTCACTGAAAACAAAAATTGCGATGATGATCGTATTTTCTGTAGTTTTAGCAGCAGTTACGATTTTAGCGATTGTGATTCCTTCCGTACAAGGGATGCTTCAAAATCAGACGAAAAACTATATCTATGATGTGGCAGTCAGCAACGGAACCATGTTGGAAACGATGAGGAAGGCAATGCGTCTTAATAATCCAGAGGCTTTAAAATCCTCATTTGGTGAAGTAGGAGTGGAAGGCGTGGAATCCAGCTATGCGTATGTAGTTGCGGCAAATGGAACCATGTTGTTTCATCCTACAGCAGAGAAAATCGGAAAGCCGGTAGAGAATGATGTGGTGAAAAATGTGATAGCAGAGATTGAAGAAGGAAAGCATCCGGAACCGAAGGTGGTAGAATATGATTACAAGGGGGTTATGAAGTATGCTGCGTACTATGTGGATGAAGGCAATTCATCTGTTTTGATCGTTTGTGCAGATGAGGATGAGATTCTGGCACCTTTGAATAAGGTCACCAGAATTAGTATTTATGCATTTTTAGGTGTTATCATAGTGATTACTATAATCGGACTTTTTCTGACAGAACTCTGTATCCGACCGATCGTAAAGGTATCAAAGATCGTTGGGAAAATGGCTCATATGGATTTTTCTGAGAATGAAGGTGCAGAGAAGCTGTTGAAACGCAGGGATGAAACTGGTCTGATGAGTCGTTCTGTTGCCAGACTTCGCCAGGAAATGATAGAAATGATAGAAGAAATCCAGGGAAGGAGCAATGAACTGTTTGGGGCTTCTGAACGTCTGGACAGGGATGCAGCAGAAACGGCAAAGACTGTAGCGCAAGTGGAGAATGCAGTAGGTGATATTGCATCCGGTGCTACCAGTCAGGCAGAAGAGACGCAGAATGCAACAGAGAATGTTATCGTTATGGGGAATATGATTCAGGAGACGAATGAAGAGGCAGAGGCTCTGGAGAACAATTCCGAAGAAATGAAAAAATCCAGTAACCATGCGATGGAGATTCTTGATGAACTGATGCAGGTCAATGAGAGAACAAAGACATCCATTGAGGAAATATATGAACAGACCAATATTACGAATGCTTCAGCCCAGAAGATCAAGAATGCGACCGATTTGATTGCATCCATTGCAGAGGAGACTAATTTGTTGTCTCTGAATGCATCAATTGAGGCAGCAAGAGCAGGAGAACAGGGACGTGGCTTTGCAGTTGTGGCTTCACAGATTCAGAAGCTGGCAGAGCAGTCTAATGAGTCGGCAAGACAGATTGATGAGATTACTTCAGCACTGATCCAGGATTCTACCAAAGCAGTGGATACGATGCAGCAGGTTCGTGATGTTATGGATGAGCAGAGTGATAAGATGCAGAAGACAGATGAGATGTTCCGTCAGGTGAAATCCGGTGTGGAAAATGCAAGAGAAAGAGTTGTAAACATTACAGGGAAAACAGAAAATCTGGACAGTTCCAGAGGAAAAGTCGTTGATGTGGTACAGAATTTGTCTGCCATTGCAGAGGAAAATGCAGCAAGCAGCCAGGAGACATCAGCTTCTGTTGCGGAGGTAAGTAATATTGTGGCAGATATCTCAGAAAATGCAACCCGTTTGAAGGAAATTGCATTTGGTCTGGAGGAGAGTGTTAAGAAATTTAAGTTATAATATATAATTGACTAATCGGGATTAAGGAGGCAGCGTAATGTTGAACGATAAAAAAGTCCTGTACAGTGGGATGCAGGCAACAGGGAATTTAACTTTGGGAAATTATCTGGGAGCGTTGAAAAACTGGCTTACATTAAGTGATGAGTATGAATGTTTCTGGGGAGTTATGGATCTTCATTCCATTACGATCCGCCAGAATCCGGCAGAATTCCGGAAACGTGCCAGAAATCTTCTGACATTATATATTGCAGCAGGTCTGGATCCGGTAAAAAACTGTATTTATTTTCAGTCTCATGTATCGGCACATGCAGAGCTTGGCTGGATATTAAGCTGTTTTACCTATATGGGTGAATTAAACCGTATGACACAGTTTAAGGATAAGGCTGCAAAACATGCAGATAATATCAATGCAGGTCTGTATACTTATCCTGTACTTATGGCAGCAGATATTCTGCTTTATCAGGCAGATTATGTGCCAGTCGGGAAAGATCAGATGCAGCATCTGGAGATTACCAGAGATATTGCAAACCGATTTAATGGAGTTTATGGTGATGTTTTTACCATCCCAGAAGCATATATTGGAAAAGCGGGTGCTAAGATCATGAGTCTGCAGGATCCGGCAAAGAAAATGTCTAAGTCGGATGAAAATGTAAATGGAAGCATTTATCTGATGGATGATCCGGACACTATATTACGGAAATGTAAGCGTGCTGTGACAGATTCTGAAAGTGAAGTGCGTTATGCAAAGGAAAAACCGGGTGTCAGCAATCTGCTGGATATTTATACAGCTTGTACTGGGAAGACAGTTGCAGAGGCGGAAAAGGAGTTTGCTGGTAAGGGATATGGCGAATTTAAGGAGGCAGTGGCAGAATCTGTTATTACCATCTTAAAGCCGATGCAGGAGGAGTTTACCCGTCTTTCCAGGGACAAAGGATATATTGATGGGATTATTAAGGAAAATGATGAGAAGGCAAGATATTTTGCCAATAAGACGCTTCGTAAGGCGCGGAAGAAGGTTGGTTTTACCGATGTTCCACGTTGATGGGCAGGAAAATTTTGCTGAAGAGCAGCAGGAATGAGAGAGTGGAGATACTATGGCTGGTTCAACATATGGCAGATTATTTCAGGTGACAACATGGGGAGAATCTCATGGGACAGGTGTTGGTGTAGTGGTGGACGGTTGTCCGGCAGGTCTGGAATTGAATGAAGAGAAGATTCAACAATATCTAAACCGGCGTAAGCCGGGACAGACCCGGTATTCGACACCGCGTAAGGAAGAAGATGCTGTAGAGATTCAATCCGGAATATTTGAAGGAAAGACAACAGGCACACCGGTTTCTATGGTGGTTTACAATAAAACACAGCGTTCCAGGGATTATTCAGAGATTGCCGGTTATTACCGTCCTGGTCATGCGGATTATACCTTTGATGAGAAATATGGTTTTCGGGATTATAGAGGCGGAGGTCGTTCTTCTGGAAGAGAAACAATTGGCAGAGTGGCGGCAGGTGCGATTGCGAAGGAAGTATTAAAAGAGTTTGGAATACAGGTAAAGGCGTATTCTAAGGCGATTGGAGGAATCTGGATCGATGAGAAGAGGGCGTCTCTGGACCAGATTATGAAAAGTCCACTTTATATGCCGGATTTGGAAGCATCAGAACAGGCAGAGCGTTTACTGGAGCAGAAAATGAAAGAAAGAGATTCGGTAGGCGGTGTGATAGAATGTATTGTTCACGGAATGCCTGCTGGAGTGGGGGAACCTGTCTTTGACAAGCTGGATGCCAATCTGGCAAAGGCAGTGATGTCCATTGGTGCTGTAAAAGGTGTGGAGATTGGTGCTGGATTTAAAGCAGCAGATTCTTTTGGGTCTCAGAACAATGACAGTTTCCTGATGGATACAAAGGGAAAAGTTATCAAGGATACGAACCATGCAGGAGGTGTGTTGGGCGGTATCAGTGACGGCAGTGATATTATTTTGAGAGCAGCGGTCAAACCTACCCCTTCGATTGCCAGAGTGCAGAGAACAGTGAACAAGGCTGGAGAAAATATTGAAATCGCTGTAAAAGGACGCCATGATCCGATTATCGTACCGAGAGCAGTGGTAGTGGTAGAGGCTATGACAGCATTGAGTCTTCTGGATATGTTAATGATATCCATGACCTCACGTCTGGATAAGATGAAACAATTTTTTGGCGAATAAAAGAAAAATGGAATGAATGTTATAAAACGGAAATAGAAAACCTATTTCCGTTTTTTGCATACAATAAAATAGTTGCTATGATTTTATACTGTTCGTGTAGTATTTCTATAAATTACATAAAGATTATCCTGTCAGGGATAGAATGGAGGCAATATGAGATACTTTTATTATGGTAATGAGCAGATAAACGGAGAAAGAAAAAATGGTAGTGGAAGAAACTGCAGGACAGATAGTTCTTATGGTTCCTGGCAGAAAAGGAGAGCGGGAATGGATGACGAACTGGTCATAGAGGAGGATACGATATATGAAATCGATAGAGAATGTGTAGCTTGCCGAAAAAAGTATGAAAGATGATCAGTATAATAATGAAATATCATTTCCTGTACTTGTTTTATGGTGGAATCTTCATATCAGCGTTTTTTGCTTTATAGGGTTAACTGTCCTATAAAGCAAAAAGGGCTGCCGCAGAAGCGACAGCCTGGCTGGATGATTGTCACAGGGACATCATCCCTAAAATCTGTGCGAAACGATTAGCATCCGCATCCATTACCGAAACCGCCATTGCCGCCACAGCAGCAAAGAAGAAGCAGAATCCAGATAATGGAGTTGCAGCCACAACCGCCTTCACCGCCGCAGCCGCCAAATCCATTACCGAAACCACCATTGCCGCCACAGCAGCAAAGAAGAAGCAGAATAATAATCCAGCTGCATCCTCCTTCGTTTCCTGCACATCCGCCACCACAACCAGTTGCTGCTAAATCACTCATAAAATCCTCCATTCTGTCGTATGAAACGACAGTAAAAATTATTTACATTGATAATTTATGTAGATGGGCTTGGACAGTTTCCTGTAAAATGAATTTATTTTTCATAAAATTGTGTTATACTATTTGCGAAGGGAAAAGCAAACGGAAGAAAAAAGAGTGAAATCAGCATAGAAATGAGGAAAAAATGAAACAGATACAGATAAAAAAAACATGGAATATTTATTACAGAGGACTTGCAGTCTGCCTATCGGCATGTCTGATACTGACAGGATGCAGCATGCCTTTCCAGACCCCAAAAACGGCTTACACTCCGAAGGCATCAGTAGAAAGCAGCCAGGAGCCGATAGGAATGAGCAAAGAGGATGCTTCTTACGCAGCTCTGGATTATTTGAAAAGTATGAGCCTGAAAGAAAAGGTGGGTCAGCTGTTTGTGGTAAATCTTGAGCTTTTGGATGATACCAGAGGAAGCTTCTATGAATGGAAGAAGATAACGAAGAAGATGAAGGAAAATCTGGAAAATTATCATGTGGGAGGAGTTATTCTCTTTTCCAGAAATATCCAAAAAAGAAAGCAAACAAAAAAGCTGATCCGGCGACTGCAAAAGAATGCGGGCATTCCTCTTTTTGTTACAGTAGATGAGGAAGGTGGAGATGTGGCACGTATTGGCAATAATGAAAAGATGAAAACTACGACTTTTCCCACTATGGAAGAGATTGGACAGCAGAAAGATGCGGATTATGTTTATGACATGGGTGTTACCATTGGTCAGGAAATCGGAGAACTGGGCTTTAATGTGGATTTTGCGCCAGTAGCAGATGTAAAAACCAGTGAATTAAATAAGGAAATTGGTACACGTTCCTTTGGAGATGATCCAGCAAAGGTGTCCGGTATGGTAGATGCTTTTGTAAAAGGGATTCAGAGTCAGAATGTATGTGCTACCCTGAAGCATTTTCCAGGACAGGGTTCTTCCAGTGGGGATACCCATCAGGGAAGTGTGGATATAGACAGCAGTATTTCCAGTCTGCGAAAAATAGATTTTAAGCCATTTGAAGCTGGAATAGAGGCTGGTGCAGATTTTATCATGGTATCACATATTTCTGTCAGTAAGGTGACAGAAAGCAGTGAACCTGCAAGTATGTCAGATCTGATCATGACAACGATCTTGCGTGATGAACTGCGGTTTGATGGTCTGATTGTAACAGATGCCTTTGACATGGCATCCATCACAGATAATTATACCCCGGGAGAAGCTGCATGCGGTTCTTTCAAAGCAGGAGCGGACATTATAGTGATGCCGCAGGATCTGGATGAGGCATATCAGAGTGTTTTGAAAAGTATACAGGATGGAGTTATATCTGAGAAGCGTCTGGACGATTCTGTTCTGCGGATCTTACGGTTGAAGTTTCAAAGAGGAATCATGGACTTAGAAGATTTAGCAAATGCAAAAGAGGTAACTTCCGCATCAGACAGTGAGCCTTCTACTGCATCTGCAGTGACAGCAACACCAAAGGCACGGAAACATTCTGCAAAAAAGTCTTGAGATTTTTGCTGGAATTGATATAATGTAGTTTGTGATAACAGTGCGATTTGCAGTGCTATCGAGGGAACTTGTTTTATTACTTACATGATTAGGAGGACACTATTGTGAAAAAGTTAGACATGGTTTACGAAGGCAAAGCAAAGAAAGTCTTTAGGACAGAGGATGAGAATGTATTCATCGTGGATTATAAGGATGATGCGACTGCATTTAACGGTGAAAAGAAGGGTACTATCGTTGGTAAAGGTGTTATCAACAATCGTATGACCAATTTTCTTTTTCAGAAATTAGAGGAAGTAGGTGTTCCTACTCATTATGTGGAAGAGTTAAGTGATAGAGAGACTGCAGTCAAGAAGGTGGATATTATACCATTGGAGGTGATTATCCGTAATGTTGCAGCAGGAAGCTTTTCAAAACGTCTTGGTATCGAAGAGGGATTTCAGCTTCTTTGCCCGACATTAGAGTTCAGTTATAAGGATGATGAACTGGGTGATCCGCTGATCAATGACTATTTCGCGATCGCAATCGGTGCTGCCACCAGAGAAGATATTGATACAATCACAAAGTATGCATTTATGGTAAATGATTTCCTGAAAGAATTTTTCGGAGAGTGCGGTATTGATCTGATTGATTTTAAGATTGAGTTTGGCAAGACAAGTGATGGGACGATTATTCTGGCAGATGAGATTTCGCCGGATACTTGTAGATTCTGGGATAAGAAGACACATGAGAAGCTGGACAAGGACCGTTTCAGAAGAGACCTGGGCGGTGTGGAAGATGCTTATCAAGAGGTTGCTAAGAGAATTGGCCTTACAAAGTAATACAGGACCTCGGGGGTTAGCTTATAATTTCCGGGGTTATTCTTTTGTGTAATACGTAAGCAGAAAGGCATGGTCATTAGAATGAGCAATAATACGATTTGTAATAAAAATACATCATGTGGAGACTGCCAGTGTACAGATTGTCTTTTGACTCATACAGAGGAGCCAAAGCTGGGAGAAGAGTGTGGCGTATTTGGAATGTATGATATGGATGGGGGAGATGTGGCATCTTCTATTTATTATGGATTATTTTCCCTTCAGCATCGTGGTCAGGAAAGCTGCGGTATTGCTGTGAGCAGGACAGACGGACCGCCAAGAAATTCTGCATCGGTGAAAGGGATGGGATTGGTAAATGAGGTGTTCAATTCCGAAAATCTGGAAAAAATGAAAGGAGACATCGGAGTTGGTCATGTACGTTATTCCACAGCAGGTGCCAGTACCGCAGAGAATATCCAGCCACTTGTATTGAATTATATCAAGGGAACCCTGTCATTGGCGCATAATGGAAATCTGGTCAATGCGGTAGATCTTCGCAGAGAGCTGGAAATGAATGGTGCAATCTTTCAGACCACTATTGATTCGGAAGTGATCGCCTACCTGATTGCCAGAGAACGGTTAAAGGTGGGAAAGGTGGAAGAAGCGGTTAAACAGGCTATGACCAGGATTAAGGGTGCCTATTCCCTTGTGGTTGCCAGTCCGCGTAAGCTGATTGGAGCAAGAGATCCCCAGGGCTTTCGTCCGCTCTGTATTGGTAAAAGAGATAATGCTTATTTTCTTGCATCGGAATCCTGTGCTCTGGATACGGTAGGAGCTGAATTTATCCGTGATGTAGAACCGGGTGAAATTGTTACTATTACACCGGAGGGAATTACATCAGATAAGAGTCTTTCTGGAGGGCGGATGGCAAAATGTATCTTTGAGTATATTTATTTTGCAAGACCAGACAGTTATATAGACGGAATCTGCGTACATAGTTCCAGGCTGATTGCAGGACGTATTCTGGCACAGACACATCCAGTAGAAGCGGATATTGTTGTGGGGGTTCCTGAGTCTGGAAATGCAGCGGCTATGGGATATGCTATGGAATCGGGGATTCCTTATGGTACGGCGTTTATTAAAAACAGCTATGTGGGACGTACCTTTATAAAGCCTAAGCAGTCGGCAAGAGAGTCGAGTGTGATGGTGAAGCTGAATGTTTTGCGTGAGGTGGTTCGTGATAAGAGAGTTGTTATGATTGATGATTCTATTGTAAGAGGAACTACCAGCGCACGTATTGTTAAGATGCTTAAGGATGCAGGAGCAAAGGAAGTTCATGTACGCATTAGTTCACCGCCATTTCAGTACCCATGTTATTTTGGAACGGATGTGCCGTCCAGCGAACAGTTGATTGCTTACAATCATTCTGTTGATGAGATTTGCCAGGAGATAGGAGCGGATTCCTTAGGTTATCTGGAGATTGGGCGTTTAAATGAACTAATAGATGGAGATAACGGGTATTGCCATGCGTGTTTTTCCGGAGATTATCCGATAGACCCGCCAAAAGAGGATATCCGTGGAGAATATGATCACTAAAGTTGCGCGAAATGAGTGCGCAGAATGGAGGCAAATATGAGTAATGACAGATATACAAGTCCGCTTTCCGAGCGTTATGCCAGCAAGGAAATGCAGTATATTTTTTCACCGGATAAGAAGTTCAGGACCTGGAGACGTTTGTGGATCGCATTGGCTGAGGCGGAGAATGAATTAGGGCTTTTGGATGAAGATGGAAACCCGGCTGTGACCAAAGAACAGATTGAGGAATTGAAGTCCCACGCAGAGGATATCAATTATGATGTGGCAAAGGAAAGAGAAAAGCTGGTCCGTCATGATGTAATGTCCCATGTATATGCGTATGGTGTACAGTGTCCAAAGGCGAAGGGAATCATTCATCTCGGTGCCACTTCCTGTTATGTGGGTGATAATACCGATGTGATCATTATGACAGAGGCATTGCAGCTGGTTCGGACCAAATTGATCAATGTAATGGATGAGTTATCACGTTTTGCATTGAAATATAAGTCTCAGCCTACGTTGGCGTTCACTCACTTCCAGCCGGCACAGCCTACGACAGTTGGAAAGAGAGCTACACTTTGGCTGCAGGAATTCCTTATGGATTTAGAAGATTTGGATCATGTGCTGGAACATATGAAATTATTGGGCTCTAAAGGTACTACTGGTACACAGGCGAGCTTTATGGAATTGTTTGATGGAGATGAGGAGAAGGTTAAGAAGCTGGATGAAATCATCGCAAGAAAAATGGGATTTAAGGAGTGTTTCCCTGTTTCTGGACAGACCTATTCCCGGAAGCTGGATACCCGTGTGGCAAATGTTCTGGCAGGTATTGCAGCCAGCGCACATAAGTTTTCTAATGATATTCGTCTGCTTCAGCACTTAAAGGAAATAGAAGAGCCGTTTGAAAAGAATCAGATTGGCTCCTCTGCTATGGCATACAAGAGAAATCCGATGCGCAGCGAGCGTATTGCTTCATTAGCAAGATATGTTATGGCAGATGTGACAAATACTATGTTTACTTCTGCCTGCCAGTGGTTTGAGCGTACATTGGATGATTCTGCCAATAAGCGAATCAGTATTCCAGAGGGATTTTTGGCAACAGATGGTATTCTGGACCTGACATTAAATGTTGTAGATGGTCTGGTAGTATATGATAAAGTGATTGAAAAACGTCTGATGTCTGAGCTTCCGTTTATGGCTACAGAAAATATCATGATGGATGCAGTGAAAGCAGGTGGGGACAGACAGGAGCTTCATGAGAAGATTCGCCAGCTTTCTATGGAGGCAGGAAAAAATGTCAAGGTAATGGGCAAAGATAACAATCTGTTGGAATTGATTGCAGAGGATGAACAATTCCCTATGACCTTGGAAGAGCTGCAGGCAGCAATGGAACCTTCAAGGTATACTGGACGTGCTGCTTCTCAGGTAGAGGAATTTGTTGCTGATGTAGTACAGCCTATTTTGGATGCGAATCAGGAAATCCTGGGTGTTAAGGCAGAGATTAATGTATAAAAGGCATGAAGCTGTTTCAAGGGAAGGCGGATGTGCGTTTTTGAAACAGTTGATGCATAAATAGATTTATGGCAATCTGAAAAAATTGATATGTTCGGGCTGATTTTGATTATCCGAAGCCTGTACAAGAATGGAGGAAAATATGGTAACAGCAATCGTTGGAGCAAACTGGGGCGATGAAGGAAAGGGAAAGATAACAGATATGCTGGGTGAGAAGTCGGATATAATCGTCCGTTTTCAGGGAGGCAGTAATGCTGGACATACCATTATTAATGATTATGGTAAATTTGCTTTACATCTTTTGCCATCCGGTGTGTTTTATGATCATACCACAAGTATCATTGGAAATGGTGTAGCGTTAAATATTCCTTATCTGTTTAAAGAAATCAACAGTTTGGTAGAAAAAGGTGTCCCAAAGCCAAAGGTATTAGTATCGGACCGTGCACAGATTCTGATGCCGTATCATATCCTGTTTGATGAGTATGAGGAGGAACGTCTGGGAAAGAAATCCTTTGGTTCAACTAAGTCTGGTATTGCCCCGTTCTATTCTGATAAATATGCTAAAATTGGTATTCAGGTTTCTGAGTTATTTGATGATGAAATCCTGAAGGAAAAGATTCAAAGGATATGCGAGCAGAAAAATGTTATTTTAAAGTATTTGTATAACAAACCGGAATTAAATCCGGATGAATTACTGGCTACCCTTCATGAATACCGTGATATGGTTGCTCCGTACGTATGTGATGTATCCGCATTTCTGCGTAAAGCAATCAAAGAGGGCAAGGGGATCCTTCTGGAAGGACAGCTTGGTTCTCTGAAGGATCCGGATCATGGAATCTATCCAATGGTTACCTCTTCTTCTACTCTGGCTTCCTATGGTGCCATTGGTGCAGGGATTCCACCATATGAAATTAAGCGTATTGTCACGGTAGTAAAGGCATACTCCAGTGCAGTAGGTGCTGGTGAGTTTGTCAGTGAAATTCTGGATGAAGAAGAGGCAGACATGCTTCGTAAGCATGGTGGAGATGGTGGAGAATATGGTGCTACCACAGGTCGTCCACGTCGTATGGGATGGTTTGATGCAGTAGCTTCCCGGTATGGTTGTGAAATACAGGGTGCAACGGAGGTAGCGTTAACTGTTCTGGATTGTCTGGGATATCTGAAGGAAATTCCAGTATGTGTAGGTTATGAGATTGATGGGGAGGTAGTGAAGGAGTTCCCTGTCACTGCAAAGCTTTCTAAAGCAAAGCCAGTATATGAAGTACTTTCTGGATGGAATTGTGACATTGGTGGTATCAGGGAATATGATAAACTGCCGGAGAACTGCCGCAAATATATTGAGTTTATTGAGAAAGAAATCGGAGTACCGATTACAATGGTATCTAACGGACCAAAGAGAAGCGATATTATTTATCGTTAGAATGGAAAATGATAAAGTTTATTTAAGTATGGAATGATATGATAAAAGATGGGAATATTTTATGTGTAAAATATTCCCATCTTTTATTGTTTGTTAAGAAAATGATAATAAATTCATCTTGTGTTTCAGAAAAAAGTATGCTAATTTAATGCGTAAGCAAATGGTTTCTGGTTTTCTTAAGAAGAAAAAGTTTGGGGTATGTTTTTGTTAAAGTAGTTTTATACTAGTAGAAAAGGAGATTTTGTCATGCCAGGAATGTATTATTACTATGATCCAACCTATGTGTTGGTGATCATTGGTGCAGTGATCTGTATGATTGCATCAGCAAATGTCAACCGCACTTTTAATAAGTATAGCCATGTGGGAAATAGCCGTCATTTGACGGCAGAACAGGTGGCGCAGCAGATATTAAGGGAGGCAGGACTGACAAACATCCCAATTGAGAGAGTCAGTGGAAATCTGACAGATCACTATGATCCCAGAGGAAAGGTACTCCGTTTATCTGACAGTGTCTATGGTTCTACTTCGGTGGCAGCAGTAGGAGTAGCTGCTCATGAATGTGGCCATGCTATACAGGACCAAGTGGATTATGTGCCAATCCGGATTCGGAATTCTATCGTCCCTGTAGTTAATCTTGGTTCTAAGCTTTCGTGGCCGATTATTCTATTGGGCATTGTGTTTGATATGACAAATTTATTAAATATAGGGATTCTTCTTTTTGCGCTTACTCTGCTCTTTCAGGTAGTCACTCTTCCTGTGGAGTTTAATGCATCTGGCAGAGCGTTAAAGATACTGGAGAACAGAGGGATATTATATGGTGACGAAATGAAAGGAGCCAGAAAAGTGCTTAGTGCTGCCGCCATGACTTATGTGACGGCAACGGTATCTACTATTCTCCAGCTCCTACGCCTGGTTCTTTTATTTGGAAGACGTTCCGATGATTAGATCAAATTCATATCCAACATTGCTTTTCTTAGGATTTGTTGATTTTGTGGTTCCATTTCGGTCAGAGGTGCGCGAAGGGACCCTACGTCTTTTCCCATCAAATTCAGGGCGGCTTTTACCGGGATTGGGTTAACCTCACAGAACAGAGCTTTATAAAGAGGAATACAATCCAGCTGCATTTTACAGCTCTGGGTCACCTTTCCGTCCAGATAGCTGTATACCATGTCATGCATGTATTTTGGTGCAATGTTAGAGACTACAGAAATGACACCAATGCCACCTAGAGAGAGGACTGGAACTACCTGATCATCATTTCCGGAATACAGGTCGATATTGCCGTCACATAAGTGCATTAATTTGGCAATGCTGCCGATATCTCCAGATGCTTCCTTTACACCAACAATATTTTTTACATTTTTTACAAGGGCGGCTATGGTTTCAGGTTGTAATGCACAGCCAGTACGGCTTGGTACATTATACAAAACAGCGGGAATATCAATTTCCTTTGCGATTGTAGTATAATGGGCAATCAATCCCTTTTGGGTAGATTTGTTATAGTAAGGTGTTACTAAAAGAACGCCATCAGCACCTGCTTCCTGCGCACATTTGCTCAACTGGACAGCAGTGGCAGTACAGTTAGAGCCGGTTCCCGCGATGACCGGAATTCTGCCGTTCACTTGTTTTACGGTAAAACGGATGGTTTCGATGTGTTCTTCCACTGTCATAGTAGCAGATTCTCCTGTAGTGCCACAAATAATGATGGAATCAGTCTGTCCGGCAATCTGATCCTCGATCAGTTCAGCCAGCTTGTCAAAATTGATTTCGTGGTTGTCCTTCATTGGTGTGACAAGTGCAACACCAGCTCCTTTAAAAATAGCCATAGTAATATTCTCCTTTTGGAAATGTTGTTTTTGTGTGATCAGACTATGGTCAGTTTTCATTTATGCGAGGATGAATTTTCCTAGGAAGCAAAAAAGAGACGGAAATCTGCGCCGTCTCTTAAAATTACATTCTGAATATCAGTCGATAGCGCTCCATCAAATGATGACAGTCATGTCGTTATTCACGCCATGCCCAAGGTGTATCCGGTCAGGCAGGATACCCTTTCGGCACTGTCCCCTTTCCATTCCCCTCATCTGCTCCTGAAGCATACGGCAATGTACTTATGAAGAGTGCAACCTCTATCTGATCACTTGTTTATTTTGTTGAAAAGCATATCACTATGAAAATCTCTTGTCAAGTCAAATAATTGGGGAATTCATGCTGAAGAGAGAAAAATTTAATCCATTTTCCTGGGGAAGTATGTTATACTTATTACTATGTATGTGAAAAAGCAATTGAGCTTGATACCTGTGGTGATTTTTTGGCAGGCAGAAAAGAGGTAATAACATGAATTTTGGTGAAAGTAATATTATAAAAAAAGAAAAAGACCTTCTGTCACATCAAAAAAAAGTGAAAAACCGGATTCGTCTGGACCTGTTTTGTTTTAATTTGTTGATCATACTGGGGATTTTATTATTGGCGGGATTCTGTATCGCTGGAGCAGTCCAGGGGATTTTTGACAGTACTCCTGTAATCAGTGAACAGGAATTATTATCAGATGGATATGCATCGGTATTCTATGACATTTCAGGCAATGAGATACAAACGGTAAATGGAGAACAGGCAGAACAGGAGTATGTTTCAGGCAATCAGATATCCGATGCATTAAAAAATGCGTTTCTGGCATCAGAGGATTCCAGATTTTATAAACATCATGGTGTTGATATACGGGGAGTGCTTACCTCCCTATATGCAGGTTTGAAAAGAGAAAAGAACCAGGAAGAAGTCAATAGAACCATTACACAGAAATTATTAAAAAACCAGGTTTTTGGAAATGATGATGCTACCTCTCTTTTTTCCGGCCTGACTGAAAAGCTTCAGGAGCAATATCTGGCTGTTAAACTGGAAGATACCATGGGAAAAGAAAAAATACTGGAATACTATTTAAACACAATCTGCCTTGGGGAAAATATACTGGGGGTCCAGTCGGCATCTAAATACTATTTTGACAAAGATGCTGCTGATATTACGATTGCTGAAGCAGCAGTACTTGCTGCGGCTGGTCAGGATTGTGAGCGGTTTCATCCGTTGGAAGAACAGGAGGCAAATGCCACCCAGAGGGAAATGGTTTTGGAAAGCATGTTGAATATGGGCTGTATTTCGGAGGATGACTATGAGGATGCATTGGGTGAGGATGTATATATGGAATTACAAAATGGGGAAGAGAGAAAAAAAGGAGTATCGGAAGCACAGACATATTATATAGATGCAGTAAGTTCAAAAGTAATAGAAGATTTAAAGACAAAACTCGGGTATTCCCAGACAAGAGCATATAACGCAGTGCATCACAGTGGATTGAAGATTTATACCTGTCAGGACAAAGAAATTCAGCAGATTTGTGACGAAGTGATACAGGGCAAAGAGTCCGATAAGCAATCACAGGTTTCTGTTGTGGTGATGGATCAGTCAACTGGAAGGGTTAAGGCGTTAAATGGAGGATATGAAAGAAACGAAATAAAGATTGATGAGAATGGAGCGGTTGATTATCTAAGGGATCCCGGAACTGTATTTTCCATACTGTCTACCTGGCTGCCTGCACTGGATACAGCAGGTATGACTATGGGGACAGTAGAGGATGATAGCAGTAATGGTTATCTGGATGACAAAAAGCGGCAAGGATTAAAAAATAGTTCAGAATATCAGGGACTGGTTACGATAAGAGAAAGTATCCTGGGTTCATTGAGGATACCAGCAGTGAAAATATTGGAAAAAGTCACTCCTCAGACAGGATATGATTATTTATTAAATCTTGGATTTTCTACTCTTGTAGACCGGAGCGGGAATGCTGAGGGAAATACTGATACAGATATTAGTCTGTCATTGGCAGCAGGAAAACTGGTGGAAGGTGTCTGCAATCTGGAATTGACAGCTGCTTATGCAAGCATCGCTAATGGTGGAAGATATATGGAACCAATTTTTTATACAAAAGTGGTTGACCGGGATGGAAATGTTTTGCTAGAGAATGAGCCAGATGAAAAAAGGATAATTAAAGCATCCACAACATGGCTGTTAACAGATGCCATGACAGAATTTATTTTGGAAGAGGAAGGAAAAGATACCATTTTTGATGGAAAAGAAATACAGGCAGCCGGTCTTTTTGGTGCATCAGATTCCAAAAAGGATTTTTGGTTTGAAGGTTATACACCATATTATACTACGGGTGTCTGGTGTGGATCTGAAGATGGGAAACAGGACCATACCAGGGTTTACAAAGAAATATGGAAAGAAATCATGAAGGAGGTCCATCGTGTAAAACAAATAGAAAAGGCAGAGTTCCAAAAACCATCGGATATTGTGGAACGCATAATCTGTACGAAATGTGGAAACCTGGCAGTAGAGGGGCTATGTAATGAGACCCAGGAAGGAAATTGCATCCGTAAAGAATTTTTTGCCAGAGGAACGGAACCGGTAGAAAATTGTAACTGTCATATCAGATATACTGTCTGCAAAGAATCCGGTGAACTGGCGAGTGAAAATTGTCCGAAAGCAGAAAAACGGTCCAAAGTGTTCTTGATAAAGGAAGAGACAAATGATACCAAAGATACACCGTATGTCCTGCCAAAAGATTTGCCGGAGATATATTGTAGCATTCATAAGTAAGGATGATTATACTTTCTGGAAATCTACCAATCCCTGCATCCAGATAACTCCTTTGAAACGGCGGCCGATCATCGGTTCGCCCAGAAGATCTGTTTTGTTAATGCCGACACTGATAATAATATCATTGCAGGAAATCAGCAGCTGGTATATCTCTTCCCCCGTATAGGAGTTAGTAATAACACTCCAGTTTATAATTGTGCCAAGGATGGAATAGTTGTCTGATTCAGAACCATAAGGAACAAAGCTGGTTTCCACCAGGCTGTACAGGTCTTCGTTCTTGATACGCCGGTTGATTTGTGCAGACAGGTCTATTTCATCTACAGTAAGACTATCAATAGCATCCTGGTCACCGGACTTTGCCATGGCGATCAGCTGGTTCCGCATATGAGAACGGTAAGTTTTCTTTTTGAGCTTGTCTTCTGTATTTTCGATACCTAAAATAATCGTACCATTTAGTGAAAGACCGGATAATATGGTTTTAGCTTTGTGTGGAGTGTTGTCATTGCAGTCCAGTAACAGATAATCCACCGCGTTTTGCAGGTAAAAAATTAAGGAAATGCCAAGGCGTAAATCATCGCACATGCCCGTGTAGGCATCAGTATCCACCCGTTTATTGACCGTGATGTCTGTGTTGACAGAAAGAAAGGTGCTTTCCAGATATGGAAAATAATGTTCTATATGAAAAAAGCCCTTTTCGTCATATTCTCCCCGGACAACAATTCCAGCATGATGGGCAAATTCCTTGCGAAATTCTGTGTATATACGGTCAGGAGAAAGTTCTGCCTTTTTACAGACATCTGGCTGGCTCAAAATGATTCCCAGCAGTTTATCCATGTTCTTTCTGTTATTGATATTACTGAAACCGATAGCGCGTAAAAAACGATGCATAGGAATCACCTCTTTCTTTCCTGATTTTATATCATATCATCTGCACATATTATTATTGCATACTTAATTTTATCATACTACGGAAAAGTATGATAATCAACCTTTAAGTTATAGAGTTTCTGCATTTTTATGCTCCTTCCTGTGATGTGTGGGAAGGTGTTGCTATTCCTAGCAAGTTCATATATAATGAGGAAAGGTTTTTTACTTTACAGGGAAGATCAAAAGGAGAGTTTGTTCTTTTCTGCCAGGAGATACTGACATGCGGGATGGGAGTCAGTTTTTTGAAATGGAGGATGCGATGTTAGAGTTAAAAGATATCAGCTTTCAGGTAAATGACGAGGAAAGCAAGGATAAAGAAATTTTAAAGAATATAAATTTAAAGATTGATGAACATCTTGTCGTGATCACTGGACCAAACGGCGGAGGAAAATCTACGCTGGCAAAAACGATTGCAGGTATCAATCGTGCTACCAGCGGGCAGATTTTTCTGGATGACCAGGATATTACAGAGATGAATGTTACAGAACGTGCTAATGCAGGTATCAGTTTTGCCTTTCAGCAGCCAGTGAGGTTTAAGGGCATGACAGTGATGGATATGATTACCCTGGCGGCAGGTCAGAAGATCAGCATGACACAGGCGTGTGAATATTTGTCAGAGGTGGGGCTTTGTGCCAGAGATTATATTAACCGTGAGGTAAATTCCAGTCTATCGGGTGGAGAGTTAAAGAGGATTGAGATTGCCATGATTCTTGCAAGAGGAACGAAATTCTCAATTTTTGATGAGCCGGAGGCAGGAATTGATCTCTGGAGCTTCCAGAACCTGATTCAGGTATTTGAAAAGATGTATCAGAGGATTCAGGGAACCATTTTGATTATTTCTCATCAGGAGAGAATTTTGAATATTGCAGACCGGATCATTGTTATTGCAGATGGAGAAGTGGTAGATCAGGGAACCAGAGAGGAAATTATGCCAAAGCTGATGAAAAATGACATTGCCTGTCAGACCCTGATGAATAAAATGAATAACTAGTGCAAAGTTATAAATAAGAGGATAGAGAGCCAGAATAGAAATGGAGTGTTGAGTATGGATTCAATAGAGAAAGCATTGCTGGAGCAGGTGGCTGATCTTCATCAGGTGCCAGAGGGAGCATATAATATTCGTTCCAATGGGGCACTGGCAGGAAGAAATACGACTGCTAATATTGATATTGTAACAAAGGACGACAAACCGGGGATTGATATTATCATAAAGCCGGGGACAAAGAATGAAAGTGTTCATATTCCCGTAGTATTGAGTCAGTCCGGATTAAAGGATATGGTATATAATGATTTTTATATTGGAGAAGATGCAGATGTGACCATCGTGGCAGGTTGTGGCATACACAACTGTGGAGTAGATACATCAGAGCATGATGGTATTCATACTTTTTATATTAAAAAAGGTGCCAGGGTAAAATATATTGAGAAGCATTACGGAGAAGGAGATGGGAAGGGAAAACGCATTTTGAATCCTACAACAGTGATCCATATAGAAGAGGGTGGATATATGGAGATGGATTCTGTCCAGATCAAAGGCGTAGATTCTACCCTTCGGGAAACAAAAGCTGATCTGGCAGCTGATGCCTCCCTGGTGATTCATGAGAAAATCATGACACATGGGACTCAGATAGCAGAGACTGATTTTGTGGTGGATATGAATGGAGAGGGAAGCAGTGCCAATGTAGTTTCCCGTTCCGTAGCAAAGCAGGAATCAAAACAGATTTTCCGTTCCCGGATCAATGGCAATAATGCCTGCAATGGTCATACAGAATGTGATGCGATCATTATGGATGAGGCGAGTGTCAGTGCAATACCAGAGCTGACTGCCAATGATATTGATGCCGCGTTGATCCATGAGGCAGCCATCGGAAAGATTGCAGGGGAACAGTTGATCAAGCTGATGACATTAGGATTGACAGAGGCAGAAGCAGAAGAGCAGATAGTCAATGGTTTTTTGAAATAGTGGAGGTAAGCAATGAGTAAGGTTGCAGTAATGACAGACAGTAACAGTGGAATTACCCAGATGGAAGCTAAAGAAATGGGAATCCGAGTGATTCCGATGCCATTTATCATCGATGGAGAAACCTATTATGAGGATATCAGCCTGTCACAGAAGGAGTTTTACGAAAGATTGCAGCAAAATGTAACGGTTTCTACTTCACAGCCTTCTGTGGATGATGTAATAAAGTATTGGGAGGCAGCATTGGAGGATGCAGAAGAAATTATCTACATTCCGATGTCCAGTGGGCTTTCTGGTTCCTGTAGTACAGCGATGATGCTGGCACAGGATTTTGATGATAAAGTTCAGGTAGTGGATAACCAGAGGATTTCCGTAACGCAGCGCCAGTCTGTGCTGGATGCCATTACCTTGGCTGAGTCTGGAAAAAGTGCAAAGCAGATTAAGGATATATTGATGCAGGAAAAAATGGAGTCCAGTATTTATATTATGCTGGATACTCTTACCTATCTGAAAAGAGGTGGACGTATTACACCGGCGGCTGCTGCTTTGGGCTCTGCATTGCGTTTAAAGCCAGTGCTTCAGATTCAGGGTGAAAAATTAGATGCTTTTACCATCGCAAGAACGAAAAAGCAGGGAGCAGCTAAGATGATAGCAGCCATGGAAGCAGATATTCAGAATCGTTTTGGCGGTATGAAAAATATTGATGCTATTCATCTGGAGGCTGCCCATACTGCCAATGAGGAAGCGGCAGAAAAATTCGTACAGGAATTAAAAGAACATTTTGGAGTGAAAGAGATCGTGTGCAATCCATTATCGCTGAGTGTGGCATGTCATATTGGACCAGGAGCACTGGCAATCGCATGTTCTAAAGCAATTCCAATGGATTAGCAGAGTTGGATTGAGAGGTTTTCGCCAGTGCGGAAACCTTTTTGTTTCGGTTTACGCGAAGCCGAAAGGCAGAAGAGGGAGGAAAACATATGAATTATATTGAAGAATTAGGACAAAAGGCAAAAAAGGCAAAAAAGAGTCTTTTGACGGCATCAACTGGAGAGAAAAACCAGATGCTGGAGAAAATTGCAGAAAAGCTGTTGCAGAACCAGGAGAAGATTCTGATTGAGAATGAGAAAGATATTTCCCATGCCAGAGAAAATGGTATTTCAGAGACTATGGTGGACCGTCTCCGTCTGACTCCTGACCGGATACGGGGAATTGCGGATGCCTGTATCCAGCTGGTAAATCTGGAGGATCCGGTAGGGCAGATTCTGGAAGGTTCTACCCGTCCTAATGGAATGAAGATTTCCAAAATCAGAGTTCCGATGGGGGTTGTGGGAATTATTTATGAATCACGTCCCAATGTAACGGTAGATGCAGCATCTCTTTGTATTAAGAGCGGTAATGCAGCAATTTTACGCGGCGGCAAGGAAGCTATCTGTTCCAATAAAATACTGATGAATACCATGCGGGAGGCAGTAAAGGAGTGTGGTTTTCCAGAGGATATTGTACAATTGGTGGAGGATACCTCCAGAGAGGTTTCTATCCAGATGATGAAAGCAAATGGCTTTATCGATATCCTGATACCAAGAGGAGGAGCCGGTCTGATTCAGGCGGTAGTAAATAACGCTACGATACCAGTGATTGAGACAGGAACTGGTAATTGTCATATCTATATAGACAGCACTGCTGATCTGGACATGGCAGTAGCAATTACTGACAATGGAAAGACACAGCGTCCGAGTGTATGTAATGCTCTGGAAAATTGTCTGGTACATAAGGATATGGCAGAGAAGTTTTTACCTGTGCTAAAGAAAAAATTAGATGAACATCAGGTGGAAATCCGAGGCTGTGAGCGGACCAAAGCAATTTTGGGGGATTGCGTTGTGTCAGCAACCGACGAAGATTATGCGACGGAATTTCTGGATTATATTATTGCCATCAAGGTTGTGGATTCCATCGAAGAAGCTATTTCACATATTGGAATATATTCCACCGGGCATTCTGAATGTATTGTGACGGAAAGCTATTCCAGTGCACAGAAATTTCAGCAGGAGGTGGATTCCGCCTGCGTTTATGTGAATTGTTCCACAAGATTTACGGATGGCGGTGAATTTGGGCTGGGAGCAGAAATCGGCATATCAACCCAGAAGCTTCATGCCAGAGGACCGATGGGTCTAAAGGAACTGACAACAATGAAATATTTGATTTCAGGTGACGGACAGATTCGATAAAAGAATAGAGAAGCTTTCTGTTAAAATGGGTAAAGGAATGGAGGAATGACATCATGAGTTTGACAGCAACACCACAGGGAGACCGTCTGCAGATTGCGTTATTTGGCAGGAGAAATGCCGGCAAGTCCAGTGTGATCAATGCTTTGACAGGGCAGCAGCTTGCCATTGTATCTGATATAAAGGGGACTACGACAGACCCGGTATATAAAGCAATGGAGATTTTGCCATTGGGTCCATGCATGTTTATTGATACCCCTGGACTGGATGA
Source organism: Lachnospiraceae bacterium (assembly GCA_017626435.1). The sequence goes on along the minus strand of JAGAIR010000002.1, from coordinate 382,898 downwards.
TGAGGGGGAGCTTGGAGAAAAGCGCGTCGAAAAGGCAATGCAGGTGCTGAACCGAACAGATATTGCCTTGGTTGTAGTAGATGTTTCCCAGTTGACACACGAGGATTTACAGACAAAACGTGGTCTGGGGCAGCAGGAGTTGGAAATTATCTCTGTGATCGAGGAGAAAAAACTTCCTTATATTATCGTATTAAACCAGTCAGATAAATTGGGAGAGGGAAAAGCGGAGCAGATAAGGAATCAGTTAGTGGCAAAGAATGGAACCATACCGGTTAATGTGATCAGCACTGTCCAAAAAACGGGACTAGAAGAGCTGAAAGATACTCTGATCGCACAGGTGCCGGACGCAGATTTAAAATTGCATATCCTTGGTGATCTGGTAGAGAAAGATGATATTGTGGTATTGGTGGTTCCAGTAGACTCTGCTGCACCAAAAGGACGGCTGATCATGCCACAGCAGCAGACGATACGTGATCTGCTGGATAACCATGCAGTATCTGTAGTGACGCAGGTTCCGTCGCTCGCTGTGATATTGGAAAAGTTAAAGGGACAGGTAAAAATGGTGGTTACAGATTCTCAGGCTTTTGAGGAGGTTTCCCGGATCGTGCCAGAAGAAATACCGCTTACCTCCTTTTCTATCTTATTTGCCAGACATAAGGGAAATCTTACCAGGCTTGTGGAGGGAGTCACTGCAGTAGAACGTCTGAAGGACGGAGATCGAGTGTTGATCGCAGAGGGCTGTACTCACAGAAGACAGTGTGATGACATAGGCACCGTGAAAATACCACGTTGGCTTAGAGACTATACTGGAAAAAAATTGGAGATAGATACCTGCAGTGGTACACAGTTTCCAGCAGATTTATCTTCCTATGCCCTGGTGATCCACTGTGGTGGATGTACTCTTCATGAGAAGGAAATGAAACATCGGATTTACTGTGCAGGACAGCAGCGGGTGCCTATTGTTAATTATGGGATTTTGATAGCTTATGTGAAAGGGATCCTGGAAAGAAGTGTTGCGCTGTTTCCAGAAGTGCACAGACTGTTGGAGTGAGAGCGGTAATGTGCAGAGTAGCGGCACTTGTACATTTCCAGTAAAAAAAGGAGAAAAACGTGGAATTAATTTTAAATAAGATTGAGAAGAAATTTGATGAAAAAGAGGTCTTAAACGGAGTCTCTTATACCTTTGAAAAGGGGAGGATTTATGGTCTGCTGGGAAGAAACGGAGCAGGAAAAACAACATTATTTAACTGTATCAGCCGGGAGATTGAGTATGAAAGTGGTTCGGTAGTTTTAAGAGAGAACGGACAGGATATCGCCATGGATTATGACAAGATCGGGTATGCGTTTTCCACGCCTGTCCTGCCGGAATTTCTGACAGGCTATGAGTTTATTAAGTTTTTCCTGGATATCAACCAGAAGAAAATCAAGGACAGAAAAACAGTAGAGGAATATGCTGATATGGTGGCACTGGAATATACGGATTTAGACCGGCTGTTAAAAGGTTATTCCCATGGTATGAAAAATAAAATGCAGATGCTTTGTCTGCTGATCAGCCGTCCACCCGTCATCCTGCTGGATGAGCCTCTGACTTCTCTGGATGTAGTGGCAGCACATGAAATGAAAGAGATGCTTCTGGAAATGAAGAAGGATCATATTATTATATTGTCCACACATATTTTACAGCTGGCACAGGATTTATGTGATGAAATCGTACTTCTCCATCAGGGAACCTTGACTGGAGTCGATGAGAAGGCTTATCAGGGAGAGGATTTTGAAGAGAAGATCATGCAGCTTTTAACACAGGATGACATTGTCCCGAATGGGTTTTAGAGAGGTGTTTCATGATTTGGACGTTGTATAAAAAAATTCAGCTTTCTTTTGCACAGAGAGCAAATAGATTTATTTTTACGATAAAAAAATTAAAGTTTCTTGGCAGTCACATTTCTGAGGAATGGTATGTCCGTGCAGACATAAAAAAGGTGTTGGGGATACTGGGGATAATCTCTGGAGCATTCGTGGACGTTTTCATGAAGGGCATTTATTTTGTTGGTGTAATCTGCATTCCTGCTCTGATCATGACCGGTGTTTTGGAATGGGATAAAGAGTACTTTTCCGGAATGCTGGCATGGAGCTTCTTTTTCTTAAATTGTATGCTTGGTTCTCTGGTAAACAGCCATATTACCGTCAAAGGAGACGAAAATGATTATCTGATCTTAAATCTGATGCGTTTTAATCCGAGAGAGCATTATCTGACAAAAATTCTATGGGAGTATGGACGCCAGTTTATTTATTATAGTATTTTTCTCTGGGTAGTCCTGGTGGTGGGGTTTGACTGGCCGTTGCTCCGGCTGTTGTGTTTTTTATGTATTTATGTTTGTTTCCGTTTTATTGGAGAGGCAGTGAGACTAAAGCTCAATGATAGATTTGGAGTGCCGTTTCAGGAAAAGAATAGAACTGTGGCAGGAATTTATTATTGTTATAACACGATTATGGTACTTGTGGCATATGGAACATATCCGCTTTTGTTTCTCTTGCAGGGAACAAAGACAGAAATCCATCTGTCTTTGTTAGAAAATATGCTGTTTCTGGTGGCATTTCTGGTAATAACAGTATTGGCTGGAATAGGATCCATCTGGTATCTGTGGAGCTATCCTGATTATGTTCTGATTGCAAGAAGAATGTGCAGCCGGGAGGGGTTGGCAGAGGCAGAACAGGCAATAGCAGATGCCAAAAAAGCCAGTTATGTGCTGCAGGATAAGGAAGTAAAATCAGAAGAGCTGCAGTCACGTTTGTATCAGGACAAGCAGGGATATGAATATTTGAATGCGATTTTTTTTAGGCGTCATAAACGTCTGGTGAGAAATGCTGTGATTATTAAGACAATAGTAGCTGGTGGAATTTTTCTGCTGGCAGCATTGGCACTGGTAATCGCAAATATTGTCATGTCTTATAAGGAGTTTTCAGTGCTTAGTGACATGATCTGGAAAAGTGTCAACCAGTTTATGCCAGTAATGGTATTTATCATGTACTGTGCTTCATCAGGACAGAATCTGACCCAGGCAATGTTTTACAACTGTGATGTGTCCTTGTTGAAATACGGATACTACCGTACTCCGGAGGCAATATTACAAGGGTTTCGTATCCGGCTGAAATACATGCTCCGGGCAGAGATTCCGATGGTAGCTGTTCTTTGGGGGGGAATTATCATTAATACATTGTTGTTAAAACAGCAGGATCATGTATTGCAGATGCTTTCTATTGTACTTTGTGTGGGTATACTGGCAGTATTCTACTCTGTCGTATTCCTGTGTATGTATTATATCTTTCAGCCTTTTACGGAGGGAGGGGCTAAGACTGGAGTAGGGTACTCTGTCTGTTCCAGTGGAATCTATCTGTTATCCTATCTGTGTCTTCAGATACATACCGTTCCGGTTTTCTTTACCGGCCTGGTGCTGGGGATAACAATCGTGGTATTGGCAGCAGGTTTTGCCATAGCCTGGCTGGTAGCTCCAAAAACATTCCGGTTAAAATAAGAACAAGTTTCCGTTTAGATCGTTGTAGGGGGTTTCATGCAGAAGAAAATAACGTATGTGCTTAATATACTGTTTATGATAGTTGTTTTAGTCTTTACTTTTTATACTCTGCTTCAGGGGGAAGATATCCAGGAGATTTTCACTGCCATGAGACAGGCTAAAAAAATCCGGCTGTTTCTGGCTGTGCTGGCAGCAATCCTTTTTTTGGGATTGCAGGCGGTTTCTCTGCAAATTATTATGAAATCATTGGGAAGTTCTGTTTCATCCCTGCAAAGTGTGAAATATAATTTTATCTGTTTTCTTTTTAATGCAATTACACCATCAGCAAGTGGTGGACAGCCGATGCAGATTTATTATATGCGGCAGGACGGGATTCCCGTTGGAGCTTCCTCGGTTGCCCTGCTGTTTTGGACGATAATATATAAAGTGGCTTTGATGGTCATTGAGGGTTTTGTATTTTTATTTCACCGGGACTTTCTATATCAGTATATAGGAGGCTATTATTGGCTTTTTTTGGTAGGGATCGGTGTAAATATGGTGTCGATATTATTATACTCTATCGTCGTGTTTTCAAGAAACGGTGCCAGAAGCCTGGCATATGGTGCTGCCTGGATCTTCCATAAGCTGCGGATTATCCGTAAAAAGGAGAAGATGCTGCTGAAGATTGACCAGACATTGGAAATATATCAGGAAGGTGCTGTTTATATGCGGACTCACTGGGAAGTTGCGCTGGTAGTTTTGCTTGTTACTATTGTACAGCGGGTATGCTATTTTGCAATAACCTGGTTTGTATGTCTGGCTTTGGGACAAAATACATTTTCTGCTGCAGAAATTATAGTATTACAGAGCTTTGTTGCAGTCTGTATTGATATTCTGCCTTTTCCGGGAGGAGTCGGCGTCAATGAAAGTTTTTTTGTGACTATATTTAAAAAGATCATGGGGAGAAAAAATGCTTTCTCCGCAATGTTTCTAAGCCGTGGAGTAAGCTTTTATGTCTTGTTGATCGTCAGTGCATTTGTTACAATGGTGGCACAGGTTCAGATTTTAAAGAGAGAAAGGCATGGTTATCAGCATGAAAGCATATGATATCGTATACAGGGGCGGCTGTGGTGAGATAGTTGAGAAAAAGTCCCGTTTTATTGCAAATGTATTTCCCGTTGATTCAGAAGAGGAGGCACAAAAGCAAATCGAAGCAATTCGGAAAAAATACTGGGATGCCAGACATAACTGTCATGCTTTTGTGATAGGTGCCAATCATGACATAACCCGGTGCAGCGATGACGGGGAACCCTCTGGGACGGCAGGAAGGCCTATTTTGGAGGTGCTGACCGGAGCCGGAGTACACAATGTCCTGGTAATCGTTACCCGTTATTTTGGCGGGACTCTTTTAGGAACAGGAGGATTGGTAAGAGCATACTCTCAGGCGGCACAGGCTGGACTTGCGGATAGCAGGATCATTACCAGGCAGCCGGGCAGAAAAGTAACTGTCCGCACCGATTATAATGGGATCGGTAAATTGCAGTATATTGCCGGTAAAATGGGATTGACTACATTGGATACCAGTTATACAGAAAGTGTTGAGATGGTTTTACTGGTACCGGAGGATATGTGCACTAAACTGTTGAAGGAAATTACAGAGGCAACTGCCGGACAGGCACAAACAGAGGTTTCCGATGAAATCTGTTTTGCACTGCTGGAGGGAAAACCCATTCTTTTTGAGGATTGATTTTATGGAGGCGAAAGATGGACTTATTTGAATATATGCGGGAACAGAATCAGGAAGAAGAGTCTCCTCTGGCATCCCGGATGCGTCCGAGAACTCTGGATGAGGTGGTAGGACAGGAGCATATCATTGGAAAAAACAGGCTGTTATACCGGGCAATACAAGCGGACAAGCTGAGTTCGATTATTTTTTATGGTCCTCCTGGCACCGGGAAGACAACCCTGGCAAAGGTAATCGCCAATACTACTAGTGCCAGGTTTCAGCAGATCAATGCCACTTCTGCCGGAAAAAAAGATATGGAGGCGGTGGTTCAGGAAGCCAAGGACCAGGCTGGCATGTATGGTCAGAAAACGATTTTGTTTGTGGATGAGATTCATCGCTTTAACAAGGGACAGCAGGATTTTCTGCTTCCTTTTGTGGAGGATGGAACCGTCATTTTAATTGGAGCTACTACAGAGAATCCATACTTTGAAGTAAATTCCGCTCTGATTTCCCGTTCTGTAGTCTTTGAATTGCAGCCTCTTTCTAAAGATGCCATAAAAAGTTTGATTCAAAGAGCAGTTGAGGATGAAGAGAGAGGGCTTGGAAGCTTCCACGCACAGATTGATGAAGATGCGCTGGATTTTTTGGCAGATATCTCTAATGGAGATGCCAGAAGTGCATTAAATGCCATTGAATTGGGAGTTTTGACAACAGAGCGCAGTGAAGACGGACAGATACATATTACTCTGGAGGTAGCAGAGGAGTGTATCCAGAAAAGAGTACTCCGGTACGATAAGAGTGGAGATAACCACTATGACACCATTTCCGCTTTTATCAAGAGCATGAGAGGTTCCGACCCGGATGCTGCAATTTATTATCTTGCAAGAATGCTTTATGCCGGGGAGGATGTGGCATTTATTGCAAGAAGGATTATGATCTGTGCTGCAGAGGATGTTTCCAACGCAGACCCACAGGCGTTAGTGATAGCAGTAAATGCGGCCCAGGCAGTAGAGCGGCTTGGTATGCCAGAGGCAAGGATCGTGCTGGCACAGGCGGCTGCCTATGTTGCCAGTGCACCTAAGAGCAATTCGGCGATTATAGCGATTGACCAGGCGATGGAGGTAGTGCGGAATGAAAAAACGGCATCTATTCCTCCTCATCTGCAGGATGCCCACTATAAAAGTGCCGGAAAACTGGGACATGGACTTGGTTATCAGTATGCCCATGATTTCCCGGATCATTATGTAGAACAACAATATCTGCCGGATGAACTGGTGGGGACCAGATTTTATATCCCATCAGATAACGGTTACGAAAGAGAGATACAGGAATATTTCAAACGAATTGGAAAGTAAACAGGAAAGGAGAAACATATGGAAAAGCTAAAGAGGATACTGGCGTTGATTGGAGTAGTGGTTTTGATACTCTGCTATGTGATGTCTATGATTACTGCCATTATGGCAACACCGGAGGCTCATAACTGGTTTATCGCCAGCATTGGAGCAACTATTCTGGTGCCTGTTGTGCTATATGCCTACAGTGTGATCATGCGTGTCACGCAGCAGAATCAGGATTTGGCAAGGAAGCGGGAAGATGCCTACCTGCAGCAAATGAAGCAACAGATGAAAAAACAGGCAAATGAGTGTAAAGGGGAAGATACAAAAGAATTGGATGAGCAGAATGAAAGTTGAGATGGAAACTCCTGTATATGATTTTGTACAATCTTATATTCAGAGAAAAAGTGCCAGGTTTCATATGCCGGGGCATAAGGGGAAGAATTTTCTGGGATGTGAAAAAGGAGATATTACGGAAATAGAAGGAGCAGATGTACTGTCAGAGTCGGATGGTATCCTTGGTATCAGTCAAAAGAATGCTGCAAGATTATTCCAGACAGGGGCTACCTTTTATTCCACAGAGGGTTCCTCGCTAAGTATCAAAGCAATGCTGGCAGCAGCATTGATGGACTGGAAAAGGCAAAAGCAAGAAAGTGAACAGGAGAAAAAAAGAACTTGTCTGCAAACACGTCCCTGGATATTGTCCGCACGAAACGTCCACCGTGCAATGATAGATGGTTGTGCATTGTTGGATCTGGATGTAGAGTTTATTCCCTGTAAACAACCGAATGGAATTTGCTCTACTGTTGTAGAACAAAAGGAGGTGGAGAAGGTTCTCTGTGTGGCAGAAGAAAGGCCGATTGGTGTCTATCTCACTTCTCCGGACTATCTGGGGGCACAGAGCAACATTGCAGAGATTGCATCCGTATGTCATCAATACCAGGTTCCTCTTTTGGTGGATAATGCTCATGGGGCGTATCTGGCCTTTTTGCAGGAGAGCCGGCATCCCATTGCACTGGGAGCTGATATCTGCTGCGATTCTGCACACAAAACTTTGCCAGTGTTAACCGGAGGAGGGTATCTTCATCTTTCTGCAGACAATGTTGAGAGATATGGTTCCTATATCAGAAAGGCAATGACATTATTTGGTTCCACCAGTCCTTCCTATCTGGTTTTACAGTCCCTTGATCTGTGCAACCGTTACCTGGATGAAAACTACAGAACGCGTCTGGAGGAATGCATGGGAAAGGTAAAGGAGATGAGAGAGAAGATGTGCCGGCAGGGGATTTCTGTACTGCAGAGTGAGCCGTTAAAACTTGTCATTGATGCGGGTGCCTCCGGTTATTCCGGCTATGAGATCAGCCAGGAGATGAGGGAGGTTGTAATGGAGGGGCAGGAAGGACAGCGGCATGGCATGGAATGTGAATATGCAGATTATCAGTATGTCGTTCTGATGGTTACACCAGAGAACCGGGAAGACGATTTTGGCTGTCTGAACCAGTGGATGAAGGATACCAGGCTGCGGCACAGGAGAAAAGCACTGGATAAGATACCAGTTATCCCGGAGAAGACTGCTGAACGGAAGATGACGATCCGGCAGGCAGTGCTCTCTGATTCGGAGATGGTCTCTGTCGAAAAGGCGGTTGGCAGAACGCTCGCACAGGAAACGGTATCCTGTCCGCCTGCAATACCAATCGGGATCAGTGGGGAAGAGGTGACCCGGGAAATGGCAGACTTGTTTCGGTTTTATGGAATTAGAGAGGTTTCTGTAGTATCTTGTATTGTATAAGTGATTTTGATATACTAAAATTAGATACTGCATTTAATCCGTATTGCCTAATGGTTTCATAGAAAATGGCGGCGGATGCAGAAAGGGGAGAGTAGGCGAAATGGGTATGAAAATGGAAAGATTTGGATATACAAAGGATGGCCAGGAGATAACCCGGTATGTTCTGGAAAACCAAAATGGACTGCGGGCTGCATTTCTGGATCTGGGAGCAGTGATCTCGAATATATGGATGGCGGACAGAAACGGCAGGATAGATGATATTGTGCATGGTTATGATACCGTGCAGGGGTATGAGTTAAATGTGCCAAGTTTTGGTGCACCAGTAGGACGGTGTGCAAACCGTATATCCATGGGACATTTTTTTATCAATGGAAAAGAATATCAGCTTGATCAGAATGATGGAACGAATTGCCTGCATGGAGGCTTTTTGCGGTATAATCACTTGATGTATGACGCGGAATATGAGGCAGGAGATGGTGAGGATTGTATCACATTTTCCCGTCTGAGTCCGGATGGAGAGCAGCATTTTCCTGGAAATTTCAGTTATCGTATTACCTATCGTCTGACGGATGCCGACGAGCTGATTGTGGAATACGATGGAGTGTCTGACCAGGATACCGTGGTAAATATGACCAACCATTCCTATTTTAACCTGGGTCCGGGTGGTAATAAGTATGGAACCGTTCTGGATCAGGAAGTAAAAATATTTTCTGATAAATACACACCAATCAATGAGCTTTTAGTACCTACCGGCGAAATCTGTCCGGTAAAAGGAACACCACTTGATTTTTCGGAATTGAAAGCCCTGGGAACGGATGTAGTTTCTGATGAGAGCAGTCCGGATTATTTCAAGGGTTATGACCATAATTTTGTACTGGAGCATCCAAAGGGAGAGATTGTAGAGGCTGTTATCTACCGTGCACCGTCTACCGGAAGGATGATGAAGGTTTTGACGGACCAGCCGGGAGTACAGATGTATACAGCACCTGAATTGGAGGGAGAGGAAGGCAAGGAAGGTGTGATTTATGGACCTTCCAGTGCGGTATGCTTTGAGTGCCAGAATTTTGCAAATGCTGTAAATATTCCTACTTTTCCTGATGCAGTCTTAAAGGCAGGGGACACCTATCATCATGTAACTATTTTTCAGTTTTCCATTTATGAAGATTAGAGTCCTTAGCAAGGAAAATGGACTTTTGACACTCTGATCTTATGAACAAAAGAAATTTCTACAGAGTATTTTATTTCTTTTATGGGAACAATAGGAACGATTTGTTCCATATTGCGTAAAATATATTCAAATAGCTCAGATTTCGTCTTTTGGTGATCAATGTAGATTTCCAATGTGGAATCTGGGCAATGGATAGAAATGAGGACGATTATGAATGTGTTTCGGAAGTGTCTGCGGAAAGAGTTTGGCAAGAACCGCTATGGACTTTATGTATTTTTATGCCAGGAAGAATTAAAAAAACAAGAGCCACAGCAGGAGTTTCATCTGGACAGCAAAGCGGTCTATCTGGATATGTATGACCATGTTATGAATATGGAAAAAGAAGAGATTGCGCAGAAGAAAGAAAACTTGATGATGACATTAGTGAAGGCATTTCAGATTGGTCGGCAGTTCTGGTTTGTCTTCTTGTTTTATCTGTTTGCCAGCCTGTTTTTGATCGGACTGGGGCTGGATCATATGGTTACCAGTATCAGTCTGGTGTTGATGGGAATGTGCTTTTTGTACAAAACCTATGAATTTGTCTGTAATAAATTCTGTTTTGTGGATGCATATCTGGTGATGGTTTATAAGACCGTGCTGGAGAGGGCACTATCAAGGAATTAGTCCAAAGTGTTCCAAGGCTTTGTAAATACCGTCATTTTCAACGGTGTCTGTAATATAATCTACTATCTGTAAGACAGCTTCATCGCTTTTTTTCATTCCAATGCTGGTTCCGGCAAACGTAAGCATTGGCAAGTCGTTTGTGCTGTCACCGATCGCAATGGTATCTTCCAGAGGAATCTGAAAATAGTCCATCAGAAACTGAATTCCGCTGGCTTTGGAAAAGCCGGCAGGAACTACTTCATAAAACTGGTTGCCTCTGTCGATAAAAGTAAAATATTTCTGATATTTAGTGATAAAAGCCTGTAGATCACTGTCCGGGCGGGTACAGATACAGAATTTGTCAAAGTGGAGTCCGCGGGTAGACGGGAGAACATCGGCACAGGCATCGGGAAAACGCTGGTGAAATTCCTGATGGAAATCACCAATGTGAGTAGTGTAAGGTTCTGTGCTGTAATAAATAGCAGATTTTCCCTCCAGAAGCCATTCCAGATGGCAGCGTGACATATCTTCCAGAACGGAATCAGCCAGTTTTGTTGGGATTTCCTGTGTCAGCAGTATTTTGTCCCGATAGCGGATATAGGTACCACAACCGCAGACAAAACCATCAAAGCCCAGATCAGAAATATTCGAGTGGACTTCTGACCAGGAGCGTCCTGTATTGATAAAGCAAAGATGCCCGTTTTCCTGGAGAAGGTGAATGGCTTTTTTCGCACTTTCCGGTACATACCGGTTTTCTCCTTCTGCTAAAATAGTTCCATCTATATCGAAAAATAATAGTTTTTTCATGTTGTCCCTCAATCTTTCTTATATGATTTTTGCGATATTATAGCTTATGAATGAGAAAGATGCAACTTTTGATATTTTTCATTAGATATCTTATAATAGTATCCAGATGAAGCAGAGGGTAGAAACACAGGGAAACGAGGATTGAAATGAGGGAATTTTTACCAATCAATAGAGAAGAAATGAAAGAGAGAGGGTGGGAGAAGGTTGATTTTGTCTATATCACAGGGGATGCTTATGTAGACCACTCTTCCTTTGGGACAGCTATCATCACAAGGGTGTTGGAGGCTCATGGATTTAAAGTGGGCATCATTGCTCAGCCGGATTGGAAAAAGGAGGAAAGTATTCAGGTTTTTGGGATGCCCAGGCTGGCTTTTCTGGTGTCAGCAGGAAATATGGATTCCATGGTAAATCACTATACCGTTTCCAAAAAACGACGTAATTTTGATGCCTATACTCCTGGAGGAGAGATTGGAAGACGACCGGATTATGCTACGATTGTCTACTGCAATCTGATACGTAAGGTGTACAAGCAGGCACCAGTGATTATCGGTGGAATTGAGGCGAGTCTGCGGAGGCTGGCACATTATGACTATTGGTCCAACAGTTTGAAACATTCCATACTGGTTGATTCCCAGGCAAATATCATCTCCTATGGCATGGGGGAATTGTCCATTGTGGAGATTGCAGAGGCATTGGACAGCGGAATTGCTGTGGAGGACATTACCTTTGTAAACGGAACGGTTTACCGGACGAAGTCCCTGGAAAGCGTCTATGATGCACAAATGCTGCCTTCTTTTGAGGAAATGAAGGCAGACAAAAGAAAATATGCAGAAAGTTTTTATGTTCAGTATTGCAATACAGACCATATTACTGGAAAACGTCTGGTAGAAAAATATAACGACCATCTGTATGTAGTGCAGAATCCACCTGCCAGACCACTGACACAGATGGAGATGGATGACATCTATGGACTTCCATACATGCGAGCGTATCATCCTTCTTACGAGGCAGCTGGAGGGATTCCGGCTTTTCAGGAGATCAAGTTCAGCATCACCAGTAACCGTGGCTGTTTTGGCGGCTGCAGTTTTTGTGCCTTAACTTTTCATCAGGGACGGGCATTGCAGACACGCAGCCATGAATCTATGATTGAAGAGGCAAAGGAAATGACCCGGGAGCCGGATTTTAAGGGATATATCCATGATGTGGGAGGTCCCACTGCAAATTTCCGCCATAGAGCATGTGAAAAGCAGAAAAAGTATGGTGTATGTACCGGAAAGCAGTGTCTGTTTCCGGAACCATGTAAGAATCTGGTAGTAGACCACTCTGATTATTTGAGACTGCTGCGAAGTTTGAGAAAACTGCCGGGAGTCAAAAAAGTATTTATCCGTTCCGGTATCCGCTTTGACTATTTGATGGAAGATAAAGATGATTCCTTTATCCGTGAACTTTGTCAGTATCATATCAGTGGACAACTCCGTGTGGCTCCGGAGCATGTGTCAGACAAGGTATTGCAGATGATGGGAAAGCCTGAAAATACTGTTTATGAGAGTTTTATCAAGCGGTATCAGAGAGTTAACCGGAAATATGGAAAAGAACAGTTCCTGGTACCTTATCTGATGTCTTCCCATCCTGGCTCTGGTTTGAAGGAGGCAGTAGAACTGGCAGAATATCTCAGGGATTTGGGATACATGCCAGAGCAGGTACAGGATTTTTATCCAACGCCGTCTACAATATCTACCTGTATGTATTATACCGGAGTGGATCCGAGGAATAGGAAGCCGGTATATGTCCCTGTCAATCCACATGAAAAGGCAATGCAAAGGGCATTGATGCAATACCGGAATCCGAACAATTATGAACTGGTCAAAGAAGCTTTGTATCAGGCTGGGCGGGAAGATCTGATTGGATATGAAAAGCATTGTCTGATTCCTCCACGAAAGGAAAAATGGAGGGAAGAAGCATGGAATAAGAAGAAAAGATCAAATGGACAGAAAAACTCAAATCAGAAAAAAGCCCATTCATCCAAAGAAAAGAGATCAAATACAAAAGGAAACAAGGAAAAGAACAAATTCAGGAAAAATTTAGAAAAAAAGTAAACTTTTCTTTGAAAAATACGATATACTATATAACAAGAAGTAACTTTTGGTATTTTAATAATAAATAAAATAAAGGGAAAAGGAGTGACTGATATGGCAGTAAATGGAATTAATTCAAACAATTCCGGTATGAATAATATTTATAACAGTATTTTTGGTACCAGCTCCAGTGCTGATGTAACAGGTAGTGGATATAGCCTTGGTGATTACGCTATGATAAAGAATGGTACTTATAAGAAGTTGATGAAAGCATATTATGCTACACAGGATTCTGATAAGGCAGAAGGAAATAGTTCCACGGATGAGACGGGAAAGGATTCGGCAAAATCCCTGTTAAGCGTTAAGGCAAATGCAGCGACCTTGAATAACAGTCTGGAGGATTTAAGAAGCCGTTCCCTGTATGAGCCTACGGGCAAAGATGAAAATGGGAAAGATACATACGACAGAGATAAGATTGTCAGCAATATAAAGAGTTTTGTAGAAGGCTATAATGCATACATAAAATCCTCTGGTGATCTGGATACCGAGTCGATTCTCCGAAAAAGTCTTAAGATGACTAAAATGACATCTGCAAATGCCAAGCTGTTATCAGAGATTGGGGTAAAGATTGGTGAGGATAATACACTTACCATTGACGAGGAAAAGCTGAAGAATGCTAAGCTGACAACCATCTCTTCTCTGTTCAGTGGTGCTGGTTCCTACGGTGACCAGATTCAGCAGGCAGCAAGACAGAGTTATAAGCTGGCAAACAGTCTGGCATATACTAACAACAATGCCTCTTCTTATACCTATCAGGGGAATTATTCCATGTTAGGTACCACCAATGGAGTGATGGACAGATATCTGTAGGATTTCGTATTTTTTAAGAATATAGAGAGTTTACGATAAAATGCCGGAGGTTCCTTATATGGACTTCCGGCATTGGCTTTGTTTTTGGACACAAGTATGTTATATTACAAGATAGCTTATAAAAACAGGAGGACAGACCTTTGTATCGGTTTTATGTATCACAAAGTCAGATTGGAGAAGAAGAAATAACAATTTGGGACTCTGATGTCAATCATATCAAGAATGTACTCCGGCTGGAAAAAGGTGACTGGCTGGTAGCATGTGATGGAGAGGGGAAGGATTATATCTGCCGGATCAAAGAATTATCTGGAACACAGGTTATTCTGTCTATTGAGAAGACACAGGGAAGCGGAACAGAACTGGATACCAGAATTACATTATTTCAGGGAATTCCCAAAAAAGAGAAAATGGAATTTATTATCCAGAAAGCGGTGGAACTGGGAGTATATGAGATTGTTCCAGTAATGATGAAACGGTGTGTCGTAAAGCTTTCCGATGAGAAGAAGATACAGAAAAAGCAGGAACGGTGGCAGGCGATTGCAGAGGCGGCAGCAAAGCAATGTGACAGGGGGATCATTCCGGTGGTTCATGCGCCGGTGACAGTAGGAGAAGCGTTTGACATGGCAGGTTCCTTAGAGTACAATATGATTCCATATGAATTGCAGGATGGAATCCAGGACTCCAGAGTGATTGTGGCAGAGGCGTGCAGTAAATCTTCTCTGGGCATTTTTATTGGTCCAGAGGGAGGACTGGAAAGAGAAGAAGTGGAGCAGGCAATAGAGATTGGTGCACATCCCATGACTCTGGGAAAGAGGATTTTGCGTACAGAAACAGCAGGAATGGCATTGCTTTCTATTTTGATGTTTCAGATGCAGAAATAAATAATCAGGAAGGGAAGAAGAGAGGTTTGATGAAATATGGAAGCATATTTGGACAATGCAGCAACCACAAGAGTGTTTCCTGAGGTGAAGGATATCATGATACAAGCCATGGAAGTGGATTTTGGAAACCCATCTTCCAAGCACACCAAAGGAATTGAGGCAGAAAAATATATCAACCAGGCAAGGGAGCAGATTGCATCCAGTCTGAAATGCCAGACCAAGGAGATTGTTTTTACCTCCGGTGGTACAGAGAGCAATAATATGGCACTGATTGGTACTGCAATGGCAAATAAGCGGGCAGGAAAGCAGATTATCACTACACGGATTGAACATGCTTCTGTTCATGAGCCGATTGCTTGTCTGGAACAGATGGGGTATGAGACAACTTATCTGCCGGTGGATAAAAATGGGCGGGTACAGCCGCAGGTGCTCAGTGATGCTGTAGGAGAGGACACGCTTCTGGTATCTGTAATGATGGTAAATAATGAAATGGGAGCGGTGGAAGATATCAAGGCAATATCAGAAGCAGTTAAAAAGAAAAATCCGGGAACGATTTTTCATGTAGACGGAATCCAGGCATATGGAAAGTATAAAATTGTGCCGAAAAGGCTTGGGATTGATTTAATGTCGGTCAGTGCCCATAAGATACATGGTCCCAAAGGGACAGGATTTTTGTATGTCAGGGAGGGAACGAAAATCAGCCCGATTCTGTTTGGTGGTGGACAGCAGAAGGGGATGCGTTCCGGAACAGAAAATGTACCGGCGATTGCGGGGATGGGAGAGGCAGTCCGTCTGATATATCAAAATCATACGGAAAAAATAGACAAGCTGTATGAATTGAAAAAGCGTTTTATAGAAGGAATCTCTTCCTTGGAGCAGGTGACAGTAAATGGAATCAACGACATAGAGCTGCGTGATACAGCACCGCATATTGTCAGTGTGAGCTTTGCCGGAATCAAGAGTGAGGTGATGCTTCATGCGCTGGCACAAAAAGGGGTATTTGTATCATCCGGTTCTGCATGTTCCTCTAACCATCCGGAGTTAAGCGGTACCTTAAAGGCGATCGGTGTTCCGGATGATCTGTTGGATTCAACGCTTCGGTTTAGTTTTTCTGTGACTACCACAGAGGAAGAAATTGATTATGCTATTGCAATGACGGCGGAGATACTTCCGCAGTTAAGGCGGTTTGTAAAAAAATAAATACATGAATGGAGGAAAAAATGAATCAGGCATTTTTAGTGAAATATGCAGAAATAGGGATTAAGGGAAAGAACCGTTATAAATTTGAGGATGCGCTGTGCAGCCAGATACAGAGGCGTCTGGATGTGCTGGATGGAGAATTTGTCGTTCAGAGACAGCAGGGAAGGATTTTTGTGGAAGCAAACGGGGATTTTGACTTTGACGATGTGACGGAAGCATTGGGAAGAGTCTTTGGTATTTCTGCCATTTGCCCGGTTGATGTGATAGAAGACAAATCCTGGGAAAACCTCACAAAAGCAGTGGGTGATTTTATAGAGAAACAGTATAAAAATCTGAATTTTACCTTTAAGGTGGAATCGAAGCGGAGTGATAAGCAGTATCCGCTTACCTCCCCGGAGGTCTGTGTGGAGATGGGGTCCTATCTGCTGGGACGTTTTCCGGAACTGAAGGTAGATGTTCATAAACCGGACGTGCGTATCTGGGTAGAGGTGAGAGAAAAAGCCTATGTTTATTCCAGAATTATCCCGGGAATCGGAGGTATGCCTCTGGGAACCAATGGAAAGGCGATGTTACTGTTATCTGGTGGAATTGACAGTCCGGTAGCAGGATATATGATCGCCAAGAGAGGCGTCTACATTGATGCCGTTTATTTCCATGCACCGCCATATACCAGTGAACGTGCAAAGCAGAAAGTGGTAGATCTGGCAAAACTGGTATCCCGGTATTCCGGTCCGATCCGCCTTCATGTGGTAAACTTTACTGATATTCAGATGTATATTTATGAGCAGTGTCCTCATGAAGAACTGACCATTATTATGCGCCGGTACATGATGCGTATTGCACAGCAGCTGGCACAGGAGAATGATTGTCTGGGACTGATTACCGGAGAGAGTATTGGTCAGGTGGCAAGCCAGACCATGCACAGTCTGGCAGCAACCAATGAGGTGTGTACGATGCCGGTTTACCGCCCGCTGATCGGGTTTGATAAGCAGGATATTGTGGAACTTTCTCTGAAGATAAATACTTATGAGACATCTATTCAGCCGTATGAAGACTGCTGTACGATTTTTGTGGCAAAGCATCCTGTTACTAAACCGGAGCTTCGGATCCTGCATCGCTCGGAAGAGAAGCTGGCAGAAAAAATCGACCAGATGGTACAGCAGGCTCTGGATACCATTGAAATTATTGAGATTGATGAAAGATAGAAGAAAAATCAACCAGAACATTAGAATAAAAAGAAAAAGAGAACACCGAAGGTGTTCTCTGAGTTTTCTGTGAAAAATCCCCGGGAACAGTTCCTGGGGGAAACTCTTGACGTTTAAGTAAAATTATTCAACAATGTAAGGTGCTAATACCTTCAGGATTTCATCGATGTTATCATCATCGTGGATGTTTAAATCGATTGCCTTAGATAAATCCAAGCTGAAGATACCCATGATAGATTTTGCATCGATTACGTATCTTCCGGATACTAAATCAAAATCTGTGGTAAATTTAGTTACATCATTAACAAATGCTTTTACTTTGTCAATTGAGTTTAAAGAGATTTTAACAGTTTTCATAGTGATGTTACCTCCCCATTCATTTATTTTCCCCTTTATACTAGACAGTGGAGAGAAAAAAGTCAATATACAATGTTGCCAAAAAATGTATATAAAAATCAGTGAGGAATGCTATATTTCAAATAAGTTTATGACGAAAAAGTATAAATTATGTGATTTTTACCTATTTTTGACAGATTGGAGAAAGGATTTTCAATGAAGATTGCATTTTTAACATTAGGCTGTAAGGTGAATTCTTACGAAACGGAAAAAATGAAATTACAGTTTGAAACTGCTGGTCACAGGATTGTTTCTTTTTCTGAGAAGGCAGATGTGTATGTAGTGAATACCTGTACTGTTACTAATATAGCGGATAGAAAATCAAGAAAGATGCTGCACCGGGCACGCCGCCTGAATCAGGAGGCGATAGTAGTCGCTGCTGGCTGTTATGTGGATTCTGCAAGACAGAAGGGGGAAGCGGATGAAAGTGTAGATGTTTTTTTATCCAATCAGGAAAAAGAAAATATGGTTACTTTGGTGGAACGAATTGCGCAGCAGAAAGGGATTGAAATTTCAAATGAACGAGGTACGGCTGCAAATATGTCAGAGGCAGCAACACAGGAGGAGCATACCAGAGCATATCTGAAGGTACAAAACGGATGTAATCAGTACTGTACCTATTGTATTATTCCTTATGTGCGGGGAGCGTTGGTGAGCCGGAATGATGAGGATATTATTCAGGAAGTAAAACAGCTGGCATCCAAGGGTTACCAGGAGGTTGTTGTGACAGGAATCCATCTTTCTTCTTTTGGCGTAGACCGGGAAGAAAAGAAACCAGATGCAGACAGTTTCTTGAAGTTGGAGGGAAAGCCGCTTTTAAAACTGCTCCGCAGTGTCAGTCAGGTGGAGGGGATTGAAAGAATCCGTATGGGATCCCTGGAGCCCAGAATCATCACTGAGGATTTTGCCAGAGAGTTATCGGAGATCCCTGGAATCTGTCCTCATTTCCATCTCTCCCTGCAGAGTGGATGTGATTCTGTTTTGAAACGGATGAACCGTCATTATACAGCGAAGGAATATTTTCAGAAAGTGGAAATTATACGAAAATATTTTAAGCATCCGGCAGTCACAACAGATATCATCGTGGGATTTCCTCAGGAAAGCGGGGAGGAATTTCAGACAACCTGTGATTTTGCAGAGAAGATTGGATTTGCACAGATCCATGTGTTTAAATATTCCAGAAGGCAGGGAACCATTGCAGATGGAATGGATGATCAGGTTCCAGAGCCGGTAAAGGGAGAACGAAGTGATATCCTTCTGGAAATAGAAAGAGAGCTGGAGCAGACATACCAGTCCTATTTTATGGGCAGGGAAGAAGAGGTGCTGATAGAGGAGATTTCGGTGATACAAGGTGAAAAATATCTGACAGGATATAATGAAAGATATGTAAGGATAGCAGTTCCAGTAAAAAATACGCCAGACGCCGAAGCACGCTGTAATACCATTGCGACTGTCCATATTATTGGACAGATAACAAAGGATATTCTGCTGGGTGACTGGAAATAGTTTGTCCAGTCGCGAAAAAAGTGTTGTTTTTTGGGGACAGATATATTAGTATATTAAACAGGTATGCGTACGTGAAAAGAATGGAGGTAGTGCCATTATGCAGGAAATCAATAACACACAGTATTTTAAAGTGCAGAAGGAACAGGAATTTGAAGTAAAAGACGTAATCGCCACAATATATGAGGCACTGACTGAAAAAGGATACAATCCGGTCAACCAGATCGTAGGATATGTAATGTCTGGCGATCCTACGTATATTACTAGTCACAAGGGAGCCAGGAGTCTGATCATGCGTGTGGAACGTGATGAGATCATTGAAGTGCTTTTAGAAGACTATATTCAGAATAATTTTAAGTAATTGAGGTAACTATGAGAATAATGGGGCTTGATTATGGTGATAAGACGGTAGGTGTTGCCATCAGCGATGAGATGCTGTTGACGGCACAGCCCACGGAGACTATCAAGAGGGAAAGGCCAGGGAAACTTCGTCAGACGTTTGCCCGGATTGAAGGATTGATAAAAGAGTATGATGTAGAGAAGATCGTGATCGGTCTGCCTAAGAAAATGGATAACGAGGAAGGTGACCGGTGCGCAAAGAGCAGGGAGTTTGGTCAGCAGCTTGAAAGACGGACAGGTTTGGAAATCATCTATCAGGATGAACGTCTGACTACAGTGGCGGCAGATGCAGTGCTTGAGCAGGGCGGCGTCCGGAAAGAGAACCGAAAAGAGTATATTGACAAACTGGCAGCATCATTGATTTTACAGGGATACCTGGACAGCATTGATCATGATTGATTAAAATCGACAGAAGCAAAGAGGATTTCCAGAGGGAAATGGATAGAAATGAGGAAAAAATGGAACAGGATAAGATTATGTTTACTACGGAAGAGGGAGACCAGATTCCGTTTTATGTGATAGAACAGACAATGATCGCGGGAAATAACTATCTTCTGGTGACAGATGGCGATGAAGAGGAAGAGGAATCTGATGCATACATCATGAGAGAGGTGACAGATGAAGATGATCAGATTGTCTATGAATTGATCGATGATGAGAATGAGCTGGCAGCAATCTCCAAGGTGTTTGAGGAGTTGCTTGAGGATATTGACATTGAGTTTTAAGGATGCGATAGATTATTGTATTCAATTTCGCGAGTTGATTTGATTTTTGAATGATTGCAGGAAGGAAGATTTTATTGTTGCTGAAAACAGCAGCCGGAATGTTTTCTTTTCGTGCAATCTTATCAGGATAAATAAGAACGTGTACTATTTTAAGGATATAGAAAAATTTGCGCAGGATGATTTGTCTGACGGTAAGGGGAAAGTATGCCTTTTTTACGGACAAACATTTCTTTTGAATGCATTATTTTTGTTTTTCTGAAATGGTACCAAAAGAAAGGTAGGGTATTTCATTGAAAAAAGAAACTGAAAACAATACAGTAAAGCAGAATGCAGAGGCAGAAAGGAATACAGAGAAAAAAACAATCAGAAGAACGAGAAAGGCTGCAGGATCTGCTAAAACAGAAAAGGGGAAGGCTGAGAAAACAAAGACCGAAAAAACCGAAAAAACTGAAAAAGCGGAGAAGCCAAAAAGGACAAAGACAACCAGAACAACGAAGACGGTAAAGGCAGAAGAAGCTGTAAATGTAGCAGCGAAGGCAGAAAAGGCCATTGCTGAGAAAATTAAAAAAATGACAGAGAAATCTACCAAGGTAAAAGCCGATGACGTGATCGGAAGTGGATTAAAAATCATTCCGTTAGGCGGATTGGAACAAATCGGTATGAATATCACGGCGTTTGAGTATGATGACAGCATTGTGGTAGTTGACTGTGGTCTTTCTTTCCCGGAAGATGATATGCTGGGAATCGATCTGGTCATTCCGGATGTCACATATTTAAAAGAAAATATTGATAAGGTAAAGGGATTTGTTATCACGCATGGTCATGAGGATCATATTGGAGCACTTCCCTATGTCCTGAAGGAAATCAATGCTCCAGTATATGCTACTAAGCTTACAATGGGGCTGATCGAGAACAAATTAAAAGAGCACACATTACCAAAACCGGTAAAGAGAAAGGTGGTAAAATACGGACAGTCAATTAATCTGGGATGCTTCCGTATTGAATTTATCCGGACGAACCACAGTATTTCTGATGCCGCTGCTCTTGCTATTTTCAGTCCGGCTGGTATTGTTGTCCATACTGGTGATTTTAAAGTAGACTATACTCCGGTATTTGGAGAACCAATCGATTTACAAAGGTTTGGAGAACTGGGCAAGAAGGGCGTGCTGGCGTTGATGGCGGACAGTACTAATGTCATGAAACCGGGATATACTATGTCTGAGAAGACAGTGGGTAAGTCGTTTGATAATATTTTTGCAGAAAATACGAAGCACAGGATCATTGTGGCAACGTTTGCATCCAATGTGGACAGAGTACAGCAGATTGTTGATTCTGCAGTTAAATATGACCGTAAGGTGGTGGTGGAAGGCCGTAGTATGGTCAATGTGATTACTACAGCTACGGAACTGGGATATCTGAATATACCAGATAATACGTTGATCGATATGGAGCAGATGAAAAATTATGCCCCGGAAAAACTGGTCCTGATCACGACAGGAAGCCAGGGCGAAGCCATGGCAGCATTGTCCAGAATGGCAGCAAATATTCACCGGAAAGTCTCTATTGAGCCGGGAGATACCGTTATCTTCAGTTCCAGACCAATTCCGGGAAATGAAAAGTCTGTGGCAAAGGTGATCAATGAACTGTCAGAAAAGGGAGCCAGAGTGATCGTACAGGATACCCATGTATCGGGACATGCCAGCCAGGAAGAGATTAAACTGATCTATGCGCTGACAAAACCTCAGTATGCGATTCCGGTTCACGGGGAATACCGTCATCTGACTGCTCATGCAGAGCTGGCACAGACAATGGGTGTGGCAAAAGAAAATACGATTATCCTGTCCTCCGGCGATGTTTTGGAAATAGATGAACATCATGCCTCAAAGGTAGGAAAGGTTCAGGCACAGGGTATCATGGTGGATGGACTCGGTGTAGGTGATGTGGGAAATATTGTACTCCGGGACAGACAGCATTTGTCAGAAAATGGACTGATCATTATTGTACTTACCTTGGAAAAGTATACCAACCAGCTTCTGGCGGGACCGGATATTGTATCCCGTGGTTTTGTTTATGTCAGAGAGTCTGAATACCTGATGGATGAAGCGAAAAATATTGTGTATGCTGCTCTGGAAAGATGTTTGGATAATCAGGTATCTGACTGGTCAAAGATAAAGACAGAAATCAAGGACAGTCTAAGTGACTACCTATGGAAGAAAATGAAGAGAAATCCTATGATCCTGCCAGTGATCATGGAAGTCGAGTAATGAAGGTTTGTGATGAGTTTTGCCTGACGCTGTCCGGATGGGAGACAGCGTTGGGATGGAATGGAGAATACAATGAATAATGAATCACAGTTAATCATGGAACAGCTGGTAAATACCATGAAACGGAGTCAGGAGTATAATCAGTATCAGAGCCTTCTGGCAAACTTGAAAAAGCAGCCCGAGATTTACCGAAGGATTG
Organism: Lachnospiraceae bacterium; assembly: GCA_017626435.1. Next base: position 360,203 of record JAGAIR010000002.1, on the reverse strand, counting down.
GAGAGTTCCGTCGTCGCAGTATTTCACTTCAGATGTCGGATGATGGGAATAATATTGAGGCAAACAACGCACTGCAAAAGGATTTTGCAGATTTACAGACAAATGGTCTTGCCAATGAGTTTATGGCGGCAGAACATCAATATTGTCAGATGATCCGCAGTTTACAGAATTATTTTCTGGAGCAGCTGGATCTGGAAACGGATTTTCTGAACGATTAGGCAGGGATTGCTATGAATAATGGGAATGGAAATGAGATGGAGGGCAGAACACTGTTTGATAGAATATCTGTTAAGATGCTGAAATCTGTTGGAATTGCTGTGGTTTACGTTGTGTCATTTATGCTATTGCTGTATGGAGTGATTGCCTTATGCCAGAAGGGATACGCATTCTGTTATGAGATTTTTGGTTCTGTAGCAGTGCAGGAGGCTCCTGGCAGGGAAATTGCTTTTCAGGTGGAAGCTGCAGATTCAATAAAGAGTGTTTCTGAGAAACTGGAGAAAAAAGGATTGATTGTAAACAGATATAGCTTTATGATTCGGACAAAACTGATGGATTCAGAAAAAATAATCCTCCGTCCTGGCATTTATCTGTTAAATACCAGTATGGATTATGGGGAAATTATCAATCAGCTGACAGTCAGCGAAGGAACGACAAAGAGATGAGGGAAACCATGATCATTGATGAAAGACTATCGATATTTATTGATGCCCTGGAGTGGAAATTGCCAGAGCATTTAATGGACTTGGAAAAAAGGGCTGTAGAGGAACAGGTACCGATCATACGCCGGCCAATGCAGTCCTTTTTGGGCTTTCTGCTGCGTTTAGTGCAGCCGGAGAATATTTTGGAAATAGGAGCTGCTGTGGGATTTTCTAGTATTCTGATGAGCGAATATGTGCCAGAAACAACAGGGATTACAACGATTGAAAAAGTGCCGGTCCGTATCCGTGCGGCAAAGAGCAATTTTCGCAGATATGGCAAGATGGACAGAATAACACTGCTTGAGGGAGATGCCACAGAAGTTCTAAGCGATTTATCAGCCCAGGGGAAGCAGTATGATTTTATCTTTATGGATGCGGCGAAAGGACAATATATGAACTTTTTGCCAGATATATTGAAGATGTTATCACCACATGGTATTCTTGTAACAGATAATGTCCTGCAGGATGGTGATGTCATCCAGTCAAGATACGCTGTTACAAGACGAGACAGAACCATACATGGGCGTATGAGAGAATATCTCTATTATCTGACTCATTCGCCGGAACTGGATACTGTAATCCTGCCTGTTGGTGATGGGATTACAGTTTCAAGATATATTCCGGAGGCTTCCTGTGACAGTGAGTGCAACAGAAATGAGGTGGAATTTTGTTAGCGAATAAGAAACCAGAACTTTTGATTCCTGCCAGTAGTCTGGAGGTATTAAAGATCGCAGTAAAATACGGGGCTGATGCAGTATATATCGGTGGGGACATGTACGGTCTCCGTGCCAAGGCAAAGAATTTTTCCATGGAGGATATGAAAGAGGGAATTGCATTCGCTCACCAATATGGAAAACGGGTTTTTGTCACAGCCAATATTACAGCCCACAACAGAGATCTGGATGGTATCCGGGAGTACTTTCAGGAACTAAAAGAGATCAAACCGGATGCACTGATCATCTCAGATCCCGGTGTTTTTGACATAGCCAGGGAAATTTGTCCGGAAATAGAGGTTCACATCAGTACCCAGAGTAATAATGTAAATTATGGGACCTATTTGTTCTGGCATCGGATGGGAGCAAAAAGGGTTGTGTCAGCAAGGGAGCTGTCTATGGCGGAGATTAAGGAAATCCGCAAAAATATACCAGATGAGCTGGAGATAGAGACATTTATTCATGGTGCTATGTGTATTTCCTATTCCGGCCGTTGCCTGCTGAGTAATTATTTTACTGGAAGGGATGCTAATCTGGGGGCTTGTACTCATCCGTGCCGGTGGAAGTATTATATTACCGAGGAAAGCCGTCCAGGAGAATATCTTCCTATTGAAGAAAATGAGAGAGGCACTTATATTTTCAATTCCAAGGATCTGTGTATGATAGAACATATTCCGGATCTGATCGATGCGGGAATTGACAGCTTTAAAATAGAGGGTCGGATGAAAACGGCACTTTATGTGGCAGATGTAGCGAGAACATACCGCCAGGCGATTGATGATTATTTCACTTCGCCGGAGCTGTATGAGTCAAAGAAGTCTTACTATATGGACGAGATATCTAAGTGTACTTATCGCCAGTACACCACTGGATTTTTCTATGGAAAGACAACACATGAGTCACAAATTTATGATAATAACACCTATGTGAAGAAGTATACTTATCTGGGCATTGTAAACCAGCTGACTCCGGATGGTTATGCAAAGATGGAGCAGAGAAATAAATTCTGTGTTGGGGATCTGGTAGAACTGATGAAGCCGGACGGAGCAGACATACAGGTGAAAGTAGTTGCTATGCGGGATGAATGGGGGAATCCAATAGAAAGTTGTCCACATCCGCAGCAGAAGATAGAAGTGTTATTTAGTGAGGTGCCAGAGGAGATGGACTTGATCCGTGTTAAATGCGGGGATTAAGTAGAGAAAGGGTGATACGATGGAGAAAAATGTCAGACTTAGGATACTGTTAGTGATGGAACTTATTGTGGAACGTACGGATGCAGAGCATGGAGTGACGATGCAGGAGATTCTGCAGTGGCTGGAAAGTAACCAGATTGCCGGAGAGCGGAAAAGTATCTATGAGGATGTCCATGCCTTGCAGCAGTATGGATTACATATTACTTATAATAAAGAGGATAAAACTTATCGTTTGATGGAACGACAGATGGATACAGAGGAACTGGGACTGTTAGTCCAGGCTGTACGTGCTGCTGACTTTATTCCGGAGAACAAGGAAAAACAGATGATAGAGCATCTTATGAATTATGTGAGCGTTTACCAACGCCAGATTGAAAATTAGAAAGGAAAGGGCAGATGATTATGACACCACAGGAAAAGTATTTGAAAATTGTAGATGAGGTAATCGAAAAAGGACCATTTAAACCGGACTGGGCCTCTCTTTCCCAGTATGAGACTCCAAAATGGCTGAAAAACGGCAAATTTGGTATTTTTATTCACTGGGGATTATTTAGTGTACCAGCATTTAATAATGAGTGGTATTCCAGAAATATGTACATACAGGATATGGAAGAATGGGAGCATCATAGAAAGACTTTTGGTGAGCATAAGGATTTCGGGTATAAGGATTTTATTCCAATGTTCACTGCTCCTGAATTTGACCCTAAGGCATGGGTAAAGCTGTTTAAGGAGTCTGGTGCCAAGTATATCACACCGGTAGCAGAGCATCATGATGGCTTTCAGATGTATGAGACAGAGATCAGTGAGTGGAACAGTGTGGATATGGCAATGAAGCGGGATGTTCTGGGAGAGCTGAAGGAAGCCATAGAGGAAGAAGGACTGGTATTCTGTGAGTCTAACCACCGTGTAGAGCATTCCTTCTTCATGGGACATGGATGTGAGTTTGACAGTGATATCAAACAGCCAATGAAGCTGGGAGACTTTTACTGGCCGGCAATGCCGGAACCGGATAATCAGGACTTGTTTAGTCCGGCACCTCCACAGGAGTTTATGGAGGACTGGCTGGCACGAAACTGTGAGCTGGTAGAAAAATACCGTCCGAACATGGTTTATTTTGACTGGTGGATTCAGCATGATTCTGTAAAGCCATATCTGAAAAAGTTTGCAGCGTATTATTACAACCGTGGACTGGAATGGGGACAGCAGGTCACCATTTCCTATAAGCATGATGCAATGATGCTTGGCACGGGTGTACTGGATATGGAAAGAGGTCATTTTACCCAGGCAAAACCATTTACCTGGCAGGCGGATACCTCTATGGCATATAATTCCTGGTGCTATACAGAGCAGAACCGTTTTAAACCGGCAGTAGAGATTATACAGGATCTGGTAGATATCGTCAGCAAGAATGGATGTCTCCTGTTGAATGTAGGACCGAAGGCAGATGGAACGATCTGTGACGAGGAGGTACAGCTTCTTCAGAGTATCGGGGAATGGATGAAGGTCAATGGAGAGGCTATCTATGACACCCATCCGTGGCGTGTACAGGCAGAAGGAAGCACAGAAGGTGTAGAGGGGATGTTCTCTGAAGAGGGCAGACAGGCTTATGGAAAGGACGATATCCGTTTCACCTGTAAAGCAGATTACATCTATATCATTGCCATGAAACAGGAGGGACCAGATGTGATAGTCCGTTCCATGGGAGATGACAGTAAGGATTTCCATGGTATTATTCTGGAGATGAAAGCTCTTGGATACGAAGAGGAAGTAACTTATACCAGAGATGCAGATACTATGACCATCCATGCGCCATTTGTAAAGAGTGATATGCCGGTAGTATACCGGATGAAACTGAAATAATCAGAATATAAAAAACGTATTATCTGAAATCGCAATAAAGTAAAACGTAAAAGAGAGCTGGCAGAAAAATCTGCCGGCTCTCTTTGTGTTACACCTCATACGCAAATCCAATAACTTTTAGAAAAAAATAAATTTTATCAATAAAAATTAAAATGATTTATGCAATGAATATAACCTGATTGTGTCTTTCCTCTGCAAATTAAGCTTTTACTACGTTAGAAGCCTGAGGTCCTTTTTCTCCGTTCACAACGTCGAATTCTACGCTCTCGCCCTCTTCCAGAACTTTGAAACCGTCCATCTGAAGTGCTGAGAAATGTACGAATACGTCATTGCCAGTCTCATCAGAAATGAAACCAAACCCTTTTTTTGCATTAAACCATTTCACTGTACCTTTCATCGTACTGCCTCCTAAAACAAAAAATATTTTGAAACCTGTGATTACACAAGTTTAGCAACAAATCTAATCTACCATATTCCCGGTAGGATGTCAATTCTGATCCTGCCAGATGTTTCATTCTTTTGTCATGCCCAGTTCGTCAGCCAGCTCCTCCAGATACATCCACCGGTTCATTTTTTCTTCCAAAGTGGCTTCCAGTGCAGTTTTATCCAGTGTTAGCTGGTTCAGTTTCACATAATCGCTGGCAGACTGAAGGATTTGATGCTCCAGTTCTTCTATTTTTTCCTCCAATTCTGCGATATCTGCCTCAATGGTCTCAAAGTCCTTTTTTTCCTGGTAGGTCATTTTTTTCTTTTTTTTCTGGTCATTTTTCCAGTTATTCCGATTGGGACGGTTCTGGGAATCATCCTGTACAATATCTGTCTGGCGCAGATTACTGCCGGAAAAATCTTCTCCACCGGGATGTTTTTTCTGGCACGATTTCAGATAATCTGTATAACCGCCCTCATATTGTACCAGATGGCCATTTTCTTCATAGGCAAAGATACGTTTTGCTATTCGATCCAGAAAATAGCGGTCATGGGATACGGTGACAACAATACCGTCAAAGCTGTCCAGATAATCTTCTAATATGGTAAGAGTAGCAATATCCAGATCATTAGTAGGCTCATCCAGAAATAATACATTGGGTGCTTCCATCAGGATACGCAGCAGATACAGGCGTCTCTTCTCACCGCCGGAAAGTTTTTCGATGCGGGAATACTGCACTTCCCCCGGAAAGAGAAAACGCTCCAGCATCGCGGATGCAGTAATGGAAGAACCGTCTGCTGTCTTAATGAATTCGCCACCTTCCCGGACATAATCAATGACACGCAGGGACTCGTCCAGAGCCTCATTCTCCTGAGAAAAATAGCCGATTTTTACTGTCTGGCCAATGACTACTGTACCACTATCCGGTGTAACCTGACCCATAATGATTTTCATCAGGGTGGATTTGCCGCAGCCATTGGGACCGATAATGCCAATGCGGTCATTTCTTAGGAAATAATAGGTGAAATCGTTGATCAGGACATGGTTATCATAGGTTTTACAGATGTGTTCCAGTTCTACAGTAGTTCTTCCCAAACGGGAGGAGACAGAGCTGATTTCAACCGTGCTGTCCTGAATCGGAGCAGCCATATCCCTTAACGCCTCATAACGGGCAATGTGTGCCTTTTGCTTTGTGGACCTGGCTCTGGCACCGCGCATCATCCATGCCAGCTCCACCTTCAAAATGCTCTGGCGCTTTCTCTCTGTGGCAAGTTCGATTTCTTCACGCTGTGCTTTTCGTTCCAGATAGCCCAGATAATTGCAGCTGTAGCTGTAAAGTTTCCCTTTGTCGATTTCCACGATCCGATTGACGATGCTGTCCAGAAAATACCGGTCATGGGTGATCATGATCAGAGCATTCTTAGTATGTTTTAAATGATTTTCCAACCATTCAGCCATGGCACTGTCCAGATGGTTGGTGGGCTCATCCAGAATCAGGATATCAGAAGGTGTCAGAAGAGTCCTCACCAGAGCAATCCGTTTTCTCTGTCCGCCGGATAATTCTGTGATATTTTGATTGAAATTGTCAATGCCAAGTTTAGTCAGCATGGTTCTTGCCTGGCTTTCATAATCCATAGGGTGTCCGGAGATATCCTCTGCCAGAGGGAGGGAGGCAGTCAGAACATCAAATTCCGGTGAAAAAACCGGATTTTGTGGCAGGTAACCCAGACGGAGGTTCCTTCCCATGACAATGGTTCCTTTATCAGGAACCTCTTTTCCTGCCAGTATTTTTAACAAAGTGGACTTTCCTGTTCCATTGATGCCGATAATCCCTACCTTTTCCTGCTCATTCAGACTAAAAGATACATCATCAAAGAGTTTGCGTTCTGTATAGGAATGGGTCAGATGTTCTGCAGTAATTAAATTCATAGTATCCCTCCATTTATCTTTATGATTCCATGTGCAGAATTGTTTGACACTGTACAGGAATCATTTATAATATATAGGGAAATGATTTCTGTGTCAAAACGAAAAAATGGAGGAAATAAATAGTGGAACATATATGTAGGCGGTATCAGCGCCGGACCAATTATTATGAGACAGATAAGATGGGGATTATCCATCATTCCAATTATATTCGTTACTTTGAAGAGGCCAGACTGGACTGGATGGAGCAGATTGGACTGGATTACCGTCAGATAGAGGAACAGGGGATTATCATTCCTGTGATGTTTGTAGATTGTCAGTATCGGGTACCGGTACATTTTGAGGATGAGATAGAAATTCAAGTAAAACTGGCACGGTTTGATGGGATTAAAATGGAGTTCTCCTATGAATTGTATCAAAAAGCCACAGGACAGCTTTGTACCACTGGCCGTACCGGGCATTGTTTTCTCAATGACCAGATGAAACCGCTCCGGCTGAAAAAGCAGTTTCCGGATCTTTATCAAAAAATGCAGGATGCTTTAGTGAGGGATGGAGGAACTGGCAAAGGAGCGAAATAATGGGGAAAAGATACAAAAGGGTATCTGTAGCAAGGAGAAAGGAATAAAAAGCTTATGAAGAAAAGATTACTTACTATATTGATTACCAGTCTGGTAATGATTGGACTGTTGGGCGGTTTTTTATGGAAAATGAGTTCTGTTTCCCGTAAAATTGCGAAAGACAAAAAGGAATTGCTGCAGCAGGAGCTGGATCTGGATCAAACAGATAAGGCTTGGAAGGATGTCAACGAACTGGATATCGTTCCTCTTTATCTGTCGGGAACGGACAAAAATGTGGTGACAAAAGATTACAGCAGTCTCAAGGAGATTTATAACACAGATAAGTCCGCAGCAGCAGAGGAACTTCTGACGGATATTAAGAAAAAAGGAGACTTTACTACCAAGAAACCACTCTGGGCGTATAATCCTTATGGAACGAACAATAATTCCCTGTATCTCTATTTTAAATCTGAAGGGAAGTGTTATTGCCGGTATACCATTTCAGTAAAGCAGGAGGATATCCCTGATTTTACCCGTACATTGAGCAATGGGGCATCGGGTAATGTCAGTGAGGAGCATGAGTACCAGATCATCGGACTGGTTCCGGGACAGACAAATTATATTATCTTAAAGCTGTATAACAGCAAGGATGAGTTGTCCAGAACAATGGTCTACAAGGTAGATATGCCAAAAAGCCAGACAGGTGCACAGCTGATTCTTGATTCAGAAACGGGACGCAGTAAGGTGAATATGGAAAATGGGCTGTACACGGTATTTCAGGCACCAGTTACCAATAAAGAGACGGTGACCAGGACTGTGACAAAAAAAGGGAAAAAAAGGGGAAAGACAGTAAAGAAAAAGATAAAAAAGAAGGTAACTGTGACGAAGAAAAAATCGGCAGTGTTATTGTATGACAATTCCGGGGTTCTGCGGGGAGAAATTCCCGTAATCCATCCGGCTGGGAATCATGCGGAGATTATCTATGATCATCTGGTATATGCATACGATACCAACTGTGTTGCCCAGGTGAATTCTCTGGGACAGGTGGTAGGAGTGATCGATGCACCGAATTCTTATGTCCTGGAGGAGTTTGCCTATGATGGTTATGGCTCGTTGTATGCGATTGCCAGTTCCAAAAACAATCAGACTCCGTCAGACCGTGTAATAAAAATCACATTGGATTCCGGGGAAGTGACAGATGCGTTGAGGATGGAGGAAGCAATTCCGTCAGTGTATGAGAAAGAAAATAAAAAGCATAAAAACTGGATTGGATTGGATTCCATCCAGGTAGTCGGGACCAACCAGCTGTTACTCAGTTCCTCAAAGCTGTCCAGTGTTTTTAAAATCAGCAATGTCAACAGTCTGATGCCAAAACTGGACTATATCATAGCAGACAAGGATTTATGGAAGGGGTACAGGAAACTGAAAAAGAAGGTGCTGGCAAAGTCATTGCCAGAGAATGTTACCGCTGCACCAGAGGCAACCCCTCTCGTAGATTCGATTCTTGATACCAAACCAAAGACACCGGATGTTTTTGAATCCCAGTACGGACAGAATGCATTGGTGATCGATAAGCCGTCCTCGCTGGAAGAGGGACAGTATTATCTGTATCTTCTGAATAATAATGCTGGAAAGGGTGCTGTTAAGGGAAATAAAAACTCCTATTATTATAAATATCTGGTGGATGAAACAGCTGGAACTTATATTCTGGCAGAGAAAGAACGGCTGGACAAGAATGTGTCCGGCGGAAATGTAACGCCATTTGAGGAAAGCTATCTGTATTGTATCAGTGACAAGAACAGATTTCTGGAATGTGATACGCAGGGGAAACTGATTAAATTTTTTCAGGTAAAACAAAAACTGTACCGTGTTTATAAAGATGACTGGAAGGGATTCTGGTTTTATTGATGAAGACAGGGCAGCCGGACGATGAAATTTGTCTGGCTGCCCGAAGTTTTTTGCGTTGACCAGAAATGGTAAAAGATGTATACTATTGACAACGATGTGGTTATTAATTTTTAGGAGGATAATAAAATGAAATTTTTTGTTGACACAGCGAAAATCGAGGATATCAAGAAAGCAAATGAGATGGGTGTGATCTGTGGTGTTACCACCAATCCTTCTCTGATCGCAAAAGAGGGTGGCAAGAGCCAGGAAGAGGTTCTGAAGGAAATTGCTGAAATCGTTGACGGACCGATCAGTGGGGAGGTTAAGGCAACAACTGTGGATGCAGAGGGTATGATTGCAGAGGGTCGTGAGATTGCAAAACTTCATCCAAACATGGTTGTTAAAATTCCTATGACAGTAGAAGGTCTGAAGGCTACAAAAGTTCTTTCTTCTGAAGGGATCAAATGTAATGTAACATTGATCTTCTCAGCAAACCAGGCGCTTCTGGCTGCAAGAGCAGGTGCTGCTTATGTATCTCCATTCTTAGGACGTCTGGATGATATTTCACAGCCGGGTATTGATCTGATTGAGACGATTACAGCAATCTTTGATAACTACGGTATTGATACAGAGATCATTGCAGCAAGTGTACGTAATCCGATCCACGTTACAGACTGTGCTCTGGCAGGTGCTGATATTGCTACTGTTCCATATTCTGTTATTGAGCAGATGACAAAGCATCCTTTGACTGACCAGGGTATTGAGAAGTTCCAGAAGGATTATATTGCAGTCTTTGGGGAATAAAACGGGTTGGCTTGCTTTCAGGGAAAGCAGACTTCATCAAAAGGGAAAAGACTGAATTAGCCAATAAATAAGAGGATTAACGAGAAAGGAAATCAATATGGATACATTAGCATTAAAGAAAACTGCCAATGAAGTTCGTAAAGGCATTGTAACAGCTGTTTACAGTGCAAAATCCGGTCATCCGGGTGGATCTTTATCTGCAGCAGATATTATGACCTATCTTTATTTTGAAGAGATGAACATTGATCCAAAGGAGCCAAAGAAGGCTGACAGAGACCGTTTTGTACTGTCAAAGGGTCATATTGCACCGGCTCTCTATTCCACACTGGCACAGAGAGGATATTTCCCAGTAGAGGATTTAAAGACACTTCGCCATGTAGGCTCATACCTACAGGGGCATCCTGATATGAAACATATTCCAGGTGTTGACATGTCCAGTGGTTCTCTCGGACAGGGGATTTCAGCAGCGGTAGGTATGGCACTCTCCGCAAAATTGGATGGTGCTTCTTTCCGCACATATGCTGTTCTGGGTGATGGTGAGATTCAGGAAGGACAGGTCTGGGAGGCTGCAATGTTTGCCGGTGCCCGTAAGCTGGACAACCTGGTTGTAATCGTGGATAACAATGGTCTGCAGATTGATGGTGATATTGCAGATGTATGTTCTCCATATCCAATTGCAGATAAGTTCAAAGCCTTTAATTTCAATGTGATTGAAATTGACGCACATGATTTTGACCAGATTGCAGATGCATTTAAAAAGGCAAGAGATACCAAGGGAATGCCTACTGCAATCATTGCAAAGAGTGTCAAGGGTAAGGGTGTTACCTTTATGGAAAATCAGGCAAGCTGGCATGGTTCTGCTCCAAATGATGAGCAGTATGCACAGGCCATGGCAGATTTAGATAAAATCGGAGAGAGCTTATAAAGAGCAGATTGGAGGAAAAAGCGACTAGTTCGCTTGGCAAATTTTTGCTACGCACAAATTTGTGTAGAGGCGCAAAAAACGTGCGCAGATTGGAGGAAAAAATGGCAGACGTTAAGAAAATCGCGACGAGAGAAAGTTACGGAAATGCTTTGACTGAACTGGCAGAGGAATATCCAAATCTGGTAGTACTGGATGCGGATCTGGCAGCAGCTACCAAGACTGGTATTTTCAAAAAAGCATATCCGGATAGACATATTGATTGTGGTATTGCTGAGTGTAATATGATGGGCATCGCAGCTGGCCTGGCTACTACCGGCAAGATTCCTTTTGTAAGTTCTTTTGCAATGTTTGCAGCAGGACGTGCCTTTGAACAGGTACGTAATTCAGTAGGATATCCAAAGTTAAATGTAAAGATTGGTGCTACCCACGCAGGTATTTCTGTAGGGGAAGACGGTGCAACTCATCAGTGTTGTGAAGATCTGGCTTTGATGCGTACCATTCCTGGAATGGTAGTTATGAATCCATCGGATGATGTGGAAGCAAAAGCAGCTGTAAAGGCAGCGTTGGACCATCAGGGACCTGTATATATCCGTTTTGGCCGTCTGGCAGTACCTGTCATTAATGACAGACCAGATTACAAATTTGAGCTTGGTAAGGGTGTTGTTCTACGTGAAGGGAAGGACGTGACTCTGGTAGCAACTGGTCTGGAAGTATCTGAGACGCTGGATGCAGCTGAAAAGCTGGCAGCAGATGGCATTGATGCAAAAGTCATCAATATCCATACCATTAAGCCTTTGGATGAGGAATTGATCGTAGCAGCCGCAAAGGAAACAGGCAAGGTTGTTACCATTGAGGAACATTCCGTTATTGGCGGTCTGGGAAGTGCAGTATGTGACTGCTTGTCAGAAAAGGCACCAACAAAAGTTTTGAAGATTGGTGTTAATGATACCTTTGGTGAGTCTGGTCCGGCGGTAGAGCTGATTAAGAAATACGGTCTGGACAGCGAGAGCATCTATGCAAAGGTAAAAGAATTCATGAAATAGAAATAAGCAGACGGAGCAAGCCTGCTTGTGAAGCTGCCATAAAGAGAAAAGCACTTCTACCTGCGATGGGTGGAGGTGCTTTCTTACTTAATGGGAAAGAGGTGTAAGAAAAATGAGGGTATTGATTGTGAGACATGGAGATCCGGATTATAGTATTGATTCACTGACAGAAAAAGGATGGCGGGAGGCTGGGCTTTTGTCGGAGAGACTGTGCAGGATGGATGTGAAGGCATTTTATGTATCTCCGTTAGGCAGAGCAAAGGATACGGCATCCCTGACCTTGAAAAAATTAAACCGGACAGCACAGGAAATGCCATGGATGAGGGAATTTGATGCCAAAATAATGCGTCCGGATGCAGATGGCGAAATGATTGTCTGGGACTGGCTTCCGGCGGACTGGACAGAAGTAACTGAATATTATGACAGGGAGAAGTGGAGCCGGACGGAAATCATGGAGCAGGGACAGACGGAGCATGGCAGCATCCGTCAGGAATACCAGTGGGTAACAAACGGACTGGATCAACTCCTGGAAAAGCATGGATATGTACGGGAAAGGGGGTATTACCGGGCGGTGGAAGCCAACAATGACACCATCGTGCTGTTCTGCCATTTTGGACTGGAGTGTGTATTGCTCAGCCATTTGCTTGGCATTTCACCAATGATACTCTGGCATGGTTTTTGTGCGGCACCGACCTCTGTCACCACCATTTATACAGAGGAACGCAGAAAGGGAATTGCCTCCTTCCGTGTCAGTTCGTTTGGAGATATTTCCCACTTGTATGTGGCAGACGAAGAACCTGCGTTTGCGGCAAGGTTTTGTGAATGTTATGATAATGCACAGGAAAGGCATGATTAAAAGAACAGGCACATGGCAAGGTAACCGCATCCCCAGTGGAGAAAAGCACATCCCCAGATGTCTTTCTGACGTTCATAAATAATGCCCAGGGCCAGACTGAGCAGAAAGGCACCCAGCATAAAATAAAAGCCAAAAGGCAGATGCATTAACGAAAAAAGCAGGGAGGTAAGAAGGATACCAAACTGCTTTTGGTATTTCACTTGCATCAGAGACTTGACACAGGTCTGTATCACACCACGGGCAAGAAACTCCTGGATAAAAGCTGTAAAGAGATAGATATACGCTCCATGGAGAGAACCGCCGATAAAATAGCCTTTGATTCTGATACCGCACAGAGTCAGGATCAATTTTGCCAGCAGGATCACAACACAGACGATGGCACCAGTGGTCAATACTTCTATCCCGTTTTGTTTCAGTCGGGAAAAGTTTGGAATCAAACCGATTTCTTTCAGGGAAAAACTGGTGAGAAATACAATTTCCAAAAAAAGGGCAAAGGTGATACCCTCTATCATCAAAGTATAATCAGAGGGATCCAATGGAATATGAAGAGTAAAACGGAGCAGGCTCCAGGCAAACAGATACAGACAGATGCAGAAAATCAAACCGGCAAAAATGTAGGCACAATCATGCTCATGCTGTTTGAGCCTGTAACTGTCTGTAACATCTTCTATCAGTACCAACATTCCTTGGAAAGGTTCCTTCCGGCGCAGGGATGTGTTTTCCTGCTGGATCAGACTGATATCAATGGAAAAATATTTGTTGGAATCGTCTATTTTGTATTTTACAACCGTTTTTTCTAAAACTTGTCCTTTTTCCATGCTGGCAAGGAAAAGCCGGTTAAAAGCCCGGTTTTTCTTGTCCTGTAAAAAAGTTTCCTGAAAGGAAGAACCAGTCATTTCTTCTGCTGAAACATGGAGAATCTCAGCACAGGCAGAGTTTAAATAAGTGATTTTTCCCTGTTCATTTATCAGCAAAACACCGTCACTCATATTTTCAAAAATCAGATTCTTTTGTTCAGAGGTAAAAATATTTTCTGTAAGATATTCCATAGTTTTCCTCATTTCTGCGCTGTTTTTTGCGCATGATCCAATGTTGTTGTGTGAATAGTTCTATCATAGCATATCTGGCAGGTTCTGCAATACATTTGTGATTCCATAAATTTCATGATACAATATTGAGCGGACGGAACAGGCTTGCCTGTCAAGTGTAACAAGATCATGAAAGAAATATAGAGGATAACAAAATGAAACACACAAGAAAATTAATACCGTATCTGTTGATCATAGCTTTGCTGTTGGGCGGCTTTCTTCCACAGCCTGTACAGGCAGAGACTGACAAGCCAAAGACACAGGCTCATGCATATTATATGGTAGATGCTGGCAGTGGGAAAAAAATTCTCAGCCAAAATGCCAATAAGAAAATTTATCCGGCAAGCACAGTAAAGCTGATGACTGCACTGGTGGCATTAGAGCATGCCAGGACAACACAGGAAATAAAATATACCAAAAAATTAAGCAAAATGATTCCTTCCGATGCTGCAGCATTAAATCTGCGTACAGGACGTACCTATAATGTACGCCAATATCTACATATGTTACTTATGGTGTCTGATGCGGCGGCAGCTACGGCATTGTCTGTAGGAATTGCCGGATCACAGGAGCAGTTTGTCAAATGGATGAATGAAAAGGCAGCAGCTCTCGGCATGACCAAAACCAGCTTTGACAATCCGATTGGTCTTGATATTGGAAGTGGTTATCATAAAACATATACAACGGCATCGGATTTTAGCAAAATATCCAGGGCGGCGATGGAAAATAAGACCATACGTGCCATTGTAGCAAAGCACAAGTATAAGGTACAGCCGATTGGCGTGAAAAAATCTTTTGTTATTCAAAATACGAATGCCTTTTATTTTGCTTACAAAAAGATGGTAAAGGGGGCAAAATATGAAATTATTGGCAGTAAGACAGGAACTACCAGAGCGGCTGGCCATGCACTGGTTGCCACAGCCAGAGATGAGGAAGGTCATGAGGTGATCTGCGCTTTCTATGGAAAGGGGACCCATGAAAGACTGTATCAGGATGTGAAAAAGCTGTTTGATTATGCTTTTGAACAATATCAGTAAGAAAAAAACAGGAAAGAGTTGTCATCTGATTGGAAAATTTGAAACAGGATGACAACTCTTTTTTGTACTAATCATTATAAAAGTCCAAAATATCTTTATAAACCTTCAGATAATCAATCTCATTTAGAAGTTCATGACGCATATTAGGGTAATCAATGAGTTTGATCTTTGAAAAGCCGGCGCGGGAAAGCACTGTAAAAGAGTCCCTGGAACCTTTATCGCCACCGGTACAAGGATCATCCAGCCCGCGCAGCATAAGGATTGGCAAAGTTTTATTAAGACACCTGTAATTGCATGGCTTATGCATCAGAAACAAAAGGTGATATAAGTCATGAAAAGCAGAACAGGTAAAACCGATGCCACAGAGGGAGTCCTCCTTATATGCTTTAATTGTTTCTGGATTACTGCTGATCCAGTCGATGTCAGAAGATGCATGTTTGATACTCTTATTAAAAACACCGATGCTGGTATATTGTAAAAATCCAGATTTATACTTTGGTCCTTTCCATGCCATGATGACAGAGGAGAGAAAGAGACCAAAACATGCCTGCCAGCGGTAGTTCGGATAGCCGGATAGAACTACTTTATCATATTTCTCAGACTGGGTCTGCAACATCACCCGGGCAATGATTGTTCCCATGGAATGGGCAAACAGAAAGACAGGAACTGCGGGATATTTTCTGGCGATCAGCTTTCGGATTTTTACCTGGTCAGCAATCAGCTCAACATATCCTTTCTTTTCCTTAAAGTACCCCAGATCCAATGCGCCAGAGCCATGACCTCTCATATCAGAACTAACTACACTGTATCCATTTTGATTTAAAAAACGGATAAATGGCTCATAGCGCTCCTGGTGCTCCTCCATACCATGAATGATCTGGATGACCGCTTTTGGGTTTTCGGTATCGAAGGTATGAACAGAAAGTGGATAACCATCTCTTGCTGTTAATCGGTATGCCTTCATAGAACCATCTCCTTCTGCTTATTGTTTTTACTATATTTATTATTCTTTTCCGTTCCAGCAATAGGTACAGAGATTTTCCGGTGGGATGCCGACTGCATCCAGCATATCGTCCAGACGGCTGTAACGCAGGGAAGTAAAGTTTAATTCCTTGCGGATTTCTTCCACCATCTGATCATATTTTGGAGATTCCGGATCAGTATATTCCTGCAAAACTTCATCTGGTACCTCCTCTGTACCTTCCAGACGGGCAATGACACGGCGGGTGATCAGATCCATCTCAGAGGAAGAGCGGGAGAAGTTCAGGTACTTGCAGCCATATACCAGTGGCGGGCAGGCTGGACGGATATGAACCTCTTTGGCACCATTTTGATATAAAAATTCTGTTGTTTCCCGAAGCTGGGTTCCACGTACAATGGAATCATCGATCAACAATAAACTCTTGTCCTTGATCAGATCATGAACTGCAATGAGTTTCATTTTGGCAATCAGATTACGTTTGCTTTGCATGGTTGGCATAAAGGAACGCGGCCAGGTTGGTGTATACTTAATAAACGGACGGGAAAATGGAATGCCGGATGCGTTGGAATATCCAATCGCATGGGCAGTACCTGAATCTGGCACACCTGCAACGATATCCGGTTTTACGTTATCTCTTCTGGCAAGGCTTGCACCACAGTTGTAACGCATCTGTTCTACGCTGATCCCTTCATAGGAACTGGATGGATAACCATAGTATACCCATAAGAAGGTACAGATTTTCATATCTTTACCAGGTGCCATCAGGGTTTTTACCCCATCCTGTGTAACCACATCAATCTCTCCCGGTCCCAGTTCTTTATAGTCCTGGTAGCCCAGATTCTGGTAGGCAAAGGATTCAAAGGAGATACAGTAAGCATCTTCCTTTTTACCGATAACGATCGGAGTTCTTCCATATTTATCCCTGGCGGCATAGATTCCCTTTGGAGTCAGCAGCATCAAGGTCAGGGAGCCGTCAATGAGTTCCAGGGCATAATGAATCCCCTCGATGATATTTTCCTTCTGGTTGATTATAGCTGCTACCAGCTCGGTAGGATTAATGTCTCCGCCGCTCATTTCCAGAAAGTGGGAATTTCCATTGGAAAAAATCGTCTCAACAATTTCTTTTGTATTGTTGATCTTGCTGACGGTAGTAA
Organism: Lachnospiraceae bacterium; assembly: GCA_017626435.1. The sequence goes on along the minus strand of JAGAIR010000002.1, from coordinate 343,053 downwards.
TGGCATAGGTACCATGATGAGAGCGCACGATCAAAGGCTGTGGTTCGTAGTCGGAGATACATCCGATTCCGTAATAGCCTTTCATTTCCTGTACATCCTTATCAAATTTTGTCCGGAATGGAGCATTCTCAATATTGTGGATGGAACGGTCAAAGCCGTCTTCTCCGTATACAGCAAGTCCACCTCGTCTGGTGCCTAAGTGGGAATGATAGTCTGTTCCAAAAAATAAATCAAACATGCAGTCGTCTTTTGCAGCGACTCCAAAAAATCCGCCCATGGTTTCATACTCCTTATCATATAATTTTAGTAAAATTTTAAGCAACAGAAATATTGTATCAATCATTGGAAAAACTGGCAAGGCAAAAATCATTTCCGGCACAAGATGTTGCAAAGAGAGAAAAGATTTTGTATAATCAAGGCGATAAAACTGTATTGTTATGTAAGTGCGTATAAAATGTCATAGCACAGAAAGTGAGGCTAAGATGTGGAGATAATCTATTTGGAACGCGATAAAGCAGAGGTCTGCTGGCATAGAGTGCCGGTGGTTTGTTTTGTTATCCGGATAGAATATCTTAGAAATCATAAGAAGCGTTAGCTGATCCTGTCAGATGTTAAGACAACAGGATCATACGCCATAGTATTTGTATTATTTATGTATGCAGAGGCCAAGTGAGGATACAATTTATTTGTATCCGTTTAGCAGAGCAGTCCTGCGAAGTACAATGCCATCGACTTTCTTTAAGAATCATCCGGATAACGGATGTTTTTTTTATAGGAATTTCCACAGGGGGATTCTTTATTATTTAGGAGGTTTTTTATGGCACAGATCCAAGTATCTGATTTGACGTTTTGTTATGAGGGAAGTTTTGATAATATATTTGAAAAGGTATCATTTTCTATTGATACAGACTGGAAACTTGGTTTTATTGGGAGAAATGGAAAAGGGAAGACTACTTTTTTCAAGCTATTGCTGGGAGAACTGGAATACCAGGGCAGAATCCAGTCATCAGCCTGTTTTGATTATTTTCCGTATCAGATAGAGGTAGAGAAGATGGACTGGAATACCATAGATGTGATAGAAATCCTAGATCCATCCTATGAATTATGGAAGATATGCAGGGAGCTGGATCTGCTCCGGGCAGATGCAGAGCTATTATATCGTCCCTATCAGACATTAAGTTATGGAGAGCGGACAAAAGTGATGCTTTCTATCTTGTTTTCCAGAGATCATTTTTTTCTTTTAATTGATGAACCTACCAATCATCTGGATCAGTCTACCAGAGTGGTGGTCCGGGATTATCTGCAGAGGAAAAAGGGATTTATCCTTATATCCCATGACCGGTGGCTGCTGGATGAGTGCGTGGACCATGTACTGGTGTTAAACCGCCAGAGTATTACAGTAGAGCAGGGAAATTTTAGCTCCTGGTGGGAAAATAAGCAGAAAAAGGATGCTTATGAATTGTCTGAAAATGAAAAATTAAAACAGGAGATACGGAAGATGGAGTCGGCTGCCAGACAAAGAGGACTGTGGGCAGACAAAGCAGAGGGACGGAAGATAGGTTATGATCCGATAAAGGAGCATGACCGACTTATTGGAACCAGAGCCTATATTGGAGCAAAGTCTAAAAAAATGCAGCAAAACCGGAAAAATCTGGAGCGGCGGCAGCAGGCAGCTGTGGAGGAGAGAAAAGGTCTGCTGAAGGATATAGAGGCTACTTCTGCATTAAAGGTGATGCCGTTGAAGCATCATAGGGAGGTTTATATCCGTTGCAAGAATATGGATATATTCTATGGGACCAAGGAGGTAGTGGAACAGTTCCAGATGGAATTGAAAAGAGGAGAGCGTATTTTGCTGCAGGGAGACAATGGCTGTGGAAAATCAAGTGTCCTGAAAACAATTTTGTCCTCTTCCAGGGTAACGGTATTGGGAGGTCTGCCAGAGGGGATTTCCTGTGAGCAGCGGAGCGTACAGGGAGAACTGGAACTGGCAAACGGATTGGTGATTTCTTATATTAATCAGGATACCTCTCATTTACAGGGTAAGCTGGACGAATACATTCAGAAACTGGGGCTGGATGAAAGTATATTTAAAGCCATACTGAGACAATTGGATTTTGAACGGATTCAGTTTGAAAAGCGGATGGAGCAGTATTCGGAAGGGCAGAAGAAAAAGGTGCTGATTACAGGAAGCCTTCTGGCAAGAGCCCATCTGTATATCTGGGATGAACCATTAAATTATATTGATGTGTTTTCACGGATGCAGATTGAAAAATTGATTGAGATGTATCAGCCAACGATGTTGTTTGTAGAGCATGACAAGACCTTTGGTGATCATATTGCAACTCAAATTGTAAAAATTCCCTGATTGCGGTATCATAGGCAGAAAAAGATCAAAGCTTCCGGGGAAACGATTTCCCGGAGGCAGTCAGTTTGACAAAAGATAAGACAGAGATTATTCTTATTGTATTATATTTTGATTCAATATCTGATGATAAAGTAGGAAATGGAGAGTAATATGGACATATATCAGGTACAGTTAATGGGTGAACATCCCAGAATCTGTGTGACAGTCCCCGGATCAAAGAGCATTACCAACCGTGCCTTGCTGATGGCAGCCATGGCGGAGGGAGAGACAACTCTTTCCGGTGTTCTCTTTAGTGATGATTCCCGGGTGTTCCTGCAGGCGTTGCAGGATTTGGGATTTTCGGTCATCATTGATGAACAGAAAAAATGTGTGACGGTGAAAGGGATGGGAGGAGAGATTCCAGGGAAAAATGCAGAAATCTATGTGGGAAGTGCCGGAACCGCAGCGCGTTTTCTGACTGCATTTGTGGCAATGTCAGGAGGAAGCTGCCGGCTGAATGCATCTCCCCAGATGAAAAAGCGTCCTATGAAGGAATTGCTGGATGCATTGAAAACGCTTGGTGCCACGATCCGTTGCCTGGAAGAGGAGGATACTTTTCCAATAGAGATTACAGGAATCGGATGCAGTGGAAAAGAAAAAGAGACAGCAGGTATTTCTCTTAATATAGACAGAAGCAGCCAGTTTTTAAGTGCTCTTTTAATGACAGCACCACTCCGGTTTGAACAATTGACTATCAATCTGACAGGCAGCCGCAGTGCCCGTTCTTACGTGGAAATGACGGAACAGATGATGAAACAGTTTGGCCATCCGGGGGTAAAAAGACTGGATGAAAATTGTTATCAGGTTTCAGAAGCCTGTTATCAGGCGGGTGATTATCAGGTAGAACCGGATGTTTCTGCCGCCTGCTATTTTTATGGAATGGCTGCGGTCACTGGTGGAAGAGCCTGTGTCCGTCATGTGAGGAAAGACTCTCTTCAGGGAGATATGAAATTTTTGAAGGTGCTGGAGCAGATGGGCTGTGTTCTTGAATGGCAGGATGGACAGCTTATTCTGCAGGGACCTGAGCCGGGTGGTCTTCAGGGGATAGATATCGATATGAGTGATTTTTCGGACCAGACCCTGACGCTGGCCGCCATTGCACCATATGCAGCCGGCCCGGTCTGTATAAGGAATGTAGGACATATCCGGGGACAGGAATGCGACCGGATTCATGCCATAGAGACAAATCTTGCCCGGATGAAGGTCCGATGTGATGTGGAGGAGAGTGGTTTTACAATTTATCCCTCTATGCCAGAGCCGGCATCGATAGAGACGTTTCATGACCACCGGGTAGCTATGGCGTTTGCTCTGACCGGACTTCGTGCAGAGGGGATCGTTATTGAAAATCCCACATGTTGCCGGAAGACCTTTGAAAACTATTTTGAAGTGCTTGATCAGGTGATCGCTGACAATATACAAAAAAAGTGAAGGAATGGAGATTACAATGAAAAATATTATCGAGTTATTACAGGAAGAAATCAGTGCAGCTTTTGTGCAGGCTGGTTATGAGGAGAAATATGCAAAGGTGACGGTTTCCAATCGTCCGGATTTATGCCAGTATCAGTGTAATGGTGCTCTTGCTGCGGCAAAGCAGTATCATAAGGCACCGATTCAGATCGCCAATGATGTGGTAGAAAGTCTGAAGGACAGCCAGACCTTCCAGGAGATTACCGCGCAGATGCCGGGCTTTATTAATATAACAGTGAGTGATGTCTTTCTGGCTGATTTTATCAATCAGATGGCAGAGTCAGAGCTGTTTGGATGTGAGAAAACAGAAGATCCCGAGACGATTGTCATTGACTACGGCGGAGCCAATGTAGCAAAGCCGCTCCATGTAGGTCATCTCCGCTCAGCGATTATTGGTGAGAGTATCAAGAGAACAGCCCGTTATCTGGGACATGAGGTGATTGGCGATGTCCATCTGGGAGATTGGGGACTTCAGATTGGTCTGATCATTACAGAATTGAAACATCGCCAGCCGGAGCTGGTGTACTTTGATGACAGCTTTTCAGGAGATTATCCACAGGAGCCTCCATTTACTATGTCAGATCTGGAAGAAATTTATCCATATGCCAGTGGCTATTCCAAAGAGCATCCGGAGTATAAGGAGGAGGCACAGACTGCTACTGCCCAGCTGCAGGCGGGGAAACGAGGATATCTTGCCCTCTGGCAGCATATTATCAATGTGTCAGTAGCTGATCTTCACAAGATTTATACCCGTTTGAATGTGGAATTTGACCTTTGGAAAAAGGAATCAGATGCACAGCCATATATTCCGGATATGGTACAGGAGATGAAGGACGGCGGATATGCACATATTGATGACGGTGCGCTGGTTGTAGATGTGAAGGAAGAGAGTGATACCAAGGAAATTCCGCCATGTATGATATTGAAATCCAATGGAGCTACATTGTACAATACAACTGATCTTGCTACAATAGTAGAACGTAGAAAGCTTTTTGATCCGGATAAGATCATTTATGTGGTGGACAAGCGTCAGTCCCTATACTTTGAACAGGTATTCCGCTGTGCCCGAAAAACAAAAATCATTGGAGAAAATGTAGATTTGATCTTTGTTGGTTTTGGTACCATGAACGGAAAAGATGGAAAACCATTCAAGACACGTGACGGTGGAGTTCTCCGGCTGGAGCAGCTTTTGGGGGATGTGACTAGTCAGGTCCGGGAAAAGATGGCAGACCGTGAAATGGAACAGGATGTCATGGAAGATGCAGCTGCCAAGATCGGTCTTGCGGCAATTAAGTATGGAGATCTAAGTAACCAGGCTTCCAAGGATTATGTGTTTGATGTGGATCGTTTCACTTCCTTTGAGGGGAATACGGGTCCGTATATTTTATATACCATTGTCCGTATCAAATCCCTGATGAATAAGGTAGCAGCACAGGAAATTGCATTGGATGACAGCACGCCAATCCAGCCGTCCCACAATAAGGCAGAGACAGATGTCATGCTGGCATTATCCAAGTGGAGAGAAACTGTAGAAGCGGCATATCAGGAGCAGGCTCCGCATAAGATTTGTCAGTTCCTGTATGAGCTTTGTGATGCATTTAATAAATTCTATCATGAGAATAAGATCGTTACAAACGACGATGCAGCAGTAAGAGAGTCCTGGATTAAACTAAGCCGACTGACAGGAGATATTCTGGAAACAGCAATCGATCTGTTGGGACTGGAGGCTCCTGAAAGGATGTAGTCTGTAATGGCAGAGCAGAAAAAGGCAAAGTATGAAAAAATAATTTTGGCGAATTTAACGGACTTTTAATAAAAGTGAAATAAAAATATTTCAGTAATTTCATAAATCTGAAACAGATTTGTCAAATAAATCATGTATGCTAGTACAGTATTTCAGAAATGTGCAAATTGACACAGAAATGAGGAAAGTTATGTATCGTTTAACAGCAAAATTAGTGATTTACAGAAATTTTGGAGAGGACAGCATTTTATTCCATATGGCGGATATCTGCGAGAAATTCGCTTCCGGACAGTATATTAAAGAGGAATTGATTACAGAGATTTATGCTCAGATTAACCGCCTGTTGGATGTGTCGACCCGCTATGGTTTTGACAGGAATCTATGGCATAATTATCTGGCATTTTTACTTGCCATGAATGAAAACCCATTTTCTATGGTGTCTGAAAAGGTAGGTGCCAATGAGGGGACAGTGAATGAATTTGCCAAAAATGATTTCAAGATATTCAAACAGTTATTTGATTATGATTTTTCTTCGATGGAACAGGAGTTGGGAATTTCCTGCTTCTCTATTATTCGGAATTACAAGGCGGTAGTAAAAAGCGAGCAGATTTATAATAAGAGTGTCAGTGAGAAAGTTCAGGAGCTGAGTGCCCAGATTGAAAAGGCATCGGGCAGTGAAGAGCTTTATCAGAGGATTACTGGATTTTATTACAAATATGGTGTTGGAAAGTTTGGGCTGAATAAGGCATTTCGTGTCACTCATGATGCAGAGTATGGGTTGCTGAGTCCTATCACTTCTACTGGTGATATGAAGCTGGATGACCTGATCGGCTATGAATCACAGAAGCAGAAGCTGATTGAAAATACGGAAGCTTTTGTATCCGGCCGTAAAGCGAACAATGTACTGCTTTTTGGAGATGCAGGAACAGGTAAATCTACCAGTATTAAAGCAATCCTGAATCAGTATTACAGCAGAGGGCTTCGTATGATTGAAATTTACAAACATCAGTTTCAGGATTTGTCAGCTGTTATTTCGGAGATAAAGAACCGGAATTATCGTTTTATTATTTATATGGATGATTTATCCTTTGAAGAATTTGAAATTGAATATAAATATTTAAAAGCCGTGATTGAGGGCGGACTTGAGACAAAGCCGGACAATATACTGATCTATGCTACCTCTAACCGCCGTCATCTGATCCGGGAGACATGGAGTGACCGTTCTGATATGTCCCAGGATGAACTCCATCGTTCTGACACCATGCAGGAGAAGCTTTCTCTGGTGGCAAGATTTGGAGTGACCATAGGATTCTACAAACCGTCACAGCAGGAATATTTTGATATAGTCATTGCTTTGGCAAAAAGATATCCTGAGATTACATTGTCAGAGGAAGAGCTAAAGCTTCAGGCAAACCAGTGGGAATTGAGCCATGGAGGAATTTCAGGGCGGACAGCACAGCAGTTTATCAATCATTTGGCTGGAAGATGTGAATAAATAGGTGAAAGTCACAGTGTCAGCCACTGGAATGCTGTCATTTAAATGGGACGATACGTAAATACAGTTACAGGCAGATTGGAAAGGGGATCGTGAATATGCAAAGCAGGAGAAAAAAAGTAGTACATATGATATGGGTGACAGCACTGGTGCTGATTTGCAGCATGGGCTTTACCAGTCATGCATCTGCAGAGACAGAGGGGAATTGGAGCGGTGCAAAGAAGGCAGTAATAGAAGCCTATCAATCTTATAAGACAGAGGTGGACGTTACAGCATACAAACTGAATTATAAGAAAGAGTACGAAGAATTAAAGAGCATGATGAGTGAGGTGGTCAATGAGACCCCATATATCTTTTATGCTGCTACAAGTTATACGGTATCCAGAAACAGTTCCACTGACCAGATTGTAAAAATCGGACTGGGATATACTGATGAATATAAAAAGGAAGATGGGACTGTACGAAAGAAAAAGATTAAAAATACCAGAGCGAAGCTGGATGCAGCCGTGAATGAAGCACTGGCAAGCGTAGATTCCCGGATGACCAAGCTGGAAAAGGCGTTGGTTCTTCATGATTATATTATAAAAAATACTACCTATGCCAAAAACAGCACCAAACAGTACCGTTTGACGGAAATCGGAGTATTTTTGAAAAATAAGGCGAATTGTCAGGGATATTCTCTTGCCTATGGAATCCTGATGGAAAAAATTGGAGTACCGGTACAGTATGTCAGCTCTGATGAAATGTCCCATATGTGGAATATGATCAAGATTGGCGGTAAGTGGTATCATGTAGATGTAACCTGGGATGATCCGGTAGATGCCAACGAAGAGCTTGACCAGTACGGCTTAGTGAAGCATAATAATTTTCTTTGCAGTTCAGCAAAGTTCCAAAAGAATGGTCACTATGGTTTTGACACTACTACGGCAGTGACCACCAAGCATGATAATAAATACTGGAAAAGTGTTACCAGCAGTTTCCACTATCAGGATGGAAAGTGGTTGTATCTGACTAAGAATGGCGTTGTAGAGAGGGATAAACTGGCAGGCGGAACCAAAAAGGTGATTTACAACGTATCCGCAAGAAATCTGATCCAGTTTGATAAAAGTAAATATTATTTTATTGCCTACAACAGTATATATCTGTATGATTATGAGACAAATTCGGCCACCCAGGTCTGGAAGACATCCAGTAAATATTCAGGGGAATATTATCTGACCCAGATAAAGTACGACAATGGAACAGTTTATTACAGACTGTTGTATGGAGAGAAGCATGTGAATGGAAAGCTGAAGCCAAATAAGAACGGAACTTTCTAGTACAAAGGATGGGATAAGAGGAGAAATATGAAGGAAGTTGGAGTTGTAATCTGTAACTACAATAAGGCGGAGCAGGTATTGGAATGCATTCAGACAGTGTTAGAATCCAAATACCAGGATTTTGATCTGTATGTGGTGGATAATGGCTCTACAGATGGATCAGCCCAGGCGATCCGGAATACTTATGGTGATCAGCTGATCTTACTGGAAAATCAGGAAAACCTGGGGGGTTCCGGCGGGTTTAATACAGGTCTGCGGGCTGTGTATGAAAAGGGATACCCGTTTTTGATGTGTGTGGATAATGATGCCATGCTGGATGAAAATGCGATAGGAAACCTGCGGAAATTTTTGCTTCAGCATGAGGAGGCGGGAATGGCAGGAGCTAAAATTTACCATCTGGAAGCACCGGATTATGTACAGCAGTTTGGTCAGAAGATTGATTTTGAATATTTCTGCACTGAGGTAAATTATTATAATGCTTATGAGGATGGTTCCATGCCGGATTATCTTTATGCGGACAGTGTGGCAGCCTGTGCACTGATGGTGCGACGCAGTATTGTGGATAAGATTGGTCTGATGCCGGAGGAGAACTTTTTATACTGGGATGATACAGAGTGGTGTCACCGCTGTAATCTGGCAGGCTATAAGGTGGCTTCTGTGGGGAATGCAGCAGCACTGCATGCGATGGGGGCAAAAAAAGAAACAGTTAATACATTTCCAACCTATTATGCATGGAGAAACTGGATTCGTTTCTTTATCCGGTACACACCACAGGAAAAACTGGAAAAAATGGCAGAGACTTTTTTGGAATCTATTTTTCAGGTGGTTTATGAAGGATTACACAAGCAGGAGATAAATAAAGTGCGGACTGTTATGCTGGCGTATGATGATGCAATTCACGGAGTAGTGGGAAAAGCGGGAGAAAACCGTATTTTTCCGTTAGATTTTAATGAGGAACCGTGGCATCATTTGTTTTCCAATGGGAAAGCGTTTTATATCCATGAGGAGGAATATCCGGCAACAGCACAGAGGATTAAAGAGATTGCTGCAAATCTGGGATATGAGGTCTCCTGGAAAGAAAATCCGGAAGATGCCAGGGAAATCTGTATCTGTGATAATATTTTTGCTGTTGAGGATTTAAGCAGAGAAAAGATTTATATTGATGTCAATGACTGTATCCTGGAATCCGAGGAGGATGTTCTGGATATCATCAATTATAATTACAGTAAAAGAAGTTTTGTTTTTGCACAGAAGCCTGTTTTTTTACAGAAAATAAAAGAAGAGAAAGAATAAGTCTCATTTTGGCTTTAAAAAAATAAAATCAGCCCGCAGGGATATATCCTGCGGGCTGTATTTGTCGGTTCATCGGATCAATAGCTGACTATGATACCTCCATCGGCTGCATAGAGAGAGCTGATACCTGCAGTATCTGTAATATAGACTTCCTTAAATGGAATCAGCTTTAAAATTTCATCTTTCGTATATTCTGCCCGTTCTGCATTGTTGCAGTGTGCAATAGCAAGAATCCGTTCTTGGGGATTTACTGCATCTGCTTTCACTGCCTCTGCCAGTTTCTGGATCGCTTTTTTCATTCCTCTTGCCTGGGTCAGTTTATCAATCTGACCGGATACTCCTGTCATGACTGGTTTGATGTTCAGAACACTGGCAACAGTGGCTGAGACCTTGGAGAGACGACCATTTTTACGAAGATTTTCCAAGGTTTCCAAAACAAATTTTGTTCCCTGGGTTGCGATAAACTGATCTGTCTGCTCAATAACTTCCTCAAAAGAAAGACCGGAGGAGGCAAGTTCATTAATCTTCATTGCAATGAGAGTCTGCCCGACAGATGCAGTGTGGGAATCGAATACATGTACCTTTTTGTCCGGGTGTTCTTCATGATACATTTTGCAGGCAAGCTCTGCACTGTTATATGAGCCGCTCAGATGAGAGGAGAGGGTAACAATATAAATATCCTCCGCCGTGTCAAAATGTTCCATAAAGCTTTCCGGAGAAGGACAGGAGGATTTAGGACATTCTGGATATTCTGAAACCCTCTTTAAAAAATCTGCCTGGTCAAAGGTATCGTCATCAATAATATCATAATCACCGATATGAAGAGTCAGTGGTATTAACTTATAATGGTCATTACTGCGGAGCTGGGTGGTAAAATCTGTACAGCTGTCGCAAAGAATTGAATAAGACATAGAAACCTCCTTGAAATGGTAAAGTTTAAAAATCAAAAATAAGTAGTTTTTGATACTACGTATAATAACACTGGTTAATATATTATGTCAATAAGTATACAAGCTATATTCTTGACAAACCAAAGGCATATTGCTACAATCAAATATAGCGTTTTGGGGGCAGAAAAAGTACGAATGGAGGTATTTTATGAAGAAAAAAGTATTATCTATTCTGGTCGATAATACGTCAGGTGCATTGAGCCGGGTGTCTGGACTTTTCAGCAGACGTGGTTATAACATAGACAGTCTTACAGTGGGTGAGACCGAGGATTCCCGCTTTTCGAGGATGACAGTAGTTGCAAGGGGAGACGATCAGATACTGGAGCAGATTGAAAAACAGCTGGCAAAGCTGGAGGATGTGAGAGAGGTCCGGGAGTTAGTCGATGGACATGCTGTCTGCCGTGAACTGGTGCTGATCACCGTATCGGTTACTCCGAAGGAGCGTCCTGAACTGGTATCTGTAGTAGACATTTTCCGGGCAAATATCGTAGATGTGGAAACGGATTCTGTCATGATAGAGATGACAGGAAACCAGGCGAAGATCAATGCCTTTATCAAACTGTTGGACGGATATGAGATAAAAGAAATGGTGCGTACCGGTATCGCCGGACTGAGCAGAGGTGCTCAGGGCGGAACGTCGATTTAGATATCGTACAGATCAGCCCGCTGGTGCAAATCCGGGCTAGAAAAACTGTCTTCTCGAAAACATTCGGAAAGGCAGTTTTTTCTTATAACAAATTCTGCGATAGGAAAGAGGTTCTGCAAGGTGTAACAGAAAGGGAGACGGTAATATGACATATGATGAACTGCTTCAGCTGGACAGCTTCGCCCAGGCGGAAGTATTAGTAGAAAATCCTGATATCAATCACCATATTAAAGGAGTCCATATAGTAGATACTCTGGATCTTCAGGAAGGAGTCAGGATGGGAGATCTGATTTTTGTCAGTGGTGCCTGTTTTACAGATACAGAACAGGATTTTATCACTATGATTCAACTTTTGAATCATAAAAAAGTGGCAGGTGTTGTCGTGGAAACCGGACCATACATCCATCAGGTTTCCAAAAAGCAGCTTGCTGTGGCGAAGCAGTTGAAAATGCCACTTCTGACACTGCCTTATGAGGTTTCAGCATCAGATGCTGTTTCAGACACCTATTATGCTCTCTTCCGAAGCCAGGAAAAACTGAAGAAGGAAGACCGCTTTATGCGGGAACTTTTATATGGAGATGAGAAGAGGGCACTATTCCAGCTGAACAATTTCAATTATGTAAAAACAAGACAGCATATTGTGATCTTTCTCAGTTTTGACAGGGATGAATTTGATAAAGAACTGGTGGAGGAGTTATCACTGGCTGTTCCCATCAACCTTTCTATGCAGCTGTTTAGTGTCTGTTATGCAGATGAGGATGGTGTCATAATTGTCTTGGAATTGTCCCAAAGGGAACCGTTAAAAAATGTGGTAAAACGGATCATGTCCTCGGTGCAGAAATCTATGGGGACATTGCTGAATGGAAATACGATCAGTGCAGGTGTCAGCAGTATTTTTTATGAACCGGAACGGATGAAATCATGTATCCGGGAATCCAGAAAAGCATTTCAGGTGCTGCGGGGATGTAAGGTATGCCATTCTGCCCGGTATTACGAAGAGATTGGAATCTATCGGTTTTTCTTCGAATTTAATAATGATGTGGAACTGAAGGATTTTGTATTGGAAAGTCTTGGGGCACTGATCCGATATGATGAGGAGAATAACAGTGATTATATCAGTACACTGGAAATCTTTCTGGATGAAAACTGTAACATTGGTGAGACTGCCGAGAAAATGTTTGTCCATCGGAATACGATAAAGTATCGTATTACCAGGGTGGAGGAGATCCTGGATATTGATCTGACCAATGTAAATACCCAGTTCAATCTGAGGTTTGCATATAAAGTCAGAAAATATCTGGGAGAAAATTTATAAAAAGCTATAGTTATCATTCACAAATTAGAGGGAAACTGTTTGTGGATGATTCACATAGGAATACAAAAATGAAATTGCTATACTTGTGGCAGTTCAAAGGAGAACAGACATTAGTCTACGAAGATTCGACTAATCCCTGTTCTCCTTTTCTGTATTTAGAAAGGAGGCACCATGAAAAATTATGTGATTACCATTGCCAGAGGATTTGGCAGTGGGGGAAAACAAATCGGACTGGAACTGAGCAAAAGGCTGGGCATCCCGTGCTATGAAAATGAAATTCTGGACATGGCATCTGATGCAAGTGGGATTAACCGTACATTGTTTCAGGAAACAGATGAAAAATTAAGAGGCAGCATTTTTGCAAAAAGGATGAAGGGAGTTCCGACGATCACACTTGCCTCTCCACAGGATAAGGAGTTTGAATCAGATATCAATTTATTTAATCTGCAGGTTCAGATCATCCGGGCACTGGCATTAAGCCAATCCTGCATTATTATTGGGAAATGTGCAGATCATGTTTTAGAGCATTTTTCCAATGTATTCCGGATTTATATTGATGCGCCGAGAGAAGCATGCGTAAAATCCATTGTTGACAAGATGTGTGTTACAGAGAAAGAGGCAGACCGGCTGATCAGCAAGACAGATAAATACCGTGCTGATTATTATAAGTATTACACAGGAAAGGAATGGACCAATCCTACCAACTATGACATGTTCTTAAACAGCAGCAGAGTTGGCAGGGAGAGATGTGTGGATGTCATTGAACTTTATGTAAAGTACCGTATGGGGCAGATATCAGTATTGGAAAAAAATGGATAATGAAATACAGAATCATTTTTTGGATAAAGGGGTCCAGGATATTTTCACAGGAAAATATTTGGGACCTTTTTATATAGACCAAGTGTCAAAGAGGACAGCAGTAAATTGCAATGGCAGCGAGAGGATTCGCGGAATGGAGGCAAATGATGAGAAAGAAAATAGCAGCAATGTTTTTGGCAGCAACCATGGTTTTAAGTCTGGCCGGGTGTGGAGCTGGTGGGGACAGTTCATCCGGCAGCAGTTCTAAGGATAAGGAAATAAAAATCGGAGTATTGCTCAGTACCACAGGAGATTTTTCTATTTCCGAGACACCGATGAAGAACTGTGCCCAGATGGCGATTGAAGAAATCAATGAAAAGGGCGGGATTAACGGAAAGCAGATAAAAGCAGTTTATTGTGATTATGGCTCTGATCCATCCATGGCAGCAGAGAAGGCGCAGGAATTGATTTTAAAGGAAGAGGTCTGTGCTATTGTGGGTACTAATTCATCTTCCACCAGATTGTCTGTGGAGCCTATTATTGAACAATATGACAATCTGCTGGTATATAACACATTTTACGAGGGAGAGACACCATCTGATAATGTACTTTATACCAATACCGTTCCCAGCCAGCAGGTAGATGGTTTTCTTCCTTACATTACAGAAAATCTGGGCAAAAAGATTTTCTTTGTAGGTTCTGATTATGAGTTTCCGAGAAACACGATAAGCTATGCAAAGGGAAAACTGGCTGATTTAGGTGCAGAGAGTGTCGGAGAGGAATATGCTCCATCCGGGACAACAGATTTTTCTTCTATTGTCAATAAGGTGAAAGATGCAAAACCGGATGTCATTTTTTCTGCGGTAGCTGGAAATGATTCTGTTTCCTTCTATTCTGACTGTTCCCAGTACGGAATTGATACAGAGAAAACACCAATCTGTTCCGTGGCATGTCATGAGGGAACCGTGAAAGGAATCGGTGAAGCAGCAGTTGGCTCCTATTCCTGCTTTAATTACTTTAATACCCTGGAAACAGATGCATCCAGTGAGTTTGTAAAGAAATACAAAGAAAAATATGGTACAGATACGACAGTAAACAACGGGGCAGAATCTACATACACAGGTGTATACATGCTGGCAGATGCCATTGAAAAAGCAGGTTCCACCAAACCGGCAGATATTATTGCAGCCGCTTCTGGAATTGAGGTTTCCTGTCCGGCAGGAACCATCCGGATGGATGAGACCAATCATCATGCATGGCTTCCGGTGTATATCGGAAAAGTAAATAAGGAACTGACTTTCGATATCATTTCGGGATCAGATGATTTAGTAGAACCTGTACTGGAGTAAAGGACGAGAGGCGGTGTATGTATGGAATTAGTGATATCCCAATTTGTTAATGGAATCAGCGGTTCCGCAGAATTGTTTCTGGTAGCCATTGGTCTGGTCATTACGTTTGGTATGCTGGATGTTGTCAATATGGCTCATGGAGAGCTGATCATGCTGGGTGCCTACTGTGGTTGTGTGTGTGTGAATGTACTTCATCTCCCGTTTGCACTGGCAGCAGTTTTATCCTTTGTCCTGACAGGACTGCTGGGAGCGGTGATTGAACATTTTCTGATCCGGAAAATTTATGGGAAAGTTGCTGAAACCTTGTTGGTTACTTTTGCGCTGACCTATATCATACAACAGATTGTCCGTATGATATTCGGACCGGAAAACCAGAATCTGGAGGTTCCTATTAAGGGAAGCCTCCATCTGGGAGCGGTGACCATCCCGTATTACAATCTGTTTTTGATCATTATGGCAGTTGTTGTCCTGCTTGCTACTCTGTTTTTATTCTATAAAACATCCTATGGTATGCAGCTCCGTGCTATTACACAGAACCGGAAAATGACGCAGTGCTTAGGAATCAATTCCAGTATGATCGATAAGGTCACATTCTCTTATGGAAGTGCTCTGGCAGGTCTGGCAGGAATTCTCATTGCACCGGTCTCCAGTGTTTCTCCCGGAATGGGTACAGATTATGTGGTAGACAGTTTTCTGGTTGTTATCCTGGGTGGATTAAATTCTATTTTAGGTTCCTTCTTTGGTTCTGTGGTGATTCAGGAGGCGGTTTCTGTTATGGCGAGTTTTATGAGTCTGGTAACAGCAAAGCTGCTGATATTCGTAGTGATCATCATTTTGATCCGCTTCAAACCACAGGGGTTGTTTTCTGCAAAGGATAAACGATAACATGCAGACGGACAGATCAAAGGATTTTATGCGTGAACATGCGCGGGAATGGAGGATAGAATGAAAGAGAAATTAAAAAGTATCACCATTGATAAATATTTGGCTCTTCTGTTGTTTGTTTTGCTGGCAATGATCCCAATGGTGACAAATTTATATAATACGCAGATTTTTGGAAAGTTTTTAACCTATATGATGGTAGCACTTGCCCTTGACCTGCTTTGGGGATATGGGGGGCTGATGAATCTGGGGTTTGCTGTGTTTTTCGGTGTGGGGGGCTATCTCTTCGGCATTTCTCTTGCCTGTCAGAATGGTCTTCCGGCATTTATGAAAGGACTGGGAAAACTGCCGTGGTTTTACCAGCCATTGCAGAGCATACCGGTTGCAATCGTATTAGGCATTGTTTTACCAGCGGCACTTGCTTTATTTTTAGGATATTTTATTTTTACCAGCAAGATAAAGGGTGTGTTTTATAATCTGATCACTCTGGCATTTGCCGGACTGTTTGAACTGTTTATTACGACAAACCAGGTATATACCGGAGGTTCCAGCGGTGTCAACGGTGTTGCCGGTGGTTTGGGAAAACTGACAATTCATGGGGAGAGGATCAGTATTGTTCAGTGGTACTACATTGCATATATTTCTCTGATTCTTCTTTATCTGCTCTGCCTCTGGCTGACGGAATGCCGTTTTGGAAAGGTGATAAAATCTGTCAGGGATAACGAAGCAAGGCTGCAGTTTTTGGGATATAACCCCGCTGTATTCAAAATGGCAGTATTCGCCATTGCTGGAGCTGTTGCCGGCTATGCAGGCATGCTATATGTGCCAATGACTTCGTTTTTCTCTATTGAGAGTGCCGGTGTTTCCTTCTCTACCATGATTCTTGTCTGGCTGGCAGTTGGAGGGCGTGGTAATTTATCCGGTGCCATGATAGGTGCTTTGTTTGTCAGTTTCCTCCAGAGTAAATTATCAAGCAGCATGGGAGATATCTGGCAGCTGGTATTAGGTGTTATTTTGATTGCTATTGTACTGTTTCTTCCGGATGGTGTCATCGGTTCTCTGAAAAATCTCCAGTATAACCAGAGGACAAAAAAACAGATGCAGGCTGGCAGATGAGGTTTAAGGAACGGTGGCATCATTAAACGGAGCAGCAGGAAAGAGGCTGTATATATAGACAGGAGGAAATATGGGATATCTTGATTTGAAAAACCTGACAGTAGAATTTAGCGGATTTCGTGCGGTCAATGAAGTGAATATGACAATCAACAAGGGAGAGCTGCGTACACTGATCGGACCGAATGGAGCGGGAAAAACAACAATTATTGACATGATCACGGGAAAGACGAAGCCTACCTATGGAGGGATTTTTCTGGAGGGAGAAAATATTGCAGGAAAAGATCCGTATGTTATTTCCAGCAAGTACAGAGTAGGAAGGAAATTTCAGGGTCCAAATGTATTTGATTATATGACTGTGGAGGAAAACATAGAAGTTGCATTATCTGGATTCAGTACATTGGGAAAAACATTTACTTACCGCAGAAAGAAACAGATCCGGGACGAAATGGATGAAATCCTGGAGCAGATCAACCTGAAAGAGCAGAAAAACATTATGCCGACCTATTTATCCCATGGACAGAGGCAGTGGCTGGAAATCGGAATGGTTCTTGCACAGAAGCCGGAAATCATTACACTGGATGAGCCTACAGCAGGAATGACTGCAGATGAGACATATAAAACAGGAGAGCTGATCTTAAATGTAATGAAAGATAAGACATTGATCGTTGTAGAGCATGATATTGATTTTGTAAAACAGATTTCACAGAAGATAACTGTTCTGAGTCAGGGAGAAATTCTGGCAGAGGGAGATTATAATGAGATTACCTCCAATCCAGAGGTAATCCGTGTATATCTAAAGACGGATGACGAGTAGAGTCGGAATGGAGGATATTATGTTAAAAGTAGAAGACGTATCAGTCAGTTACGGAAAAAGCCAGGTTATATACAATGTTTCATTCCAGATACAGAATAATGAAAAACTGGTTATTTTGGGGAGAAATGGTGTGGGAAAGACGACATTGTTAAAAAGTATCATTGGTCTGCTGGATGCCAATGCGGGCAGCATTTATCTGGATGAAAAAAATGTTACAAAAATGCGCCCGTATGAGCGTTCCCGTCAGGGGATCGCATATGTTCCCCAGGGAAGAGAAATCATTCCACAGTTGACAGTAAAGGAAAATCTGGAGCTGGGAGCTTATGCGCATAAAGTAGATTATGAAAAAAAGGTGGAGGAAATCTTCGAATATTTTCCGATTCTTCCACAGCATTTAAAGCGAAAAGGTGGTGTGTTGTCGGGAGGGCAGCAACAACAGCTTGCCATTGCCAGGGCGTTGATGAGTGAACCAAAAATCTTGATTTTAGACGAGCCTACTGAGGGGATCCAGCCGAATATCGTGTCTGAGATTGCTGGTATCTTGAGCCGTTATCATGAAGAGAAAAATGTACCGATTATTGTTGTGGAACAGAATCTGCATTTTGCCAGGAAACTGGCAGACCGCTTTCTTATTTTACAGAAGGGCTCGGTAGTGGCAGAGGGAAATATGGATGGTCTGACAGATGAGGTAAGCCAGAAATACATCAGTGTGTGATAAAAGCTGCAGAAGCGATCATACCGGGTAACTGTATAGGAGGAAAATCATGAATAGCTGTAGTTATGAGAGAATGAAAGAAAAAATAGAAATATTTAGTACCTTTGGAGATACGGGAAACGGTGGTATTACCCGTCTTTCCTTATCCAAGGAGGCACTTGCTGCGCGCCAGGAGGTGAAAAAAAGGATGGAGGCACTGGGGGCTTCTGTGGTGACCGATGATATGGCAAATATCTATGCGACAATACCGGGAACGGAAGAACTGCCGGCTATATTAACAGGCTCTCATCTGGATTCTGTGCGCCAGGGAGGAAATTATGATGGAGTATTAGGTGTTCTTTCTGCTATAGAAGCGGTGGAAACTATCGTAACAGAGAATATTCCCCATCGTCATCCCATCACGGTAGTGGTATGGACGAATGAGGAGGGAGCCAGATTTGAACCGGCAATGATGTCTTCC
Source organism: Lachnospiraceae bacterium (assembly GCA_017626435.1). Next base: position 324,286 of record JAGAIR010000002.1, on the reverse strand, counting down.
GGTGTCGTATGCGGGAAATTTAAAAAAGAAGAAATGTTAAAAAGTGAGGCAAAAGATATTCCAGGATATACTTTTAGAGATGCACTGGAGGAAAGTGGCTGGAAAGGGGACATAGCAAACCGAATGGATCCGGAAAAAACAGCAGCCTGTATAGAGCTTCATGCCGAGCAGGGACCCGTCCTGGACTCCGAGGGATATGATATCGGTGTGGTAGAAGGAGTCTGTGGAATGGTAAATTATGAATTCACTTTTCAGGGACAGGCAGACCACGCTGGAACTTTTCCGATGAAATACAGAAAGGATGCTTTGTATGCATGTGCCAAGGCTGTGGAGTATCTTCATGAGAAGCTGGACCAGCTGGACGGTGAGCTTGTTTATACTACAGGAAAGATTTCTGCTCATCCCAATATACATACCATTATTCCGGGGATGGTAAAAATGACTCTGGATTCCCGTCATAAGGAAGAAGCGGTGATGAAGCAGGTAGTAGAGGTCATCCATTCTATGCCGGAAGTGATTGAAAAATGCCAGGTGACTTTTCGGGAAGCGTGGGCGAGAAAGACAGTGAGATTTTGCAGCCGTTTTGTGGATGAGGTAGAGAAAAGTGCAGAGGAGTATGGTTATTCCTGCAGGAGAATGTACAGCGGTGCCGGTCATGATGCACAATATCTGTGTGATGTGGTACCGACTACCATGATATTCGTACCCAGCATAGAGGGGCATAGTCATTGTGAACTGGAATATACTCCGGTGGAAAATTGTGTCAAAGGAGCGAATGTTTTACTGCAGACTCTGCTGAAGATTGATGAATCAGAAAATTAAATGAGATAACGATAGAACCATTTGACTGTGTGTGTTATACTGATACAGCATTTATTAAATAACTGTTTTTTAGCAGAAAACAGGAAGCGGATGAAGTGAGGGGTAAACATGCAGGGCGAAAAGGAAAATTTATCGCAGCGCACAGCTGATATATTGAGAAATTTGATTTTAAAGGAACAGGCATATCAATATGGGGAAAAACTTCCCAATGAAAACGAGTTGTCCGAAAAACTGGGAGTCAGCAGGACTACCTTGCGGGAAGCAATCAGGACTCTTGTTTCTGAAGGAGTTCTGATCGTTCACCGGGGAAAGGGGACCTTTGTGGCAGAACAGTTAGACCGGTATGCAGGCAGTGGGCTTGGTATGCAGAATTTTTCTGACATGAAGGTGACACTGCGCGATCTATATGAGACAAGAATGATTTTCGAACCAGAGGCGGCAGCACTTGCCTGCAAAAGAGCCAGCAATGAAGAAATTGCTCATATTCTGGAACTGGGGAAGGAATGCCAGCGTCATTTGCTGGAAAATCCTACGGGGAGTGAGCGGATCGAATCAGAAAGTGCTTTCCATGGTGCCATACTCAAAGCTTCCCACAATGACTTTATCAGTCGTTTTATGCCAATGCTGACCGAGACGATTGAAAAAACCTTTGCATTAGATTTTAACCTGGATGTCATTGCGGAAGACGCCTATAAGGATCATATTATGATTATGAATTTTTTGGAAAAAAGGGATTCCCAGGCATTAAAAAGTGCTGTGACCATCCATCTCCATCATGCATTTTTGACAGAACAGCTGTCATGGCAGGAGGATAGTACGAAAAGTGATAAAGTTCCTGTTGACAAGAACAAGAAATAGTTTTACAATAGTTGTCATACAAATTGAATGAGTTGTATGACAACTTTAAATCATTTTTTTTAGGAGGAAAGTAAAATGGCAGAGGCAAGAATTTTTTATCAGGACGATTGTAATTTATCTCTATTAGATGGAAAGACTATTGCTATCATCGGTTATGGCAGTCAGGGACATGCACATGCTCTGAACTTAAAAGAGTCTGGATGCAATGTGATCATTGGTCTTTATGAGGGTTCTAAGTCCTGGGCAAGAGCTGAGGAGCAGGGATTCCAGGTTTACACAGCAGCTGAGGCTGCAAAGAAAGCAGATATCATTATGATTCTGATCAATGATGAGAAACAGGCTGCTATGTACAAGAAGGATATCGAGCCAAATCTGGAAGCAGGCAATATGCTGATGTTTGCTCATGGTTTTGCGATTCACTTTAATCAGATCATCCCTCCAAAGGATGTAGATGTTACCATGATCGCACCAAAGGGACCAGGACATACAGTACGTTCTGAGTATCAGGCAGGTAAGGGTGTTCCTTGTCTGGTTGCTGTACACCAGGATGCAACTGGTAAGGCTCAGGAAATAGCACTTGCATATGCGCTGGGTATCGGTGGAGCAAGAGCTGGTGTTCTGGAAACAACCTTCCGTACAGAGACAGAGACAGACCTCTTTGGTGAGCAGGCAGTACTTTGTGGTGGCGTTTGTGCTTTGATGCAGGCTGGTTTCGAGACTCTCTGCGAGGCTGGTTATGATCCAAGAAATGCATACTTTGAGTGTATCCATGAGATGAAGCTGATCGTAGATCTGATTTACCAGAGTGGTTTCGCAGGAATGAGATATTCCATTTCCAATACAGCTGAGTATGGCGATTACATTACCGGACCTAAGATTATCACAGAGGATACCAAGAAGGCTATGAAGGAAGTTCTTGCAGATATCCAGAGTGGTGCATTTGCAAAAGACTTCCTGTTAGATATGTCTGCTGCAGGTGGACAGGCTCACTTCAAAGCTCTCCGTAAGCTGGCTGCTGAGCATCCTGCTGAGAAGGTTGGCGAGGAAGTTCGTAAGCTGTACAGCTGGAATGGTGAAGATAAGCTGATCAACAACTAATTTTTCTATAAAATAAAACATAGAATCTTAAAAGGATTGTCATAATAATATGGCAATCCTTTTTTATTTTCAGGAATCTTCATTTTATTTTAACATGTGGTATCTTTACTTTGTGGAAGAGATTGTCTATAATAAGAAAAAAGTTAATTTTTGGAAAGGTTGGATGGCATGGTTGCATTAATTGGAGGCATTCTATTACTTGTTGTGATTGTTGTGGCTGTGATTGCTGGGATCATTACGGCAGTGACTGCGGGTGTAAAAGATGTCTTGGAAGACGAATAGCGTTTTCAAGAGTAAAAGAGGGAGTATCAGTGTAAGCTGTTACAATTTATAGTCTATTTGGGATGTCTGTATGGACTGTTTGTTGTAGCGGCTTTTTTCACATATATGAGTGGTGGCGGGGGTTTACGGTTAGAGAAATACTGTATTTACAGAGAAGAGAAAGGAGAGAATGGATCTATGGTTCAGGTTGGAGAGGTTTCTATCGGAAGCGGAAAGCCGAAAATTTGTGCTTCTATTACTGAAACAACACGGAAAGCGATTATTGCAGCTGCAGACATTTTATTACAGAAGCGGATTGATATAGTAGAGTGGCGCATTGACTTTTATGAGGATGTAGAGCAATGGGATATGGTGCAGGAAACTCTGCACCGTCTGAAAATGTCCCTTGGAAATAAGCCTTTGCTTGTGACATTTCGGACTAGTGCGGAGGGAGGCAACCGGGAGATTTCGGTAGAGGCATATAGAGAATTGCTGGAAAGAATTGCAGAAAGCGGTTATGCCCATATGGTCGATGTGGAAATCTTTATGAGTCCATCCTATGAAGAACGTCTTCGGGTATCACAGGATATCCAGATACAGGCAGAAACAGATTCTTTGAAAGAGTGGATCCAAAAGCTGCAGGAAAAGGTTCTGATCGTAGGTTCTTATCATAATTTTGAACTGACACCACCTAGTGAAGAACTGATTGACAGAATGGAAATGATAGCAGACACAGGAGTGGATATTCCCAAAATGGCGGTTATGCCACAAAACAAAACGGATGTATTGAGACTGATGACATTTACCCTGGAGGAGAGTGAAAAGCTCAACAAGCCTTTGATCACAATGTCTATGGGGAAGATGGGAAGTATCAGCCGTATGATCGGCGAAGCCTTTGGTTCAGCTGTGACCTTTGGAAGTATTGGGCAGGCCAGTGCTCCGGGACAGCTTGCAGTGAACAGGCTGGAAGAGGTGCTGGATGTGATCCATCAGAATTATCAGTAGAAGGAAGGTTGAGACGGAAAATGAATAAGCTGACAGAGCATATATTTTTAATTGGATTTATGGGGGTTGGCAAGACCAGTGTTTCCAGGGCATTAAGCAGAAAACTGGGCGTCAGGGAGATTGATACAGATGCTTTGATCGTAGAACAGGAAGGAATGTCTATTGCCAGGATTTTTGAGGAGAGAGGGGAGGAAGCCTTCCGTCAGACAGAAACGGAACTTTTAGACCAGGTTTCAGAGTTATCTCCATGTATTGTATCCTGTGGAGGTGGTATGGCACTTCGCTCAGAAAATGTAGAGAAAATGAAGCGGCAGGGAAAGATTATTTTGTTGAGTGCAGTTCCGGAAACGATTTATGAACATGTGAAGGATAGTACCCACCGGCCGTTACTGAATGGTAACATGAATGTGGAGTACATTGCGCAGCTTTTGGCAGCAAGAATGCCCGGTTACAGAGCAGCTGCAGATATAGAAGTCAGAACCGATGAATTGTCGCCAAGGCAGGTAGCAGAAAAAATAACAGAGCTTATTTGAAAAACACTTGAAAAATCTTACAGTTTCATATAAACTAGTTATAGGATTGTGCGGAATTTTTCCGTCATTACATTAAGGAGGATTTTATATCATGGTATCAGCAGGTGATTTTAGAAATGGTTTGACCATCGAGGTAGAAGGAAACGTATATCAGGTTATCGAGTTTCAGCACGTTAAGCCAGGTAAGGGTGCAGCGTTTGTAAGAACAAAGCTTAAAAATATTAAGAATGGTGGTGTGATAGAGCGGACATTCCGTCCTACCGAGAAATGTCCACAGGCTCATATTGACCGTGCCGATATGCAGTATCTGTACAGCGATGATATGTATCATTTTATGAATACAGAGACATATGACCAGATTGATATGACAGCAGATCAGGTTGGGGATTCTTTAAAGTTTGTAAAAGAGAACGAAATGGTAAAGATGCTTTCTCATAATGGTGAGGTATTTGCAATTGAGCCGCCTCTCTTTGTCGAACTGGAGATTACAGAGACTGAGCCTGGTTTTAAGGGTGACACTGCCCAGGGTGCCAGCAAACCTGCTACTGTAGAAACAGGAGCTGTTGTACAGGTTCCTCTCTTTGTAGAGACAGGTGACCGTATCAGTATTGATACACGTACTGGAGAATATTTGAAGAGAGTTTAGTTTGACGATACAATGAACATGGTTGTATGATGTCATTGATCATTGTCCGGGTTTTAGTTTTGTTATAGAATACCGTTCTGCTTTTAACAAGGAGCAGGACGGTTTTTTACTTTATGGGAAATTTTTGAATTTTGACATAATATTGCCATTTTTTAGAACCTAAATTGCCATAAATTAGAAAATAATATGCCACATTTTTCCTGTTTAATTACTGCTGTGAATGGATATCTTACTTTCAGTTGACAAAAGCTACACAGCCGTAAACATTGGGATAGAGGAATCCATAACAAAATTTTCAGAAATGGGAGAATACAGGATGAGATGTAATGATTGGCTGAGGACGGAGCAGGAATTGGAAGAATGGGTGGAACAGCATGAGAAGGTGGTTCTGTATGGCGTGAAACCTTTGGGCATTATTTTACTTCGTTATTACCAGAAAAAAGGGCTGACTGACAGAATTTCAGGATTATCTTTTGAGATGACAAAGTCAGAATATCAGACACTTCTGGAGAAAACAGTAAAACCGATAGGACAGTATACGGAAAGGAAGGGAGTAGCCCTTCTGATTTTGGGAAGAGACGAACAGCAAAGTTTGCGGCTAAGGGAGCAGGCTGCATGGGAGGAGGGGCAGACTGCCTGTTTGGGATATCCTCTGGCAGCACAGCTGTCACAAAGAGATCATATAGATCTGGACTTTCTATGTGTAGGATTCACAAAATGTGGAACGACTTCTTTATATCAGGCATTACGCAAAAATAAAAAAATATTTATGCCGAAGGAAAAGGAAATCTTATATTGGAAATGGAAAAACCAATACATTGATGCACCAGAGCGTTTTCAAAACTTGAATTTTCCGGAGGAATCCATGAACAAAGTAAAGGGGTGTATTGAACCGACGTATTTTCAGCGTGCCAATTTTGTTTATGAGAGCTTTGGGACAGGAACCAAGCTGATTTTTATGATGCGTAATCCGGCAGATGCCACCTATTCCTATTTTAAGATGATGATGAGACGGAGTTATGAGCCGAAGCAGAGGGAATATTTCCATAAATACGGAAAGTATACACCGGAAATGTTTCAGGATTACATGGAAGATTATATATTTTCACGAAAAGAGCAGAGATTTTGTTATGATATTTGGTTGAAAGAGTACTTGCAATTTTACAAAAAAGAGGACATAATGGTAATATTGTTTGAGGAAATTATCAAGGAGCCGGAACGTATTCTGAAAGAAGTTCAGGAATTTATCGGAGTAAAGCCGAAAAAAATGGAAGAACTTCCATACAGTAATCCGGGAAAACAGGTAGCGAGAAATTATCTGAGTGCCCGTATCAATGGGAAACTGCATGAGTTGGCGGTAAAGACCAAAGAGACAGCAAGTCCAAAACAGAAAAAAAGAGTCTTGAAATTACGTCTGTTTATTCAGAAGTTCACCCTCGTTGATAATTCTGAAAAAATATCTGCAGTAGACAGAGATAAACTGATGTCCTTTTACCAACCTTCTATCAGGGAAGTGGAGCGGCTGTTGGGTAGGAGCTTAAAGGGAATCTGGTATCACTAAGAGATGGCTTTTGAGTGCATGATACAGATAGAGAGGGCTGGGCGGACATAAATAATATATGGACGAGGTGGAAAGATGGATTTTAAACTGGTAATACATCGACTGATATTCAGGGACGGTAAAATGGAACTGGCGGTTAGCGCAGAAGGTCCCTGGGATCCGAAGGTTCGTGATCCCAAGCTGGCAGTAACCTTTCAAAATGGAACACAGAACAGGAGGCTGCCTCTGGTGGTGAGGTATTATCAGAAAGAGGAAGATGGCACCTGCTATATCATGGCATCCCATACCTACAATCTGAAATTTTTGTTTTATAAACAGCCTAGAAACCGGCATATTGATTTTTCCCTGGAATTGCGGTATGGACATACTGTTTTGACGGATGCATCATTTACTGTAGGTTCTGAGGATGAAAGAGCGATGGAGATACTGGCAAGGTCAGTTGCATCTGATGGAACGGAAGTGGAGAATCCACGCCGCAGAAGACCAGAGCATGTGGAATATGATGTGACCTATTCTGATAACAGAGTGTCTCTGGATGCAAAACCGGGACAGGAGGTTCTTTTTAAGGAACACAAGGTGAAAAGAGTAGTAGATGGTATTGTTATGGGAATCTGGAGATTTGTTCTGTTCTGGATTGCTGTTGCATTGATACCGGTTTTTCTGATTGATGCCATACTGGCAGCAGCCGGATGTCAGGGGAAAAATCCCCGGATTCCAAATGACGGTCTGATATATCTATTAAAACATGTCCGTGCAAAGATGGACAGCTTCTCCAAGGTAAAGATTGGTATTCTTTCTACGAAATTAAGCTGTATGCGTATGCTCAATAAAGTTGCCTCATGGATGCCGGTCAAGCAAAATCAGATTGCTTTTTTATCAAACCGGCGTGATGATCTGAGTGGCAATTTTGAATTTGTCAATGAAATTTTGAAAAAACATCCGGATTTGGATCTGAGATATGTGCTGGATAGCCGTGAAACTAAAAATATGGGACTGGGAACACTGCTCCGGATGGGATGGTATCTGGCCAGAGCAAAGGTTGTTCTGGTAGATGATTTTAGTGAATTGTTCTTTATGCTTCCGCGTAGAAAAGGCACTTCTTTGATTCAGTTGTGGCATGCCTGTGGTGCCTTTAAAACTTTTGGTTGCAGCCGTATGGGAAGACCAGGTGGTCAGAGCCAGCAAAGTCCAAATCATAGAAATTATGATTATGCCACTGTCAGTTCCCAGAATATTAAAAAGTTTTATGCAGAGGGCTTTGGTATTTCTGAGGAAAAGGTAGTTGCTACAGGTATTCCAAGAACGGATGTATTTTTTGATGAAGAATATAAAAAGCAGGTGCAGGATGCTTTTTATAAAGAGTATCCAGCCTTGAAAGGGAAAAAGATTCTGTTATTTGCACCAACCTTCCGTGGAAATGGAAAGCTGAGTGGATATTATCCGGTAGATAAGCTGGACGTCAATCGTTTATACGAAGATTTAAATGGGGAGTATGCCATTATCGTAAAGCACCATCCTTTTGTGAATAACCGCAGTGTGATTAAGAAAAAGTATCAGGATATGATCATTGATCTGTCTGATAACTCTGAGTTGAATGATCTGCTGTTTGTGACAGATGTATTGATCACAGATTATTCTTCCGTTGTGTTTGAGGCATCACTGCTGGATATTCCGATGTTGTTATATGCTTACGATCTGGAAAAATATATTTCCTCCAGAGGCTTTTATTATGAATATGAAGATATGGCTCCAGGTAAGATTGTCAGCTCCTATCCTGAGCTGGTTCATGCGATTGAGCAGGAGGATTGGGAAAATGATAAACTGGAAGAGTTTAAGAAACGTTTCTTTGATGATCTGGATGGAAAATCTTCTCAGAGAACAGCTGATTTGATCTTGAGCTGTCTGGAAAAGTAGGTTATCTCTATATAAAAGAAAATAAGAGGACTCTGTCAGACTATTGGAAATAGTCTGGCGGAGTCCGTTTTTGTGTCGAAAAGGTCTAATTTTCTTTTTCGGCTGCAATTTTCTGGTAAATAATATCTATCTGGTCAGGATCCAGGGTAGTATCCAGAAAAAATTCCACTGCATACAGTGCTTGGGCCACCAGCATTTCCAGACCGGTAACGGCTGTCATACCCAGTGATTTTGCCTGTGCTGTCAGTTTGGTTTCCAGCGGATTATAGATCACATCTACCACAGACTCACACTGCGGAAAAGCGGTAAGGTCGATCGGCGACGCATTGCTATTGGGATACATGCCTACCGGAGTAGTATTGGCGATCAGCTGGGCATCTGTATGATTTGCCAGACATTCTTCATAGGTAACCGTATCCGGAGATGTTCGGCGTGATACGGTCAGTACCTGGCTGGCACCGAGGAACTGCAGTACGGCAATTACTGCCTTGGCAGCACCGCCATTCCCAAGCACCAGACATTTTTTTCCCTTTACCGGAATGTTATGTTTTTCCAGCATGTATAAAAAGCCGGAAAAGTCTGTGTTGTGTCCCTGCAGTTTACCGTTTTTATTGACGATGGTATTGACTGCACCGATTACCCGGGCTTGTTCGTCTATTTCATCCAGATAGGGGATTACATCCTGTTTATAAGGGATGGTCACATTGATTGCCTTGAAATTACGCTGCGCCATAAAGGAGGAAAATTCCTCCCTGCTTAACGGCTGCAGGTCATATGTATAATCTGCCAGCTGTTCATGAATTTCTTTGGAATAGCTGTGTCCCAGTTTTTCTCCAATTAAACCGTATTCCATGAAAATACCTCTCTTTCTGTGCATGATCATAGTTATCATAAAATATTTTACCAAAATATTCAATCTTTTGGTTCTGGTTTTCTTGCCACGGTATTTTCTGGTATGCTATAATTTACGATAACTTCATCAACGGGGAGACCGGAAAAGATTAGAGAAAACGGGAGTTGAGAAGATATAGACAGGGAGAGGATTTATGAAGGTTATATGTAAAAATTGTGGAAAGCGTTTTGACTATGATATATATGGCGGTCTGTGTCCCAAATGCAGTACATATTATCGGGAATGGAATGACAATTCGGCTCATAAAGAACAATCCAGCCATATGGAGAAAACGTTGGCTGGAAGAAATATTTCCTTAAAGCAGAAGCAGAATGACAGGAAACCAAAGCATAGTGTTCTGTATTATACGGTTACGGTGATGCTGCTGATTGTGTTTTTTTTGACAGCTGCAATCCCTTTTGGGTTGTGTGCTCTGAAAAATCAAAAGGGATATGAGGCGATGAAACAGGAACAGGCGGTAAAACCACAAAAAATAAAGATGGGAACTCCATTTTTCTATCAGACAGCAGAGGATGGGGAATACAAAATTACCATTACAGGCGTTACCACAGATACAGATTCCGCACTGGAAGTACCAGAGGGTTATGATATGGTAACGGTGCGATATCATATTACCCGTCCGGAGGATGCAGCTTCTGAGGACGAGATAGAGGAGGAAGAACTGGCACGACAAAATCCTGTCTGTATTGGGATCCATATGCGGCCTTATCTGATGTCAAAGGAAGGTGTTTATTTAGAACCGGTATCTGTTTATGATATACGGGAAAGGAAGGGATGGGATCTGGATGATGAAGATGCCGTCGGACTGAGTGAACGGTTTCAATACCGGGATGGTGTTATCTATTTTCTGGTGAAAAAAGAGGATGTCAAAGGCATCTGGATCAGCAGCTTTGATTATGAGGAAGAAGAATATAGTGAAACTACATTGCGTGGCAGCTTTCAGATAACCGGCGTGGAGGTGGAAGGATGAAACATTTGTTGGGGGAAGTCCTACAGTTGGTAATTCGTTTTTTAGTATTTTTGTACAAGAAGGTGGGAATCAATGGGATTTTTGTTCTGATCTTGCCAGTAGAACTACTGGTGATGGGAGCATACTATGATTCCCAGTCAGACCAATATCTGTATGACAATAATTATATCCTTTCTGAGGTGATTCGTCTGGAGAAACTATCACCGGAGGATGCAAGGCTGAAAGCAAATAATATTGTCATTGAACAGGGACAGGTTGGATATTTTGCATTGATACAGATCGATAATTTATATAGTTCGGAAGTAAGGTATCTGTCCATAGACGCAAAGAGTCAGGATGGATCTTATATTTTATGCCGGGAACTGGACTATTATGGGGAAGAAGCAGAAGGAAGGGAAGTGATACCGGCAGGTGCTTCCGGAAAAGTGCCGTTTGTAGTGATTATGGAAGAAGAGGAAGCAAAAGGCATTACCTCCCTGACTTTTTATCAATGGGATTCAGATGAAAAAGAGCCATCTAATGCAGTGACTGTAGGATGCCCAAAAGGGCTTTGAAAGTTCTGTGATACAAAGAAATAAAGGAAAATAAAACGGGACAGAAGAATTTTCTTGCTGTCCCGTTTTTTATCGTGATCTTTTTGTCATGTTTGCCTGTCCAACTCATATATATGAAATGAGGAGGTAGGAGGATGGAGAAAACAACGGATACCAGTCTCAGGGAAGAAATTTTAAAGGTTCTGTCTGTGAAAATCCGCAGTATTGTAGAAAGAATGCAGGTAGATTTCCGGGACATGCAGGAAATCCGGATCCGGGCAGATGCACCGTTTATGGTGGTTTATCATGGAGAAGAATATTTTGTCAGCGAAGATGGCAGGATGACACAGAAAATGATGTATCCTTACTGGATTAAGCAGAGTGAAGTAAAGGAGACGATGGAATTTATCAGCAATTATTCTTTGTATGCATTTGAGGAGGAACTCCGACAGGGGTTTATTACCATCCAGGGAGGGCATCGTGTAGGAGTTGCCGGAAAAATCATTCTGGAAAAAGATCGCATAAAAAATATAAGATATATTTCCTTTATCAATATACGACTGGCACATCAGGTTTTGGGCTGTGCGGATGATGTTATACCATATGTCCTCCAGGGCAGCAGTGTATATCATACGTTGATCATTTCGCCGCCAAGGTGTGGAAAGACTACCCTTCTGCGTGATATGATACGGCAGTTATCCAATGGAGTTCATGGGAGGAAAGGGCTTACTGTTGGTGTGGTAGATGAACGGTCTGAACTGGGAGCCTGTTATCAGGGAAGACCACAAAATGATCTGGGATACCGGACAGATATTCTGGATTGCTGCCCCAAAAAGGAAGGTATGATGATGCTGGTACGTTCTATGTCACCCAAAGTGATTGCTGTGGACGAAATTGGATTTTGTGAGGATATTGAAGCATTGGAATATGTAATGAATTGCGGGGTAAAGGTTCTGGCTACAGTTCATGGAAGAAGTATGGAAGAAATACGGAACAAACCAGTGCTTGGCAGGATGATACGGGAAAAAATATTTCAAAGGTATATCGTATTATCTGGTGGACAAGTCGGAAAGATAGAAGCGGTTTATGATGAAAGAGGGGAGTATCTTACATGCAAATCTTATTAAAGCTGCTGGGAGCGGTTTTGGTGGTTTCCGGCAGTGGATGCTGTGGCTGGTACATGGCATATGGTGCCAGGATGAGGATCCGGATCCTGCAGGAACTGCAGCAGGCTCTATTGGTGCTGTATGGAGAAATTGAGTATGCTGCGGGAGACATGGCAGAAAATATGGAGAAATTGGGAGAACGCATGGAATATTTTTCTGATTTTTTCTGTAAGATTTCAAACAGGCTGAACCAACGGACAGGATATTCCCTGCATCAGATCTGGAAGGAAGAAATGAAAAATCTTTCCTGCAGGGCGAAACTGGAACCGGAAGATATTGCTCTTCTGGAGGAGTTGGGCAGGAACCTTGGTAATCTGGACAGACAGACACAATTACATACTCTTCAGGTATTGAATAGCAGGCTGCAGGGAGTTCTTCAGTCAGCAAGAGAGAAATATGGGAACCAGGCAAAAGTATACCGGGTGCTTGGAATTACAGTGGGAGTTTTTACGGCGGTATTGCTGTTATAAAGATGGAGGCAGAAAATGAGTATAAATCTGATATTTAAAATTGCAGCGGTGGGAATTCTGGTATCTGTTTTGGGACAGGTACTCAAACATGCAGGGAGGGAAGAGCAGGCATTTCTGGTCAGTCTGTCGGGGCTGATCCTGGTGCTTTTATGGGTGCTTCCTTACATATTGGAGTTGTTTGAATCCATACAGGATCTGTTTTCGTTAAGTTAGTGATATGCACGGAGACTGTGCAGAAATGAGGGAAAAGTGGAAAAGGTTGCAATCCTGGGGGTAATGGCGGTAATGCTGGCAATTCCGCTGAGAAAGGACAAGTCAGAATTTAGTATGCTTCTGATCATGACCGCCTGTTTGTTGATCGGTGCTCTGGCGCTTTGGAAAATTGGTGACGTGATCGACTTTCTGAAATCCTTACAGAGTTATTTAGGGGAAGGAAGTGTCTATCTGAAAATTCTGTTGAAAATGATAGGGATTACCTATGTGGCAGAATTTGGGGCAAATCTATGCCGGGATGCGGGCTACAGTGCGGTGGCAAGCCAGATTGAGTTTTATGGAAAGCTAATGATACTGGCGGTCAGTCTGCCGATTTTAATGACATTATTTCAGATACTGTCAGAGATATAAATGGACGATTTCAGAAGGGTATTTGGAGAAAGGAGAAGAGAAATGGAAGAAACACAGGAAATGGACAGTGTTCAGAGTTTTTTTGATGAGATTTCCTATGACCAGATACAGGATATGATGGATGGCATTTTAGGACAGCAGAGTTTTAGCTTTTCAGAGTATGTAGGAAACCTGATCCAGGGAAAACAGACGGGATCGTTGGAACAGATCCTACATGCTGTGTTCCAGGGGCTGACTTCAAATATGATTCAAGAAAAAAAGATGATCATCTATTTGCTGGTCATTGCAGTGATTGGTGCGGTTTTTACAAATTTTTCCAAACTTTTGCAGGGAAAACAGGTGGCTCAGACAGCTTTTTTTGCTGTATATCTGTTATTCTTCTCTGTGCTGAGCGCGTCCTTCTGTCAGGTGACACAGCTGGCAGCAGAAACAATGGAAAAGCTGTTGGACTTTATGAGGGTACTGGTACCGGCATTTTTTATCAGCATGTCCTTTTCGCAGGGAGGCACGGCGGCAAGTGTATACTATGAATTTACTTTGGTGATGATTACGGTAGTAAATACTGTATTGGTAAAATTTGCACTTCCAGCCATTAATCTGTACTTTTTTTTGCAGGTAAGCAATTATCTGGCAGAAGAAGATATGTTTTCCAAGATGGCAGAATTGATCCGGGATGTAGTAAAAATGGTTATGAAGACCATGTTTGGTATCGTTATGGGAATGAACGTAATACAGGGACTTATTGTACCGGTAACAGCCCAGGTGAAAAATATGACGGTAGTACGGATGGGAGGTTCCATACCAGGAATAGGAAATACGATCAGTTCTGTGGCCCAGACTGTTCTTTGTGCTGGTACACTGGTGAAAAATGCAGTAGGTGTCACAGGGGTATTAGTGGTGTTTTTGATCTGTGCAGTTCCTTTGCTGCATATGGTATTTAGTCAGATGTTGTATCAGCTGGTAGCTGCCATAATACAGCCTGTATCAGATAAAAGACTGGTGAGCAGTCTGGGAGGAACAGTGGAAGCAATCCGTATGCTTATTTATGCGGTAGGAATGGGAGCTATGTTATTTGTAACATCCATTGCCATTATCAGTGCCATGACGAGTGCTGCATTATAAATGAGGAGGGCTGCTTTTGATCAGGGAAATTGTGCAGAATATTCTGGTGTATGTAGTGATGACTACAATTTTAAAGGGGCTGGTCTCCAATAAGGGATTTCTGGAGATCTTTCGGTTTGTCAGTGGAATGATTTTATTGCTATTGTTTTTGAGTCCTGTAGTCTCTGCATTATCCATTGATACAGGCTGGTATGAAAAACTGGAGGAAAATATACTGCAGGTTGACCGGAAACAGATTGAACAGGAGCTTGCAGTGGCAGAGGGAAGTTTTGAAGAAGTGCTGCTCCGGGAATGTGAAAGCCAGGTCAGGCAGCAGCTGCGTGACCTAGCAGAAGATGCCGGGCAAAAACCGCAACAGATTCAGGTATCGATGAAAAAAAGTGAAGAGGGAGAAGTTTTTGTGGAGCGGATCCAACTGAAGGTAAAGGAAGAGACGCAGCAAGCCATGGCAAAGATGGAAAAGGAAGAAGACGAAAGCCAGAGTTATGTAGAGCCTGTAGAGAACATCAAAATTGATTCTGGAACTGGCTCGCAGAGAGAACAGGAGGACAGAGGATCAGTAAGAGAGGATGAGGATACACGAATGTTAAAAAAGAAAATATGTAAAAAATTTTCGTTGTCTAAGGGGGCGGTGGATGTATGGAAAACCAATGGCAAAAGCTATTAAAAACTCTGAAGGAAAAGAAAAAAGAGGAGACTGACAAGAAGGACGGAAAAAGAAAAATAACCTGGGAAGATATCGGACTGCCCCGGTTGATCATTTTATTTCTGGCAGGAGTTTTTTTGCTGGTTTTGTCATTGCCATCGGGAACCTTTTCTTCATCAGAGAAAAAGGAGAAAAAACAGAAAGAGACGGATTCCTATCAGGCGGAAGACAGCCAGGATGCAGCCTGGGCTGCTATGAGTGAATATGCTGCAAGACAGGAGAAAGAAATCGAAACAATTTTATCCCAGGTAGAGGGAGTGGGGAATGTGGATGTCATGCTGACGATGGCATCCTCTGAGGAAAAGGTCACATTGCAGAATGAAACGCTTTCCGATGACAATACCCAGGAAACAGACAGTACTGGGGGAAATCGTAATCACACCAGCAACAGTATTCAGAGGGATAGTGTTCTGGTGGAAGGAGAAGACGGAGAGGTGCCTTATGTGGTACAAGTACAATCACCCCAAATAGAAGGTGTAGTAGTGGTGGCACAGGGAGCAGGAAAGGGAAGTATAAATACAGAAATAATTGAGGCGGTAGAGGCATTATTCCCTATCGAACCACATAAAATAAAAGTAATGAGAATGGAATAAAGAAAGGCAAGGTGATTTGATGAAAAAATTTGCACGGAAAAATCAGATTATTATTACAGCACTGGCAGTGATGATCGCAGTGGCAGGATATTTGAATTTTACTGGTCAGGAGATCAGTAAAAATGGGCTGAAAAGTACCTCTACTGTGACTAAGTCAGAAGATAAAAACGAGGCAAAGGATACAGAAGCGGAAGAAGGAAAGGAAGATACTGAGACAGGTGGAGAACAGGAGACAAGTAAGGACACTGTTTCTACCGATATCTCTGCAGAGGATGAGGGTGAAGATTATACAGTGGCAGATAACGGGGAACTAAAGTCTGTTTCAGAGGAAA
The DNA here is from genome assembly GCA_017626435.1 of Lachnospiraceae bacterium. The sequence continues at coordinate 308,159 of JAGAIR010000002.1, read as the reverse complement.
ACCCGGGAGAAGCAGTGATGGTATCCAATACACTGGGGGCAGATTATTTTGCTGCAGCAAAGCTCACCAGGGAGCAGAGCAGAGCAAAAAATAAAGAGACCTTAATGGGCATTATCAACAATGATGCCATTGCATCCAAGGATAAAAAAAGTGCGATCAAGCAGGTGGCGGAGATGACAGAGGATGCCCAGATGGAAAGTGCAGCAGAGCTGATGCTGGAGGCAAAGGGATTTCCAGATGCAGTAGTAAGTATTGAAAAAGACAGTGCGGATGTCATTGTCAATGCAAATCAGCTGACAGAGCAGCAGTTGGCACAGATCAGCGATATTGTCACGCGTAAGACTGATATTCTGGCAGAAAATATTGTGATCACGCCAGTTTCTGTGGAAGAAGGAAAGTGATATGTGTGTCTGGCTCAAAGGAAAAGAATAACAGAACAGGAAACCGGGCAGTCCCGCAGAGGTGACGCCCGGTTTTTGTATAGCCCATAGGGTTAAAAACTATTTTTATTGCAAATATCAAGGAATTTGGTATAATAAATAAGATAACATGGCAATATTTTAGTCATAAGAGATAAAGGAGGTTGTTATCGTGGCAAAAGATCAGGACTCCAAGGACTTCGTGATGGAGAAAAAGGGAATTGGTGAGGTAAAGATTGCTTCGGATGTGGTTGCAGTGATTGCTGCTCTGGCTGCTACAGAGGTAGATGGTGTACATTCGATGGCTGGAAATATTACAAATGAACTGATTGGTAAATTTGGTATGAAGAATCTGTCCAAAGGTGTGAAAGTGCTGATGGAAAACGGTGCTGTACATGTAGATATGATGATTGTCGTTAATTATGGTTATAGTATACCGGATGTATCAGAACAGGTACAGGAAAAGGTCAGTCAGCAGATTGAGAATATGACTGGTCTGGTGGTTCCGGGTGTAAATGTCAGAGTGGCTGGAGTAAATTTGGAAAACTAGTGAAAGCAAAGGTACTATAGATATGACAAGAAAAAAAATCAGAGAGCATCTGTTTGTGATGCTGTTTCGTGTGGATTTCCACCAGAAGGAGGAGCTTGCAGAGCAGGCAGCCATCTACATGGAAGAAATGGAGAATGCGTCAAAAACAGCAAAGGCAGAGATTCAAGACAAGTTTTATGCAGTCGTTGAACATATGGCAGAAATCGATGCTCAGATTGAAGAAAAATCACGGGGATGGGATTTAAAACGTTTGGCAAAGGCTGACGTTACAATTCTCCGTCTTGCAGTATATGAAATACTATTTGATAAAGATGTGCCAAATGGTGTGGCGATCAATGAGGCGGTTGAATTGTCAAAGAAATATGGTACAGATAAATCAACTTCTTTTATTAATGGTGTTTTGGCTTCTGTAGCAAGGGAATTCCCAGAGGAAAATGCCGATTAGAGGTTAGTAATAGTTTGGAGTGTGACAGATGGAGAATGCAGTTTCTGTATCTCAGATAAATCGCTATATTAAAAATCTGTTTGTCCGGGATTATGCATTAAACCGTATCTTTGTAAAGGGTGAGGTATCCAATTGCAAATATCATTCTTCCGGACATATTTATTTTACGTTGAAGGACAGTGCCTCCGCATTGGCGTGTGTGATGTTTGCATCCCAGAGAGGCGGGCTGGAGTTCCGACTGGAGGAAGGTCAGAGTATCATAGTCCAGGGAAGCATCAGCGTCTATGAGCGGGATGGAAAATATCAGCTCTATGCCCAAAGGATCACAAGAGAGGGTGTAGGACGGTTATATGAAGAATATGAAAAACTGAAAAAGCGCCTCTTATCGGAGGGGCTTTTTGATGAGCATAGAAAAAGAAAAATTCCCAGATATGCATCAAAAATTGGTGTGGTAACTGCAAAAACAGGTGCGGTGATACAGGATATCTGCAATGTTTCTGCCAGAAGGAATCCTTATGTGCAGATTTACCTGTATCCGGCAAAGGTGCAGGGAGAAGGTGCTGCCCAGACAGTGATAGAGGGGCTGCGGTACTTTGAAAAAACAGACGTGGATACCATTATCATCGGAAGAGGTGGTGGGTCTATTGAGGATTTATGGGCGTTTAATGAGGAATGTCTGGCAAGAGCTATCGCACAATGTAAAAAACCGGTGATTTCTGCGGTAGGTCATGAGACAGATGTGACGATTTCGGATTATGCGGCAGACTTACGGGCACCTACTCCTTCTGCTGCTGCAGAGCTGGCAGTATATTCCTGGAAAGAGGTGGAAAGCGGGCTGAGAGAGTCTGCCTGGGAGCTGGACCGTCAGATAAGAAACCAGATTCGTCTGTGCCGGATGGATGTACAGAAATATATGACGATATTGCAGCATGCCAGCCCGGAAGATGTGATTCGTCAGAAACGTCTGTATCTGGCGGAGTGCCAGGAGCGTCTGGGGATGTTGATGGAACGCAGGGTGACCTCTGCGAGACATCAGATGGAATTGTATATTCAGGAGTTAAAGGGATTGTCTCCTTTCTTTAAATTGCAGGGCGGATATGCCTATACAGCAGACGGAGAGGGAAATCATATCCAGTCAGTAAAACAGCTTCAGGAAGGACAGGAGTTGTCGTTGACTTTTCAGGATGGTTCTGCCAGCGTGATGGTAAAGAAAGTGAAAAGTCATCCGGAGCTTTCAACGAGTAAGGACTAAGCAACAGATAGGAGGTAGCATATGCCGAAAAAAATTTCCCTGGAAGAGTCTTTTGAACAGCTGGATGAGATTATCCAGGAGCTGCAGGGCGGTGATATGACACTGGAAGATTCTTTCAAAAAATATGAAGAAGGAATGAAACTGATTAAAAACTGTAATGATGCCATAGATAAGGTGGAGAAAAAGCTTATTGTTCTGGAAGAAGAGTAAACGACGAAAGGGATTATGAAATGGACGAAAAAGAATTTCAGCAGCAGATGCAGGAAAAACAGGAGAAGATAGAAAAGATACTGGAACGATATCTGCCAAAGAATCCGTCTTTTCAAAAAACAATTTTTGATTCCATGGAGTATAGTCTGATGGGCGGAGGGAAACGTCTTCGTCCTATGATGGTTCAGGAATCCTATGAATTATTTGGTGGAAAGAATCAGGCTTTGGTAGAGCCGTTTATGGCAGCAATCGAAATGATACATACCTATTCTTTGGTACATGATGACCTGCCGGCAATGGACAATGATGATTACCGCCGGGGAAGAAAAACGACTCATATAGTATATGGTGAAGATATGGGCATCCTGACAGGAGATGCGCTGTTGAATTACGCTTTTGAAACGGTATCCAGTGCCTTTGGACAGACGGAATCTCTGGAACAGACTGCCAGGGCATTTCAGATTTTGGGAAAAAAGGCAGGCGTCTATGGAATGGTGGGCGGACAGGTCGTGGATGTGGAACGCACAGGGCAGGCTCTGACAGCAGATGTGTTGGAATTCATCTACCGTTTAAAGACAAGTGCACTTTTGGAAGCGTCTTTGATGATAGGGGCGGCACTGGCAGGTGCAAAGGACCAGGATATCCAGATTATGGAGGAGATCGGTGGCTTTGTAGGAATGGCGTTTCAGATTCAGGATGATATTCTCGACGAGACAAGTACCACGCAGGAACTTGGCAAGCCAGTACACAGTGATGAGAGGAATGAAAAGACAACATATGTTTCCTTGTATGGGATGGCATCTTCCCGTCAGGCGGTGGAAGAGTATTCTGAAAAAGCACTTGCCCTGCTTGGAGAAATGAAGCAGCAGAACCTGTTTTTGTCTACATTAATAGAAAAGCTTATCAACCGCAAAAAATAAAATGGAACGAGGAGAGCAACTGTGGGGGAATTACTGGAGCAGATAAAGCAACCAAATGATATAAAAGATATAAAGGTGACGGATTATAAAACGCTTGCAAGGGAAATCCGTCAATTTCTGGTGCAGAAGATCAGTCATACAGGGGGGCATCTTGCTTCCAATCTGGGAGCGGTAGAACTGACTATGGCATTGCATTTGTGCTGTGATTTTCCCCATGACCAGATTGTATGGGATGTAGGACATCAGTGCTATACTCATAAGATTCTTACTGGACGTCAGGATGGTTTTGACCATTTAAGACAGTTTGGCGGAATGAGTGGTTTCCCAAAAAGAGAAGAAAGTGATTGTGATGCGTTTGATACAGGACATAGTTCTACATCCATTGGGATAGCCTTAGGACTTGCCAAAGCAAGAGACATCAAAGGGGAAAACCATAAAGTTTTTGCTGTGTTGGGAGACGGAGCACTTTCCGGTGGGATGGCATATGAAGCGTTAAATAATGCAGCACGTTTAAAGTCTAATCTGATTATTGTGATCAATGATAATCAGATGTCAATCTCTAAAAATGTAGGTGGTATGTCTAATTATCTTGGAAAGATCCGTACCAGTGGAAATTATACCGGACTCAAGGAGGACATAGAAAAGGCACTTTCCAAAATGCCAGGATTGGGAGACAGAGTAGCTGAAAAGATTCGTGGAATTAAAGATTTAGTGAAAAGATTGTTTATTCCAGGCATGTTGTTTGAAGATATGGGACTAACTTATATTGGACCAATAGACGGACATAACATCGGTCAGATGGTGACTGCATTTCAGAATGCTTCTAAGATGAATGAGGCTGTCATTGTGCATGTGTGTACAAAAAAGGGAAAGGGTTACCGCCCGGCAGAAAAGGATCCGTCACATTTTCATGGCGTTTCTCCGTTCCATATCAAGGATGGTTCCAGTAGATGGAAGGAAAAGTCAAAGAGGACATATACCGATATATTTAGTGAAACTATTTTAAAGCTGGCAGCTGAGAATGAATGCATTACGGCTGTTTCAGCGGCAATGCCGGAGGGAACAGGGCTGAGCCGTATGGCAGAGGAATATCCGGAGCGTTTTTTTGATGTGGGGATTGCAGAAGAACATGCCGTAACCTTTGCGGCCGGTATGGCAGCAGGGGGGCTTCGTCCGGTTGTAGCGCTATATTCTACCTTTCTACAGCGTGCGTATGACCAGATGGTCCATGATGTCTGTATCGGAAATCTGCCAGTCGTGTTTGCTGTAGACAGGGCAGGTCTGGTGGGAAGTGATGGGGAGACCCATCAGGGAATCTTCGACATCGCTTTTATGAGAAGTATGCCAAATTTAACCGTTATGGCACCAAAAAATGGATGGGAGCTGGAGCAGATGCTGTCTTTTGCCCTGAAACAGCAGGGACCGGTTGCCCTGCGTTATCCAAGAGGAACTGCGTGGGAGGGGCTGTCTGAATATACACAGCCCATTGATATGGGAAAAAGCGAATGGCTCTGCCAGGAAGGGCCGATTGCCCTGCTTGCAGTGGGAAGTATGGTGGAGACGGCGATGGAGGTAAGACATCTTCTGGAAAACAGGGGAATCAGGATATCTGTGGTGAATGTCCGTTTTGTAAAACCAATGGATGAAGAATTGTTGGAGCAGCTTTTAGGGCAACACAGGATGGTCGTGACTCTGGAAGAGGGCGTTGCTGCCGGAGGCTTTGGAGAAGGAATTGCTGCCTGGTATGAAGGGAAAGAAATGACAGTGCATCAAATTACATTGCCAGATCAGTTTATTGAACATGGTTCTGTAAAGGAGTTGAAGAAAAAATATGGTCTGGATGGAGAAAGCATTACAGAAAAGATAATGATGTGGAAAGAGGAATGCATATGAAAGAAAGACTGGATGTACTTCTGGTTAAAAGAGGACTGGCAGAGTCGCGGGAAAAGGCGAAAGCAATTATTATGACAGGAAACGTCTTTGTCAAGAACCAGAGAGAGGATAAGGCTGGAAGTACCTTTGATTCTGATGTGGAAATTGAGGTGAAGGGAACGCCGATGAAATACGTCAGTCGTGGGGGCTACAAGCTGGAAAAGGCGATGGAGCTTTGGAAAGTGCCTCTGGAGGGGGAAATCTGCATGGATGTTGGCTCTTCTACCGGAGGTTTTACAGACTGCATGTTACAAAATGGTGCAGCAAAGGTATATGCTATCGATGTGGGAACAAACCAGCTGGCATGGAAGCTTCGTCAGGATGAGCGGGTAGTTTCCATGGAAAAAACAAACATCCGCTATGTGACCAGACAGGATGTACCTGATTTCATTTCCTTCTTTTCCGTAGATGTGGCATTTATTTCCCTGAAAAAGGTATTGGAGCCGGTGAAAGCACTTTTGTCGCCAGAGGGAAGAGGAGTCTGTCTGGTAAAACCGCAGTTTGAGGCTGGCAGGGAAAAGGTCGGTAAGAAAGGTGTTGTCAGAGACCGGAAGGTACATGAAGAAGTGGTAGAACAGGTGATGGAATATGCATTGTCTATTGGATTCCGGATACTGGAACTGAGTTTTTCTCCGATTAAGGGACCGGAGGGAAATATTGAATATCTGCTATATCTGGAAAATACAGATCAGATCCCGGCAGAACTGGAATCTGATGAAGAGAGAGAAAATTTCCGGGAGAAGTTTGAGGAAAAATATCAGATATTAATCAGGGAGACGGTGGCAGCAGCACATGGCACGTTAGATATATAAGGAGACTGGAAATGGAACATTTTTGCGTCATAACCAATCGTGATAAAGACGAGAACTATAAAATGGCAAGGCATATTGCAGAATATCTGGAAAAATGCGGAAAGAGCTGTTATATTCTGGAAAACCAGATGGCTTTAAAGGGTGGCATTTGTCATTTTACAGATACTGCTGCAATTCCTGAAAATACCCAGTGTGCTTTGGTGCTGGGAGGAGACGGAACCATGATACAGGCTGCCATTGATCTGGTACACCGGAATATTCCCATTCTGGGAATCAATATGGGGACAGTAGGATTTTTAACGGAAATAGAGCGTAATAATCTGGATACGGCGTTGGAAAGACTGATCGGGGATGAGTATACCATTGATAACAGGATTATGTTAAAAGAGACATCTCAGGGGAATGCCGGTTCTCATTCCTGCTATGCATTAAATGATCTTGTGGTGAGTAAAAGAGGAAATTGCCGTCTGATCACGATAAAGGTGTATATAAATGGAGAATTAGCCGATATCTATCGTGCAGACGGTTTGATCGTTTCCACTCCTACGGGTTCTACCGGATATAATTTATCGGCAGGTGGTCCGGTGATGGTACCCCACACTCATGCGACAGTGGTCACGCCGATTTGTCCTCATTCTCTGAATAAGAGAAGTCTCGTACTCTCCGCAGAGGATGAGATTACACTGGAAATCGGACAGACCAAGGAGGCGCAGGAGGATATGGCAGTATTGGTGGTGGATGGCAGGAATGCGGGAGAATTTGTCACAGGTGACAAGCTGGATATCTGTGTACCAGACTACATAACCCAGTTGATCAAGCTTTCAGATATCAGCTTTTATAAGCGGATGAGAGATAAATTAAATGGAAATTAAAGCTGCAGTTGGCGAGTTGTCAAGGGCTGCAGCATATAAAAATAGAGATGTGAGGTGGATATGAAAAAAGAGCGGAGGGAAAAGATTATTGAGCTCATAGGAAAATATCAGATTGAGACACAGGATGAGCTGGCAGAAAAGCTGGAGGAGGCAGGATTTCAGGTGACACAGGCCACTGTGTCCAGAGATATCCGGGAATTAAAGCTGACTAAGGTTTCTGTTGACGGAGTCCATCAAAAATATACACATCTTCAGGAAAAGGAAACAGATCTGTCCTATAAATATATCCGGGTTCTTCAGGATGGATTTTTGTCCATGGATCCGGCAGAAAACCTGCTGGTGATCAAAACATTGTCTGGAATGGCAATGGCGGTTGCTGCAGCACTGGATGATCTGGAGGTGCCGGGTATCGTAGGTTCCATTGCAGGAGATGATACGGTAATGTGTGCTGTCCGTTCTGTTGGGGAGGTTCCTCAGGTGATGAGTAAGATTACAAAGCTTTTAAATACCCAGTCTCGTTCTGAGGATGGAAAAATGGACAGATAGAATAAAAAGTGATAAACTGTATTAGTTAAGGGTATTCATTTACTAAAAAAGAAATAAAAGGAGATTTGTTATGTCAGGACATTCAAAATTTGCAAATATTAAACATAAGAAGGAAAAGAACGATGCAGCAAAAGGCAAGATATTTACGATACTCGGTCGTGAAATTGCTGTCGCTGTGAAGGAAGGAGGACCAGATCCGGCAAACAATGGTAAGCTGCGTGATGTGATCGCTAAGGCAAAAGCAAATAATATGCCAAACGATACCATTGAAAGGGGAATCAAGAAGGCAGCAGGAGATGCCAGTGCTGTAAACTATGAGGAAGTTACCTATGAGGGGTATGGTCCAAGCGGCACGGCGATTATCGTGAAGGCATTGACAGACAACAAAAACCGTACAGCCAGCAATGTCCGCAATGCATTTACCAAAGGCAGCGGAAGTGTCGGTACGCAGGGCTGTGTATCTTATATGTTTGATGAGAAAGGTCAGATTATTCTCTCCAAGGAAGAATTGGAAGACAACGATATTGAACTGAGTGCAGATGATCTGATGATGCTTGCTCTGGATGCCGGTGCAGAGGATTTCGTAGAGGAAGAAGACAGCTATGAGATTACTACAGTACCAGAGGATTTCAGCGCAGTGAGAGAGGCATTGGAACAGGAAAAAATACCAATGGCAAGTGCAGAGGTCACAATGCTGCCACAAACTTATGTTACATTGACGGATGAAAATGATATGAAACAGCTACGGCGGACGTTAGATTTGCTGGATGAGGATGATGATGTACAGGATGTATATCACAATTGGGACGAATAAGTATCAGCTTGCAGGAAAACGGATGGGGTCCAAGGAGGGTGCATATGAAGAAGCTTTTCCAAACAGTTAGAAAAAAGAAATGGGCGCTGGGGATTGTTATTTTATGTTTTACATTGTTTCTCATTAAGGACGGATATCAAAGGAGTGACATATCCCACGCAGATGATATGACGATTGAAAATAATATGGGTGAGGAGATCATCGGTACATATAAGATGCGTCTTGCTACAGAGATTTTTACCCTGACTTCTGGGCTAAAGACAGGAGAAACTGCGGAATGGGTGAGTCTGAATCCGGATGTGCTGGAAATTGTGACAGGAACTGGTGTAGGAGATTCTGTTACGGTAAATGCGCTGGATACCGGCAGGGCGGCATTGCTGCTGACAGTGACGGATGCAGATGGCAACCGTCAGTCAAAGACAATTTCCATTGAGGTTGTATTTTCTATCAATGAATATCTGATCGGACCGACCAATGCCCGGATTGTCCGTGTCAACGAAGAGGACGAAAGAAGATCCCTTGTTATGGATCCGGATGCAACTTTGCAGTTTGGTAAAAGTGCAAAAAATGATACCAATATGCTGAACCTGATTTTTGGTGATGCTACCCAGGCTGACTGGACCAGCAGCAATACTGATATCATCAGAATCAGTACCAGTGGAGGAGTACCAAGACTTCAGGCAGTGGGTGCAGGACGTGCCAGACTGCGGGTAACTGCCACCTGGGGAACACAGACTTATGAAGATGAAATCTGGGTTTATGTCAGACCAAGGGTAGAATATAATGGACAGGAACTGGGAGTTGATGGGGTATCCTCTGTCCGGATGGAAAATGGAGAGAAATTAAATGTTTCTACTCAATTTCGAAACAATCCGCAGGCTAATATATCTGATAAGCTGGTATGGGCTATTTCAAAAGATGATGGAAATGGTACCTCCGAATTGGTCAGGGACTCCTTTGGAAAGGGAAATTATCTACAGGATGCGAATCTGAAATTTAACCGTGCAGATAATACATACACGTTAGATGCGAAAGCAGGAATCTATACGGTTCAGTTCTATGTAGCAGGAAGTTATTCCAGTTATGAGGATTCGCAGCTGAGAGAGACACCTTGTGCGCCGGTTTCGTTTGAGATTACAGTAAACAGTGCTTTTACAGATAAAGATGTTACGATTAATATCAATGGCAGATATAATCTGTCAGATGCCTTTAATATTTCACTCAGCGATCTGCAGAAATATTTTAATTATGACCTGTCTCCGGAAAATAATCAGAATAACTGTATCGGAAATATTGGTGCTGACTGGATTGCCCGTGCGCAGGCAAAAGGAAAAGCGGTATTCACCGTTACTGCTCATGGAGACGGACCGGCAAAGATTCCTGGTATTACCAGTGACACAGTTACAGTTACTATTACGGTTACAGACAGTTTTTCGTTAAACTTTGCCAATACAACGATGGCAGTTGATTCCACTTTAGATTTGGGAGGTATCATTGGCTCTGGCCAATATGCAGATCCGTCTGCTTTTGAATGGTCCACTTCAGATACAGCAGGTACTTATATTGATCTGGATACCAATGGTCAGTATGCGACGGTTACAGCCAAAAAGATTACACCGGTAGATTCACCCGTAGAGGTTAGTCTGGCATGGACCGATGAGGAAGGTGTTACGCAGGTTGCTACCTGTTATATTACCATTATCAATACTGTGACCAATATCACATTAGACCAGACTGATTTAAAGATGGAAGTAGGGGAAGTTGCTTATCTGGATACCGGACTGAGTGGTTCTGTCAGCAAGGATGATTTAGCGTGGACTTCCACCAATGAGAATATTGTCAGTATTTCAACCCAGAATAATGGTGCAGAGGCGAAGCTGACAGCAGGACCGGAGGTTGGTGTTGCATACATTACTGTTATCAATAAGAAAAATAATGCATACGCTACCTGTAAGGTTACTGTATCAGCAGCGATCACCGAATTGACCATTGATAAGGGAGAAAATCTGGATACTTATCTTTCTGCCGGTTTTATTCGCTTAAAAGCAATTTATAAGCCGGACAACGCAACGGCAACAGAGATGAAATGGACCTCCAGTCGTCCCAATGTAGCTACAGTAGACGAAAATGGTCTGGTTACCCTGCTGGATGAAGGATATACTGTAATCCGTGTACAGCCTGTCAACAATCCGCATAATGTGTGGGCAGAGTGTACCATCAATGTTATAGAAAATCCGATTACCAAGATTACACCAGATGTGACCAATCTGGAGATGATAGCTGGAGATTCCTATGCAATCAATGCAAAGATAGAGCCGGAGGATACCACGGATCCTACCCTTACCTGGGTCAGTGGAGATGAATCCGTTGCAATCGTAGAGGGTGGTCTTGTTACTGCAGTAGCACCTGGAACTACATGGATCAAGGTATCGGGCGGTGAGGCCGATGCCATTATACAGGTTCATGTAAGAAACCGGCTGATTTCTATTGATTTTGCCAATAAGGACAGAATATATACCATTAAAAAAGGAAGTACCATACCATTATCAGAAGAAATCGTATTTAACCCAAGTGAAGATATCAACAAAAAACTGACCTGGGCAACCTCTGATGATTCTGTGGTTACTGTAGATGAAGAGGGAAATATTACCGGTGTAGAGGAAGGGATGGCAATGATCACCTGTATATCAGAGGATATCGGTATCACAGGAGCCATTACCTGTCAGATCCGGGTTATCCCAGAGGATATTATTGCAACAGACTTTCAGCTGGATCCTGCAGAGGGAACGGTTTATATCGGTTCTACCCTGCAGATCAATGCAGTGTTTGATCCGGTTACCACAACGGACCAGTCATTGACATGGTCTTCCTCCAATGAGGCACTGGCAACCGTTGATGCAAATGGTCTGGTTACTGGTGTGGCTGAGGGTGATGTTACGATTACGGCTGTTTACAGTAATACGCCGGACGGAATTCCTTGGGTGAGAAATTGTAATATAAAGGTAGAGAAAGCACCGGTTCCAGTCACAGGAGTTACGGTAGATCCAACCTCCCAGGAGGTGTTTATTGGGTCGAGCTTCACACTGAATGTGACAATACAACCGGCGGATGCAACCAATAAAAATGTTGTTTTTGAATCCTCCGATACCAGTATTGCAACAGTAGACAATGCAGGTGTTGTAACTGGTGTTGCCAGTGGTGGTGCTGTTATTGTCTGCCGTACTGTAGACGGTGGTCATATTGCTTCCTGTAATGTATCGGTTATACAGGGAGTAAGGCTGGAGCTGGATCCTCCAACCAGGGAAATTGCTCTGGGAAAAACCTTTACGATCAAGAAAAAAGTATATCCGGCAAATTCCGATAAAACAGCTGCCTGGAAGAGTTCCAATACAAAGATTGCGACAGTAAACAAAAACGGAAAGGTAAAAGGTATCAAAAAAGGAAAGTGTACAATAACCTGTACGTTGACGAAATATAATGCCAAAGCGACCTGCCGTGTAACAGTAGCTTCTCTGCGGAGCACCATTAAGCTGAATAAGACAAGGATACGGATTGGAAAGGGACAGCGTTACCGTCTGAAGGCAACAGTGTGGTCCAACAATTCTACAAAACCATCCGTAAAATGGAAATCTTCCAATAAAAAGATTGCATCAGTCAGTGCAAATGGTACGATAAAAGCAAAGAAACTTGGTTATACTACTATCGTTGCCACAACAAAGGATAAGGTGAAAGCCAAAGCACGTTGTAAGGTTCGGGTAATCCGCAGGGCAACCGGTGTCAGGATCAAGCCGAACTATGCGGTATGTCATGTAGGAGGGACAACAAAGCTCACCGCTGTTGTAAAGCCAAAAAACGCAACCATCAAAAAAGTATCCTGGAAATCTTCTGATACCAGCATTGCAGTAGTAGAAGGCGGAACGGTCAGAGGTATTGCAGAAGGTTCTGTGACCATCACTGCAACGGTTATGGATGGCAGCAGGAAAAAGGCAACCTGTATGGTCAAGGTTCTGGAGCAGATTCCTGCAACCAGCGTAGTGGTAGCACAGACAGAGCTGACAATGAAGCAGGGAGATTCCGCAAAGCTGTCCTACTCTGTATTACCGTCCAATACATCGGACCGTATCAGTTTTGCATCCGACAATAAGCGTGTGGCAACAGTCAATGCAAATGGAACGGTGAAAGCAGTGGGAACAGGAAGTTGTACGATTACCATTCTGACCAGTGGAGGAGTCACTTCTACCGTAACGGTTAATGTAGTAGCATTAAACCGTTATACGTTGACGATGCGCCAGTATGACTCAGAAACATTGAGAGTTCTCGGTACATCAGAGACAGTTACCTGGTATTCATCCAATTCCCGGGTAGCTACAGTAGAAAACGGCAGGGTTGTGGGACGAAGTAAGGGGACCACATACATCTATGCTTATGTGAAGGGCTGTAAGATGGCTTGTCGTGTAACCATTATTGATATTCCGTAACAGGTCTGGAAAATAAATAAAAAAGATGCAAGAAACGCCAGTTGGGTTAGCCTGACGGCGTTTCTGTTATCCAAGGTATTTTTTGAGTGGAACAGTTGGAAAGGAGAAAATATTTGTTAGTCAATTTACATGTGAAAAATCTGGCGATCATCGATGAAATTGAAATAGACTTTTCTGAAAAAATGAATGTATTGACGGGAGAAACCGGTGCAGGTAAGTCGATTATTATCGGTTCTGTCAATCTGGCTCTGGGACAAAAAACCCCTAAGGATATAATCAGAAAAGGGGCGGAATATGCACTGGCAGAGATGGTTTTCCGCATAGACAGCCTCCAACAGCAGGAGATTCTGGAGGAGATGGGAATTTCCCCGGAGGAAAATGAAATAGTTATTTCCAGAAAGATAACTCAAAACAGGAGTGTAAACCGGATCAATGGGGAAAGTGTCACTTTGGCAATGATCCGCCGGGTGGCAGATGTCATGATCGATATTCATGGTCAAAATGAGCAGCAGTCATTGTTACATATGTCTAAGCATATGGAGATTGTAGACCGGTATGCACGGGACAGGATGGGTGACAGACTGGAACAAATGGCAAAAAACTATCAGGAATACCAGAAACTATCACAGGAGCTGGCAGAAAGTGAGATACCAGAAGAAGAGAGGCTTCGGGAAGTTTCTTTTATGCAGTATGAACTGGAGGAAATCAGGCAGGCACATCTTGTCCCTGGGGAGGAGGAGGCATTGGAACAGCAGTTTAGAACCCTGTCCAATGCGTCTGGTATTGCTCAGGGACTGGGAGAAATCTATGGGATGACTGGAGAAGGGAGTTCTACCGCTTCGGAGCAGTTAAACCGGAGCCTGCGCATACTGCACAGATTATCAGAGTACAGTCCCCGGATGGAGGAGTTTTCAGAACAACTGTCAGAAATCGATTCCCTTTTAACTGATTTTAACCGTGATATTTCTGGTTATATGGAGGATTTTGAGACGGGAGAAGAACAGCTGGCACAGGTGGAAAGCAGGCTGAATCAGGTGAGGATGATAAAATCCAAGTATGGTGCGACTACCAGTCAGGTGAAGGAATATGCCCATACACTGGAGGAAAAGCTGGCGAGATATGAGGAATATGAGGAATACCGGAATATGCTGGAAAAGCAGCTGGCAGAGAAAGAAGAGACATTGGAGCGGTTGTCGGAAGAGATTTCCCAGATTCGCAAAAAGGTAAGTAAAACCCTGGAAAAGGAAATTACTAAGGCACTAAAAGATTTAAATTTTTTGCAGGTACAGTTTGAAATTGCAGTGAGACCTACAGAGCAGTTTAGTGCACATGGGAAGGATGAAATTGAATTTATGCTGTCTACCAATCCCGGAATGGATAAGAAACCACTGGGACAGGCTGCATCTGGTGGAGAACTCTCCCGTATTATGCTGGCAGTAAAGGCAGTACTGGCACAGCATGATGAAATTCCAACACTGATATTTGATGAAATTGATGTAGGGATCAGTGGTCGTACTGCCCAGATGGTTGCAGAAAAGATGGCATATATCGGAGATACCCATCAAGTCATTTGTATCTCCCATCTTGCCCAGATTGCTGCTATGGCAGATACTCATTATCTGATTGAGAAAAAAAATGAAAAGGAACATACCAGCACACAGATCAGGCTTTTGGACCAGAAGGAATCCATTGAAGAGCTGGCAAGAATATCCGGCGGCGTGGAAATTACCGATTCTGTCCGGGAGAGTGCTGCTGAAATGAAGCAGATGGCGCAGGAGGTTAAGAAAAAACTCAGGGGCTGAGATTGTATCAGGAATAAAAAGAAAGAATAGAAAGAGACGTTTTGTATCATAATCAAAGATAGAAACGTCTCTTTTTTGATAGAGGAAAAGAGAAAAAGAAACAGGAGGCTTGAAAATGAAGAGCTATATGAATGAGAAACAAAAAATATGGTATCGGCTTTGCTTGCTTGGCGCTCTGTCAGGGGCAGTGGCATTGATGGCAGTTTGCTGGTACCGGCAAATGGAAAGAATGGTTCCGGATGAGATCTTATTGTTTGAAAATCAGAAGGAAAATTTGAACTTTGCGATTCCTTTTGGAGAAATCAGTATGAAAGTAAAGGATACCGAAGCCTCTCAGGTCAGTGTTAATGAGTCGAAAAAAGTGGGAGATAACATACACTTTAGTATCAGTGAGCCGGTTTCTGTAACGGCGGGGGGAACTGGCAGTTTTCAGGCACAGGTTAAGCTGTTCGGCTGGCTCCACTGTAAATATATACAGTTTGATGTAATGGAAGAGGCGAAAGTCATGCCAGTAGGTAAGGCGGTGGGGTTATATGTCCATGCAGACGGGGTTATGGTCCTGGGTACTGGAAAGGTGTCTGGAAAGGATGGAATGGAAAGACAGCCTGCATATGAGGTTTTACAGACAGGAGATTATATCTATGCAGTAAACGGAGAGCAGGTGGTGAGTATTCAGGATATCAGTACATTGATTCAGAAGAACGGGCAAAAAAAACTGATTCTTGGAGTAAACCGTGGGAGAAACAAAATAAAAGTGAAGATTACCCCTGTACTTGCTGAAAATGGTAAGTACCAGATTGGTGCATGGCTCAGGGAGGATACCGAGGGGATTGGGACTCTGACCTTTGTCACAGAAAAAAACCAGTTTGCTGCTCTGGGGCATGGAATTACAGACGCAGATACAGGCCTGCTGATCAAGCTTCAGAATGGCGGTCTTTACACTGCAAGCATAGATCATGTAGTATTTGGGGAACCGGGGGCGCCGGGAGAACTGGTGGGCAGTGTCAGCCTGGGGCAGAAAAACCGTCTGGGGACTATTTCAAATAATACATCTCTGGGAATAACCGGAGAGATTATCCGGGAGGAATATTCCTATCAGGAAGACAAAGCGATGGCGATGGGAAGAAAGCAGGAAGTACAGGAGGGCAAAGCGTCTATTTTGTGTCAGCTGGGTGATACCATCAAGGAGTATGAGGTTGAAATAGAAAAGATTAATCTGTCTTCCGATGACAACAAAGGAATGGAAATCCATGTTACGGACCGGGAACTGCTGAAAGATGCAGGAGGGATTGTGCAGGGGATGTCCGGGGCGCCGCTGATCCAGAATAACAAATGTATCGGAGCAGTTACACATGTTTTTGTAAAAGATGTGACGCGGGGATACGCTACCTTTATCGAAAATATGCTGTAAGGAAGTATTTCATGGAAGATATCACCTATTCTGGTCGAAAATTGCTGACTCATTATCATTGAACTGGGGAACCAGGATAATTATAATTTTTGTTGAAGCAATATTGAGAGATGGAATAGGAGGAACCATGGCGTCAATTAGAGTGTTAATAGTAGATGATAACAAAAGAATCGTAAATATACTAAAAGAAGCACTGGAACGGGAACAGGACATGGAGGTAGCAGGAACAGCATCAGATGGAGAGGAGGCATTGCGTTTGATTTCTCTGCTTCGTCCTGACGTGGTTCTGTTGGATCTGATCATGCCTAAAATTGATGGTTTAGGGGTGATGGAACGACTGAAAAAAAGAGAAATGGAACATACTCCTGAAATCATTGTGGTTTCTGCTGTCAGTCAGGAGAATGTAACGGAAAATGCGTTTCATCTTGGAGCTGCCTATTATATATTAAAGCCATTCGATCCCAGAGTGGTCGTATCCCGGATCAAAGCAGTGGGATCAAAGGACAGAGCAGGAGCAGAACAGGTAAATAATAAAGTGATAAGCACGGTATTTGAAAACCGTAACCGGAAAATGGAAAACAGCCTGGAAGCGGATGTAACAGAAATCATCCATGAAATTGGGATACCGGCACATATTAAGGGGTATCAGTATCTGCGTGATGCCATAATGATGGCAGTCAATGATACAGAAATGCTCGGTTCGATTACAAAGGTACTGTATCCTACTATTGCCAAGAGGCATAAGACAACCTCCAGCAGAGTAGAGAGGGCGATCCGTCATGCAATCGAGGTGGCATGGAGCAGAGGAAAGATGGAGACCATAGAAGAATTGTTTGGATATACTGTAAATTCAGGAAAGGGAAAGCCGACAAACTCAGAATTCGTTGCACTGATCGCTGACAAAATCCGCCTCGAATATAAAATGCGGGCATAAAAAACAATCAAAGTATCAAAAAACACTTTTCACATCATTACAAATAAGTTATAATCGAAAGTGTAGGTCTTTTAATTGAATGGAGGGTGTATATGAAAAATGTATTGTTTGTAGCTTCAGAATGCGTTCCTTTTGTGAAAACAGGAGGATTAGCTGATGTAGTGGGTTCTCTTCCAAAATACTTTAATAAGGAAGAATTTGATGTTCGTGTTATGATACCAAAGTATGCATGCATTCCGGATGAATGGAAGCAGCAGATGCAGTATAAGACACACTTTTATATGGATTTGGCATGGAGAAGCCAGTATGTGGGCATTCTGGAAATGGAGTATGAGGGAGTTCATTTCTATTTTATTGATAATGAGTTTTATTTTGCGGGATATCATCCATATGGAAATATCCATGAAGATATTGAGAAATTTGCATTCTTCTGTAAGGCAGCACTGTCAGCGATGCCTTCACTGGATTTCAGACCAGATATCATCCATTGTCATGACTGGCAGACTGGCTTGATTCCGGTTTATATTAAGGATACCTTCAATGCGAATCCTTTTTATCATGGTATTAAGACGATCATGACCATACATAACCTGAAATTCCAGGGTATCTGGGACAAGCAGAAGGTTATTGACATCACCGGGCTGAATGAGTATTATTTTTCACCGGATAAACTGGAGGCATATGGAGATGCCAACTATCTGAAGGGCGGTATTGTCTATGCAGATATGGTAACAACTGTCAGCGATTCCTATGCAGAGGAGATCAAGATGCCATTTTACGGAGAGCATCTGGATGGATTGATGCGTGCAAGGAGCAACTCACTGATCGGTATCGTAAATGGTCTGGATTACAATGAGTACAATCCGGAGACAGACCCATATATTTATGCCAATTATAATGTTAAAAACTTCCGAAAGGAAAAGATAAAGAATAAACGTGGGCTTCAGAAGGAGCTTGGTCTGGAGGAAAATGATAAGAAATTTATGATCGGTATCGTATCCCGTCTGACGGACCAGAAAGGATTTGACCTGATTGATTATGTGATTGAGGAAATCTGTGCGGAAGATACCCAGCTGGTAGTATTGGGAACTGGTGAAGAGCGTTATGAGAATTTGTTTCGTCACTTTGAATGGAAGTATCACGGAAGAGTATCTGCCAATATTTTCTATTCCAATGAGCGTTCTCACAAGATATATGCAGCATGTGATGCTTTCCTGATGCCATCACTGTTTGAACCATGTGGTCTCAGCCAGCTGATGAGCCTGCGCTATGGTACAGTACCAATCGTCAGAGAGACCGGTGGACTGAAGGATACAGTAGAGCCATACAATGAATATGAGAGCAAGGGAACCGGATTCTCCTTCTGTAATTATAATGCACATGAGATGTTAAATACCATCCGTTATGCAAAAGATGTTTATTACAATCGTAAGAGAGAGTGGAATAAGATTATTGACCGCGGTATGGTACAGGATTTCTCATGGAACAATTCAGCCAGAAAGTATGAGCAGATGTATCATGGACTGTAATAAAGCTGTGGTGCGATTGTACGTAGAAAAGGAAACAGAAAGAAAGAGAATAAAGACAGATGCGACTAGATAAATATTTAGCACAGATGTCCATAGGGACACGGTCTGAGGTGAAGAGATTCATCAAATCAGGCCGTGTTTTTGTCAATGACATTCCTGCTGGAAAACCGGAACAGAAGGTGACAGCAGATGACATCATTACTATGGATGGTGAAACGATTGAATATGTTCCATATGAATATTATATGCTCCATAAGCCCCGCGGATATGTTTCAGCAGTGTCGGACAAAGAGTTTCCTACTGTAGTGTCCCTGATAAAGGACAGCAGGAGAGAGGATTTATTTCCGGTGGGACGGCTGGACAAGGATACGGAGGGGCTTCTTCTGATAACTAATGATGGAATGCTGGCACATGAACTGCTTTCTCCCAAAAAGCATGTGGGGAAAACTTATCTTGTAAAAGTACAGGGAGAAGTAGATACAGAGGATATCCAGCGGTTAGAGAATGGTCTGGACATTGGAGATGAAAAGAATACCCTTCCTTCTAAAGTAAAGATTCTGGAAACAGCCATCGGAGAGAGGGAGGATATACCAGAGGAAGAAATCACGGAATATACCTGGCTGGAGTTGACGATCCAGGAAGGTCGTTATCATCAGGTGAAACGGATGATGGCGGCAGTGGGAAAGCCGGTCTTATATTTAAAAAGATTGTCTATGGGAGCATTGAAGCTGGATGAGAGTCTGGCGAAGGGAGAATACCGGAAATTGACACGGGAAGAGATCCAGTGCCTGAAAAAGCAGAAAGAATAAGCAGTCCATAGGAAATTGGAGTGATCGGGCTAACGCAAAAAGCACCCCGTTTGGAGTGCCTTTCGCATAAAGTGTTATAGTGAAATTTGAAGAAAAGAGCTGAAAATGGGACTTGAACCCACGACCCCTTCATTACGAGTGAAGTGCTCTACCAACTGAGCTATTTCAGCACTGCAAAATATTCTATCTTATTTTGGGGAGAAAATCAACCCCTTTTTTCCAATGAATTATGTGATATAGTAGCTATAGGTGGGATGGTTCGGATATATAGTGAAATAGTATAGAGAGGAAGAGTTATGGAATTTTATGGTACATTAGGAGGGGCCTGTCAAAGTGAGAAGATATTAGAAGAGATGTTCCGTACAGGAATGACAGGGGTACGGATCAATATGTCTCACCAGAATCTGGAAGAGTGCAGGGAATGGCTGGAGTGTGTCAGAAGGGCTGCTGGAAAATGCGATATCAAGCCGGATTTACTGATTGACCTGCAAGGACCGGAGCTGCGCATAGGAAAGCTGAAAAAGCCGATGATATTACAGGCGGAGAAAAAGATTATTCTGGGAAAAGGTGGTATCAAAATTCCGAAAAAGGTGATGCCTTACCTGGAAAAAGGACAGGAGATCCTGTTGGATGATGGAAAACTACTGTTAAAGGTAAAAAAGGCGAAGGAATCCTGGGCGGAATGTATTGTTCTGAGAGGAGGAGTTTTACTTTCTAAAAAGAGTATGGCATTGCCTGGAGTTGATATCCAGATGCCTACACTGACCAAATCAGACATGGAAAATATTGCCAGGGCACAGGAGCTGGGAGTGACAGGAGTTATGCTGCCATTTGTCAGAAATGCACAGGATGTCTGTAACCTGCGTCAGGCTTTGCAGGAGGTTGGGGCAGGAAATATCAGGATATTTTCAAAAATAGAAAATCAGGCAGGAATAGAGAATTTAAAAGAAATTATTCCGGAGAGTGATATGATTGTGATTGCCAGAGGCGATTTGGGGAATGCAGTTTCGTTATGGGCACTGCCGCGTTTGCAAAAGAATATTGGCATAGCTTGTCAGGAAGCTGGAAAGCCTTTTATGGTAGTGACACAGCTGCTTCATTCCATGGAAGAGTCTATGGTGCCAACCAGAGCGGAGGTGTCAGATATTTATAACTCTGTTCTGGATGGAGCACAGGCGTTGATGCTGACTGGTGAAACAGCAGTTGGCAAATATCCTTCTGCGGCCATGGGATATTTGGTCCAGACAGCAAAGGAAGCGATGCGGGACAGAAAGAATGAAGCGACGGAGCGTTAAACTATGGCGGGGACAGTAGAACATTTGGCGATTGCCTGGGAATTATCAAAACGGTGGACACTGGAACATCCAGAATTTTTTATTGTGGGAAATGTATGTCCGGATGGGATACAGGCAAGAGAAAATTATCAGAGAGAAATGAAAATGCATACTCATTTCCGGGACGGAATACCGGATTATCAATTTTCCCAGCCAGAGCATCTGGAGCTGTTTCATCATCGAATTCTGGAATTTTCCAAGGAAATGCTGGGGGATGCCTTGTTAAACCGGGAATTATATCTGGGATACATCACGCATATTCTTGCTGATGAGATTTTTATGCTGACGATTCGTCCGGAGTTTATGAAAAAAATCGCGTCTATCGGATTGACAGACAGAGATATGGAAACTTTTCAGTATTTCACCTATGATGTCAATCAGATTGATTTTCGTTTGGCAAAAGAATACCCGGGAATGGATCAGGTATACCAGATACTGAAGACTGTCAAGCCATATGAGATTAAGGGGATGCTGACAATGGAGGAGTTGACAAGAAGCCGGGAGTGGATTCTTGCCTTCTTTTTTGAACAGGCTCCGGAACCGCAAAAGCCAGTATATTATACCTACGAAAGAGCATTCGAGTTTATTGCGGAGGCAGTAGATATCATAGAATACAGAATACAGGAATATATCTAGAGAGAGGCTTGTATCAAAGCACTGGACAGATCATGCAGGTCAGTGTGATATCTTTGCCGGCCCAAATTGGCGGTTGGTCCGGCAGAATGGAGACAGGAATGAAGAAGAGAGGCAGAAAGAAACAAAAATTACAGGGACGTCTGCTGGCAGTACTGGGGATTTCAGTGCTGCTTTTGGTTTGTTTGATCGCAGACTGCCAAAAAAAGGGAATGTTGTTCCGGAAAGAGAATCCATCGGATGGGGAACAGCAGAAAGTGCTGCAAAAGAAAGGGATTGATCAAAGAGAAAAAAGGGATGAGGAAAAAATCCGTGTTTTACTGACAAATTCAGATATGACCAGTATTTTTCACCAGGAGATAAAGATTACCGGAAGCCGGGATTTTGTGGTGGAACAAAAGGGAAAGAAAAAGACATATCACGCTGGCAGGACAGTTTGTTTTTCCGGAAAAGATATGGAAAAAAATAAGGGGAAGATTCTTCTGTCATGTCCTGGTGGAAAGCTTCAGGTATCTTCCATTCTCCGCAGGCAGCAGATTCCCGCATATCGCGGAACATTGGAACTTGTGGGGAAGAGCCAGGGGATTTTGCTGATTAACCAACTGAAATTAAAAGAATATTTATATGGGGTCGTACCAAGTGAAATGTCCTCTTCCTATCCAATGGAGGCATTAAAAGCCCAGGCTGTATGTGCCAGAAGCTTTGCCTGGCAGCAGAAGAAAGCTGGGACCTATAAGAAATATGGGGCGGATGTGGATGATACCACTGCTTTTCAGGTTTATAATATGGCTGGAGAGGATAAAAATTCCAGAAAGGCAGTGGAATCCACTGCCGGAGAAATGCTTTTTCATGGAAAGAACGTGATCACCACATACTATTATTCTACCTCCTGGGGATGCAGTGCGACTACAAAGCAGGTCTGGGGTGGAGAGAATGATGAATGCTACCCGGATAAACTCCAGATTACAGAAGCCAGCAGAAAAAAAACAAATATAAACGAATTGAACCTGGCAGACGAAAAAATATTTCATGCTTTTATGACAAAAAAAATCTGCGATACCTATGATGAAGACTGCAGCTGGTATCGTTGGAAAGTAAAGCTGTCTGCCAAGAGGCTGGGAGAAAAGCTGGGACTAGGGAATGTAAAAAAAATTCAGATTTTAAAACGGGAAAAAAGCGGAATTCTGGCAAAGATATGTATTGTCGGAACAAAAGGAAAAGAAATAGTAAGCGGGCAGCAGAATATCAGGGAAAAGCTGATACTGATGGGTAGTGTGATCGAAAAGCAGGACGGCAGTACGGGACAGCTTTCCATGCTTCCCAGTGCTGCATTTCTGATACAGGATGGAGTAAAACAGGGAAAGGTTTATTTTCAGCTTACAGGAGGAGGATTCGGTCACGGTGTCGGAATGAGCCAGAATGGCGCAGCAGAAATGGCAGAATCGGGGTATGATTATGAGCAGATATTAATGCATTACTATAGTGGCTGTAAAATGAAATAGATCAGTTGTAAAAGGGTTTATCTGGAAGAGGAGGTATCCTGCTGTTTTTTCAGAACAGTGAGATAATCGTGGACACGGTATTCTTTTAGGAGATAGTTTAACAGCCCTCCGAAAAAAAGAATATACATACAGGCGTACAGCCAGACCATCAGCAGGGCAATAATAGTCATAGTGCCATAAAAAGAAGAATAGTTACTGATATGGTCTACGTAATAGGAGTATAAAAAGGAAAAGCCCATCCAGCCGGTAGTTGCAAGAAGTGCACCGGGAAGCTGGTCTGTAAACCGCAGTTTTTCATTAGGAATGTTTTTGTAGAGAACAGCAAAAAACAACAGCATGATCAGAAAACTTGCAAGGGAACGGAAGCTGATAATAGGCAGCAAAATATGTTCGATGATCGGAAAGTGCTTTGTCAGATAGAAGAACAGAGTATTTCCAAAGACAAGCACTGTCAGAGTTGCCAGAATGAGAACAGCAAACAGTATGGTATATAGTACGGCCCAGAAACGTAGAACAAAATAATTTCTGGTTTCTTCAATTTCATAGACTGAGTTTAGTCCGTTGATCAGAGATAAAAATGATTTGGAGCCAAGCCAGAGTGCCGTGATCACAGTAACCGGCAAGAGAGAAGTCGTCTGATCCTGAAAAATCCCATTGATCAGAGAAATCATAAAATTTCGGAAAGAGACCGGAAATATGATTTCAATGGCAGATAACAGTATTTCTTCGGTAAGAGGGGTATATTTCAGCAATGCAAGAAGAAATATAAAAAATGGAAAAAAGGAGAGAATCAGCATATAGGCAGATTGTCCTGAATAGGCAGAAATAGAAGTGTTCCGCAGCTTTTTGGAAAACTGTCTGCCCATCTGATAGAGATTCATCAAGGTCTGGTAACGGGTTTTATTCTTCATAACTACCTCTTTCTAGCTGACTTTTTGTCATGGCTGGATCAATTGATAACGGTTGCTTTTCAGCAGATTGCACAGTCCGGTTATATCATGAATGGATTCCTCTGTATAGATTCCGCCCCTGGCAAGGTCTTCGGCTTCATGGAAATCACTGCCTGAGGAGACAAGGAGATGGTTTTTTTGTGTCCACGCCACAGCATCTTCATTTCTATTATTATGTCGTGGATTTCCGTTATAGCTTTCTGCTCCGTCTAAAAATTGAGGTTCACCGGGATTACAGTAAGTACGATATGGGTGAGCCTGGAATAGCAAAATCTGGTTTTTCTGGCAAAGAAAATAAAGTTCCTTCTGGGAGAGGGTAAACACAGAGGGATTTTTCCGGAAAAATTCTTCGGTTGCACCATATAGCAGATAGTCATTGGGACTTTCCAGTAAATTAACCTCTGCTCCGAGCCATATGGAAAGGGAGGTGTTTTGAGCTGCTTCCCGTGCTGTGCGGTAACCGGAGAGAAAATACTCAACGTAAGTTTCCGGTGTTGTCGAACCGCTTTGTTCCATTACCCATTTACAATAGTGGTCTGTGATCACTACTGCATCATAGCCTGCTTCCGTATACATAGATACCAGCCTGCTGGCAGATATGTTTGCGCAAGGGCTGGCTTCACTGGTATGTGCATGCATCTCTATTTTCATAAGTAACCTCCATTTCTGTGTATCCCATTAAATATTGATTTTTGATCGATAAATTACGGGGTTATCCTAACATTTTATGAAACAGTTGTCAAAAATATACAATGGTCATATAATGGGATAGTGAGAAAAAGACGGTTCTGCAGGAGGAATTTTGTGGAACAGAATGGAGGTTTTTATGCATAGTTTTCAGAAGGTATCATCAGAATTGATGGAATGCAACCCCTTTGAGAAGATTGGAAAAGAGTGGATGCTGGTAACAGCAGGAGATGAGAAGAAGGCAAATACAATGACTGCATCCTGGGGTGGAATGGGTGTTATGTGGGGGAAAAATGTGGTATATGTTGTCATCCGCCAGAGTCGCTTTACAAAGGAATTTATTGATGAAAAAGGAACGTTTTCCCTGTCTTTTCTGGGAGAAAAGCATCGTAACATGTTAAAGTATCTGGGAAGTGTATCAGGACGGACAGAAGATAAGATAAAAGAAGCAGGAGTCGAACTGGACTTTGAAAATGGAGTTCCTTATGTGGATCAGGGAAATCTGGCACTGATCTGTAAGGTAATGTCTGCCACTCAGATTGAGCCGGGTGATTTTGTTGAGCCGGGAATTGATGAGCAATGGTACTCAGATAAGGATTACCATACCATGTATATCGCTGAGGTTACAGATATCTTGGCAAGATAAGGAAATAGATATACTGCCATATTTCTGCCTCTTTTTTATAGTATGTTTTTACTATAAAATACGAGTGTGTGAGTGATAAAACCGAAAACTATCGTATAATGTTTCCAGAGAAACAAGGGAAATAAACGAAAAAGTTGACAGATTTGCACAAACATGCTAGTATATAGCTCTGAGGAGCAGTATGTCTGAGTGATACATAATCATTCAAACAGGCAGGCTGCAGTATCTTTCAATTTTTAAGGAGGAAAAAATTATGAGATTTAGTAAGACAGCAAAGAGAGTGTTATCTCTCGCAGTTGCACTCGCTGTAGTAGCAACATCCGCAACAGTACCACAGGCAGCTAAAAAGGCTGATGCAGCATCCAGCTACAATGCATATTTATGCTTGGCTACTGGTAAGTGGACATTCCGTAACAACCATGATGACAGTAAATTTTCCAGCAAGCTTCAGAACACAACAAACAAGCTGAGTTCTAAGGCAAAGTCTGCTAAATTTACAAATGCTAGTATGAAAACCAGCAAGAAGGGTTCTACCTATACTGTTAAGCTGACAGGTCTGAAGAAGGGTGTTATCAGCAATGATAAGTCATTCAATACATTGTATGTTGACACTACAATTCCTGGTACTATGGCTAAGAAGGTTACTTTCAGCAATGTTTCTGTTAAGTTTGACGGAAAGACTGTTAAGACTTTCAAGAAAGGTATTACTACTCCTGATCCTGGTAAAACAAATGGTTTTGTTCAGCTCCAGATCATCAACACATGGAACAACAGAGTACCTAAGTTCAAATACTCTATGCCTAAGAGCAGCATCGAGGTTACTTACACGATCAAGGTTAAATAATATTAAATCAGTGATAGTAAGGTCCGGCACCGTATGGTGCCGGATTTTTCATTTATGGAAAATTTCGTCCTATTAATGAAAAAACGCTTCCCGGAGATATGCGGTCACGCATATGGGAATCCACATCTATCAACACAGAAGTGGTAAAAATGCACAAAGGAAAAAGAAAATAAAATAAAAAGTTGACAAAAATATACATAAGTAGTAAAATATTTCCTGTGAGAAGATGTGATATTTGCATAGAAAATTTTAATATTTCTAATGTAGTATCATTGTTATGCTCAAGATTGAATGATTGAGGAGGATTGTTTCGATGAAAAAAACATTTAAGAGAGTAGTTTCTTTGGTAGTTGCTGCTGCAATCATAGCGAGTGGGGCAGTCTCTAACGGGACAAAAGCAAGTGCAGCTTCCAGTTATAAGGCAGTTATGTATTATTCAGATGTCAACTGGAACTGGGATGGTGGTAATGATGGATCAACAGACCCGAATAAAACAGCTGTTACTATAAAAGATAAAAAAGGTTCTGCTACATATACGGTTACATTGAAAAATAAAAAATCTAAAAATGCCGCTGCTCAGGTATTTTGTATTGATATCAAAGATATTTTGAAGAAGCATAAAGGAAAAGTGAAAGTTTCAAAAGTATCCGTTAAGTGTGATGGTAAGACTGTTAAGGGTATGAAAGCTGTTTCATCGGGCGCACTTGAGTCTGATAAGGATCCGAATAAATTCCGGATTTCTATCTACAATCAGGTGGGAAGTTCAAAGCTAGGTGATAAGACTTCTTCTTATCCAAAAAGCTATGGAAAGAAGTTTAAGTTTAAGAAGACAATTTCTGTAACTTTTACACTTACAATCAAATAATATCAGTGAAAAGATTGAATTAAAAATGCTTACTCTTTTCTCTATTATAAAGGAGAGTCGCTATGTTATATATAGTGGCTCTCTTATTTTGCTTGATACTTTTCCTTTCGGGGAATTTATGTTATAGTAAAGGTTAGAGTAAATAATAGGAAGTATTGCAGTTACCTGTTCTAGGAACAGAAAAAGGAGGAGCCAGGAGGTTATGCAGGAAAGAGCGAAGACTACCTCAAAAGCAGGAAAGACATCTTCAGGGAAGAGAAATGCAGGCACAGTGAAAAAAGCTGCAGGAAAATCCTCTGTGATGAAAAATATAACAGAACCATTGGTCTTTGGACTGGACATTGGAACCCGCAGTATCGTTGGTACTGTAGGCTATAAGGAAAGTACCAGCCGGTTTGTTGTGGTAGCACAGGTTTCCATGGAGCATGAGACCAGAGCTATGATGGATGGACAGATTCATGATATCCAGGCTGTGGCGCAGACAATCCAACAGGTGAAACAGAAACTGGAAACTATGATAGGCAGAAAACTGACTGATGTTTGTATTGCAGCCGCAGGACGTGTGCTGAAAACAGTAGTTGCCAGGGCAAAGGTCGATTTTAATTATGAAACAGTGATCACAAGTGAGCACATCTATTCCCTGGATATGCTGGGCGTGGAAAATGCTTATGAGATACTCCGCCAGGAAAACAGTCATGATGATATTAAATTTTATTGCGTCGGGTATTCTGTGATTCGCTATTTTCAGAATGATTATCCAATCTCCAATTTGGAAGGACACAAGGCAAACTCCATAGAGACAGAACTGATTGCTACTTTTTTGCCGGATGAGGTGGTAGACGGATTATATGCAGCGGTAGAAAAGGCGGGGCTTTTTGTTGCCAATTTAACGTTGGAGCCAATTGCGGCAATCAATGTGGCGATTCCGGAACGGTTTCGTCTGCTGAACATTGCATTGGTGGATGTGGGTGCCGGAACATCGGATATTTCCATTACAAATGATGGCAGCATTCTGGCATATGGTATGATTCCTGCCGCGGGCGATGAGGTGACGGAATGTCTGGCAAAGCATTATCTGACGGATTTTTCCGAGGCAGAGAAGATAAAGTGCCAGAGTACCATCAGGAAACAGGTGAGCTACAGGGATATTATGGGGTTGTCTCACAAAGTACCTGCAGATGAGGTACTGGAGGTTGTCAATAAGACAATCCGTGACATTACAAAACAGGTGGCAGATAAGATTATGGAGCTGAATGGTGGAAAAACTGTCAGTGCAGTATTTGTCGTAGGTGGAGGCGGAAAAGTGAAAGGCTTTGTGGAAAGTCTGGCAGAGTATCTGGAATTGCCGGGGGAGCGAGTTGCTCTGCGCGGTTCCGAGGTGCTTGGAAATGTGATATTTTTACAGGATAATGTTAAGATTGATTCTCTGCTGGTTACACCAATTGGTATCTGTCTCAACTATTATGAGCAGAGAAATAATTTTATTTTTGTGACAGTAAACGGTGACAGGATTAAATTGTATGACAACAGCAAGCTGACAGTGGTAGATGCTGCCATGCAGATTGGCTTTCCAAAAGATGATCTGTTTCCAAAGAGAGGAAATGCCCTTAATTACACAGTAAACGGTGAAAAGCGTATGAAACGTGGAGATGCCGGAGAGGCTGCTGTGGTTAAAATCAACGGGAATGAGGGTGGCCTGAGTGGCTCCATTGAGCAAAATGATAAGATTGAGATCATAGAATCTACAAAAGGACAGGATGCCCGCCTGAGTGTTGGACAGATTCCGGAATATCGTTCAACGATGCAGTTTCTTTTTAATGGAAAGCAGATTCACTGTCCACGGTTTGTAAAGGTAAATGGAGAACTGGTTTCTGAATTTTATGATATTCAGGAAAATGACAGGATAGAGATTGTCGAGTACTACACTCTGGAACAGGTATTGGAATTTATGGATATCGTATATCGTGGCAAGGTGTATGTGAATAATGTCATTGCAGAAATGGATGCAAAAGTTTATGATAATTTTTCAGTGGCTTGTGAGATAAAAAAAGAGGAGCCGAATTATCAGCAGCTCATGGAGGAATATGGAGATGGCCAGATACCGGAGTCGGTAATGAATGGAGAATCTCTGGATGAGGGGATTGCCGGTCGGAGCGAAGATTCAGGAACAGATGGAGAGGCATCAGTATCCACTGTCGAGGAACCATCTGTCGAGGAAACAGCAGTGAGCGGTGCAAGGGATATTTCTATTCTTGTGAATGGAGAAATAGTCGTTTTGAGAAACAAATCCCAGTACATATTAGTAGATGTATTGGATTTTTATCCCTTTGATCTGTCTGTTGCCAAAGGAGACTATCTGGAAACTTTAGTGAATGGTGTTTCCTCAGACTTTACACAGCCGGTTAATGAGGGGGATGAGGTACAGATCTATTGGGTTTAATAACCAGAATATGTGTGTAATAGAACAGATACAAAAAAATGGAAATAGGGCAAAGACACAGAGAAAGGATTCAGGAGAGATGCAGATTTGTAGTATTGCCAGCGGCAGCAGCGGCAATTGTATTTATGTAGGCGATGGGAACAATCATATTCTGATAGATGCCGGGATAAGCAGAAAACGTATCGTAGAGGGATTAAAAGAGATTCATGTACAGCCGGATCAGCTGGATGCTGTCTTTGTAACCCATGAACACAGTGATCATATACAGGGACTTCCTATGATGGTAAAAATGTTCCAGACTCCTGTCTATGCCACAGGAGGAACACTGGATGAGATCCGGGAAAGGGACAGGAAAGGTATTATCGGGATGGAGCATCTTTATCAGGTACATCCCGACCGGCCGGTAGAGATTGGTGGCATGAAGATCACTCCTTTCCGTACTTCACACGATGCCTCAGATCCTGTATGTTATTCGGTAGAATCACAGGGGCATAAAGCGAGTATTGCTACAGATTTGGGAAAATATGATGATTATACAGTAGAACACCTGGAGGGAAGTGAGGTCTTGCTGCTGGAAGCGAATCATGATATAAGTATGTTGGAAGCAGGAAGTTATCCCTATCCATTAAAATGCCGTATTCTCAGCGAAAAAGGACATTTGTCAAATGATGATTCCGGACGCCTGCTCTGCAGGCTTCTGGGAGAGCAATTGCGTTATATTTTTTTAGCACATTTATCCAAAGAAAATAATTATCCGGAACTGGCATATGAAACAGTAAAGTGTCAGCTATGGGAGGAGCTCGGAATGCGGGAATTGCCATTTCATCTGGCAGTAGCAGAGAGAGAAAAGCCTTCCATGCTGGTTACGATATAGCCCAACGGCGAAAAAAAATATACGTACGGCCTTAAATGGGAAAGAAGAATGGCTGTGCAGGAATGAGGTAAATATGAAAAAAACAGTAATCACAGTAGTAGGTAAAGACAGTGTAGGTATTATTGCCAAGGTATGTACATATCTGGCAGAGAATGGGATAAATATCCTGGATATTTCCCAGACTATCGTAGATGGTTTTTTTAATATGATGATGATCGTGGATACTGCAAAATGCAGCAAAGATTATGGTACATTTGCCGATGAGCTGGAGCAGATCGGCGGAGATATGGGATGTATTATCAAGGCACAGCGAGAGGATATTTTTGATAAGATGCATCGTATTTAGTTTATTGGCAGAAAGAAAATATAGAAGGGAAAAGTGTCATGATTAATATATATGAGGTTTTGGAAACCAATAATATGATTGAGAAAGAGAATCTGGATGTACGTACTATTACAGTAGGCATCAGCCTGTTAAACTGTATTGACAGTGATCTGAACCGTCTCAATGAAAAGATTTATAACCGGATCACTACGGTAGCAAAGGATTTGGTGGTTACTGGGAAGGAGATTGAAAAGGAATACGGGATTCCTATTGTCAATAAACGTATCTCTGTTACTCCCATTGCATTAATTGGAGGTGCTGCCTGTAAAACACCGGAGGATTATGTTACTATTGCCCAGACACTGGACCGTGCTGCGAAGACGTTAGGTGTTAATTTTATAGGTGGTTATAGTGCATTGGTCTCTAAGGGAATGACAAAAAGTGATGAACTGTTGATTCGTTCTATTCCGCAGGCTCTGGCAACTACTGATTTTGTGTGCAGTTCCGTAAATCTTGGCTCTACCAAGACCGGACTGAATATGGATGCAGTGAAGATGATGGGTGAAATTATTCTGGAGACAGCAGAGTTTACTAAGGAAAACGACAGTATCGGTTGCGCCAAGCTGGTGGTATTTTGTAATGCACCAGATGACAATCCGTTTATGGCAGGTGCCTTTCATGGAGTGACAGAAGCAGACGAGATCATCAATGTAGGTGTCAGTGGTCCTGGTGTTATGCGTAAGGCTTTGGAGTCAGAGCATGGAACAGACTTTGGTTCTCTTTGTGAGACCATCAAAAAAACAGCCTTTAAAATTACCCGTGTAGGCCAGCTGGTGGCAAGAGAGGCTTCCCAGAGAATGAATATTCCGTTTGGGATCATCGACCTGTCGCTTGCTCCAACACCGGCAATTGGTGACAGTATTGCAGATATTTTTGAAGAGATGGGATTACAGAGAGCTGGAGCACCTGGAACTACAGCGGCTTTGGCGATGTTGAATGACCAGGTGAAAAAGGGCGGTGTTATGGCTTCCTCTTATGTGGGGGGATTGAGCGGAGCGTTTATTCCGGTCAGTGAAGATCAGGGAATGATCGACGCAGTGCAGGACGGTGCATTGACTCTGGAGAAACTGGAGGCAATGACCTGTGTATGTTCTGTAGGCCTGGATATGATTGCGATTCCTGGGGATACTAAGGCTGCTACGATTTCTGGTATCATCGCAGACGAAATGGCAATCGGTATGGTGAATCAGAAGACGACGGCAGTGCGTCTGATTCCGGTTATCGGGAAAAAGGTAGGAGATACCGCTGAGTTTGGAGGCTTGCTGGGTTATGCTCCGATCATGCCGGTAAACCAGTTTGACTGCAGTGATTTTATTAACCGTGGAGGAAGGATTCCTGCACCGATTCACAGTTTTAAGAATTAGTGGGATGCTATTTGGAAGCCTGAATTTTGGGAAAACTTATCAGATATCGGAGAAAAGGACTTTAAGATTTTGGTCAGGATGGAGAAAGGAATTTGCAAATGAGTAATTTGGAGGAACAGGGCAAAAAGAAGAAGCTGCCATTGTGGGGAAAAATTGTGATCGGGGTCATCTGTGTACTGCTTGTGGCAGGTGGAGTTGTCTATGCTGCATTTGATTATTATTATAACCAGATGAAGATAGATCATGGAGAGGATGTTGCTGCCGGGGAGGAGTATTTTGATACAGATGAGGGGATAGAAGATCTCAAGGAACTGGATCCGGATGCGATTCAGCTTGATAGTGCTGACAGTATCAGTCAGAATAAAGACGTGGTAAATATCCTTATCTGTGGAGAAGAGGCAATCGGAGGCGGTCGTGGCCGTACCGACAGTATTATGATCGCTACCATAAATCAGAGGGATAATGCGCTGAGACTGACTTCTATTATGAGAGATACCTATGTGCAGATTCCAGGCTTTAGCGATAATAAGATCAATGCTGCCTATCACAATGGTGGAATGAAAACCCTGGTAAAGACCATAAAGCAGAATTTTGGCATTTCCGTAGATGGATATGTTTTAGTAAATTTTGACTCCTTTCAGGATGTGATCGATGCTTTGGGAGGGATTGACATTAAGCTGTCGGAGGATGAAGTCAGCTATCTGAACAGAACCAATTATATTTCGGACTATTCCAATCACAACCTGCATGTGGGTGTCAATCACATGAACGGAAATCAGGCACTGGGATATGCCAGAGTCCGGTATGTCAGCAAAGACGGACAGTATGGGGATTTCGCCAGAACATTGCGTCATCGTACTGTAATGACAGCTATCTACAATAAACTGATGGATAAATCTACTCTGGAACTGGTGGCTATGGTGCCAAAACTGATGCCGCTGGTCACCACTAATATCAAAAAGAGTGATCTGATTAACTATCTGTATATGGGAGTGATGGTCCGCAGTAAAAATCCAAAACTGAAAACCTTAAATGTACCGGTAGAAGGTGCTTATCAGATTACCCGTGTACGGACGATGTCTGTTATTTTGCCAGATGATCTGAAAAAGAATGTAGATGCCATGCAGACATTTATTTATGGCAGTTTAAAGAAAAATGAAAAAAACGGAGATGCTGGTGCAAATATAACGGTGGGACAGTAAGATAGAAAAAGCGTCAGAGAAAGCTTTTGTGCATGTTTTCTTATGACGTTTTTCTTTTGAGGGCAAGATTGTATACAATTATACATTGACGCAAAGGGGGCATTTATGGTATAAATTGTACTGGACGCATTGGAACAGATTGGAAACCAATGAAAAAAAGACCGTAAAGGAAAGGGGATATCATCATGTCATTAGAATTATCCAGGAAAGCAGCTGCAGTAAAGCCATCTTCTACGTTAGCTATTACCGCTAAGGCAAAGGAGTTAAGGGCACAGGGAAAGGATGTTGTGGGGTTTGGTGCAGGAGAGCCCGACTTTAATACACCGGACAACATCTGTGATGCTGCGATTGAAGCAATTCACGATGGATTTACCAAATATACACCTGCTTCCGGTACTAATGAGTTAAAGGAAGCGATTTCTAAGAAATTTAAAGAATTTAATGGTCTGGATTATGCTCCGGATCAGATTGTAATCAGTAATGGCGGAAAACACTCCCTGACCAATATTTTTACCGCTTTACTGAATCCAGGTGACGAAGTGATCATTCCGGCGCCATTCTGGCTGAGCTATCCTGAGATCGTAAAGCTGGCAGGGGGTGTTCCTGTTATTGTGAAAACCACAAAGGAACAGAATTATAAACTGACAGCCCAGGATCTGAAGGCAGCTGTAACAGACAAGACAAAAGCACTTGTCCTGAATACACCAAACAACCCCACTGGAATGCTGTATACAGAGGAAGAACTTCGAGCTATTGCTGATGTGGTAGTAGCAGGGGATTTCTATGTAGTGGCAGATGAAATGTATGAAAATCTGGTTTATGGTCAGGAGAAACATATCAGCATCGCTTCCTTTGGGAAGGAAATTTATGACAGGACCATTACCTGCAGTGGTCTGGCAAAGAGCTATGCCATGACAGGCTGGAGAATTGGTTACACGGGATCTTCTAAGGAAATTGCAAAGATGATGGGAAGTGTCCAGAGTCATCAGACTTCCAATCCAAACTCTATCGCACAGAAAGCAGCAGTAGAGGCGTTAAATGGACCACAGGATTCTGTGGCAAAGATGCATGATGAATTTGATAAGCGCCGTAAATACATGTATGATAGAATTTGTAAGATGCCATATATCAGTGCCATTGAACCGATGGGAGCATTTTATGAGTTTGTGGATGTCAGTGGAGTATTAGGAAAGAAATATCATTCTGAGGTCATTACAGATACCTCCAGGATGGCTCAGATTTTGATCGAGGAATATAATGTGGCAGTTGTGCCGTGTGCAGATTTTGGATTTGATGATCATATACGTTTATCCTATGCAATTTCTATTGAGCAGATCGAAAAGGGACTGGACTGGATTGAAGAGTTCCTGAATGAACTTCAGTAACAGGGAAAGCGTGATTTGCATAAAAATAAAAAAGATGTGTCGTTTTTTGACACATCTTTTTTTATTAAGAATAGTTACTTTTCTAAACGCTTCATTATAATATCTGCAATTTTAATAGCAAGATTCCGGGTATCCGCAGCAGAGATGAAGGAATCGGAAGAGGGCTCCATCAACAGGTCGGAGTTTTCTGAGGATGCAACAGGATACGTACCCTCTAATATGATATTCGGAGTGGTTTCCAGAGCAACACAAAGAGACAGAAGGCATTCCAGGGAAATACTGGTCAGTCCATTTTCTATATGTGAGACATGTATGGTAGATTTATCGATAGCCTCAGCCAGCTGTGCCTGAGTGAGTCCGGCCTGGTCTCTTAAAGCCCGGACATTTTGTCCAATGGTTGTGGTATCTATATCCAATATTCGCACTCCATTTCTTATTTATGTACAACAAGTTTTCATGATTTCTTTTCAATCTCCTGTAGTATTACAGCTACCTTTTGTATCTATAAGGATATATTCATTTCATAAAAAAGAAAATAAACCGGTATGGATTGAAGTGTCGTGTGATAGATAGTATTATAAAAAGAAAAGGCAGATAGGAGGATTTCTATGAAACAAATTAGAGATAATGCGGAAATCAGAAAGAAACAGACAGACCAGTTCGCCGGACAATTGATGCGGATGCCAGAGGAGGAGCAGAGAAAACTGCAAAAGAAGAATATTTCACGGTATATCGAGATGGAGTTGTCTGAGGAGCAGGCAGAACGCATTTTTCGCAGATATTGTTATCTATGTGTTGCCAAAGGAGGGGATAGGTGATGCCGGCATGTTGGAATTTGACTTTCCAGGAGAATGGTAGTAAAGTATTTTTCATAAAAATCTATAGATAATGGGAACTAGAAAGGAAAAGTCAATGAAGGAGATAAAGAAACCTGGTTTTATGCAGGAGGCTTCCACAGGAAAGGGACATGTCTGGATGTTAGAAATGTTGATCTGCATGGTAGTCTATTTTGTGGGGTCGATTATTATGAGTGTTGGCCAGACACCGGGGATGCTTGCCTATTTTTTACAGAGTAAGGATTATATCCAGATGATGCGTACCGGAGAGATTGATATGGAGGCTATGACATCATTGATACAGAATATGCCGGAATGGATGACCATTTTCATGTTGTTTTCAGAAATCTTTCTGATCGTGACATATCTGATGTATTGCCGCTATTTTGAAAAAAGAAAGCTTCATACGATGGGATTTGTCCGGAAAGGATTCGTTCTTCAGTATATCAAGGGGCTGTTGATCGGAACTGCTGCCTTTGGAGCGGCATATCTCGTCTGTCTTGGGACAGGGAGTGTTCAGTTTGGGGGAGCGGCATCCGATATGATTCCGATATATATTTTGTTGTATTTTGGTGGGTATATGGTACAGGGAATGGCAGAGGAGGTTATCTGCCGGGGATTTCTGCTTGTATCCTTAAGCCGGAAATATTCTGTTTGGTTTTCTGCTGCTGCAAGCAGTCTTTTGTTTATGGCACTTCATTTTGCCAATAATGGAATGACGGTGCTCAGCATGGTGAATCTGTTTTTATTTGGAATGTTTATGGCACTTTTATTTATTCAGAGCGGAAATATCTGGATCGTAGCAGCTGTGCACAGTGTCTGGAACTTTATGCAGGGAAATGTAATGGGGGTGCAGGTAAGTGGACTGGCAAAACAAAATTCTATTTTTTTGACTACATTTACCGATGGAAGAGACTTTCTTAATGGCGGCAGCTTTGGACTGGAAGGTGGTCTTGCTGTGACGGTAACACTCTTGACAGCAATCGGTATTGTATATTACCGGATGAACAAGAAGGGAATGCTGGTGGAGAGCAGGATTCCTTCTTCTGTGGCAGAAGGACAGGAAAAATATGTGACAGAGGGAGAAAGGGTGTACCGGAATGATCCGGCGGAATTTACCGAGACACCGTGGAGACCGGACAGGACGGCTTCATCTGAGGATAAGGCGGATCTATTACAAGAGGAATCTGTTAAGCCTGGAGAAATAGTTCAGACTCCGTCAGAGGAACAGGTCCATACGGTATTTAATGCAGATTATTTTAGTGACAGGGAATAAATAGTGAAAAATGCTGTGCATCAGATGGTGCACAGCATTTTTTCTAACCTGTTTTGATAATTGTGTTCCTGGAGAATGCGCTGATAGCCGTTTCTGGCAATTTGCAGGCGTTCTTCCTCGTGGGTGAGATAATAATGTATCTTTTGGATTAAATCCTCCAGACCATCATATATGACAAGTTCATATCCATCCTCCAATAGACCATCATATTCAGGTCGGTAATCAGTCAGGAGAAATCCGCCGGCACTTAAAACATCCCATACCCGCAGAGGAATTCCGCTCTCAATGTTTGGTGCTGTCATATTCAGATTGATCTTACTCACAGAGAATATCTTAGACATCTGTGTGTGATAATCCAGGGCTGGATGAGTGTGTACGTGAAGCAGAGGGCTGGTATCGCTGGTGGTAAACAGATGTACCGGATATTTTCTGGCAAGTTGGTTCAGAGTGCGGATCCTTATCAGGGAAGCTGCTTTATGGGAAAGGACACGGGTGGTAAACTGCAGTTTAAGAAGGGCATCCTGTATGTCCTCCCAATCTTCGCGCTGATTGATGCTGTCTGTATCCGCAGAACAATTCTTCCGTGCGTGTGGCAAATCGGGATAGAAACAGGAATCATAGCCTTTTTCCAGGTGGAGATAGGGTTTGAGTTCCTGAAAGATGTTGCCGGAAAGCATTACAGGAAATAAATTGCCACAGGAAATATGCAGCTGTGCTTCTATGGCGGCATCCATATATCCGCAAAGGTAATCGGGGAGAATCCGGCACATTTCATCATAACGGTTTTTGTCATAGAGATTACCTACAAAAGAAACAGGATACTGATAGTTCGGAGGGATTTCTTCGGAAGCGGCAGGAAATCTGACTGTACTGCCGGCAAGAGGAAGATGATAACTATTCGTTACACCCTTTTTGCGGAGCTGGACCCATTCATTTTTATCAAATGTGAAAATGCGGTTTTCCGGATAAAAGATGGTAGGGGTCTGCATGCTGATCAGAGGAGTGTCTACCGTCCATGAAACATAAGGTATCTGTAATTGGTGGCAGACTATGGCAATAACAGAAAAGTAATTGACAGAAAAAACAAAATCGTATGAGTTTTGTTTCAGTCTTTCCATGAATGCCTGTTCAAATTGTTCATCCCGGAGATGATTTTTCGCAGAAAAAGCAGGAACATCTACAGAATGTCCCTGCTTTTGAAATGTTTGGATAATATCATCATAGGGATAGATATCCCAGCGGTATACTAATATATTCATATCTACATGTTTTTGACTGCCGTGGAAAGCATCAGTTTAATTCGGTTCAACTGGTTTACCTCGCTGGCACCCGGATCGTAGTCTACTGCAACTACATTAGAATCTGGATAGAGCCGGCGAAGTTCCTTGATAACACCCTTTCCTACTACGTGGTTTGGCAGACAGCCAAATGGCTGGGTGCATACAATATTTGGCACGCCGGAGTGAATCAGCTCAATCATTTCACCGGTCAGGAACCAACCCTCTCCAGTCTGGTTACCATTGCTTACGATTGGGTCAGCATAAGCGGACAGTGTGCGGATAGGAACAGGAGGTTCAAAATGTTTGCTTGCACGGAACGCATCACTGGCAACCTTGCGGTAATTTTCCAGATAGGCAATGGCAATATTGTTGATATGGGCAGAGGATTTCTTTTTGCCCAGATATTCTGCCTTGAAATTTGCATTGTGCAGGCTGTACATAAAGAAGTCCATCAGATCAGGGCAAACAGCCTCTGCACCCTCTGCTTCCAGAAGCTCTACCAGATAATTGTTGGCTAGAGGAAGGAATTTAACAAGGATCTCACCTACGATACCTACCCTTGGCTTCTTGATATCTTTCAGTGGCAGTTCATCAAACTCTTTTATAATCTGCCGGACATTTTTCTTAAATTCACTGCGTTTTGCTGTTTTGACAGAATTTTGTACGATTTTCAGCCATTTCTGGTGCAGTGCATTGGCAGAGCCCGGAACTGCCTCATAAGGTCTCGTTCTGTAGAGGACACGCATAAATACATCACCATAGATCAATGCCTGGATAGCACGGTTCGCCATTTTCAAGTTGATATCCAGACCTGGGTTTGTCTCTATGCCGGCACTCATGGAAATAACCGGAATCTGGGACATACCCGCTTTTTCCAATGCACGGCGGATAAATCCGATATAGTTGGTAGCGCGGCAGCCGCCACCAGTCTGGGTGATGATCAGTGCCACTTTGTCTAAATCGTAACGGCCGGACAGCAGTGCTTCCATAAATTGTCCTACGACGATCAGGGAAGGATAGCAGGCATCATTGTTAACGTATTTTAAACCGTAATCAACGGATTTTTCTGTACTTGGCAATACCTCCAGGTGATATCCGCAGGACTCCAGTGCCGGTGCCAGAATATCGAAATGGATCGGAGACATCTGCGGTACCAGAATCGTATAATCCTTACGCATTTCTTTGGTAAAGACAACACGATGGTGGGCAGTGTCGGTCAAAGCCGGCTGGATGTTCTTTGTCTCACGCTCCTTTACAGCGGCAAGCAGGGAACGGATACGAATGCGGGCAGCTCCCAGATTATTTACCTCGTCGATCTTCAGCACAGTATAGATTTTATTACACTTTGTCAGAATATCACTGACCTGGTCTGTAGTGACGGCATCCAGTCCACAGCCAAAGGAATTGAGCTGGATCAAATCCAGATTATTTTGTGTGCGGACATAGGAAGCAGCCTGGTACAGACGGGAATGATACATCCACTGGTCCATAACAATGGTTGGTCTGTCTACCTGTCCCAGATGGGAGATACTGTCCTCTGTCAGTACAGCAACACCATAGGAGGTGATCAGATCAGGAATACCGTGATTGATTTCCGGATCAATGTGGTAAGGACGTCCGGCAAGGACGATTCCGCGGCGTCCGGTTTCTTTCAGATACTGCAAAACCTCTTCTCCTTTGTGTTGCATTTCTTCTCTCACCGCCTGCATTTCCTTCCATGCTCTGGCAGCGGCATGACGGATTTCTGACGGAGAGAACCCATTTTCTTTTGTGAAATAGTCTACCAGACGTTTTGTGGCAATTTCCTCATTTTCAAAAGAAAGGAATGGATTCTGGTAGGTGATCTTTTCGTCTCGAAGTTCTTCGATGTTATTTTTGATATTTTCACCATAGGAGGTGACGATCGGACAGTTGTAGTGATTATTGGCGTCCTCTACCTCTGCACGTTCATAAGGAATACATGGATAGAAGATATAATCAATGCCCTGACGTAGCAGCCAGGTCACATGACCGTGAGCAAGCTTTGCCGGATAGCACTCTGATTCACTTGGGATGGATTCAATTCCAAGCTCATAAATCTTACGGTTGGATTCCGGTGAAACTACAACGCGGTATCCCAGTTCCGTGAAGAAGGTAAACCAGAATGGATAGTTTTCATACATATTCAATACACGAGGGATGCCCACAGTACCCCGTACTGCCTGTTCTTCATCCAGTGGAGTATAGTGTTGGAACAGACGTTTATTTTTATAGTCAAACAGGTTTGGAATGTTGTCTTTGTTCTTTTCCTTTCCAATCCCTCGTTCGCAGCGGTTACCGGAAATGAACTGTCTACCACCGGTAAAACGGTTAATGGTCAGGAGACAATGGTTGGTACAGCCCTTACAACGTGCCATGGATGTCTCAAACTTCAATTCATTGATCTGCTGGATCGTCAACATGGTGGATGGTTGTCCGGTGTAGTGATTGCGTGCAATCAAAGCGGCACCAAAGGCACCCATGATACCGGCAATGTCCGGGCGTACTGCCTTACAGCCTGAAATGCGTTCAAAGCTGCGAAGAACAGCATCGTTATAAAAGGTACCACCCTGTACTACTACCTTTTCACCCAGATCTTTCGGGTCGGTAAGTTTGATTACCTTTAATAAAGCATTTTTAATAACAGAGTAAGCCAGTCCGGCAGAGATATCAGCTACGGAAGCCCCCTCTTTCTGCGCCTGTTTTACCTTGGAATTCATAAATACGGTACAACGGGATCCAAGATCTATGGGATTTTCTGCAAACAGTGCCACCTTGGCAAAGTCTGCGACTTCATAGTTTAATGATTTGGCAAAGGTTTCGATAAAGGAACCACAACCGGAGGAACATGCCTCATTGAGCTGCACTTTATCTACAGAATGATTTTTAATCTTAATGCATTTCATATCCTGTCCGCCGATATCCAGAATACAGTCTACTTCTGGTTCAAAAAAGGCGGCAGCATTGTAATGTGCCACGGTTTCTACTTCTCCCTCATCCAGAAGCAATGCTGACTTTAACAGAGCTTCTCCATATCCGGTGGAGCAGGCGCGGACAATTTGTGTACCTTCCGGCATCAGGGAGTAGATTTCCTTAATGGCTTTGATAGCTGTCTTTAATGGGCTTCCGTTATTATTGCTGTAGAAAGAGTAGAGCAGAGAGCCGTCTTCTCCGATGACAGCAACCTTGGTTGTAGTGGAGCCGGCATCAATACCCAGAAACAGGTTTCCGCGGTAGGAAGCAAAGTCTCCCTTTTTCACATCATTTTCTGAATGCTTCTTTAAAAAGGCATCGTATTCTGCTTCATCCTGAAAGAGGGGATCCAGACGGGTAACCTCAAACTCCATGGAAATTTTATGGGATAAGTCTTCATTTAATTTACTGAGAGAAGACATAACAGTATCTGTTTTTGCATTCATTGCAGCACCGGAAGCAGCAAAAAGATGGGAATGTTCTGGTGCGATGATCTGGTCTCCGGTAAGATTTAATGTACGAATAAAAGCTTGTTTTAACTCCGTCAAAAAGTGAAGAGGACCACCTAAGAAGGCAACATTTCCGCGAATCGGTTTGCCACAGGCAAGACCACTGATGGTCTGGTTGACTACTGCCTGAAAAATAGAGGCTGACAGATCTTCCTTGGTTGCACCCTCGTTGATCAAAGGCTGGATATCAGTTTTTGCAAAAACACCACATCTTGCTGCAATGGGATAGATAGACTGGTAATTCTTAGCGTATTCATTGAGGCCAGTGGCATCTGTCTTCAGAAGGGAAGCCATCTGATCGATGAAGGAACCAGTCCCGCCAGCACAGATACCATTCATACGCTGGTCTATTCCGCCAGTAAAATAAATGATCTTGGCATCCTCGCCACCCAGCTCGATCGCTACATCTGTGTGAGGTGCGTAATCCTTTAAAGAGGTTGCTACTGCAACTACTTCCTGGACAAAAGGGATGTCCAGATGTTTAGAAAGAGTCAGCCCGCCGGAACCGGTAATCACCGGAGAGACAGGCAGATCACCGAGCTGGTCATAGGCATCTGATACAATCGAAGCAAGTGTTTCCTGAATATTTGCGTAATGACGCTGGTAATCGGAGAAAATGATTTCTCCGTCTGTATTTAATATTGCAATTTTGACAGTGGTAGAACCGATATCGATTCCCAGTGTATAACATGGTAATTTCATAGTTGTAATACATCCTTTCTGTACTGGGGCGTGCAGACATTCTATTTTGTAGTAAGAATTGTTTTGTCCTGCACACTTGCTTGCAAAAGTTTTCGACAAAAAAATCTACAAAATTCAACCGGAAGGTTGTTTTATGACGCAGAATCGCCATGTTTTCCTATTATATGACAAAATTTTTGTGATTGCAATATGGCAATTAGCTGGTTTATGACAGACTGCTATCTGATTTTATGTATATAAAAACGGGATTATAACTGAATCCGGCAGAAACAGACATGAAGTAAAAAACCAGAACCTGTCACCAATGACAGAAAATGGGAATATATATAAGTAGCAAAATAATTTGGAGGTTATTATGGAATATTGTGATGGTATGATGGTTGCAGTAAAACAAGGAGATACTTTATATTCAATCAGTATGAAGTACAAAATACCGCTGGCACTGTTATTGCGTGCCAATCCCTATGTGGATGTGTATAATCTGCAGGTAGGGGAGACCATTTGTGTACCAGTGAAAAAGGAAGAAGAAGAGGTTTGCAGATTTCCTTATGGAGGTCAATGCAACTGGAACGGGGAAGCAGTAAACGAAGAGAACAGAGATGCCATGGAACAGGTAGAGACAGACAGGGAAGAAAGTAACCTGCAGAACATTGGAGAATGCACAATGTCGTGTCAGGCTGAAAGCTCCTCAGAAGAGCAGACAGCAGAAGCGACTGAACTGGAAAGTAAAAATTTAGAAAAAAATAATAATCTGACATGGGAGAGATATGTTGCCCAGCCGGGAGATACTCTGGATATGGTGGTGTGTGGTATAGAAGCGGGAAACGACCACGATAAAAAGGAAATGATAGAGAAATTTGTCGAAAAAAATGGAATGGATAAAATCTATCTTCTGCCAGGGGTAGCGTTTTATAGACAGAGATAGAAAAAACAAGCTTTTTTGCATGGTTTGTCGTTTGACAAAGAATATGGCTATCACTATAATAGATTATCAGAAACAGGTGATTGTTTCTGATAATCTATTATAAAAATAAGACAAAAACGATAGTGATCTGATTACAGTGGTAAATCACCATGTACTGACTGCTTGGAAGAGAGAAAGGAATGCTATGAATCAGTTTTTGAATAAGCTGGAGAAAAAGTTTGGACGTTATGCAATACCCGATTTGATTCGGTATGTCATTGTGCTGTATTGTGCCGGAGCAGCACTTGGGATGATAAATGAAAATATTTATTACAAATATCTTTCCCTGAATTTTGATGCGATATTTCATGGACAAGTCTGGCGGTTATTTACCTATTTATTTGAGCCATATGGATTTAACCGTGGAATGGGGTTCGTGATCAGTATCCTGTTTTTTGCTATTCAGGTCAATCTGTTCTTTTTGTTTGGGCGTTCCCTGGAACAGGCATGGG
This sequence comes from Lachnospiraceae bacterium, assembly GCA_017626435.1. The sequence continues at coordinate 264,303 of JAGAIR010000002.1, read as the reverse complement.
GGACCTTCCGGTTTAACATGTACTTTATCAGCGGCTATCTGTTGAATATTCTGGCAGCGTTGATCTTGTATCTGTCTCCGATCCATGCCACACAGTATTGTTCCGGTTTCCAGTATATCTACTGGGCCATGTTTTTTGCTTTTGTTACTTTGAATCCGGATATGGAGTTTTTGTTATATTTTGTGATTCCTATTAAGGCAAAATGGCTTGCACTGTTAGATGCCGTTTATATGTTGTATGAGGTTGTGAGTAATCTGCTTAACGGAGTGAGATTTCTGGCAGCTGGTCAGATTTATTATGGTACTGCTTATATTAGTATTGCCATGGCAATCGTAGTGGCGATGGCAAATTTCCTGATATACTTTTTTTCCAGCAGGGATTACCGCAGAATATCTCCGAAGGATATACACAGGCGGAAGGAGTTTAAGAAAAAGATGCGTCAGGGACAGCAGAGGAACGGACAGGGAAGCAGACACCGCTGTGCAATCTGTGGCAGGACAGAACTGGATGATGAAAATCTGGATTTCAGATATTGTTCGAAGTGTGATGGAAATTATGAGTATTGTTCTGATCATCTGTTTACCCACCAGCATGTTAAGAAATTTATGTAATCTGCAGAGGATAACGGGAAAATAACAGGAGAAGGAGAAAAAGAAAATGGTTGCAATAAATTTGGTTGCTATATTGGGGCTGGCTGCCATGCTGGCGATGTATTTTCCGCTTTGTAGTTTTTTGCGGGGGCGTCTGGCAGCAGTGGGAACTTCGCCTAATCGATTGGAAAAGAAGAGAAATAAACAACAAAAAGGAAAAAAAGCAGTGGGAACTGTTTCGGTTTCATCCATTTCTGAGGCACAGGAAAAAAACATTGGTCTGACCGTATTTGTTGCGGTCATGGCACTTGCTTTTCTGGTGAGAATCATTGTTGCTGCAATGTATAAGGGGCATGATACGGATATGAACTGCTTCCTGCTCTGGGGCGATATGGTATATCAGGATGGATTTAAGGAGTTCTATTTATCACCGGAATTTCATGATTATCCACCAGGATATATGTATATTCTTTATGTGATTGGATGGCTTCGTTCCATATTTCATATTTCATGGGATTCCGTGGTAAGTATTGTGATGACAAAGACACCGGCAATCCTGGCAGATTTAGGAGTAGGATATCTCATTTATAAAGCAGCATCCAAACGCTTTAAAGAGTCGGGAGCTGCATTGCTTTCAGCTGCATATCTTTTCTGCCCGGCAGTATTTCTGGATAGTGCTGTCTGGGGACAGACAGATGGTGTGTTTACCTTCTTTGTAGTTTTGATGTGTTATCTGATTACCGGGAAGAGGCTGATTCCTTCCTATTTTGTTTTTGCTGTTGCTATTCTCATAAAGCCACAGTCGCTGATTTTTACACCGGTGCTGATTTTTGGAATTATTGACCAGGTTTTTCTGGAGGATTTTAACTGGATGAAGTTCTGGAAAAATCTCGGGCTTGGTCTTCTTGCCATTGCGATGATTGGTCTGTTGATGATGCCTTATGGTTTTCAGGAGGCACTGGCACAGTATAAGGATACGGTAGGTTCCTATGAGTATGCATCGGTGAATGCTTATAATTTCTGGACATTATGCGGATTAAACTGGGCATCCCAGGATGGCATTAAATTTGGTCTCAGCTATCAGACCTGGGGGACGGTTTTTATCGTATTGACCGTGGCAGCCGCAGCATTTATCAGTTTCCGTTGCAAAAAAACAGAATCCAAATATTATTATCTGGGGGCATTTATTGTAACCTGTGTCTTTCTGTTTTCTGTAAGAATGCATGAAAGATATATCTTTCCGGCGATGGCACTGCTGGTGATGGCATATGCCCTGCGTCCGCGCAGAGATCTGTATCTGTTGTACAGCTTTATTTCTTTTTATGGGTTTTATAATATAGCACATGTGCTGTTTGTTTTTGACGGGGCCAATTACGACCCGTTAGAGCCTGTTATGCTGGCTATTTCTTTCCTGGGGATTCTGGTGTTTGGTTTCCTGGTTTATGTGACCATCCGTTATTATGGACATTATGTCGAAGAAAAACAGGAAACAGAGGCGGTGCTGAGGCAGACTGCTTTGGCAGGAAGAAAGGAGTCAACGGAAAAGAGTGTCATCCGTCCATCCTCCATTTTGGTGAAAATGACAAAGGCGGACTATATTTCGATGGGTGTGATCACTTTGGTTTATGCCATTGTGGCATTTGTCCATCTGGGAAATCTATCCGCTCCGCAGACAGAATATTCTGTCGTGGCACAGGGTGCTGTGGTTGCTGATCTGGGACAGGATACGTATGTTGCAAAGTTAAATAACTTTCTGGGATACCAGAATAATCCGAAATATTATCTGGATTATTCCAGTGATAATGTAAATTGGACTCCGCTATATGGTGCTGAAAATCCGCTGGATGCCGGTGGTGTGTTCTGCTGGAATTCCGCAGATGTCAATGTGACTGCACGTTATTTTAGGCTGTCTCCTGCTGCAGACAACGGAGGAGACAGCCTGATGGAGCTTGTCTTTACTGATGCAGAGGGCAACGTGATAACTCCTGTGAATGCCGGAGATTATGCGACGCTGTTTGATGAACAGGATTTGTATCAGGGACGGGCAACCCATCTGAATGGAACTTATTTTGATGAAATCTATCATGCGCGTACTGCTTATGAAATGATCCATAAATTATACTGTTATGAAAATACCCATCCTCCTCTTGGAAAAATCTTTATTGCCATTGGTGTAATGATATTTGGCATGTGTCCGTTTGGCTGGCGTTTTATGGGAACTCTGTTCGGGGTTCTGATGCTGCCGGTCATCTATCACTTTGGAAAGAAATTTTTTAAGGAGACATGGATCAGCAGTATTGTTACGATTTTGTTTGCCTTCGATTTTATGCATTTTGTGCAGACAAGGATCGCAACCATTGATGTATTTGTTACGCTGTTTATTATATTGTCCTATTATTTTATGTACTGCTATAGCAGAATGAGCTTTTATGATACAAAGCTTACAAAGACATTTATACCACTGGGACTTTGCGGTATTGCCATGGGTCTGGGATGGGCATCCAAATGGACAGGCATTTATTCTTCCGCAGGACTGGCTATTATCTTTTTTGCACAGATGATACAGAGGTTCCGTGAATATGTCTATGCATCAAAAAATCCAGAGGGTAAGTCAGGGGAAATTGAGCATCAGTATATTCTGAATCATTTCCACAAACACCTGATCAGGACGATATTATTCTGTTGTGTCTTCTTTGTTTTGATACCGGCAGCGATTTACATGATGTCTTATATCCCATTTAATGATGGTACCGACAGAGGATTGATCCAGAGGGTGATTGCGGCGCAGAAGACGATGTTTGATTATCACAGCCAGCTGGATGCGACGCACCCATATTCCTCTACATGGTGGCAGTGGCCTATCATGTACCGTCCGATGTGGTATTATTCCGGCATAGTTTCTGACACGGTCAGAGAGGGGATCAGTTCTTTTGGCAATCCGCTGGTATGGTGGGCCGGGATTCCTGCTTTTGCCTTTATGCTGTACCGGATGTTGGTGAAGAAGGATAGAAAAGCGGCATTTTTGACAGTAGGTTATCTGTCACAGTATGCACCATGGTTTTTAGTTACCCGTGTGGTGTTTATTTACCACTATTTTCCAAGTGTTCCGTTTATTACCATTATGCTTGGATATAGTATGGTTCTTCTGGTGAAGAGGTTTCCGTCCTGCAAGAAATGGATGTTTGTATATACAGCATTGGCGGTAGTACTTTTTGCCATGTTCTATCCGGTGCTTAGCGGAACACCTACTACCATATCCTATGCAGAGCATTGGCTGAAGTGGTTTGATAACTGGGTATTGCTGCAGACATGGTAGCCAAGGTGCGAATTGGAACCGTAGGGGGAAAGAGATAAAACGGTAGAAGGAGAAAAAGATAAGACGCTATGAGTACGAAAATCAGAGAATGTGTGAAGGGCTTAAGCCAGAACCGGGATGTAAAGGAGCTTTTACCGGAATATATAAAACAGTCCATGGAAATCCATGACAGCTATGCAAGACTTAAGCTGATGATGGAATATTATATTTTTTATGAGATGATTTCAGAAGGAATCAATCCCTATATTGATTCGGCGGAGGATACCGCGGAATGTCTTCACCAGGTGATCAGCCAGGTGTTTGGAAAGGATGCGCAAGCTTTCTGCGGTGAGAAATGGAGGGGGCTGGGAGAAATCCTGGAAAAGCTTCGTCAGGAAGTAACGGAGAAAATGCAGGTTTTAACCGCTTATGTAGACCAGTTTGTAGTATATGAATATATTTTAAACCGGGTACAGTATCGTTTTGAGGACCAGGAGGTTATCGCAGAGGATTCTGTTTTTGCACAGGAGGTATTGAATTTTATTTTTGCCACCAGGGATAACATGGCGATCAATGATAATATTCGTGCCGTGATAGGACAGCTTCCGATGCGCATGACCAGAAGCCATTATTTTGACTTGATACGGGACAGCATATCTGTTTACAAGGGTTCCGATGTAAGCTCCCTGGAGGGATATCTGTATATGTTCCGGACTAATGCGATGTTATACCGTACTCCGGCAATGGAAGAGCATTTTACAGAATTTGTTCCTGTATTGCAGGAACTGGCTCAGTTAGACTATGATAACATGACAGAGGAACTCTATCAGATTTATGCAGAGAAAATCCGTGTCAATGCATCCAGGCTGAATGATATTTCCGATTTATATATGCTTCTGCAGCAGCTGATCAATGAAGTGTATTCCGTTGTACTGGCAGCACCATATTGTCAGGGGAATGACAGAGTGGCAGCTGCGGATACGGTTATCCGTGGGATCAATGCCCTGTTTTTGAAACAGGAAAGTGATATCTGGCAGGGTGCAGGTGAGGAGATTCCAGAGACAGATGAGGAAAAGCTGCATTGGCTGGGTGAGCATTTTCCGGCGATAGAAGGGCAGCAGGAAAAAATATATGAAGCAATGAATATGGCAGATGCCATGCTGGAGGAGACCAGAGAGGCACAGCGTGCTGTAATTGATGAGTTACAGCTGGCAGATGCCTTTGTAGTTCTTGAAAAATTACAGCAGCTTGCATCGAATAGTGCTTTCGCTGGTCTGGAGGTTGTGACAGAGGAAGAAAAGGTTTCTGATGAAAAAGCAGAGCAGGCAGCACAGGAGCTGGTTGCAGAGTTGAAAGATGCTTTTAAAGGGCAGAGCCGCATGGTGCGGAGAGCGATTATGGCAAATACGCTGGAAAAGATACCGGTATTTTTCACAACGCCACAGGAAGTGGCAGATTATATCAGCCAGTCTCTTCAGTTATGCGAGGATGAAGCCGAAAAGTATGCATCTAAGCAGCTGATCCAGAGTCTGATGGAGTAGCCTGAAAATCAGCTGGTCAGTCATATGTTACAAAGCTGCTTTGGAGCAGATGGAGGAGGAGTTTCATGCTGGTTTGGAGTTCTAAGATGTATCTTGACAACAAATTATCCAAACGACGGAAAAAATATCAGCAGATTTTAGAAAAAAATAAGCTGATAAGAGAGGTCTATTGTATTACCCTGCCGGTAAATGGGGAAAATACTATGGAAATTTACTCTTCCAGAGAATTGTGGTTTCAGTATTATCGGGAAAAGAAACTGGTGGTGATCGGACTGGCAGGAACGAGAGAAAGTGCTCAGAAACTGGCAGCACAGATTTGTCTGGATACCGTGAGACGTCAGGGAGATATTTCGCCGGCATTGATACAGGACTATTTTCAGGTTTAATGCTTGGAGCGTTTGTTGTATGAAAGGAGGTGTGCAGATCTGGTTGCTATTATCTTTTCCATACTAAAATGGCTGGGAATGATTTTGCTTGTCATTGTTGGACTGGTTGTAGTCATTGCAGCATGCCTTCTTTTTGTTCCGGTGAGGTATTCTGTTTATCTGGAGCATCAGGAGGAATGGGTAGTAAAGGGCGGGGCAAGCTGGCTGCTGCATCTGCTTCACCTTTCTGTTCTTGTTGAGGGAGGACAGGAGAGTCATACAATGCGTATCCTGGGTGTCCGTTTTGATACAAGCGGACGCAGACGGAAATCAAAAAGAAAGACTGTGGGAGGCCGGAGGAAAAATCAAAAGGCAAATGTGTTACAGGAGGGAGAGCAGTCCCGGAAAGAGACATCACAGAAAAACCACGCTAATGTTTTTCCGGAGAAAATAGAAGAGATCTCCCCGAAGGAGAGATCCCGGCAGAATCCGGGCGAAGACAAGGAAAGGAATCAGCCGGAGTCCAAAAAGAAAACTTTGTTTCAGCGTATTGGTGAGTTTTTCTTGCCAATTCAACAGGGATTCGTTAAAATATACAAGTGTATCAAAGCAATCTGGAAATTTCTCAGGGAGGGACCATCGGAGGCTGCAGAAAGTAAAAAGCCTGTTTTGATCAAAGAGATTTTACAGGACAGCAATACAACGGTGTTATGGCGGCTGGTATGGGAAAATATTGCTGCACTTTGGAAACATAGTTCTCCCCGGAAACTAAAAGGAAAGATACGGTTTGGCACATCAGATCCCTGTACCACAGGTCAGATTCTGGGAGTTGTTGGTGCAGGTTATGGGCTTTTGGGAAGAGGTGTGCAGATTACACCCGATTTTGAAAATACGGTGCTGGAAGGAAATTTAGAATTAAAAGGCAGGATTCAGATATTTGTACTGCTGCTCATTGCCAAAAGGGTTTTCCTGAGTGATGAATGGCGGCATTTCAAAAAGCAGACAGATCAATTGAAGGAGGGGTAATAAATGAGCGAAAATAATTTTAATGCAACAGTAGGCTCCCTGTTTAAGGGGATGGAAGGATTCCTTACCACAAAGACAGTGGTAGGTGATGCTGTAAAATTTGATGATGGAACGATTATTCTGCCACTGGTGGATGTGAGTTTTGGAGTTGGAGCCGGCGCATTTGCGGAAAATGGTAAGAAGAACAATGCCGGAGGCGGCATGGGGGGGAAAATCCAGCCGAGTGCCATTTTAATTATCAAGGACGGGGAAACGAAGCTGGTCAATGTGAAGAACCAGGATGGATTGACTAAGGTCCTGGATATGGTGCCGGACTTTGTTGATAAGTTTACTTCCGGCAAAAAGGCGAAAAACAAAGCAAAAAATACAGAGGAAATCGTGGATGATTATCTGGAAGAAGAGTAGTTTTTCTGACAGGGATTTTGCCGGTTAAAATAACAGATTAGAATTTCTGAAAAATTCTCTTGCATTTCATTCAGTTATTTGTTAGAATGTTCATGTTGTGGCAAAATTAGACAGTCATGATAATTGTTTATAAATCTGACCATCAGGGTTAAATATGCTAAGGAGGTGCTTACGATGGCAAAATGTGCAGTTTGTGGTAAGAGTGTTCACTTTGGAAACGCAGTGAGTCATTCCCATAGAAGAAGTAATAAGATGTGGAAGCCAAATATCAAGTCTGTAAGAGTAAAGGTAAATGGCGGCACAAAGAAAATGCCAGTATGTACAGGATGTTTACGTTCTGGAGCAGTAGAGCGTGCGTAGGCGCTTTTTGTTATGAATATTGGATAGTAAGGATCGGCAATGCCGGTCCTTTTTTATGTCTTATTAAAAGTGAGGCTGCCTTGTGGCTGTATGATGCATCAGCCACAAAAAAGGCTGTAGCCAAGTATTAGGCAAAGTATAATAATCAGCACAGCAATGATACCGTTATCAATAAAAAACATAATTGTCATGCCAATTGCTATCCAGAACAGGATAAATCCGAGCATTCGCTGCATAAGACACCTCCATTTGGCTTGGTAACAAAATATAACAGAATAGTTCATAATAATAGTTTCATTTTTGGAAAGAATAGGGTATACTATAACATATGATATTATGTGAAAATTTTGAACATATTCTTTTTTCTTTCTGAGAAACAGATTCAGGGACGTGTCTGCAATCCTGCAGATGACCGGAAGGATATGTACCTTGATAGAATGGAGGATGTACTATGAAAGGAAGAATGGACAACGATATGGGAAGTATTGTGATTGACCGGGAAGTGCTGGCCAAGTATGCAGGCTCTGCTGCAACAGAATGTTTTGGTGTGGTAGGGATGGCTTCTGTCAATGTAAAGGATGGAGTCGCTAAACTGTTAAAAAGAGAAAATATCAGCAGAGGTGTGAATGTATCTGTCGTAGAGAACCGGATTCGTATCCAGCTGCATGTGATCGTAGCATACGGAGTCAGCATCCGCGCCGTGGCTCAGAATATTCTTGAAAATGTCCGTTGCCGTGTAGAAACATATACCGGAATGGAAGTGGACAATATCAATGTGATCGTAGAAGGTGTCCGTATAGTGGACGACTGATCGTCATTGGATCTACCCTATACCATGAAGTAATAAACTCTGAGGAGGAACAGTAAAGTGAGTATTGAAATGATAGATGCGTCTATGATGAAAAAGTGTTTTCTGGCTGGAGCCAAGGCACTGGAGGCGAAGAAGGAATATATCAATGAGTTAAATGTATTCCCTGTACCAGACGGTGATACCGGTACCAACATGACCATGACGATTATGGCAGCGGTCCGTGAAGTCAATAAGATTGAGAACCTGACGATAGATACTTTATGTAAGGCTATGTCAAGTGGTTCTCTGAGGGGAGCCAGAGGAAATTCTGGTGTTATCTTGTCTCAGATTTTCCGAGGTTTTACCAGGGAATTAAAAGGCCTGGAGCATATGGATGTAACCGATTTGGGTAATGGGATCCAGCATGCCGCTGATACCGCTTATAAGGCTGTAATGAAGCCAAAGGAAGGTACGATTCTTACTGTGATCAAGGCAGGGGCAGAACGTTCCATCGAACTGCTGATGGAAGGCGAAGCCAATGATATGGTCGCCTTTGCGGAGGAAGTGGTTTCTTATATGGAGGAAACCCTGGCAAAGACACCGGATATGCTGCCGGTATTAAAGCAGGCTGGTGTGGTAGATTCTGGTGGAGAGGGATTAATGACTTTTGTCCGCGGAGCTCTGGATGCATTAAAAGGGAAAGTGGTGGACTATTCCATTTCCGATGTGGAGCAGCAGGCGACACCGGCTGCTGCAACCGGGAGCAAAGAAGCAGAGGACATTGAGTTTGGTTATTGTACAGAATTTATCATTATGCTGGAAAAAGCACATGGTGTAGTGGAGAGGGAACTGAAGGCGTATTTGCAGGGAATTGGTGACTGCGTGGTAGTCGTGGCAGATGATGATATTGTCAAGGTACACGTACATACCAATGATCCTGGTCTGGCTATCCAGAAGGCATTGACGTATGGTTCCCTGACAAGTATAAAGATTGATAACATGCGTGAAGAACATGAAGAGAAACTGATTCGTGATGCAGAGAGCATTGCACGGAGGGAAAAGGAAGCCCAGGCGGAAACATTACCAGAGACTGAGCGCAAAGAGACTGGATTTATTGCTGTATCTGTAGGTGATGGATTGAAGGATATTTTCCTTGATCTGGGTGCAGACTATCTCATTGAGGGCGGACAGACAATGAATCCAAGTACTGAAGATATTTTAGAGGCGATTGAAAAGGTAAATGCAGATACTATTTATATCTTACCAAATAATGGAAATATTATTTTGGCGGCTGAGCAGGCAAAGGAACTGACCGAGGATAAGGAAATCATAGTGATACCTTCTAAAAACATTCCTCAGGGAATTACTGCTATGATCAACTATGTGCCGGGACAGTCGGCACAGGAGAATGCCAGTCAGATGATCAGTGAGATGGAGAAAATAAAATCTGGACAGGTGACCTATGCAGTCCGTGATACAAATATGGATGGCAAGGAGATTAAACAGGGTGACTTTATGGGACTGACAGATAAAACCATTCTGGCGGTGGGGCAGGAACTGGAGACAACGACTCTGGAACTGACAGAAGGTATGCTGGATGAAGACAGTGAGCTGATTAGTCTTTACTATGGTGCTGAGGTGACAGAGGAAGAAGCAGAGGATCTGGCAGACAAAATATTAGACAATCATCCGAATTTGGAAGTGGAAGTTCAGTTTGGTGGACAGCCGATTTATTCTTATTTTATTTCAGTGGAATAATGTTTAGCCTGATGACGCAGATTTGAACCTCATCTCGTCTTGCGCTGCCGGGCTAAGGAAAGGGAACCACAATGGTGACGTGCATGACAGATGTATCGTGATGATTGTGGTTCTTTTTTGTTTTGATGGGAGTAAGTCAGCATAGCCGACTGGAAAGCTGCTGTGGGATTTGCCATTTTGTTATGGAAAGGACATGGTAACATATGAATTTGACAGACAGTATCAGAGAAATTAAGGGAGTGGGAGAGAAGAGTGAGAAGCTTTTTGCCAAACTGGGAATACATACTGTAGAGGAATTGTTGCAGGCATATCCGCGGGAATATGAGATTGTGGAAAATATCCGTCTTATTTCTGAGGTCCAGGAAAGCCATATTGTAGTGATATGTGGCAGTCTGGTTAACCAGCCAAAGCAAAAGCGGGTCCGCAATCTGAAGATTCTCAGCTGTATCATAAAGGACAGCAGTGGGCAGATACAGGTGACATGGTTTAATATGCCGTTTTTACAAAAAACTCTGCGCATGGGAACACATTATATCCTGCGGGGACGTGTGATTCGTAAAAATGGAGTATATCAGTTACAGCAGCCTAAAATACTCAGTGAACAGGAATATCATCAGCTGCTTCAAAAGCCCCAGCCGGTCTATCGTCTCACTGCCGGACTGACCAATAATGCGGTGTCCAAGGCGGTAAGCTCTGCCTTGGAGCAGATCGATTTAAAAGATGATTATCTGCCATTGGATATCCGAAAAAAATATCAGCTGATTTTACGAAAACAGGCAATTCATGCGATTCATTTTCCAAAGGACAAGCAGGAGTATATTTCTGCCAGAAAGCGGATTGTATTTGAGGAATTTTTTCTGTTTGCCCTGGCATTGAATCAGATGAAAAAAGGAAAGCATCAGAAAAAGTCTTCTTATGTATTCCATTCCTTTGAAAAGACAAAGGAACTGGAGCAGCAGCTTCCTTTTCAGCTGACCCAGGGACAGAAAAGGACATGGGAGGAGTTAAGGACTGATCTAATGAGCGGACAGGTAATGAACCGTCTGATACAGGGGGATGTAGGATCAGGTAAGACCATAGTGTCAGTATTGGCTCTGCTCGCCTGTGTGGAGAACGGTCATCAGGGGGCGATCATGGTGCCTACGGAGGTTCTGGCTGCCCAGCATTTTGAATCCTTTCAGGAATATCTGGAGCCCTTTGGTGTGAAGGTAGGGCTTCTGGTAGGTTCTATGACAGCAGCCCAGAAAAGGAAGCTTTATGAGGCACTGGAACTTGGCACGTTAGATATTGTGGTGGGAACACATGCACTGATACAGGAAAAGGTAGTCTATAAGGATCTTGCTCTGGTGGTTACAGATGAACAGCATCGTTTTGGAGTACGCCAGAGAGAAGGGCTTTGGGCAAAAGGACGGGAGCCCCATATGCTGGTCATGAGTGCTACACCGATACCCAGGACGCTGGCAATTATTTTGTATGGTGATTTGGACATTTCCGTGATTGATGTGATGCCATCGGATCGTCTGCCCATTAAAAACTGTGTGGTGGGAACGGATTACCGGCCACAGGCATACCGCTTTATGCAAAAGCAGGTCAGTGAGGGGCATCAGATCTATATTATCTGTCCTATGGTGGAAGAGAGTGAAAATCTGGAGGTAGAAAATGTAACGGATTATACGGAAAGTCTCCGCCAGGTGCTTCCACCCTCTATCCGGATAGAATACCTCCATGGCAAGATGAGAGCGGTGGAAAAAAATGAGATTATGGAACGGTTTGGAGCTGGAGAGATAGATATTCTGGTATCCACAACCGTAATCGAGGTGGGGATCAATGTGCCAAATGCTACAGTCATGATGATAGAAAATGCTGAGCGGTTCGGTCTGGCACAGCTTCACCAGCTCCGGGGACGTGTAGGGCGCGGCAGTGTACAGTCATATTGTATCTTTATGGCGGGAAATACTTCCAGGGAGACGATGGAGAGATTAAATATACTGGGAAGCTCCAATGATGGGTTTTATGTGGCACAGGAAGATTTGAAAATGCGTGGTCCGGGGGATCTGTTTGGAATCCGGCAGAGTGGCGAGCTGGATTTTGTGCTGGCGGATATATATCGGGATGCATCTATCCTGAAGGATGCCAATGAAGCTGCCAGAGGCTTTGAAAAGAAAGATATTTTGGAAATGTGTAAGAAATATGATGGTTTGAGAAAGAAACTGTCTGGGTATACAGAAGAAATATTTTTATAAAAATTTGTCAGGAAAAACAAAAAAAGATTTTCATTGACAAAGAAGGTCTACAAGATGTAAAATTATGAAAAGGTTTACATTTTGTAGACTATTTTTGTTTGGCGAGGGGAACAGAATAGATTTCGAAAGGAGAACGGATATGATTACAATGACAGAAACAGAAGAAAAATTTGCAGGTTTTTTGTGGGACAGAGTTCCTTTTTCTTCTTCTGAATTGGTGCGGCTGGGGGAGGAAAAAATGGAATGGAAGAAATCCACTACCTATACGATGTTAAAACGTCTGGAGCAAAAAGGGATCTTTCAAAATAAAGGTGGGACAGTACAGGCAATGATGGAAAAGGATGACTACTATGCCAGCCAGAGCAGACAGTTTGTCAGAGATACCTTTGGAGGTTCTCTGCCAAGATTTCTGACTGCTTTTACCAGAAAAGAGAAGCTCAGCAAAGAGGAAATTGATGAGCTTCGGCAATTGATTGAAAACTGTGAGGAGGAATGAGGATGGGATTGGAGAAGGTTTTTTTGCAGTTTTTGGAGACGGGGGTAGCGATCAGTGGTGTCATTGTGTTTGTACTGATACTGCGCCAGTTTTTGCGGAAGGCACCGGGAATCATTTGCTATGTACTCTGGATTGCAGTTTTTGTCCGGCTGGCATGTCCGGTGGAACTGGTCAGTCCCGTGGGGTTGATGCCGTCAGTTACATTTTATTCCGGGGGGATGAAGGTAAAAGGAACCAGTCAGAGAATGTTTACATGGAACCGGCAGAAGGAAAGAAATGAAACAGGGGAAACAATTTCAAAAAGTACGAAAGGCAGTCTGCCGGAACAGGATGACGAAAATGAAATTGATGCGGGTCAGGCAGCTGAGACGGAAAACAGACAGCCGGGACAGCAGGAGACATACCAGTCAGGAACGGATTTTTTATCTTCTGCTGGTGAGAAAAACAGTCCAAATGAAAAGGAGGTGGCAGGGAGCGATCTGTCTTCCGGGGGAAACAGTATCGTCCAGAATACAGGAAGAAATCGGCTGCTTCCGTTTCTTTCCATCGTCTGGATTTTGGGCATAGCGGGGATGCTGCTGTATGGGGGATATCAATGGATCAAGCTCCAGCGGTTATTGACAGATGCCAGACGGTCAGAGAAGTTGGAAGAAACAGCAGATGCCCATAGTCAGAAGGAAATCTATCTCTCTGAGAGGATTAATGTGCCATTTGTGTTTGGATTATTCCGTCCGCGTATCTATCTTCCCACAGACTTGTCAGAGGATAGTCTGCCATATATTATTCTTCACGAGAAGACTCATATCCGTCATCGTGATTATCTGGTAAAATATGCGGCCTACCTGGTGCTCTGTTTGTATTGGTTCCAGCCTTTGGTCTGGCTTGCTTTTTTCCTGCTGGAAAAGGATATGGAATTTGTCTGTGATGAAAGTGTGGTTGGTGTGCTGGGAGGAAAGCGGAAAGAATATTCCAGAGTACTGTTGCAGATGGCATCCAGTTACGAGCATTTGCAGAGAAAACAGAGAATTCCGGTGGCATTTTCTGAAAAAAATACCAAGTCCCGGATTCAAAATATCCTTCGTTACCGCCGTCCCGGAAAGGCGGTTCTGGCAGTACTTCTTTTATTTGCAGGGGGGATGATGCTTTGTCTGTTTACCAATGGCGGGGGGCCTGCAAAAAAAGAATCTGTCAATAGATCAGAGCAGGAGTATGATGACAATGGATTGGTAACGGGCAGTAAAAATGAAATTCCCTGTCTGGTGACAGATGAGGATGGTAATATTATAGGAACCCGGAGATTCGGACAAATACAGGCAATCAGCCTGGATTGTATCAGTTTTCCTGATATTGGAGAGGATGGAAGAAATCAGAAATATCAGATTTTGGAAAATAGCTTTCAGGGCTGTGGAAGACTAAGGCAGATCAGTATCTTTTATGACGATATCCAGTATGTGGCGGAGGATGCCTTTGATGGCTGTGCGGAAAATCTGACTGTATTTTGTCAAAAAGGTTCCTATCTGCAGAAGCGTTTGCAGGAGCTTGGGATTACCTGGAGGGATATCACAGAGATGGAAGAGGAACGGGGAGAAGACGATTCCCTCGCAGAAAAGCAGGGGGATATCTCACATCTGGATGACTTTATGGTGATATCACAGAATGGTGAGATTGTAGGACTTTCGAAGGATTTTGTAAGCAATCAGCAGGAGGCAGATAAACCGGCTGATATTGTATTTCCATCGGAATCTACAAAAATAAGGGAAGGTATATTGGCTCAGTATATTGGACTGAACCACGTTGTGATACCAGAAGAGGTGACGGAAATTGGAGATGCAGCGTTTATGAATACGCAGGTGGAAAAGGTCACAATAAAAGGAAAGAAACTGAAAAAAATAGGAAGAAATGCATTTATGGAAGGTGATTTTTCAAAAATAGAGCTGCCAGAGGGATTGGAGGAAATCGGAGCAAATGCCTTTTGCTGGAATAGAAAACTGAAGGAAATCACTCTGCCTTCTACGGTACAATCAATAGGGGAACATTGTTTTGAGCTTTGTACAGGACTGAAGAAACTGACGGTATTCAATCCGGACATGAAATTTGATGGAGAATGGATCCTGCCTGATGAAAAAAGCTTAAAAATATATTGCTATCGGGGGAGTACAGTAGAAGACTATATTTTGTCCCACAATCTGGAAAAGGTGAAGCTTGTTTATTTGGATGATCCTCAAAAGACAAGTGCCAGTGAATCAGGTCAAAGCACCCGGGAAGGTGAGAACTATGTCAGTAGGAGTCCATGGGAAATCCACTGGTGGGAGGATGTGACCTCAGACCAGGTGGCTGAAGAAATTGTGATATCCTGTTCAGGAAAAACGGAAGAAGAGAGGAAGTACGATGTAACGGTATATTCTGGAGAAACGGGAAAGAAAATCTGGAACTGGGAGTTGGACAGCCAGATGAATGGGGGACGCAGTATTGGATTGTACCGGAAGGATGGGAAAACCTATTTTATGGAGTGGAATCTTCAGATAACAAAGGTCACTACTGTGGCGATGTATAAGGTCTATTCTCTTGACAGGCAGGGGAAGGAGATTATCTATGATGTGGACCGGTTGACTTACAAAAGCAGGCAGTGGGAATCTTATAGCAAGAAGGAGGAGAGATTGACAGAAAAAGCTCACGATTATATGAAAGCAAGTGACCTGCTCATTTCCAATGGGAATGGAATCGTGTGCAGTGTCCCATCTCAGGTGAAGAAAATGTATTATGAGTAAAGGTTGTTTCCTCTAAGAAAAAAACATGTTATACTATGGGTATTACTTTAAATAAATTAGCGTGAAAGGATACAGGTATGAAATTAAATTTTGGATTAGACATAGGAATTGCTTCTGTTGGCTGGGCTGTTGTGGCAGATAATTACGAGGTGTTGGAGTCGGGGGCTAATTTGTTTTCTTCCGCAGATGCAAATAAGAACATGGAGAGGAGAGTTTTTCGTCAGGGAAGACGGTTGCATAGGAGAAGAAATACAAGGATTAGGGATTTTGAAAAGTTTTGGAAAGAAAATGGTCTGGTCATTCCTGATTTACCATGTAATAATCAGTTGGAATTAAGAGTAAAAGGATTAACAGAAAAGATAACAGAAGAACAGATCTATTTTGTTTTAAAAAATATGTTACTTCATAGAGGAATTTCTTATCTGGAGGATGCTTTGGAGGAATCTTCATCTGGGAAAAGCGAATATGCAAGAGGGATTTTACAAAATCAAAAAGAATTAGAGGCCCAGAAGCTTCCTTGTCAAATACAGTATGAAAGGTTACATACACATGGAAAATATCGTGGAGAAGTTGTTGTTACAGAGGAATCAGGGGAAAATATGACTTTTTCAAATATTTTCACTGTCGCTGCATATCAGAAAGAGATTACAGCATTTTTCAATCAACAGAAGAATTTTCATGGGTTTATCACAGAGGAATTTACGAAGAAATATTTAGAAATTTTTTCGCGCAAACGGGAGTATTATGTTGGTCCTGGAAATGAACTTTCCCGTACCGATTATGGAAAATATACCACTAAGATTGATCCGGAAACCGGAACATATATTACAGAGGATAATATTTTTGAAAAGCTGATTGGAAAATGTAGTGTATATCCAGAAGAAATGAGAGCTTCAGGGGCATCTTATACGGCGCAGGAATTTAATGTTTTAAATGATTTAAATAACTTAAGGATCAATAATGAAAAATTAACAAAAGAAGAAAAATGGAAAATCGTATCAGAAATCAAGTCAGCGAAAAGAGTTGATATGCGAAAAATTATTAAAAAAGTAATTGGAGAAGATATTACTACCATGACAGGAGCCAGGCTTGACAAAAATGACAAAGAGGAATTCCATAGCTTTAGCCAGTATAATTTATTTCGCAAAGAATTTGAAAAAAATAATCTGTCTATCGAGCGGTTAAGTAGAGAAGAATTGGACAAAATAGGGGATATACTTACTTTAAATACAGAGAAGGAATCTATTTTGGCTGCCTTTCAGAGAGAGAAGTTAAACTTAACAGAAGAGGAAAAGGAATGTCTTGTTTCCATCAGAAAGAAAAATGGCACTCAATTCAGCAAGTGGCAATCATTTTCCATCAAAATTATGAAAGAATTAATTCCACAAATGTACGATGAGCCAAAAAATCAAATGGAAATATTGACGGAAATGGGTGTGTTTAAGAGCAAAGCAGAAACCTTTACGGAATATTCAAAAATTCCGAGGGATATCATTACACAGGAAATATATAATCCGGTTGTCAGACGTTCTATTGGGATTTCCGTTGATATTGTGAATGCCCTTATTAAGAAATATGGATATCCGGATCAGATCGTTATCGAAATGCCGAGAGATAAAAATGATGAAGAGCAGAAAAAGAGAATAAAAGATACGCAAAAAAGAAACGAAAAAGAATTGAAAGATATCATAGATAAGGTAAAAAAGGAATATGGAATTTCCATTACGGATGAGTCCTTTCGAGGTTATCAGCAATTGGCTTTGAGGTTAAAGCTTTGGAATGAACAGGATGGGTGTTGCCTCTATTCAGGAAAAACAATACAGATTGATGATTTGCTAAATAATCCGGATTTGTTTGAAGTAGACCATATTATTCCGAGATCAATATCTTTTGATGACAGCAGAAGCAATAAGGTGCTGGTATACCGAACGGAAAATCAGAAGAAAGGCAACAAGACGCCATACATGTATTTGTCCAATGTAAAGCGGGATTGGGATTTTCATGAGTATATGAGCCGTGTTCTGGAACTGAAAGAGAAAAAATATATCACAAAAGCTAAGTCGGATAAATTATTATATCTGGAAGATATCACAAAGGTTGAAGTCTTAAAAAAATTTATTGCCCGTAATATCAATGATACGCGCTATGCATCCAGGGTGATATTGAATTCATTACAGGCATTTTTCCAATCTAAGAATGCAGAGACAAAAATAAAAGTAGTAAGAGGCAGTTTTACCAGCCAGATGCGGAAAGCAATGAAATTGGACAAGAACCGGGAGGAAACCTATTCTCATCATGCGGTAGATGCCATGTTGATCTGCTATTCCCAAATGGGGTATGAGGCATATCACAGATTGCAAAGTGAGTTTATCGACTTTGAACAGGAGGAGATAGTGGACAGGGCTTTCTGGGAGAAGAAAATGGATGATATGACCTATGAGGAAGTAATGTATCAGAATAAATGGATGAATATTAAGTCCAATATCCAGGCTGCCGAAAAGAAAGTGAAATACTGGCATAAGGTGGATAAAAAACCGAATAGGGGGCTTTGTAATCAGACCATACGGGGGACTCGCAATTATGATGATAAAATTCAGAAGATAAATAAACTTGATATTTATACTTTGGATGGATATGCAACATTAAAGAAAATGATTGAAGGAGGGAAATCCCAACGCTTCCTGATGTATCGGAATGATAGGAGAACATGGGATAATATGCTTTCTATCATGGAAGAATATGCCGATGCCGTTAATCCTTTTTCAGAATATGAAAAAGAAACAGGCGATTTTTTGAGGAAGTACGCGAAAAAACATAATGGTGCCCGGATTATCAAATTGAAATATTTAGACGGGGAAGTAAACAGTTGTATAGATATTTCCCATAAATATGGATATGAACGAAACAGTAAGAGGGTAATACTGGAAAGTCTGAAACCATATCGTACGGATGTATATTCTCATAAGGAGAGCGGAAACTACTTTTTGGTGGGGATAAAGTATTCCGATTTGAAATATCAGGACGGCCGCTATGTAATTGATGAGGAAGCATACCGAAGGATTCTTATTGATGAAAAAATGATTGATCATTCCAGGTGCCGGACCGATTTAGACGCATTGGGGTATGAATTTCAGTTTTCGCTATACCGGGATGATATTATTGAATACGAGAAAAATGGTGATATCTACCTGGAACGATTTCTGTCCAGGACAATGCCACAGGTTAGGAATTACATTGAGACAAAACCAGTTGATGCACCTAAATTTGAAAAACAGCATTTGGTAGGGCTGTCAAAAACAAAAGCCATCCGGAAAATCAGTACGGATATTTTGGGAAATCGATACAAATGTGGCAAGGAAAAAATTATTTTATCCATTGACAAGATCTGAAAGAAATGATATGATTCTTTTAGTGGATTTACGATAACTCAATTTTTTCAGATCTACTAAAACAAGGCTTTATGCCGAAATCAAGGACATCAACGGATGTCCTTTTTTCTTTTATCAGAAAAAAAGAAGTGTTTTATTTGCTGTAAAGAATTGATACGTAATTAGAAAAAGAAAAAACAGGAGGGATCAGTTTGGGGTTTCGTGTTGTTTTGATCGAAAATGAAGTGAATATCCGGGTGAAATTAGATAATCTGGTGGTTCAGAAAGGAGAAAAGGATATCTGGATTCCTATTGATGATATTTCTATGTTGATCATTGATAATTTGCAAATAGGGATCACTGCCAGAATGTTATGTACATTGGCAGTGCATCATGTGGGGGTTGTGTTCTGCAACCAGGAGCATCTCCCCATTGGCTACTATTCTTCCTATGATAATCACAGCAGGATATCAAAGGTGCTTGGGTTTCAGGTGGAAAGAACGGATGAATTTTATGATTTATTCTGGCGGGAAATTGTCAGGGAAAAGATCAGAAATCAATCACAGGTTTTAGAAAAGTTGGAGAAGAACCAGGAGATCATAGATAAGTTATATCATTATGCACAGGAAGTCACGGAGGGGGATAAAGATAACCGGGAAGCGCATGCTGCCAAAATTTACTTTAATGAGTTGATGGGAACAACATTTTCCCGTGGAAATGAAGATTTATTACTCAATTCAGGGCTTGATTATGGGTATGCGGTACTCCGTTCTTATTTAGCAAAGTTATGTGTAGGATATGGACTAAACAGCCAACTGGGAATCCATCATCATAATGAGTATAATCGTTTTAATTTAGTGGATGATTTAATAGAACCATTTCGGCCTTTAGTGGATTATTATGTATATCATTTGTTAGATGGTGAAGAGTATTTTACGTCCGAACACCGTCACAAAATAGTAAATTTTCTGAATCATAAAATATTATATAAAAAGAAAAAAATGTATCTGAGTAATGCGATGGAAGAATATGTTTCTAACATAGCTGCGTATATTGGCGGAAAGGAGATAGAAATTGAATTTCCGAGGGTTCAGCATTATATAGGAGAGGAAGATGAAGTATAACATAATGAGAATGATATGCATGTTTGATCTGCCGGTAGAAACAGATGAGGAAAAAAGAAAGTATCGGTTATTTCGGAAGGAGTTACGAAAAGAGGGATTTGTAATGATACAATATTCTGTTTATGTCAGAACCTGTCCCAGCCGGGATTATTGTAACCGTTTAGAAAAAAGAGTTCAAAAGATTGCTCCCTCGAAAGGAAATATCCGTTTGCTGGTGGTGACAGAGAAACAATATAAAGATATGAAGCTGATCGTTGGAAGCAAAAATGAAACGGAAAAGGTAATTGGAACAGAGAGGATGATCATTCTTTGAAAGTGGAAATAAAAAACGAAAGTGAAGTTTATGAGATCGAGTTATTACAAATTACGCAATTATGTGGATTGGATTTTAAGAAAAAGGATTTTATCCTGAATTCCTTATATAAATATTTTTCTGGTTCAAAATATGCGGATCATGAATCCTGTTATCAGGATAATATTCTGGTTGACGGAGAAAAAGTGGGAAGGAAATATTTTTCCGTTTTTCGTCTGAAACGACGGGAAGATCTGATTGATATGATCAAACTTACTAAGTCAAGTCTGATGATGAAATATTTGTTGGAGCAACTGCCCGATTTTGAATGTCAAAAAGAAATGGATGCCATTGCAGAACATTTAGACAAGCTATATTTGAGAATGAATCAGGAACTCTCAGAAAAGATTCATCATATTGAGCTTTGCTATGAACAAAAAAAGTTTTTAGAAATTATTCAAACATCTATTATTGCGGGAGAAGGGGAGGAACCGTTGGAAAAGTTGTCTAACTATGAATTGTTAGATACCTATCTGGACTTGTTAATGCAAATGCAGACGAGAAGACCAGAAAAATATATGATTATATTAGAAAATCTTGATCATATGCTTTCTTATCAGGAATATTCCAAAACGTTTGATCGATTAAATAAGGTTTGTGGTAAAAGTGATACCTGGTTTGTTATATCGACAAGTTTAGAAGGATTTGTGATGCTGGATAGTGAATTTTTTTCTGGAATTACTATTATAAATGAGATGATATATACACTGCCGGAGAAAGAAAAAATAATCTCGTTTCTTCAGAATAATTACCCTTGTGAAAAAGAACTTTCTCCTTCACAAATAATGGATGCATTCAGAGTTTCCATTCATGATATCGGAAAAAGTGGATATGATTTAAATATACAAAGTAAAGTAATGTTAAAATTAATTAATGATTCTTTATGTGTAAGTAGTTCAGAAAAGATAAATATAAATCAATTGGAAAAATGTTTTCTTATGGATAAAAATGTGGTATAATAAATACGAGTTATCGTAAAGGAGGTACTAGATATGCACATGAAAAATAATGGTATAACAAAATCTTGTGAATTTGATATTTTAGTACCTGAAAGAATTGAGTTATCGTAAAACTCGCTGGACAGTTTTAAGTCAGGTGCTACGATTTTAGTACCTGAAAGAATTGAGTTATCGTAAAACGTATGTCATTGTTTCTTCGTCTAAAATTCCATTTTAGTACCTGAAAGAATTGAGTTATCGTAAAACATTTCACAATTCTTCAGAGCAAAAATACAAATTTTAGTACCTGAAAGAATTGAGTTATCGTAAAACTTTTGACCCTCTAAATAGTTCTCTTTTTTATTTTAGTACCTGAAAGAATTGAGTTATCGTAAAACTTTATTCTCAGCCCATGCCATTTTGAGGCAAAGAGAAAAAACATTTCTGTTATCCTGTTTTTTGATCTCCCATGCTCTTTTCATTACTTTTTTTAATATATCCTTTTTCATACCCTTTACCTCCTATATTGCTGCTCCTTGCTTCTGTAATTAGAATATCACATTATATTGTGTATGTCAATAATGAATTTTAAAACATTTAAAATATTTTCTGCGTTGATTTATGTACGCATACAATGTATAATCAAATACAAAGGAGGTGAAAAAATGTACCACTATGACGGAAACGAGATAATGAAAAAAATGTCGGATAGAGGATACACTAGTTATAAAATAAGAAAGGAAAATATTCTCCCGCAAGGAACTCTTACGAAAATAAAAAAAGGTGGCAACATCACACTCGAAACATTAAATACAATATGCTGTCTACTAAAATGCCAAATATCAGATATCGTACACATCGAAATTACTGATGAAGAAAAAATTAAATATTTTTAGAAAACGCATTGACATGCACAGTTTAATGTGATATATTTATATTGTCGAAAGACAATAGCCGATAGGCAAAGGGCAAGCGGAGCCTTGAGGGGAAAGGAGCGGAATATGGAAGATATGAATATGACAGAAGTTGCAAGAATGCTTTTAGGATTAAGAGCAGCAGGATGGAGTGAAAAGGAGATTAACGACTTTGTTCTTTATATCGAAACAGGAGAAGAGCAGTATAAGCCGAAGCAAAAAGAAAAGGCTGAATAAAATATCCAGCCTACACACAATCAGAGAGGGTGGGCTTGCCACCGCCCCAACTGTAAAAATAGTATAGCAAATAGTTTAAAATAAATCAATAAAATAGGAAAGGGCGGTAGATCCGCAACGGTAAAAGCTATGAAAGAGTTAAGAAATAATGTTGATTGTGATGCTAAATTTTGTGATTTAGAAGAGGCCAAAAAATACTATATGCCACAGACTGAATTGCCTTATTTTAGTACCTGAAAGAATTGAGTTATCGTAAAACAAAATCTATGCAATCCTCGGTCCGTCGGGGATTTTAGTACCTGAAAGAATTGAGTTATCGTAAAACTACAGGCATTGATTGATACCTTTGAGGCGAATTTTAGTACCTGAAAGAATTGAGTTATCAAGAAAAAATAAAAGAATGGCATTATTTTGTTATTTATATGTGGACAGTTACCGTAATAATGATAGCGAAATCAATGCCATTATTTATTGTATATAAGATTTCGTTTTCTTTTTACATTCCTTTTTAGCTTGCTGTAATTTAGAAATAAGCCTTTTTACAATGTTAAAAAAATTGATTCCAATTGCCTGTGCTTTTTTATTGAGCCATTCTGAAATAGCCCCCTTTTTATTGGCTGAGTTGGAGTGATTTTTTCTGATCTCAAAGTCATTTTAGAATAACAAGGTTATTTTCGTGATCAACAGATATCTAGTTGTATCTCCCCTTTTTTTATAGTAAGATGAAATTGTCTGGAGTAATTTACTATACAAGAAAGCTGATGTGCGAGAGGTTCGTAGTTTCAACCGGTGTGTTTCATGACGACACGGGACTCGCCGTCTACAAACTAGATTAAGTCAATAAGATTAGAAATATCACTGGATGTGTGCTTTACCTCAAATGGAAATGAAATCATCTCACCAAAAGGTCTTAGAATACACATCATACTTTTAACTTTGGAAACATCAATACCTACTGCGTTCATAACATTGTCACTCCTTAAGATTTATTGCAATGGTCAGTACCGGTTTTACGCATTGCTTATTCCATCTGCTGTGGTGTGACACGAACGGACCCAGGGCAGTTCAGCCTGCATAAAACGAACGCTGTGAATGAGGAGTTGGTTATCAGTCTCGTATACGGATGCGAAGTCCAAGAAAGGAAGACGATATACCTATTGCTCCATATATTCCACAGCTTAAGCAACAAAATGGGTAGAGTTCTAACTGGCTGTTAGGAACAATAACTATAAATAGATTGTAGTAGAAAGGGGGATTCGTTATGGCTCATTCCATTTATTCACCAGAAAAGCTATTTGAACTAGGCAGGGAAAATTATAAAAAGCTGGTTTCCTTTTGCGAAAAGCTGGAACAGGGTGGATTCTGGAATCAGGCATGGGAAGTGATGAAACAGTCCAGTATCCAAGTGCTGGATCAATATGTACAGTCTGTTTTGGTGAGCCTGGCAGTTCACTGTGGACAAGTCATTGAAAATCAGAGAGATTTTATATGGAAAGTGACTGATACGAATCCATTAGAAATATCATCCCAGGGGGAATTGAGGGAAGAGATCATCCAGTATGCTCAAAAGGCGCGGAGGATGCCTCCGGTGTTAATACAGATATGTGGAGTATATGACCGTCATGAAAATGAGAATATGGCAGCCTGTTTTGTGGATGCCTTATTAAATATCCTGCTTTGTCTGGCATATCTGAATGAGGGAAAGGATGTTAAAGTAAGCCAGTTTCTACAGGAATATTATAATACCATTGCCATGTTTGTTCAGTTGCCGGGGCAGCAGAGTTCCCGTTATATCTTTCACAAACTCAGCTCAGATACCATAGGTAATGAGGTGCAATGGCTGGTGGAGAGTGACAAAGAAGAGGAAACAGACTTGCATCAAAAGAAAAAAAGAGCCAAGAGGGGCCAGAAGGGGAAGGTGCAAGAAAATAGATCCAAAGGCAGCCAGGACACCTTTGAGGAGGGGAAAGAGAATCCATCCGGTGGACAGGATATTTTTGAAAGGGAAGAAAAGAAACAGACAGAGGTGCCAGACAGCCCCGCAGAGGAACAGAGACTGCTGGAAGAGGAGCGGAACAGGCTGGAGGAAGAACAGGCACGGATTGCAGAAGAAAAACGATTGGCGGAAGAGGAACAGGTGCGTCTGGAGCAGGAAGAGAGAAAGGCAAGAGAAGAATTTCAAAAGGTAAAAAGACGGCTGTTGGAAAGAGAAAAGGCTGAAAAGGAAGCACAGGAAAAGCGGATAGCTGATCTGCTAAAAGAGCTGAATGAGCTGGTGGGTCTTGATTCGGTCAAGGAAGAAATCCAGTCACTGATCAATCTGATCAAGATCCGGAAACTTCGGGAAAAAATGGATATGCCTCTCATGGACATGTCATACCATATGGTATTTACTGGAAGTCCAGGGACAGGAAAAACCACTGTGGCCAGACTGGTGGCAAAGATCTATAAAGAACTTGGGATTTTGTCAGATGGTAAGCTGGTGGAGACAGACCGCTCCAGACTGGTTGCCGGGTATGTGGGTCAGACTGCCATCAACGTCCGGGAAATTGTAGAGCAGGCGATTGGCGGAGTGCTTTTTATTGATGAAGCCTATGCTCTGGTAAGTCCGGATACTGCCAATGATTTTGGTTCTGAGGCTGTTGATACGCTGGTCAAGCTGATGGAGGACCATAGAGATGATCTGGTAGTGATTGTAGCAGGATACACAGAGGAAATGAAGGGATTCCTTAAAAGTAACACAGGACTTATCTCGCGGTTTAATAAGTTCATAGCCTTTGATGATTATAGCAGGGAGCAGCTTCTGAATATTCTGAAGGTGATGGCGGACCGGGCAGGACTGACTATTGAAAAAGGAGCCATGGAGAAGGTTGGAGAAAAGCTGGCGGCAATGTCCCAGGAGGAGAAAACGGATTTTGGCAATGCCAGAGGAGTCAGAAATATATTTGAGAAAATGGTGATCAATCAGGCAAACAGGTTGGTTTTACTGGAGGAACCTACCAGGGAGCAGCTGATGACTCTTGTAGAGGCGGATGCTTTGCAGGTTTGACCATAAGGGGAGAATGTGCTACAATATGCAGTATGTTTAATATGGCGGATTTTGTATGGAAGGGCGTGTTTTTGAATGAGAGTAATTGCAGGGACAGCACGTAGATTGAATCTGGTGACACCATCGGGGAAACATACCCGTCCTACATCAGATAAGATAAAAGAGACATTATTTAATATTCTTCAGACAGAGGTGCCAGACAGCCGTTTTCTTGATTTGTTCAGCGGAAGCGGAGGCATCGCCATAGAAGCTTTGAGCCGTGGGGCAAAGGAAGCTGTTTTGGTAGACAACGACAGGGAAGCGGTTCGTTGTATCAAGGAAAATATCAAACATACCCATTTTGAGGATGTTTCCAGAGTAATGGCAATGGACGCGTTACAGGCATTGCGCAGGCTGGAGCAGTTGAATCAGCCGTTTGATATTATTTTTATGGATCCGCCATACCGGCTGGATCTGGAACAACGGATCATCCCGTATCTGCTGGGTTCCAGTCTGGTGCAGGAAGGTACGTTGATCATCGTAGAGACGGCAAAAGACACGGATGTGTCCTACATGGGACAGTGGGGCTGTCAAGTGGAACGTATGAAGGAATATAAAACAAACCGTCATGTGTTTTTGAGAGTTTAGTATTGTTATGCAGCAAAGCAGCGCAGAAATGAGGAAGTTATGAGTACAGCAGTTTTTCCGGGGAGTTTTGATCCGGTAACCACCGGACATATGGATTTGATCCGGCGTGCGGCAGAAATATTCGATCATCTGGTGATAGGAGTGCTGGTCAACAGTGCGAAACAGCCATTATTTACCATTGAAGAGCGGGTGGATATGCTTCGGGAACTGGTTGCAGAGATTCCCAATGTCACTGTAAAGTCCTTTGGCGGACTGCTGGCAGATTTTGTTGAGAAGGAAAAGGCAGGTGCTATTGTAAGAGGTCTTCGGACTTCTGTAGATTTTGAATATGAATTGCCGCTGGCACAGGCTAATTATAAATTATATCACAAAGCAGATACTGTATTTTTAGCGACTGCGCCGGAGTATTCCTATATCAGTTCCAGTGCAGTTAAAGAACTGGTACGATATCAGGGGGATATTTCCAGGATGGTTCCCCGATTGGTGGAACAGAGAATACAAGAGAAATTAAGTAACCATTGAAATGCTGGATCAGGCAGATAGGAGAGTACATATGCAGTCAAGCAGAATTGAGCAGAAAATTGATGATATTTACGGATTTGTAGAGAGTTGTAAAATGCAGCATTTATCTACAACAAAGGTAGTCGTTCCGAAAAATGAGTTGTATGATTTGCTGGATGATTTACGCAGGGATGTACCGGAGGAAATTAAGAGATATCAAAAAATACTCCGCCAGAGAGATGCTATTTTAGAGGATGCAGAGAATAAAGCAGCAGCGATTCTGTCTGATGCACAGGAGCAGTACAAGGCTTTGGTTGAGGAGCATGCCATTATGCAGGAGGCATATCAGCAGGCAAATCTTACCGTTCAGGAAGCAAATGCCCAGGCAGAGCAGATTATTGCCAATGCCAAAGCTCAGGCAGAGGAGATTGGAAAAGGTGCGATTTACTATACCAATGATTTGCTGGATATGGCAGAAAAATCTATTGCAGCAGTATATGAAAGCACGGTAAACGGAGCCAGGACATTGCAGGGACATCTGGAAGTGATCCGTCAGAACAAAGCAGAGCTGGTACAGGATGCAGATCAGGAACAGGAAGAAGAATATAAAGCACAGCAGGAAAAGAATATGAAGCAGCAGAGGAAGAGTCATAGAGAATGATTTTTCCTCGGAAATGTGCCTGATCAGAATCAATGGCAGAAGGAAAGGCTTGGTTATTTATGAATACAAAAAATGATGTGGAAGTAGTAATCAATGGAAAGCAGTATACCCTTTGTGGATATGAGAGCAGTGATTATTTACAGCATATTGCAACACATATCAATGATAAATATACAGAATTTAAAAAGCAGGATGGATATAACCGTCTGGATGTGGATATGAGAAACATTCTGCTGGCAATTAATTTGTCTGATGATTTCTTCAAAGCACAAAAGCTGGCTGATGAACTGCGGATGCAGAAAGAAGAGCTGGAAAAAGAATTCTTTGATGTAAAACATGAATTGATTTCCGTGCAGACAGAGACAGAGGAGTTAAAAAAGCAGTTAAAAGAATCCCAGGATGCTTGTGAACAGGCAAATCATCAGATTATCCGTCTGGAAACGGAACTGGAGCAGGAGAAAAAGACAGAAAAAAAACCGGAGGAAGAGAAGGCTTCAGGACAAAATACCTATAAAGGTTCAAATAAGCGGACACAAAATAGGAAAACAGGAGCTTAATGTAGATCGATTGTAATTTAAAATGTGGGGACTGTAACTGTACAGTCCCTATTCTGGTTTTTGTGCAGAAAACAGCACAGAATGGAGGAAAAAAATGAGAGGGAGAAAAAGACCGGAAATTCTGGCACCTGCCGGTTCTATGGAAAGTCTGAAAGCAGCAATAGCAGCGGGATGTGACGCGGTCTATGCAGGTGGAAATAAATTTGGAGCCAGGGCATATGCTGACAATCCCCAGGAAGATGAAATGATACAGGCGATCCGTTATTGTCATCTTCATGGAGTAAAAATTTATATGACAGTAAATACTTTGTTGAAAGACAGAGAACTTTATCAGGAGTTATACGACTATATGCTTCCTTATTATCGGGCGGGGCTGGATGCGGCTATTGTACAGGATGTGGGAGTGATGAGGTATCTTCACCGGCATTTCCCCCGATTGGAGCTCCATGCCAGTACACAGATGACCCTGACTATGGGAGTAAGCACCAGGCTGCTGGAGAAGTATGGAGTAACGCGTATTGTTCCGGCAAGGGAACTGACGCTGGCAGAGCTGGAACAGATGAGAAAGGACACCAAAGCAGAACTGGAAGTATTCGTACATGGTGCATTGTGCTATTGCTATTCAGGCCAGTGTCTTTTCAGCAGTATGCAGGGAGGAAGAAGCGGTAACCGCGGACGCTGTGCCCAGCCATGTCGTATGCCATATCAGTTACAAAAGAAGGTAGAAGGGGTGGGAGAATATCTTCTCAGTCCAAAGGAAAATTGTAATTTAGCGTTTGTGGGACAGTTGATCGAGGCCGGAGTAGATTCCTTCAAAATCGAGGGGCGTATGAAACGACCGGAATATACTGCGTTCACTACTGCCATATACCGAAAATATGTTGACTTATATGTGGAACTGGGAAAAGAGGGTTATGCCTCTTATCTGGCAGAACACACAGCACAGTGGGAAGAGGATATCCGTAAGCTGGGTGAATTATATAACCGCAGTGGATTCACCTCTGGATATCTGGAAGGAGAAGTTGGTGTACCGTACGAGAAACGTCAGGGGAAAGGAAAGATGTTGTCAGATATGCGTCCAAAGCATGGCGGGATCAGAGTGGGACAAGTAGTATCTGTGGACAAGTATGTTGCGGTCTATAAGCTGGAACGGGATTTACATCCGCAGGATGTAGTGGAATTTCGTGACAACAGACAAAGACCGATATACGAATATACCCTGGGAGAGACGAAGATGGCAGGTCAGAAGATTACTGCCCGCTATCAGAAGGGGAGTAAAATACTTCCGGGAAACCTGGTATACAGGACAAAAGACGCTGGTTTGATAGAGGAAATCAGGGAAAGCTATCTTTATAGAGAAGCAAAGGTGATGCTCTCCTGCCGATTCATAGGGCGTGCAGAAGAAAATATGATATTAGAAGCAGTCTGTTATCAAAAGGATGGGGAGAAAATTTCTGTCAGAGAAGAGGGCTGCTGCTGCCAAAAGGCACAAAAACAGCCAGCAACAGCGGAAGGTATTGAGAAATTGTTATGCCAGACTGGCGATACCCCATTTTTGATGAAGGAATGCCGGGTAGAACTGCAGGGAGAATTATTTATTCCGGTAGGTGCTGTAAAAAAGCTGCGGAGGCAGGTTCTTGCCCGGATGCAGGAATTATTGGAAGGCAGGGGATGCCGTATCTCTATGGAGGAAGAGAGAAAGATGGTTCTGGAAAAAGAAAGGAACGACTTCCCTTCCTTGAAAGGAAACCATGAGTCAGACAGGAGAAACATTGCATCCGTTTTGTCAATAGAACAGTTTGAGGCCGCTTTATCAGCAGAAAGTGTTCAGCAGATCTATCTGAAAATGGATGAAATGACAGACAAACAGTTAAAAGAGGCGGTTCAACGGGGAAATGGTGTGGGAAAAGAAATGTATCTGGTACTGCCGGCTGTTTTCCGCCAGGCAGTCTATGAGACAGAAAAGAAAAAACTGTCCATCCGGGATAATCTATACGGATTAAAGGATCTGAAAGGATTTGTGGTGAGAAATATGGAATCCTTTGTATTTCTGAGAGATGAGGCAGGGATTGATGTGTCAAGGATTATTCTGGACAGTAATCTGTATACAGCTAACCAGGAGGCATGTGCCTATTGGCAGGAACAGGGCTGCCGGGGAATGACCCTTCCGCTGGAGCTGACAGGCAGAGAAATGAAACCGCTATCCCAGACGGAGGGAATGCAGGCGGTGATATATGGACATATTCCGCTGATGGTGTCGGCGCAGTGTATCCGTTACAATACCCAGGACTGTGAAAGAGGGAAGCAGAACAGGGAAAAGTTTCTTGCCCTGCAGGATGGAAAAAAACGGGAGTTTGTTGTTTTCAATGTCTGTAAATATTGTTATAATGTGATTTACCAGAAAGAACCGCTTGTGCTTGCAGAGGAACAGGAGACTTTGTGGGAACAGGGGGTACGTTATTTTCGGTATGATTTTTCCCTGGAATCAGAGGAAGAGACAAGCCGGATTTTGTCCGGAAACATGCCGGCAGGTCATGCCGGTCACTTTTATTCAGGGATAGAGTAAAGGTGAAAAATAGAGGGGATGAAGCTATTTATGGATAAACAGGAAGCAGTAGAAAGGCTCCAGAATATTTTTGGAGGGATGAATGCCGTTGGAGTAGTGCATTCTGTAGTGGTGGAGTTATCAAAATATATTATTATATTTTTATTTGCTGTCTACACATGGCATTGTTTTACCGTGTTTATAGGGAAAGATAGAGAGCGTCAGGAGAAAGTATATCACCGGCAGAAGAGCATCTTATTTGCAATCCATTTTATCAGTTCACTGGTTTTATTCCTGAACAGTCTGGATGTGCAGATTATTCTCTTTTATTTGATTCAGCTGGTATTTCTTCTTTTTGTCAGTAAATCATATCCCTTTGTTTATGAGGGAATGTCAAAAACGGTGCTGAACAATATGCTGATGCTTCTGATGATCGGATTTATTATGATCGAAAGGCTGAATGCTTCTTATGCGATCCGGCAGATGATCTTTGCCGCCGCAATCTGTTTTGTGGGACTATTTATACCGTATATTATTGAAAAGTTTTCTTATTTCGATAAATTTGGCTGGTTTTATGCCATTGGCGGGCTGGTTTTGCTGGCATTGGTATTTGTAATAGGAAAGGAAATAAATGGAGCCAAAAATTGGATCGTTATCGGCAGTTTTGCTCTTCAGCCATCAGAATTTGTAAAAATCATTTATGTGTTTTTTGCAGCAGCAATGCTGGCAAAAGCGACAGAATTCAAAGATATTGTCAAGGTGACAGCAGTGGCGGCGGCTCACGTATTGATACTGGTGTTAGAAAAGGATCTGGGTGCAGCACTGATATTTTTTATAACATATCTTGTGATTCTTTATGTTTCTACTGAAAAATTGTGGTATTTATTAGCAGGAGCTGCCTGTGGTTCTCTGGCAGCAGTGGTAGCATATCATTTGTTTTCCCATGTGCAGACCAGAGTGATGGCATGGCAGGATCCCTGGTCAACTATTGACAAGCAGGGATATCAGGTGGCACATTCATTATTTGCTATTGGAACAGGTGGATGGTTTGGAATGGGACTGGGGCAGGGAATGCCAAATAAAATTCCGGTAGCGGCAAGTGACTTTATTTTTTCTGCCATTGCAGAGGAAATGGGGAGTTTCTTTGCTATTTGTGTTATTCTGGTTGAAGTCAGTTGTTTTGTCATGTTTATCAATATTTCCTTGAAAATGAACCGGAGATTTTATAAGCTGACAGCACTGGGGCTCAGTGTAGAATTTATTTTTCAGGTATTTCTGACTATTGGCGGAGCGGTTAAGTTTATTCCGTCTACCGGTGTGACGCTGCCTCTGGTAAGTTACGGAGGCAGTTCAGTGATCAGTACTGTCATATTATTCAGTATTATTCAGGGGATGTATGTGCTGAATCGAGAGGAGGAAGGAGAAATTGACCAGGGAGAAAAAAACAAAAAGACCGTCAAACGAGGTCTTGAAGAACCGGAAGAGCAAGACGGCAGGAGAAAGAGAAGAGTCAGGAGCCTCCAGAAAAAAGCTGGTACCCAGAAATAAAAAAGGAAACCGTCAGATCGTAGCGGTGGCATATTGCTGTGTGGCGGTGTTTTTCTGTATGATTGGTTATCTGGTTCAGTTTATGGTGCGTGACAGTCAGGAGATTATCAATAATCCTTATAATAAGAGGCAGGAGCTTCTGGCACAAAAGGTGGTCAGGGGGGATATTCTTTCATCTGATGGCAAAGTGCTGGCACATACCGTAACAGATAAAAAAGGAAATGAGACAAGAGAGTATCCCTATAGTGGCATGTTTTGCCATGTGGTTGGGAGGACGAGCAATAGTATGACAGGGATTGAACTGGCTCAGAGCTTTCCTCTTCTGACCTCCCATTCCAACCCGTTAAAACAATTGGCAAATGAATTCCGGGGGGAAAAGAATCAGGGAGATTCCGTGGTGACAACATTGGATTTTAGTCTGCAAAAAACGGCCTATGATGCTCTGGGCAGTTTTAAAGGAGCCATAGTTGCTATTGAACCGTCTACAGGAAAGCTTCTGGCAATGGTTTCCAAACCGGACTATAATCCCAATACGGTACTTGACAACTGGGAGAGTCTGATTGAGGATTCTGATGAAGAATCTGCTCTGCTGAACAGAGCGACCCAGGGACTTTATCCGCCCGGTTCTACATTTAAAGTACTGACTGCAATGGAATATATGATGGAGGATTCGGACTACCGAAAATACCGCTATACCTGTACCGGTAGAGAGGTTTTTCAGGGAAATTCTATCCGGTGCTATGGCGGAGAGCAGCATGGACAGATCAATCTGAGGGAATCCCTGGCAGAGTCTTGTAATGGCTCCTTTGCTAATATTGGATTGAAACTGGATTTAAATTCATTCCGGAAACTGTGCGAGAGATTTTTATTTAACAAAAAGCTTCCGGTTCATTTTGAATATAATAAAAGCCGGTTTACGCTCAATGATCAATCAGATACCGGGGAGATTGTTCAGACCGCGATTGGTCAGGGCAAGACGATGATCACACCGCTGCAGAATGTGATGATAAGTGCTACCATTGCCAATGATGGCGTGATGATGGTCCCATATCTGGTAGACCATATAGAAAATGATGAGAAACAGACTGTGAAAACAAATATGCCGCAAAAGGAATCAGAGGTGATCAGCAAGGAGCTGGCAGATACTATTACGAAAATGATGAAGTCTGTAGTAAGCGATGGAACTGCCTCCTCCCTGCGCGATCTATCCTACAAGGTGGCAGGAAAAACAGGGACAGCAGAATTTGATTCGGAAGGAAATTCTCACGCATGGTTTGTTGGATTTGCCCCGGCAGATAATCCAAAGATTGCTGTCAGTATCATTGTGGAAGGTGCCGGGACAGGAAGCCAGTATGCAGTTCCCATTGCAAAGCAGATGCTGCAGCAGTATTTAGGAAATTAAAAGTTACAAATTAAAACCAATACATTGCAATGAAGGGAAAAAAGGGTTATACTATTGTATATTGATAATATAATATTCACATTTTGCACAACCACAAGGAGGAATTGCAATGATTGAGGCAACAAGTTGTGGCGGTGTGGTGATTTTCAGAGGGAAGATTTTACTGTTGTATAAAAATTATAAGAACCGGTACGAAGGCTGGGTGCTTCCAAAAGGTACTGTGGAAGAGGGGGAAGAGTACAAAGAGACGGCAATTCGTGAGGTAAAAGAAGAGACGAGTGCGGATGCCAGTATTATTAAGTATGTTGGAAAAAGCCAATATACATTTAATACTTCTACTGACACAGTTGTTAAGGATGTACACTGGTATCTGATGATGGCTGAAAGTTATTACAGCAAACCACAGCGCGAAGAGTATTTTGTGGATTCTGGTTTTTATAAATACCATGAAGCCTATCATCTGCTTAAATTTTCCAATGAAAAGCAGATACTGGAGAAAGCATACAGCGAGTATGTTGATCTGAAAAGAAGTAATTTATGGGGAAATCGTAAGTATTTTTAGCGGACAGACGTTGCTTACTATGGCCCTGGTTATATTGACAACTTTGTCGAAAAGGGTTATAATCCCTATAAATTGATATTATTTAGGGAAGTTATACTATAATATTGTAAGGGAGAATTGAGCATGGGTAATAATATTTTAATTGTTGACGACGCAGCATTCATGAGAATGATGGTGAAAGATATTTTAACAAAAGGCGGATATAATGTAGTGGGTGAAGCAGAGAATGGAGTAGCTGCTGTTCAGAAGTTTGCAGAGCTGAAACCGGATTTGGTTACATTAGATATTACTATGCCAGAGATGGATGGTATCCAGGCATTAAAGAAAATAAAAGAAGTAGATGCCAACGCCAATGTGATTATGTGTTCTGCCATGGGACAGCAGGCGATGGTTATTGAGGCAATTCAGAATGGTGCAAAGGACTTTATTGTAAAACCATTCCAGGCAGACCGTGTTCTGGAAGCTGTGAAGAAGGTTATTAGATAGAGGGTTTTACATAGTAAGAGTGATTGGGGGAGTAGCCTTTTGGTTACTCCTTTTTTAATTGATTGGAAAAGTGTGTTGTATATAGTAAAAAACTCTCCGTATGGGTGTGTACTTATGCGCATGGAGTTCCCGCTCTGTGAACGCGTTCGGTGTGGAGGATTTGGTTAGGGAGATTTCTTATGTACCAGAAGAGAAAAATGGAAATGAAGGAAAAGGAGTGAAATGGAAATGAGGAGAAAAGAGAGAGAAGTCATATGTGAAGAAGAAAAATTACAGATCATCAAGGAATGTCAAGTATGTAGAGTTGCATTTGCGGGGGAATTTCCTTATATTGTTCCGGTAAACTATGGCATGAAAGTGGAGAGAGGGGAGCTGGTACTTTATTTTCATGGAGCGATGGCTGGCAGGAAATATGAAATCGTCAAAAAGGCACAGGAAGAAGGAAAAGTGATTGGCTGTGGTTTTACTATGGATCAGAAAAGCGGCCTGACGGATGGAAATACAGCATGTGATTACAGTTATCGTTATGAAAGTATTGTTGGGACCGGTGTGGTAGAACTGGTAGAAGAGCGAGAAGAAAAAAAACAGGGTTTGAATGATATCATGAAACATATGACAGGAAGGGAATTTTCTTTTACCGATGATATGGTAGAAAAGGTGGCAGTATTCCGGATCAGGGTAAAGGAATATAGAGGAAAGAGAAACACATAGAGAGTTAATCTGAAACTGCAGATAGAAGAAAGGCTTCTTAGTATAGATACTAAGAAGCCTTTTCGTGCCGCTGGCCGGACTCGAACCGGCACGGCTGTTAACCGCATGATTTTGAGTCATGTGCGTCTGCCAATTCCGCCACAGCGGCATATCGTATGTTCACAACAGATAGAATTTTATCATTATATTACTTGTTTGTCAATAGAAAATTGTCAGTGCATGCTATAAGGCACCGAAGGATTCCGAAAAGGAAGGAGAAGGGAAACTGGACGGGGAAAGTGTAGTATGGTAACATAGGATAGATAAGTAGATGCTGCTGCATATACTAAAGGAGACGAGGAAAGGTCTTGATAGAAAGATGGATTGTAAAGAAGTGCAGAAGA
Source organism: Lachnospiraceae bacterium (assembly GCA_017626435.1). The sequence continues at coordinate 228,701 of JAGAIR010000002.1, read as the reverse complement.
AATTTATTCCCTTCATTGACGACAAGCTGAGCATAGCTGATCTGGATGCTTTTTTGCATCATATGGACAGCTGTAAGGAATGCAGGGAAGAATATGATATCTATTACACTATGATAATGGGAATGCGTTATCTGGATGAAAAGGAGAACATTTCTCATTTTCGGATTGACTCAGAGCAAAAACTGCGTTCCGCTGCGGATTATTTGATGAAATACCGTATATTATATATTGAAAAGCTATTGCTTCTGGGGGTTATCTGCATGGGAGTGGTATTACTGTTTTAACAACCGGAGGAGAAAGTTTGTGCCTGCGCTGCGACACAAACATTGCATTATGAAAAAAAGCAGCACAGAAATGAGGAAAAAATGAGCGGAAAAATTGTATTGATAGATGGACATAGTATATTAAACAGAGCATTTTATGGAGTTCCTGACCTGACCAATTCAGAAGGACTCCATACGAATGCAGTCTATGGATTCTTAAATATCATGCTGAAGATTCTGGATGAGGAGAAGCCCGATTATCTAACGGTAGCGTTCGATGTAAAGCATCCCACCTTTCGGCATGAGATGTATGCAGACTATAAGGGAACCCGGAAGGGTATGCCGGAGGAGTTAATAGAACAGGTGCCTTTGATCCAGGAAGTATTGGGGAGCATGGGAGTCAGAATGGTCATGAAGGAGGGGCTGGAGGCAGATGACATCCTTGGAACCATAGCCAAAATGGCAGAGAAAGAGGGGCTTGATGTTTCCCTGGTGTCAGGCGACAGAGACTTACTGCAGCTTGCTACGGAGAAGATAATGATAAGGATACCTAAGACAAAACGGGGGGGAACCGAGATCGAGGACTATCACACACAGGACGTAGTGGAAAAATATGGATTAACTCCGCCACAGATTGTAGATTTAAAAGGGCTTATGGGAGACAGTTCAGATAATATTCCAGGGGTGCCGGGAATTGGAGAAAAGACAGCAGTGAAGATACTGACAGCCTATCCTACGGTAGAAGATGCCTATAAAAATCTGGAGCAGGTGACCCCAAAAAGAACCCATGATCTGCTGGAGGCTAACCGGGAACTGGCATTTTTAAGCAAACAACTGGCAACCATTAAGACGGATTGTGAACTGGCTTATACTTTAGAGGAAGCAAAATTGCCGGAACTGTTTAATGAAGAATCCTTTGTTATGATCAAACGTCTGGAATTTAAATCTTTATTGAAACGGTTTGGCCAGGAACAGATGCAGACTATGACTCAGTCTCTGAAAGTACAGACGTTGTCTGACCAAAAGGAAGTAACAAAGTTTTTTACAGAGCTGTTGAAGCAGAAACCGGATACTGCCGGACTGGCATTTTTGGGAGATGAATGGACAAGCTCTGGTGCAAAAAGGAAAAAGACTGCGAAAAAAGCACGCGGACAGCTTAGTCTGGTATTTGATGACAGTATGGATTTCACCATGGCTCAGGAGGAAGAGACAGAAAAGGAATATCCGTTCTATGGGATCAGTGTTTCCTATGAAAAACAGGGAGAAGTAGTGACTGGCTGTGCCCTGGTTAATGATAAACTGACTGGAGAATTTCTGCTGGAACAGGTTCATCAGCTTGCGCAGGCAGTGTCCCATATCGCGTTGATCAACTGGAAAAATATCCTTCATCTGTCAACTCCTGTGCAGGAATTAGATGAAAAGAGGGAAGCACCATTACAGGAAGCGTTTGCGGATGAAACGATGGAACAGAGAGAAAAGCTGTTCCATCAGGTAGTGGATCTGGAAATTGCTGCCTATTTGATAAATCCTTTAAAGGATACGTATCAGGCTGATGATCTGGCGAGAGATTATCTTGACATGACCCTTTCGTCCTATGCAGAGTTGTTTGGTAAGAAAACAATGCAGGAGTTGATGGAACAGCAGGAAGAGGGGATGCTTCAGACGGTTTTGCAGTATCTGGGAAACCTTTCTTTTGTATCCTGTCTGGCATTTCCGATTTTAAAGAAAGAGCTGGAGCAGCAGGAAATGTGGGATCTGTTTGGTGAAATTGAAATGCCTACTGCCTATTTCCTGTATCAGATGGAGAGACAGGGAGTACGTGCAGACCGTCAGGAACTTCTGGAAATGTCAGATCTCCTGCAGGGAAGAGTGGAAGAACTGGAGAAGGACATTTACGCGCTGGCAGGGGAGGAATTTAATATTAATTCCCCAAAACAGCTGGGGGTAATCCTGTTTGAGAAAATGAAGCTTCCATTTGCCAAAAAGACGAAAACGGGATATTCTACTTCTGCCGATATTTTGGAAAAGTTGAAATCGGAGGATCCTATTATTCCATTGATACTGGAATACCGTCAGGTGACCAAACTGAAATCTACTTATGCAGACGGACTGCCAGTATATATTGAAAAGGATCACCGGATTCATGGAAAATTTAACCAGACCATTACGGCGACCGGCAGGATCAGCAGCACAGACCCGAATTTGCAGAATATTCCTATCCGTATGGAGCTGGGCAGACAGTTAAGAAAGGTGTTTAAGCCGAAGGAGGGATGTATTTTTCTGGATGCAGATTACTCCCAGATTGAGTTGAGAGTGCTGGCGCATCTTTCCGGCGATCCAGAGCTGATTGAAGCATACCGTGAGAATCAGGACATTCACAGAAGTACTGCATCCAAGGTATTTCACACGCCGTTTGACCAGGTGACGGATTTGCAGCGTAGAAATGCCAAGGCGGTGAATTTTGGGATTGTCTATGGAATTAGTTCATTTGGACTGGGACAAGATCTGAATGTATCAAGAAAAGAAGCGGAAGGCTATATTAACCAGTATTTTGCCACATATCCCGCAATCAAGGAATATCTGGATGGACTTGTAGATACAGCAAAGAAGACAGGCTATGCCTGTACGATGTTTGGCAGAAAGCGTCCTGTTCCGGAATTGAACTCCAGCAATTTTATGCAGCGCTCCTTTGGGGAACGCATTGCCATGAATTCGCCAATCCAGGGAACGGCTGCGGATATTATCAAAATTGCCATGATTCGTGTGTCGCAGCGTTTATGGAAGGAAGGTCTGTCAGCAAGAGTAGTATTACAGGTGCATGATGAACTGCTGGTGGAGACTCCATTTGATGAGATTTCCCAGGTGAAAGAAATTCTTCAGGTAGAAATGGCAGGAGCAGCTGATCTGGAAGTTCCTCTGGTTGTAGAGGTAGAAGAAGGAGAAAACTGGTATGAGGCACATTAGTCTTGCCGGAACAGTATTATGTACTTAATGAGATCATTAGAAATAGAAAGGCATAGAAGACGGGCTGGAATGGAGCTGATATGAAAGTAATTGGTTTGACAGGGGGAGTTGGCAGTGGAAAGTCACTGGCAGCCCAGATATTAAAGGAAGAATGTAGAGCAGAACTATTGATTGCAGATGATCTGGGGCATCTGGCAATGGAACCCGGTACAGAGGGCTACCGGCAGATTATTGAGAGGTTTGGCAGACAGATATTGAATCAGGATGGACTGGTAGACCATGAGGCGTTGTCGTTGGTAATATTCCGGGATGAACAGGCAAGAACGGACTTAAATGGAATCATCCATCCGGCTGTGCTGGAATATATAAAAAAATATATTCAGGAGCGAAAGAGCCTTGACGGGATGATTATTCTGGAATCGGCAATTTTGTTTGAAACAGGATGTGACAGGTTTTGTGACCAGATATGGTATGTTCATGTTTCTGATGAAATACGCAGAGAGAGACTGGCAGACAACAGAGGGTACACCATAGAAAAGACGGAATCTATTATGTCAAAGCAGCTGTCAGTACAGGAATTTTACAGTCGGTGTGATGTGGTTGTGGAAAATGACGGAACGAAGGAGGATCTGACAGAGCAGATCAGAGCCAGACTTCCAGTTAAATTTTAAAAAACATGCGAAGGAGAGGAGTGTTAAGGTACCCCTCCAGCAGACAGCCCAGGAGTAATAAGGAGACAGCCACCAGGAAAGAAGGCAGCTGATGGATGATCAGCTGGCTTTTTTTTGTGCAGAGAGAGTCTTTTGTGAGATTTTCATAAATAAGCTGCCCACGATAGATGGATATCAAATAGGAGGGAACATATAGCAGGGACTGTGGCAGGATAAAACACAGAAATCCTGCAATTCCGGGCAGACCACTCATGAGAAGACAGAAAGAGAGCAGTAAACCATTCTGAAAACCAAGGTAAGCAAGGAAAATACGATAATAGTATTTCCATATATTGGTAAATGAAAAAAACCAGAGCAGCAGAAAATATTTTATCTGTTTCTTGCAGGCAAGCAGAAAAAGGGTGCTGGAATCAATATCTACTGTCGGAAGCTGGGTCAGAAGTGTCTGATAAAATCCCAGTATAGGGGCATAAAGACTTGTTTTGAAAAAATGGGCAGTCAGACAGCCTGCACCAAGTCCGAGGGAAAAAAAGGTAGCGATGATAAAAGGCATAGGAGAGTTTCCTATTCTGGTTTCATTTTTTGATTTCATATAAATATTATCCCGTTTTTGGGACAGCTCCTTATGGATTCTATTTATTGTATGGAGTTTATCAGGTAAAAAGACCAGATATTTTGTCGAAGGTTTTTACTTGCGTCAAAAACGATCTTTCCGTATTCTATTCTTAATCTATGATAATAGAAAAATAAAAGGCAGGAGGACAGAAACAGAATGAAAAAAAAGCAGACAAAATATTTTTGTGTCGTTTTGAGTGTACTGCTTCTTGCAACAGGATGTTTTTCAGAGAAAGCTCATCCTGTTGAAACGGCGAGTACCATGTCACCACGGGAAAATGAATTAAATTTGTACATAGGAGAAATCAGTGAGGAGATTTCTCCTTTTTTTTATCTTACCCTGGGGGATGCCAGATTGTTGTCTCTTTTATATTCCAAAGTTTTGCAAAAAGACAGTAATGGTAAATTATCAGAGGATGCCGGAAGTATTTCGGTTATCCGGGATGGGAAAAAAGATTCCAGGACAGTATATGAAATTACATTGAATGAGAAGATCCGGGATGCAGAGGGAAACCAGCTGACGGCTGATGATCTGGTGTTTAATTATTATCTTCGATGCCAGACAGGATATCGGGGGTTTGACCAGGTCAATCAGGTGGACATTGTTGGTCTGGAGGAATACCAGTATGGGGCTGAAGGAAACTCTTTACAAAAAATAAAGAAAAACATCGAAAAGATAATTTCTCATCCTGACAAATCCTGGAAGAAAAAAATACAGAAGGAAATAATTCAGCCGGCTCTTATTCAGGAATATGCATGGACGGAATCTGTTTACCTGAACAGGGCATATGGTCAATTTACAAAAAAATATCCAGAGGTTCCTATGCTTTTTGCAAGATTTTATGCCCTGGATACTACCTATAGCGGAAAGGGAAAAACGAAAGAACAGGTGATAAAAGATATCGCGGCCCAATATGGAACAGATTATCGGAAACTGTCTCAGGTGACAGGGGATGATTACAGTACAGCGGTCCGATGTGCGACTCTGCAGAGCCTGTATCCGGAGAGAGAAACGGGCCTTGGCAGTATAAAAGGAATCCGTAAAATTGATGAACACAGAATAGAAATTGAAACGACCGGTTACGACAAAAGAGATAAAGAACGATTGGGAGACATTTATCTTTTGCCCCGGAATTTATATGATGACTCCAAAAAAGAGGGGGGGCTTCCTGCTGGGAGTGGTGCTTTTGCACAGGCGAAGAAGGAGAAGGAAGGGTGGCTGCTGACAGCAAATCAATATTATTGGAGAGGAGTTCCCCAAATTGCAGCAGTACAGATAATGAAAGGGAGCAATACTTCTTTGGAATGTATTGAAAAAATCAAAGATGGCAGGTTGGATATGGCGTGTGTGTGGGAAAAATTAGAGAGTGAAAAGAAACAAATCAAGGAAAAGCTGGAGGAGAAGGAAAGCTCCTGGCAGGTGGCTGCAGCACGCGGAATATTATTCAGTACGGAACGTGTCAATGCCACAACAATTCCGGAGAATATGAGTCCGGATCATGATATCCTGCAGCAGATGGAAAAGCTGGAGATGAATTAACGGAAGCACGCAACTGCATCTTTACATTTTTGAGGGATTCCGTTATCATAGATTCAGATTATAAAAAAGAAAGGAATTCAACAATTATGGCACAGAATCCAATTGTTACATTTGAAACGACACAGGGTGTGATCAAGGCGGAGCTTTATCCGGATGTTGCACCAAATACAGTAAACAATTTTCTCTCTCTGGTAAACAAAGGCTTTTATGATGGTCTGATCTTTCACAGAGTCATTGCCGGATTTATGATTCAGGGAGGAGACCCGGATGGAGTAGGGACAGGAGGACCGGGGTATTCCATTAAAGGTGAATTTGCCCAGAATGGTTTTGACAATGATCTGAGACATTCTGCAGGTGTTCTTTCTATGGCACGTTCTATGATGCCGGATTCGGCAGGTTCCCAGTTCTTTATTATGCATAAGGATGCTCCTCATCTGGATGGGGCATATGCAGCATTTGGAAAGGTAACAGAAGGACAGGAGATAGTGGATAAGATTGCTACTGTTGAAACGGATTATTCTGATGCACCAATGGAGCCGCAGATGATGATCAAAGTCACAGCAGAAACCTTTGGCGAGACATATCCGGAACCAGAGAAATGCTAAAAATAAAATATTAGAATGAAGAGAGATGGACAACCATCTCTTTTTTTACGCGAAGTCGAAAGTGAGACTGCGTTGTGCTTGCACATAAGCAGGTGAACGAGACCGCGAACCTCTGGTTTACGCGAAGTCGAAAGTGAGACTGCGTTGTGCTTGCACATTTGGAAACTGCTATGTTCACAAAGTTTTGACAAAGGTATGATATATTGGGAGATGTTATTGTAGAGAAGGCAGACCAGCCTTCTACGAAGATAGGAGGAAAGAATAGTGATTGAAGTTAAGAACCTTGTAAAAAAATACGGAAATCATGCAGCGGTTGATAATTTATCCTTCACTGTGGAAACGGGCAAGGTAGTGGGTTTTTTGGGACCAAATGGTGCCGGTAAGTCTACTACGATGAATATGATTACCGGTTACATTGCCCCTACAGAAGGGACCGTGTTGATCGATGGTGTCGATATCATGGAGGAGCCGGAAAAAGCCAAAAAAAATATCGGATATCTTCCTGAAATACCACCTCTCTACCCGGACTTGCGTGTGCGGGAGTACCTGTCTTTTGTAGCAGAATTGAAAAAGGTACCGCGGGAGAAAAGAGATACCATGGTAAATGAGATAATGAGTAAGACAAAGACAGTAGATGTGTCGGAACGTCTCATCCGTCATTTGTCCAAGGGATACAGGCAGAGAGTCGGACTTGCGGGGGCGATGATGGGATATCCGGATATTTTGATTCTGGATGAGCCGACTGTGGGTCTGGATCCAAGCCAGATTATCCAGATGCGTGAACTGATCCGTGATCTGAGCAAGGAACATACTATTTTGCTCAGTTCTCATATTATGCAGGAAATCAGTGCTGTCTGTGATGAAATCATTATTATCAATGAGGGTAAGATGATTGCCTGTGATACTCCGGAGAACTTGACAATGAAGATGGCTTCCAATGGATTGCATCTGATCATCAAAGGGGAAACCATTTCTATCAAAAATGCCCTTCGTACAGTATCAGGTATCAAAAATGTTGTGTATGATGAAGTTATGGAGGAAGGAACTCTGGGGCTCACATTATATTCTGTTGACAATACGGATCTGCGGGAGACAGTCTTTTTTGCTCTTGCCCAGGCATCTTGTCCGATTCTGGAGATGCATCGTCAGGAAACCTCTCTGGAGGAGGCATTCCTTGCTTTGACCAGAGGCGGTTCAAAACAATATGGTGGTAAGAAAGAGAAGAAAAAGAAGGAACTGCATGGACAGGAACCGGAAGAAAAGATGCCGTCAGGAGAGAAAAATAACAGTATGGCGGAAGAAGAAAAGGAGGCAGAGTGATGTTTGCAATCTATAAAAAAGAATTGAAGCAATATTTTCATTCCATGATAGGATTTGTATTTTTAGCATTTTTTCTTGCTATCATCGGAATCTATACCTGGGCAAACAATTTTTATGGAGCGATCGGCAATTTTGAGATTACCCTGGGAGCTTCTAACTTTTTATTTGTCCTGTTAATTCCTATTTTGACTATGCGTATCGTAGCAGAGGAAAACCATCAGGGAACGGCACAATTGCTCTATACTTCTCCAATTTCCATTGCTAAGGTGATTTTGGGAAAATATTTTGCAGTCATGACCTTATTTGGAATCGGTGTTCTTGCAATCTCTGTTTATCCGCTGATTCTAAATCACTATGGGACAGATGTACAGCTGGCTATGTCTTATAGTGCTATTATCGGTTATTTTCTTTTGGGAGCTGCCTATATTGCCATTGGAACTTTTATTTCTTCTCTGACGGAAAGTCAGCCGATTGCAGCAGTGGTATCCTTTATCGTTCTACTATTGACCTATCTGATGACAAGTCTTTCCGGAGCACTTCCTTCTGATAAATTGTCCCAGGCGGTGATTTTATCCGTTTTGTGGCTGGTTGTAGTTCTGGTTTCCTATAACATGATGCATAATCTCACGGTATCACTGGTATTGGCTGTAATCGGAGAGGCGGCTATCTGGATTGTCTATGCATTGAAATCTTCAGTATATGACAGCCTGGTTACGAAAATCCTGAATAGTGCTGCCATTGCTTCCCGTTTTGATGATTTTACATTGGGAATCATTCAATATGATGCTATCGTATATTATATCAGTATAGCATTTTTGTTTGTATTCCTGACGATTCAGATGATTAAAAAGAAGAGATTTAGTTAAGAGGGGAGGCCGAAGTAAATATGAGTATCAAGAAAGAGAAGAAGGAAAGACAGACTGGTGCAATAAAGAAATCCTTCACCAGCCAGCAGTTTAAGTCAGGAGCATATAGTTCTTTTATTACGATTCTTGTGATTGCATTAGTAGTGGTTTTAAATCTTGTTTTCACTAAATTAGATTTATCTACAGATTTGAGTTCGGGCAGCCTGTTCACCCTGTCAAAAGAAACGAGCAAGATCATTAAGGGGACAGAGGATAAAATAACGATCTATTATATGGTTCAGAAGGGAAACGAGCAGGAGTATATTGAGCGGGTAATCAACCAGTATAAAAAAGTAGCAGATAATATTAAAGTAGTGAAGAAGGATCCCGTAACTTATCCGGGATTTGCAGAGAAGTATGTGAAGGATACTGTTTATGACAATGATGCCATTGTAGTTAATGAAACCACTGGCGCGGCAAGGTATGTATCTAATGGGGATATGTACTATCAGACAAGCGATTATTATTCTTCCAGTACACAGAATTATCTGGATGTGGAGGGACGTGTAACCTCTGCCATCCAATATGTACTTTCCGATGATAATACAAAACTTTATACAGTGTCCGGACATGGTGAGACGGAACTGGGAGATTCTTTAAAGACATCACTGGAAAAGATGAATGTAGATATGGAAGATCTGCCTTTGATGACAGAGGGAAAAATTCCATCTGACTGTGACGTTCTTCTTTTAAACGGTCCTACAAAAGATTTAAGGGACGAAGAAAAGGAGGCGGTTCTGGATTATCTGAAGGCAGGTGGAGATGCAGTGATCCTGACTCAGTATTCCGAAGAAAACGATACTCCTAATATAGAAGAAATACTGAAATATTATGGTCTGGGTATCCAGAAGGGGGTGATCAGCGAGGGTGCCGGACACTATGTGAACTATACAAACTGGATCATTCCTTCTACAGATTCCGGTAGCGATATGTTTTCTGATCTGGGAGAGGATGAATATATCCTGATGGCAAATGCACAGGGGATTACCAGAAAAGATTCTTCCTCTCTCAGAAGTACTGTTGCCATTACAGATCTGTTGACCACTTCCAAGCAGTCTATTCTGAAAGTGAATCCATCTTCCGGTGTAGCTGAAAAGGAGAAGGGAGATCTGAATGGTCCGTTTACCACAGGAGTTTACGTGGAAGAAACGTTGGACGATGAGGAACAGACAAAGTTGACAGTTTATTCCACAGCAGCAGTAGATGATGTATTGATTCAGAATGCTGTGGGTAATATGATAGGAGAAGTTGAAAATTCCATCGACGCAAAGAATCTTTCCTATTCGACTGTTTACATGGGAGTCGGTACACAGGTTTTCTGGGCGTTACTGGTGATTATCATTCTACCGGCAGGTCTTTTGATTGCCGGATTTGCAATCTGGTTTATAAGGAGGAGAAAATAGAGGATGTCTAAAAAAACAAGACAAACAGTTACTATGATAGTCCTCTGTATTCTGTTGATCGGTTTGGGGGTTGGATATTATGGATTGATACGGTATCAGGCATCCCAGCAGAAGAAGGAGAATGAGGCAGAGGAATCAGAAGGCATAGAAGTGTACGCTTTAGACGAAAACAGCATCAGAAAGATACATTTTAAATCCGAGAAGACCAACATGACAGTAGTTAAAACGAAAAATACCTGGCAAAAGCAAGGAGAAAAGAACTTTCCATTAAACCAGGAGAAAGTCACATCTATGCTGGATGAAGTTTCTGCTGTGACAGCAGACAGACTGGTTGCAGAAAATTCTGAGGATCTGGCGCAGTATCAGCTGGAGAAACCAGTTCTTACCATAGAGATAGAGGATACAAAGGGAAATCAAAAGACACTTGCTATTGGAGAGGAATCAGTATCTGGCGGGGGGCGTTATGCGTATTGTGATGACAGCAGCAAAATATATATTTTGCCAACAACGATATTTTCCAGTTTTGACTACACAGAGAGCCAGATGATGGAGATTGCAGAGCTGCCGGAGATTACACCGGATTATGTTACTCATTTAGAAATCGCCAGTCAAACGGGGAAAGATTTCGAGGTGACATATGACAAAAAAAATTCACCCTTTAAGGATATTTATTCCTGGGCGATCAGCAAACCATACAGTCAGCAGGTGGCTGGTGATGTAGACCAGCTTCAGACTTTGTTTGAGAGCTATTCCAGTTTGTCGTTTACGGAGTGTGTCAGCTATAGAGGAAGTTCCTCTGAATTAAAAAAATATGGTTTGGATCAGCCGAAATATGAGGTGGCAGTAGACTATTATAAGTTAAAGAAAAAAAAGAAAACAAAGAAAACGCTCTGCCTGCTGATTGGAAAGCAGAACAACGATAAAACAGCATTTTATGTTCAAAGGAGAGGGCATAAGGGAGTCTATCTGATGGAAAAATCTGCTGTAGAGGCTATGGTAAAGATCACACCATTAGACTATGTCTATCAAAAGTTTTATGTTGGAAATGAGGAAACTCTTCAGAGCATAGATATGGAATATCAGGGGAAGACATATCATATGACTCTGGATAGGGAGAAGAGTGAGAAAAAGGATGAGGAAACGGAGTACACATACACTGCTAAAATGAATGGGAAAAAAGTAGATGACCAGAAATTCCGGAAGGCGTATGCTGCATTCAGCGAGTTGATAATAAACGGAGAGATTGACAGTAAGGTAAAACCAATGGGACAAAAAGCAGTAGCGATTATTACATTCCATGAAAAGAAAAAGGATGTCAGAATGAGTTTTTATCCTTATGATGGCAATAACTTCTATCGGGTAGAAGTCAATGGAAGTATGCAGTTTGTAACGGAAATCCGTAATGCAGACAATGCTTTCAAAGGGATTACAGAATTGGCAGATTAAGCAGTTGATGATGAAGGATGTTTCAAGGAAAAACCCTCCCTGGGAATTTACTTCCAGGGAGGGTTTTCGTTTTCATTAAATCTTTGTGAATGATTATTATTTAAATTTTTTGTAACCACTCTTCTTCAAAGCTTTGATGTTTGCTTTTTTCGATTTGCCGGAAACCTTAATGGTCTTTTTGCAGCCTGCAAAGGCTTTTTTCTTAACTTTGGTAAGCTTTCCATCAACCTTCAGAGAAGATAATTTGGTACATTTTGCAAAAGAATTCTTTTCAAGAGTCTTTACATTTGCTCCCAGTGTAACCTTCTTTAACTTCTTGCACTTAGCAAATGCCTTACCGTTTACTGCTGTTACTTTATATTTAAACTTTGCGTTTGTAACAGTTTTAGGTACGGAAAGGGAAGTCTTCTTCTGAGCAGACTTTTTAACACCAGCAACAGCAACAGTAGCAGAACCGCTCTTGTCACTTGCCTTAGTAACCTTATAAGTCAGATTGCCGGCAGTAAAGGTTTTGCCCTTTGCCAGAGAACTAACTGAAACAGCAGTCTGGGTTGTGGAAACAGAAGGACCGGAAGCTGGATTGCCAGGATCCGGTGAAGCAGGTGCTGTGTAAACAAGATTATCTGCCTGGTATCCTGTAGGAGCAGCGCCCATACCACTTACCGTGAAGGTAATCTCAATGCTCTGCTTTGGATAGTTTGCATTGATGCAGTCAGCTACACCATCACCAAGTGAATTTTCTTTCTGGGTACTGGTACCATAATTATCAAATCCATAAATGTTGATAGCCATCAGCTGATAAGTATTTGGGCAGTCTTTATTGTTACGGATTTTAACAGTTTCTGATTTGTAAAGCTCTGCTCCATCTACTTTCAGACTGATATTAGAGAACTTAACATTTTTGTTTGTCAGTGGAATCTCTGTATCAACGAACAGCATATTCCAGCCAGCATCATACTTAAAGGTGTCTGCACCGAAATTACTCATGGATACTGTGTATGTTCCGTCATAAGTAATATCAGGGCATGAAAAATCAGCATAGTGTGCTACTAATTTTGTCTTCTTTGGAACTGTGATTTTTTTACCTCTGAACTCTGTAGTCATAGTTGCTGTTCCGTCTGGCTGGTTATAACAGAACTTTCTGAGCCAGTCATATCCACTTACCTGTTTGCTGTCAGCGTCTGTACCAGCAACACCATAGGTAGCAGCGTCATATGCATTACGGAACGTATACTGTCCAGACTGGAAACATAAAAATCCATGATATGGAGCATTTGTTGTGATTTTTTTGTCTACGACCTTAGCATCTGTCTCCTGAGGTGCTGCTATTCCTGAACCAAGGCTTACTGTCATTGCAGCAGCCAGTGCCAGGGATAATGCTTTTTGAAAGCTTTTTCTCATTGTAATTTCCTCCTTTTAATAAATTACAAACAGATAAAATGAGAATTATCTGCCTGTTTTTGCACAATCATTCACATGTGATATTATAACAGATATTTTTTAAAATAGCTACCATCTTTGTGCAAAATTCATAAATATTCATAATTTGTACAAACTTTTGTCGAAACTCGCTGAAAAACAAAATATTCTATTCCATGAAAACAAATGATACAGGATGACAATTTTACTTACAAATGATATAGTGAGAAGCAAAGTGTATTTTTAAATTGAGCCAAAATGCTGTCTGAGAAATGTCAAATATAATTATTCTGTGGAGGAGTAACGGATTATGATAGAGCAAAGTAAATTATTGGAATGTATGGAAGAAATTAAATCTATCGCTGTGTCGCAGCAGGGAAGACTGACCCAGGGTGAAATCCAAAAATATCTGAGTGATATGGAACTGGATAAAAAACAGATGGAGGCAGTCTACCAGTATTTAGCTGCCAGCCAGATAGTGATAGAGGGATATGATTCTGTTCCTCAGGAGACGGTCGTCAATCAGGAAGCAGAACGTGCTGTAGAAGAAAAGCAGAGGGAGAACGAAAAGCTTCAGAAACCAGATGGGAAATTGAAAGGTAATGGTTCTGGGAAAAAGCTGACAAAAGCACAGCGGAATCTACAGATATACCGGTGTGAGGTTTCAGCCTTGGTGGGAAATACACAGGAGCAGGAACGGGAATTGATGAAGCGTTTTCTTGAGGGAGATTCCCAAATCCGTAATGAAGTTGTGCAGGGATATCTTGACTATGTACTTGAGATAGCTGGTGATTACAAGAAACGGAATGTGTTGCTGGAGGAGGTTGTTGCAGAAGGAAATATGGGACTTCTTAATGCAATGGGCGTTCTGGAGCAGGGAAGAGAAAGCTTTTTAGCAGAAAATGGACAACCCGATATGGAGAGGATTCATTCTGTTATAGAGATGGAAATAAGACAAGCGATGGAAATGATGATTGATGACATGACCGAAAAGAAGGACTGGGAGGATACGATTCTGGCAAAAATCAATCTTCTTCATGAAGCGGCTAAATATCTGGCAGAAGAAATGGGAAGGACAGCTACACAGGAAGAGCTGTCGGAATACACTAAAATTCCAATAGAGGAGATCCGTGATATCACAGATCTGTCCAAAGATGCAAAGAAAGTGATCATTTGATAAAAGAATCGAAAGAAATTTTGCCAATTCTTCTCCGTATTTAAGTATAGAATGGCAGCAGGTAGAAAGGGAACGAATGAAAGATATTGCAGGTTTATTATTAGACTGGTATGCCCTTCATGCAAGAAAACTGCCCTGGAGACAAAAAAACGGCAGTGAAGAAAGACCTGATCCGTATCACGTGTGGATATCAGAGATTATGTTGCAGCAGACCAGAGTTGAGGCTGTAAAAGGGTATTATCAGAGATTTTTGGAGTATCTGCCAGAGGTTGCTGATCTGGCACAGATTCCGGAAGATGAACTGATGAAGCTGTGGCAGGGGCTTGGGTATTATAACCGTGCCAGAAATCTTCAAAAAGCGGCAGCGGTTATCATGGAAGAATATCATGGAGTATTTCCGGATGAATACGACCAGCTTCTAAAACTGCCGGGAATCGGAGAATATACAGCAGGGGCCATTGCATCTATTGCCTTTGGAAAGAGAGTACCGGCTGTGGACGGTAATGTCTACCGGATTTATACCCGGCTGATGGGAGATGATTCTGACATTACGAAAACAGGGGTAAAGCGCCGTATAAGAGAAGATGTTATGGAGATTATGCCAGAGAAAGAGACTGGCAGTTTTAATCAGGCATGGATGGATTTGGGAGCTACCGTTTGTCTGCCAAACGGAGAGCCTTTGTGTGACTGCTGTCCATTGTCCGGGATTTGTCTGGCAAAAGAGCAGGGAAATATGAAGGACTACCCGGTGAAACCAGTGAAAAAGCCGAGAAAGCAGCAGGAGCGTACGGTGCTGTTGCTGGAATACCAGGGGAAGTACCTGATACAAAAGCGTCCGCCGAAAGGGCTTCTGGCCGGTCTGTGGGAGTTTCCGGCACAGGAGGGGAAATTGTCACTGGAACAGTTAAAGGTCCTGCTGGAACAGTGGAGTGTAAAAGGAGATCAGATAGAGCTTCTGGGAAAAGGAGAACATATTTTTTCTCATGTAGAGTGGCATATGCTTGGTTATCTTGTGCATCTGGACCAGCTGCCAGAGCTGGAAATGTCGGAGGAAGCAGTATGGGCTGATGCAGCAGAGATAGAAAAGAACTACAGTATACCATCAGCATATCAATGCTATTATCAAAAGATTATTGATTTGAAACGGGTGTGATTACTGACTCTGTTGGATTGAGACAGTACAGCTGGGAAAAACAGCACTACAGGAGTAGTGCTTAGAAAAATGGGGAGTCCACTATATATTGTGAAAAAATAAAATAAAATCACAATATATAGTGGACTTTTTGGTGAGGTAATGCTATAATGTGTGTGCGTTCCGAGTCAGGTACTGTTTTATCTGGTCGAGACGATATTTTTTTGCTATAAAATGTCTGGAGAAGATGATTGAAGGAGGAACAACCATGAAGGTTACGAAAAGGGATGGAAGAGTTGTAGATTATGACAGGAATAAAATTGTCATAGCCATTCAAAAAGCAAATGCTGAGGTGGACAAGTACGAGCAGATTACGGAAGAAAAGATAGATTCTATCGTAGCCAGCATTGAAAATAAAAAATCTGATAATCTTCTTGTGGAAGATATTCAGGATATGATTGAGCAGAAGCTGATGGCAGAGCGCAAGTTTGAACTGGCGAAAAAATATATTATTTACCGTTATACCCGGGAGATGGTACGACGCGCCAATACCACAGATGATTCTATTATGAGTCTGATTAAAAACAGCAATAAGGATGTTATGGAGGAGAACTCCAATAAAAATGCATATATTGCGTCAACCCAGCGTGATCTCATTGCGGGGGAGGTATCGAAAGATTTGACAAAGCGTGTGCTTCTTCCGGAGAAGATTATTAAGGCACATGAGGATGGTGTCCTTCATTTTCATGATATGGATTATTATCTGCAGAGCATTTTTAACTGCTGTCTGATCAATATAGGGGACATGCTGGAAAACGGTACTGTGATGAATGGAAAGCTGATTGAAAGTCCGAAGAGTTTTCAGGTGGCATGTACTGTCATGACCCAGATCATCTCGGCGGTAGCCAGCAGCCAGTATGGAGGGCAGTCTGTAGATATCTGCCATCTGGGAAAATACCTGAGAAAGAGCAGGACAAAATATGAGCAGCATTATTTTGAGAAATATGGGGATTCTATTTCAGGGGAACTGAGAGAGGAGTTTGTCCGTGACCGCCTGGTAGATGAATTGAAGTCAGGTGTGCAGACGATCCAGTACCAGATCAATACTCTGATGACCACAAACGGACAGTCTCCGTTTGTAACCTTATTTCTCAATCTGGATAAGGATGATCCATATATCGAAGAGAATGCCATGATCATTGAAGAGATTTTGAAGCAGCGTATCGAAGGAATCAAAAATGAAAAGGGAGTCTATGTGACACCGGCATTTCCTAAATTGATTTATGTATTAGATGAACATAATTGCCTCAAGGGAGGGAAATATGATTATCTCACCCGGCTGGCAGTAAAATGTTCTGCCAAGAGAATGTATCCGGATTATATTTCTGCTAAGCTGATGAGGGAAAATTACGAGGGAAATGTGTTCTCCTGCATGGGATGTCGAAGCTTTTTGACACCGTGGAAGGATGAAAATGGAAAGTACAAGTTTGAAGGGCGGTTTAATCAGGGGGTTGTCAGTCTGAACCTTCCTCAGATTGGAATTATTGCCCAGGGGGATGAAGAGAAATTCTGGGCACTTCTGGAGGAGAGGCTGGCACTTTGCTTTGAGGCGTTGATGTGCCGTCATCATTCTTTGGAGGGGACACTTTCTAATGTCAGTCCGATTCATTGGCAGTATGGCGCTATTGCAAGGCTGAAAAAGGGAGAGACTATAGACAGGTTGCTGCACGATGGCTACTCTACAATTTCACTGGGATACATTGGTCTTTACGAGACCACCAAGCTGATGACAGGAGTAAGCCATACGGATCCAAAGGGAACGAACTTTGCTCTGCGTCTGATGAAGCGTCTGCGTCTTGCATGTGATACATGGAAATTGGAGACAGGAATTGGTTTTGGATTATATGGCACACCGGCAGAAAGTTTGTGTTATCGTTTTGCAGAAATAGATAAAAAGAAATTTGGCGAGATCAAGGATATCACTGATAAGGGGTATTACACCAATTCATATCATGTAGATGTACGTGAAAAGATTGATGCATTTGAGAAGTTTCGTTTTGAAAGCCAGTTTCAGAAGATTTCTTCCGGTGGGGCGATTTCGTATGTAGAGATTCCGAACATGCGCCATAATCTGGAAGCATTGGAGGATGTGGTGCGTTTTATTTATGATAATATCCAGTATGCCGAGTTTAATACAAAATCAGATTATTGCCATGTCTGTGGATATGACGGAGAAATTATGATCAATGATAATCTGGAGTGGGAATGCCCGCAGTGCCATAATAAGGACAAGAATAAGATGAACGTGACCAGACGTACCTGCGGTTATCTGGGAGAGAATTTCTGGAACGTGGGAAAGACCAAGGAAATCAATTCCAGAACGCTCCATTTATAAGCTGATGCAGAAATGAGGATTACTATGAATTATGCAGAGATTAAGAAGTGTGATGTGGCAAACGGACCGGGTGTGAGGGTTTCGTTGTTTGTCAGTGGCTGTACCCATCACTGTAAGGAATGTTTCAATCCGGAGACATGGGATTTTGGATATGGCAGGCCTTTTACACAGGAAACCATTGACTTGATTCTTGGTTACCTGGAACCAGATTACATCAAGGGGATTACACTGCTGGGTGGAGAGCCGCTGGAGAGAGTGAATCAGCAGGGACTGCTTCCTTTGGTAGAGCAAATTCATGAGAAATACCCTGAAAAGTCGATCTGGTGTTTTACCGGTTATGACTATGAAAAGGATATTTTGGGAAGAATGTATCAGGAATGGCCGGAAACGAAAAAGCTGTTATCTCATCTGGAGGTTCTGGTGGATGGTGAATTCATGATTGACAAGAAAGATTTAGGCCTTGTGTTTAAAGGTTCCTCTAATCAGAGGACCATCCTGGTGCAGGAATCACTCCATGCAGGAAAGATTATTTTGTGGGAAACATAATGTTTGGATTTGTCTATTTTTTATAGTTTTTTGAAAAAAAAGAGCAGAAAATCTGCAAATCTGCAAAAATTCCATGAAATTCCACGAAATCCAAAAATAGCCTTGAAATTTGCGGACAAGTCCGCTACAATAGGGGTTGGGTAAAAAAGATTAATTACTGTTGAGTGCTTTTGGTGCAAAGAACAGTAAATTATAAAATTTATTTTAGGAGGAATTTTAAAATGGCAGTAAAAGTTGCAATTAACGGTTTTGGTCGTATCGGACGTCTTGCTTTCAGACAGATGTTTGGTGCAGAGGGTTATGAAGTAGTAGCTATCAACGATTTGACAAGCCCAAAGATGCTTGCTCATCTGTTAAAGTATGATTCATCTCAGGGTAAATATGAGAAGGCTGATACAGTTTCCGCTGGAGAAGATTCCATCACAGTTGATGGTAAAGAAATCAAAATCTACGCTTTCCCAGATGCAAACAATTGTCCTTGGGGCGAGCTTGGTGTAGACGTTGTCCTTGAGTGTTCTGGTTTCTATACCTCTAAGGAGAAGGCTCAGGCTCATATCAACGCTGGTGCTCGTAAGGTTGTTATTTCCGCTCCTGCTGGAAATGATCTTCCTACTATCGTTTACAACACAAACCATGAGACATTAAAGGCTGAGGATACTATCATTTCTGCAGCTTCTTGTACAACAAACTGTTTAGCTCCTATGGCAGATGCTTTAAATAAGTATGCACCTATTCAGTCTGGTATCATGGTTACTATCCATGCTTACACAGGCGACCAGATGACTCTGGATGGTCCTCAGAGAAAGGGTGACTTAAGAAGATCCCGTGCAGCAGCAGTTAATATCGTTCCTAACAGCACAGGTGCAGCAAAGGCTATTGGTCTTGTTATTCCTGAGCTGAATGGTAAGCTCATCGGTTCTGCACAGCGTGTTCCTACCCCAACAGGTTCTACTACAATTCTGACAGCTGTATGTAAGGGTTCTGATATCACTGTTGAAGGTATCAACGCAGCCATGAAGGCAGCAGCTACAGAGTCCTTCGGTTACAATGAGGATGAAATCGTTTCTTCTGATATCGTTGGTATGAGATATGGTTCTCTGTTCGATGCTACTCAGACAATGGTTTCCAAGGTAGCTGATGATTTATATGAGGTACAGGTAGTATCTTGGTATGATAATGAGAATTCTTACACATCCCAGATGGTAAGAACAATCAAATACTTCTCTGAGCTTGCATAATCACAGAGATTATTATGATCCATCTACGGGTCCGGTCTTTTGTTGGGCCGGACCCGTTTTTCGTTTTTTAAAAATAGTTAGGAGGTTATAGTTATGTTAAATAAGAAATCCGTTGATGATATCAATGTAAAAGGAAAAAAGGTTTTAGTCCGTTGTGATTTTAATGTACCTTTACAAGATGGAAAGATTACAGATGAGAACCGTCTGGTAGCAGCTCTTCCTACCATTAAAAAGCTGGTAGCTGACGGCGGAAAGGTTATCCTTTGCTCCCATTTAGGAAAGCCAAAGGGAGAGCCAAAGCCGGAGCTTTCTTTAGCACCAGTTGCAGCCCGTCTTACTGAGCTGTTGGGACAGGAAGTGAAATTTGCAGCAGATGCCAATGTTGTTGGGGAAAATGCAAAGGCTGCTGTAGCAGCTATGAATGATGGTGATGTGATCCTTCTTGAGAATACACGTTACAGATCAGAGGAGACCAAGAACGGTGAGGAATTTTCCAAAGAGCTGGCTTCCCTGGCTGATGTATTTGTAAATGATGCATTTGGTACTGCGCACAGAGCACATTGTTCCAATGTAGGTGTTACCCAGTTCGTTGATGGTGACTGTGTTGTTGGTTATCTGATGCAGAAGGAAATTGATTTCCTTGGGAATGCAGTAAACAATCCGGAGAGACCATTCGTAGCAATCCTTGGTGGTGCAAAGGTTTCTTCTAAGATTTCTGTTATCAACAACCTGTTAGAGAAGGTTGATACTTTGATTATTGGTGGTGGTATGGCTTATACCTTCATGGCTGCCCATGGTGAGGAAGTTGGTAAGTCTCTTCTGGAAGAGGATTACAAGCAGTATGCACTTGATATGGAAAAGAAGGCAGAAGAGAAGGGTGTTAAGCTTCTGATTCCGATTGATACTACGGTTGCAGACGATTTCTCCAATGATGCAAACTTCAAGGTAGTTGGCCGTGGCGAGATTCCAGCAGATATGGAGGGTCTGGATATCGGGCCTAAGACAGCAGAATTATTTGCAGAGGCTGTAGCTGGTGCAAAGACTGTTGTCTGGAATGGACCAATGGGCTGTTTTGAGATGCCTAACTTTGCAAAAGGTACTGTTGCAGTAGCGGAAGCTATGGCTAAGCTGGAAGGTGCTACTACTATTATCGGTGGCGGTGATTCCGCAGCAGCTGTAAATCAGTTAGGCTTCGGAGACAAGATGACTCACATCTCTACTGGTGGCGGAGCTTCTCTTGAGTTCTTAGAGGGCAAGGAGCTTCCAGGCGTAGCAGCAGCTGATGATAAATAGAGATAAGATTTACAGCTTTCAGATATGATGTGAAAATTATGTCAGAGAATAATAAGTAGATAGAGAGACCATGAAGTGCATGGCAGAAAGAGGGATAAAATGGCAAGAAAGAAAATTATCGCCGGCAACTGGAAAATGAACAAGACTCCTAGCGAGGCAGTTGCTTTAGTAAACGAGTTAAAGGATTTAGTAAAGAACGATGAGGTTGATGTAGTATACTGTGTACCTGCTATTGATATCGTTCCTGTTGTGGAGGCAGTTAAGGGTACTAACGTAGAGGTTGGTGCTGAGAACATGTATTTTGAGGAGAGCGGTGCATATACTGGTGAAATTTCTGCTGCTATGTTAGTAGATGCTGGTGTGAAGTATGTTATCATTGGTCATTCTGAGCGTCGTGATTACTTTAAAGAGGATGACTGTCTGTTAAATAAGAAGGTAAAGAAGGCATTTGAAGCAGGTCTGACACCAATCCTCTGCTGCGGTGAGTCCTTAGAGCAGAGAGAAATGGGTGTAACCATGGACTGGATCCGTTACCAGATTAAGTCTGACCTGGCAGGTATCACTGCAGACCAGGTTAAGAGCATGGTTATCGCATACGAGCCAATCTGGGCTATTGGAACAGGTAAGACAGCTACTTCTGACCAGGCTCAGGAGGTGTGCAAGGGAATCCGCGACTGTATTGCTGAAGTATATGATGAGGCAACTGCAGACGCAGTACGTATCCAGTATGGTGGTTCCATGAATGCTGGAAATGCAGCAGAGCTGCTTGCTAAGCCAGACATTGACGGAGGTCTGATCGGTGGAGCTTCCCTGAAGGCTGACTTTGGCAAGGTTGTAAACTACAATAAATAATAATCAGGCACAATGACATGAAAACCCGCTGTAAGCTATGAATGATTCATAATTACAGTGGGTTTTTGTTCCTTTACCATAAAATGACATTTTTTTCAGGTGTTCTGTGATACGATAAAATTGTAAACAGAACATTTATAGGAAAGGAGAAATCTTATGGGGAAATTAAAGAAAAAGCAATTTAGAAAAGCAGAGAAAAAATTGGTGGCAAGCTTTTTATTTGCAGCAATGCTTACGAATATGGTTAGTATGCCAGAAACCGGAAGAAACGCTATGGCTGCAGAAGCAGAACAGGACTATATTATCATATTTGATGACGCCAGACAATGTCATGGATTTACCGACGCAGTACATAGTCAGAAAATGAATCAGGAAAGTAAAGAAATTTTGGAAGATGCGGGGATAACGATGACACAGATGACGGCTTCCGAGGCAGAACAACTGAAGCAAGAGGAAGGCATTGCCAGCGTGGAAAAAGACCTTATGGTATCGGCGAATACAAATGAGAAAGAGGTAGCCGAAGAAATTCAGAAGATTGTGAAGAGTCAGTGGAATAGAAAAGCAGTCCATGCAGATGAGAGAAAAAGAGATCAGGAGATAAAAAACAGTGAAAAAAAGGTAAAAGTCGCTGTTTTGGACTCTGGAGTTGCCGTGACAGAGGATATTGACATCAAGGGCAGGGTAAATCTGGTAGATGAAGAAGAGTATTCATATCTCTGTGAAGATATGACGGGACACGGGACCGCTGTTGCGAGCGTGCTAGTTGCAAAAGACAATAAAATAGGAACTACTGGAATGGATGAAAGGATTGATGTCTATTCTGTCAAAGTATTGGACAGCAAGAATATGGCACCGGTTAGCCGTATCATTGCTGGTATCCAATGGTGTATGGATAATGGAATGAATATTATAAATATGAGTTTTGGAATGGGCGAGGATTCTAAGGCACTAAGAACGATTATAAGAGAAGCAGAACAGAGGGGGATATTGCTGGTCGCAGCTGCCGGGAATGATGGAAATGGCGAGGATACAACGGAATACCCTGCAGCATATCCGGAGGTACTGGGTGTGGGGAGTATAACGAGCGAGAGGAAGCGTTCGGAAAGCAGTGCAAGAGGGAAAGAAATCGAACTTGTAGCACCAGGAGAAAACGTACCAGTCACATCTATGTTTGGCGGTGTAACGTTAGAGAGTGGGACGAGTTATGCTGCACCGCATGTCAGTGCTGTTGCTGCTATGCTTTGGATGAGCACCCCCTCTTGGGATGCACAAAAAATACGTGCATGGATGGATGCCGGAGCAAGAAAATTAGAAGATCGTGATTGTGGGAATGGTCTGATAGACTATGCATACTGCAAGAAAATTCAAAAGAAATTTGAAAAAGACTATATCCCGCAGAAAACAAAAGGCGAAATATCTGCGTATCCGTATGAAAATGAAACGGAATTGAGAGAATACAAGATGCCTGAGGTGGCGGCACTTTGGAATAGTGACGGACATAATAAACTGATCACCACAACAGTAAGCGGATCAGATACATGGCAGGCAGCATATACTAGTGACAAATGTGACGTGTTGAAAATGGCGAGTTTATTTGCGGATACTGGAAGTGGAGTAAGCGGCGGAGAATTTGTGGCTTTAAGTGAAGTTGATTTGTTACACGCATTAGGTGAGACGAATTATATTGCCACGGTCTGCTATCTATATGAGCTTTCTATATTACAAAAGAATAATCCAACAAAATCGATTACTTCCATTATGGAAGAACACAATGGGTATCATGGGCTGGATTCTGATATGGCGGCGTTGCGCCAGTTAAAAAAAGCAGTAAATATTACATGTAAGGCAAGCATGTCTGTTGCAGATTATGGTGGTACGGCTAAGGAAGCAGAGGGGAAAAACCGGGGACTGCGAATCCTGGGACTGGCAATGCATGTGGCAGGAGATGCCTATGCCC
This sequence comes from Lachnospiraceae bacterium, assembly GCA_017626435.1. Next base: position 204,960 of record JAGAIR010000002.1, on the reverse strand, counting down.
ATAAAGCAATTGTATATAATAATGACGCAGTGAAAAATATGATCAGAAATGATATAAATGTATATTTTACGGGAGATGTTGTAAATAACACGATTATTCCAGCGATAGAAAACAGTTATATTACCACATCATGTCTTTCTGCTCTTTCGTATGATGTGAGAGGTGCGCATAAAGCTTATTCTGATAATCCTGGTTTTTGTCCAAGACGCTATCAGTATGGTGCCCAGAACGTGGTGCAGGTTCTTATGAAAAGCTATTACAGTAAGTCAAAAACATTTGACATTAAGGCATTTTATAATTATGGAACTAATAAAAATAATATTTCCCAATTCCGTCTTGCAAAGTATGCCGCAGAGGCAAATGGGGGGACTGCACCATCAGGGGTCAACTGGTCGGCATACTCAAAAGGCTGAACTGTCTGAGCTTTTTGGAAGAATCACCAAACTGAGCCGGAAAGCAATTTAAAAACAGAAAGTTTAGGATACCCTTCTTGCTTTAGAAGAGCAGGCACAATATAATATGTGTATACACTTCGGATAAACACATTGATTCCTCAAGATGTAAAAAAGCTACGTGATTTGCGAAGAAAACCAGAAGAATAGAGGTGACAGGTTCGAATGATAAAGCAGATTAAATATTTTCAGGCAGTAGTCCGCTGCAAGAGTTTTACGGAGGCAGCAGAAGAATGTTTTATTTCTCAGTCTGCCATATCACAGCAGATCCAGGCATTGGAACGCGAACTGGGCGTGAAGCTCTTGAACCGAGAAAACCGGAAATTTTCTTTGACGCCTGCGGGTGAGCATTTCTATCAGAAAAGCCTTGTGCTGATGGCAGATTTTGAAAGGCTGCGCCATGAGACTGTGCGCATTGCAAACAAAGACCATGCCGAGCTTCGCATTGGGTATCTCAAATGCTATGGAGGTCAGGAATTTCGGCTGGCTGTTGCAGAATTTTCAGAAAAGTATCCAGATGTCTCTGTACATATTATAAATGGAAACCATGAGGATTTGTATGATGCTTTAAGAAATGGCGGCGTTGATCTCATTTTGAATGATCAGCGGCGTGCTTTTTCAGACGAGTATGTAAATTTCCTCTTAACAACAAGTGAATGCTATGTAGAGATCCCCACAAGGAATCCTCTTGCTTCTCTGGAGAGTATTGAGACAGATGATTTGAAGGATACCCCTTGTATTTTAATTGCTTCTCCTGAGCAGCAGGAAAATGAAAGAACCTACTATCAGGAAATCGTCGGAATCAGGGGAGATTTTCTGTTTGCTGAAAATTTGGAGGAAGCCCGGCTTCTGGTAATTGGTGGAAAGGGGTTTATGCCGATCGAGGGTGGAGAAAATGAGCCGGGGTTTGCTGCAACACTGCGTCGGATACTGCTTACCCGCAAAGGGAAGCCTATCAAGCGGAATTATTGTGCATTTTGGAAAACGGACAATTCGGGATATTACGTTGAGGAATTTGCGGATATATTGAAGTCCAAGTTTCCATCAAAAAGCGAAGCATAAAAGAGTAAAACAAAAATGGAAAGACCATATCTGTCAAGTGGCAGCAATGGTCTTCTTTTGTATAAGTTTTTCTTATGGAAATGCCCGCGAATCCGAATTGCTCCCTAGGGCATATATGCCTAAAATAGAAATTGTAAAAATGCAAAAAGCAAAGGAGAGATGAACGATGAAGGTATTGGCAATCTGTGCAAGTCCCCGTAAAGGAGGAAATTCGGATGTCCTGTGTGACCAGCTCTTAAAAGGGACTGCTGAGAATGGAAGCGAAGTAAAGAAAATCAATCTTGCTGACAGGAACATCAGCCCCTGTGTTGCCTGTTATGGCTGTACGAAATCCCATCAATGCGTCAAAAAAGACGATATGGCGCAGATTCAGCAGGAACTCATTGATGCGGATGTTATAGTTCTGGCAACGCCGGTGTACTTCTATTCTATGGACGCGCAAATGAAAATCATGATTGACCGCTGTCTGCCGAGGTACAGAGAAATCACAAACAAAGATTTTTATTATATCATTACAGCGGCTGATCCGGAACACTCTGCAGCGGCTGAGACGATTGCCGGACTGCGTGGATATTTGCGGTGTTTACCCGGTGCAAAGGAGAAAGGAATTATCTATGGAACCGGCATATGGGATAAAGGTGATGTTTACCGTCACCCGTCTTTTGAGAAAGCCTATGCGATGGGCAAAACGATAGGAGTGGTAAAATGAGAACATTTTTGAGAATGTAAAAGAGAAGGATTATGAGGAAGCCGGGCATCTGACTGTATCAAATGTGGCAGATGTGAACATATCTGCCCACAGCACCTGCCGATTCGGGGACTTCTCACCGAAGTGGCAAAAGAATTTGACAAATAAGGAGATGGAGAATCTATGGCAACGACGGAGTTTGCAAAAAAATATCACGATAAAATGTTTCCGGGCTATCATTCCGCCTTTCTGGAAACGGACCCGGAGTTCATGGAACGGTTTGACAACTTCGCTTTTGACGAAGTAGTGAATCAGGATGACTTGGATGACAAAACACGCTTTATGGCAATCATTGCAACGCTGCTTGGCTGCCAGGGTACGGATGAGTTTCGGGCTATGCTGCCTGCGGCACTGAATTTTGGTGTAACACCGGTAGAGGTAAAGGAAATCGTTTATCAGGCAGTGGCGTATCTCGGTATTGGCAGGGCATTCCCTTTTTTGAAAATCACCAATGACAAGGCATTTTTGATCAAAGTGATTTCACAGTGTCTGCCGTACATTGGTTATCCGAGAAGTCTTAATGCCCTGCGGTGTGTGGATCGTGCGGCGGAAAACAAATAAGAAATAGGGAGGAAATAACAATGAAGAATTTTATTTATGACATTCCGGTAAGAGTATATTTTGGAGAAAATCAACTTTGTCACTTAGGAGAAGAATTATCAAAATACGGTAAGCGGGTGCTGTTGACATACGGTGGCGGTTCCATCAAGAAGAGTGGTCTTTATAATGCTGTGACAGAGGAAATCAAAAACGCTGGGTTGGAATTGTATGAGCTGTCCGGGATTGCACCTAATCCTCGTATTGATTCGGTGCGTGATGGAGCGCAGATGTGTAAGGAACATCATATTGATGTCCTGTTGGCTGTGGGCGGTGGTTCTACCTTGGATGCAACTAAATGGATGGCAGCAGGTGCCTGTGTAGAACATGATCCGTGGGACTTTTTCAGTGAATGGGCTCCTGTGGAAAAGGCACTGCCGGTAGTTACGATATTAACTCTTGCAGCTACCGGATCAGAGATGGATTCCGGCGGTGTTATCAGTAATCCTGAAACACAGGATAAAATTGGCCGTTTGGCTGATCCCCTGCTGCCCAAGGCTTCCTTTCTCGACCCAACACTGACCTACAGTGTCAGCCCTTATCAGACTGCCTGCGGTGCAGCGGACATGATGAGCCATATCATAGAAGTTTATTTCAATATGGAGCCTGACCTGTATATGCTGGATTGCTTTATGGAGGGAATGATGAAAACGATCATCAAATATGCGCCTATTGCAATGCAGGAGCCGGATAATTATGAGGCTCGTGCAAACCTCATGTGGACTTCTTCTTGGGCGATCAACGGTTTTGTGAATGGCGGCAAGCAGCAGGCATGGAGCTGCCACCCTATGGAGCATGAGCTTTCTGCTATTTATGATATTACTCACGGTCTTGGGTTGGCAATTTTGACTCCCCGCTGGATGGAATACTGCCTGGATGAGACTACTGTATCTAAATATGTCCAGTTTGGTGTGAATGTCTTTGGCATTGCTGCAAATCTGGAGCCGATGGATATTGCAAAGCAGAGTATTGAAAAACTTTCTGCATTCTTCTTTGATACGCTGGAACTGGATAATACTTTCACAAAAGTCGGCATTGAAGCAAAAGATTTCCCGGTTATGGCTAAGAAGGCCTGTGGCAACGGTGTGCTTCCGGGTTTTAAGCCGCTGGCACAGCAGGACATTGAAAAAATATTTGCAATGTGTCTCTGATGAGCTATAGCAGTTTGATACAGCAGAGTGCTATACAGGAATCAATACAGAAGAGATTATCTTATCTGCTGAGGAAATCAATGAAATAGATGAAAAATTGAACCAGATGCAATTTCTTGTATTTGGTGGAGATCAGGCGGAATAAGAAAAGGTAGGTAAAAGAAGATGAAAGATGTAATGATTTTAACTGGCGCAGGCCAGATTGGTATGGCGATTGCCAGAAGAATGGGCTATGGCATGAAAATTGTTGTAGGCGATAAGAAGCTCGAAAACGCTCAGGCTATCGCTAAAATTATGAATGATGCGGGTTTTGATGTGGTGGCTATGGAAATGGACTTATCTTCCCGCGAGTCCATTATGAGCCTCATTGCAGAAGCACAGAAATATGGAGAAATCTCCATGCTGGTCAATGCGGCAGGGGTTTCACCCAGTCAGGCTCCTATTGAGGTCATTTTGAAAGTAGATCTGTATGGTACTGCGGTTCTGTTGGAGGAGGTTGGTAAGGTCATTAAGAAAGGCGGCGTGGGTGTCACGATTTCCAGCCAGTCGGGGTGGCGTATGCCTGCCCTGACTGCCGAGGAGGATGAAATGCTGGCTACAACTCCATCGGAAGAATTGCTCAAACTTCCTCTGTTACAGCGGTCAAATATTCGGGATACCCTGCACGCCTATCAGATGGCGAAACGCTGCAATGAAAAACGCGTCATGGCAGAGGCGGTTAAATGGGGCAGACGTGGCGCTCGTATCAATGATATTGCTCCCGGCATTATTGTAACGCCGTTGGCGATTGACGAGTTTAACGGCCCTCGCGGAGATTTTTACAAGAATATGTTTGCGAATTGTCCTGCCGGACGTCCGGGAACTGCGGATGAAGTTGCAAATGTTGCGGAGCTTTTGATGAGCAGCAAAGGAGCCTTTATTACCGGTTCTACCATCTTGATCGATGGCGGCGCGACCTCCAGTTATTTCTATGGTCCGTTGAAAACGCAGAAATAACAGTACACAGATGAAAAATCTTTATTTTCTCAAAGGAATAAATAAGATGATTTGGACTGGGCGGATGACAACAGCCGGGGTGTATATGAGCATGACAATCCGGATGCCAGGGATATAGAATTAGTGGCCATTACTTTGTATCACCGGACTTGGATATTATCAGGAATAGGGATTCTTCTGTTACAGGGAGTGGTAAACAGCTTTGGAACTGGCAACGCTGGAAAGCAGGCATTTGACTTACCTCTTTAAATCATGTATACTCATAAACTGGATTATGATGCAAGTGAGAATGCAGTCCGGTAGCATGAAAGGGGTGCTTTTCACAGATAAAGATACAGAAAGCAGTAATGATTTTTATATGCAAATGCAGGATATGCATTGCAGGAAAGGATGAGATTATGAGTAAGAAACCGGTTGTATTGATGGTACTGGACGGATATGGTTTGAATGAAAAGACAGAGGGAAATGCCATTGCACAGGCAGCTACCCCGGTTATGGACAAGTTGATGGCAGAGTGTCCGTTTGTAAAGGGAAATGCCAGTGGACTGAGCGTAGGTCTTCCGGATGGTCAGATGGGGAATTCTGAGGTCGGTCATATGAATATCGGTGCCGGCCGTATTATCTATCAGGAGCTGACCCGTATTACCAAGGCGATTGAGGATGGGGATTTCTTCCAGAATGAGGCACTTCTTGCCGCTATGGAGAATGTAAAGAAAAATGGATCCGATCTTCATTTATATGGTTTACTTTCGGATGGTGGTGTACACAGCCATAACACCCATCTGTATGGTCTTTTGGAGATGGCAAAGAAAAATGATGTTAAGAATGTATATGTACATTGTTTCCTGGATGGACGTGATACAGCACCTACTTCAGGAAAAGGTTTTGTAGAGGAATTGCAGAAGAAGATAGATGAAATTGGCGTGGGACAGATTGCCAGTGTCCATGGCCGTTATTATGCGATGGACCGTGATAACCGCTGGGACCGTGTGGAAAAGGCTTATAATGCACTTGTCTGCGGAGAAGGAAACAAGGCTGCTGATGCTGTACAGGCGATTGCAGATTCCTATGCAGAGGAAGTAAATGACGAGTTCGTTGTACCTACTGTCATTGAAAAGGATGGCAAGCCGGTTGCAACCATTAAGCCGAATGATTCCGTTATTTTCTATAACTTCCGTCCTGACCGTGCCCGTGAGATTACACGTACCTTCTGTGATGAGAGTTTTGACAGCTTTGAGCGTAAGAATGGTTTTATGCCATTAACTTATGTTTGCTTTACTGATTACGATGAGACTATTGGAAATAAACTGGTTGCTTTTCAGAAAGAAAGTATTGCAAATACTTTTGGAGAATTTCTTGCCGCAAACGGAAAGACACAGCTCCGTCTTGCTGAGACAGAGAAATATGCACATGTTACTTTCTTCTTTAATGGTGGCGTAGAGGAGCCAAATAAAGACGAGGACCGTTCCCTGGTGAAGTCACCTTCTGTGGCTACCTACGATTTACAACCGGAAATGAGTGCTCCGGAGGTTGGAGAGAGACTGACTGCTGCCATTACTTCTGATAAATATGATGTGATCGTTATCAATTTTGCTAACCCAGACATGGTAGGCCATACTGGTGTGATCCCTGCTGCCATTAAGGCGGTAGAGCGTATTGATCAGTGTGTGGGAGCTGCGGTTGAGGCTGTTAAGCAGGTAGATGGTGTACTGTTTATCTGTGCTGACCACGGAAATGCAGAGCAGATGATTGACTATGAGACAGGTGCTCCATTCACTGCACATACCACCAATCCGGTTCCGTTTATTCTGGTAAACTATGATGATTCCTATACTCTCCGTGAGGGAGGCTGTCTGGCAGATATTGCACCAACCCTGATTCAGATTATGGGGCTGGAGCAGCCGGCTGAAATGACTGGAAAGTCATTGCTTGTTCAGAAATAATGCTTGAAAAGCAATAGGACTTATGGTATTATACTATGAGTGTGTACTGGCTTTTCGTGAAGCTATAGTGACTGTGGCAGGATGAAACAGTCTGGAAAGGAATGGAGGATTTAGTAATGATTAATGTGATTCATGGTATTTTATTGATTCTTTATATTGTTGTTTGTATCGCTCTGACAATCATCGTATTGATGCAGGAAGGCAAACAGGCTGGTCTGACAGGTGCGATCAGCGGTGCAGCAGAGTCTTACTGGGGTAAGAATAAAGGACGTTCCATGGAAGGCGGACTGGAACTTGCAACAAAGATTCTTGCAGTAGTATTTATTATACTTTCCCTGCTATTGAATCTGAGTATTTTTGCATAAAACATGAGAAAGAGAAAGGCCGTTATGGATGGTATAAGCTGTCCATAACGGCTTTTTAGATTGTAGGAAGGCTGTTTTGGCCTGGTTCGTTTCATTTTTCTATACAAACCATCGAAAAAAGGGTATACTATAAACAGTTATTACAAGGAATGGAGAGCAATATGTTAAAAGAGGAATTAGAAGAAAAGAAGAAACTGGTCTTTGATTTTGTTTCATCTAAGGGATATAAGCCAATGTCTGTGAAAGAAATGGCGATGATACTGCAGGTTCCTTCCAGGGAAAAAAAGGATTTGCGGGAGGTGTTGGATGCCTTGGTAATGGAAGGAAAGCTTACCATTAACTTGAAGGGAAAAATCAAGCTTCTTCCCTCTGATGTTAAGGTGGGAAGATATATGGCGACCCAGCGAGGCTTTGGCTTTGTGCGTGTAGAAGGTGAGGACGATGATATTTTTGTTCCAGAGAGCTATACCAGAGGAGCTATGGATGGGGATACCGTTCAGATATTGGTGAAAAAGGATGCCGGAGAGGGGAAACGCCGGGAGGGGGAAATCCTGCATGTCATGGAACATGGAAACAGGATTATGGTAGGCACCTATACCCGGAGCCGTAACTTTGGATTTGTAGTAGCTGACAATCAGAAATTTACCAGAGATATTTATGTGGCAAAGGCAGAGAGTAAGGGGGCTGTCACTGGTCATAAGGTAGTCGTAGAGATTACGGATTTTGGAGATGAGGTCCGTAAGCCGGAGGGAAGGGTTCTGGAGATACTGGGTCATGTGAATGATCCGGGAGTAGATATCCTGTCAGTGATAAAGGCATTTGGTCTTCCGGAGGAATATCCGGATGAGGTAATGGCACAGGTGGAGAAGATAGAGGAGGAGGTAGACCCAAAAGAAAAAAGCGGCAGGGCGGATTTTCGCAGTTTGCAGACGGTTACCATTGATGGTGAGGATGCCAAAGATCTGGATGATGCCATTACCCTGACGAAAGAAGGGGAAATCTATCATCTGGGAGTTCATATCGCAGATGTTACCCAGTATGTGACAGAAGGCTCTCCTCTGGATAAGGAAGCTTTGAAACGAGGCACCAGTGTTTATCTGGTAGACCGGGTGATTCCGATGCTTCCGCATAAGCTGTCTAACGGTATCTGTTCTTTGAATCAGGGGGTAGACCGTCTGGCACTGTCCTGTGTGATGGATATCAATGCAAAGGGAGAGGTGACAGAGCATAAGATTTGTGAGAGTGTGATCAATGTAGACCGTCGCATGTCTTATACCAGTGTCCATAAGATTGTTGAGGAGCAGGACGAGGCGGAGCGGAAAGAATATGAAGAACTGATTCCGATGTTTGAGCTGATGTATGAACTGGCAGACATTTTGAAGGCGAGAAGAGAGAAACGTGGTTCCATTGATTTTGACTTTCCAGAAGCGAAGATTATTCTGGATGAACAGGGAAAGCCGATTGAGGTAAAGGAATATGAGCAGACCAAGGCAAACCGTATCATAGAGGAATTTATGCTGGCAGCAAACCAGACTGTTGCAGAGGATTATTTCTGGCAGGAGCTTCCGTTTGTGTATCGTACTCATGAAAGCCCAGATATGGAGAAAATTGAAAATCTCAGCGTATTTGTTGAAAATTTTGGATATACATTAAAAATAAAAGAAGATGAAATCCATCCAAAGGAAATCCAGAAGTTGATGAAGGGAGTGGCAGGAAAGCCGGAAGAGGCACTGATCAGCCGTCTGGCACTGCGCTCTATGAAGCAGGCAAGATATACGACTGGATGTGAGGGACATTTTGGACTGGCAATGAAGTATTATTGTCATTTTACCTCGCCAATCCGCCGTTATCCTGATTTACAGATCCACCGGATCATTAAAGAAAACCTGCATGGGAAGATGAACGAAAAGAGAATTGACCATTATAAGAGGATTCTGCCAGAGGTGACAGACCGGACAAGTGCGTTGGAACGTCGGGCGGAGGAATCAGAGCGGGAAGTTGACAAGATGAAAAAAGCAGAATATATGGAGCAGTTTATCGGAGAGAGCTTTGAGGGAATCATTTCCGGACTGACCACCTGGGGCATGTATGTGGAGCTTCCTAATACGATAGAAGGAATGATTCGGGTAGCCGATATTCCGGGAGATTATTTCTATTATGATGAAGATCGTCACCGTATGGTGGGAGAGCGTACCGGAAAAGTATTTAAGCTGGGTGAGGATATCAGGATCGTTGTTGCGGATGTGGATAAACTGACACATACTGTTGATTTTATATTGTATCAGGAGGACGAGGAGGGCAATGTAATCCTTCCTTCTTTGGAAAAGAGTGAGGATGGAAAAAGAAAACACAGGAATGCCGTCCAGAAAAAAGCGTTGACAGGAAGAGAACCGGCAGCAAAGGGACGCAGAAGATCAGAACAGAGGACAGAGCGTTACGGCAAAAAAGCAGAGAGAACTGGCAGAAAGACACAGAAAAGGAAGGAAACCATTAAAAAGGCAAAAAAGAAGTCTGCCAAACGACGTGCCAGACATTGAGTGTTATTGAAATAGAAGCGGACTTTTGACACTCTAATTATTATTATGGAAAAGGAATAGGAACAGAGTATGGCAAAGGAATTGAAAAAAATAATTGCTAATAATAAAAAGGCATTTTATGATTATTTTATTGAGGATAAATATGAGGCAGGAATTGAGCTGGTTGGAACAGAGGTAAAGTCTCTGCGTATGGGAAAGTGCAGCATTAAGGAATCATTTGTCCGCATTCAGAAGGGTGAAGTGTATATCTATGGGATGCATATCAGTCCTTATGAAAAAGGAAACATTTTTAATAAGGACCCACTCAGACCGAGAAGACTTCTGCTGCATCGGTATGAAATACGGAAAATAGAAGGACAGATTGCACAGAAGGGATATACTCTGGTGCCTCTGAATGTCTATTTAAAGGGAAGTCTGATGAAGGTGGAAATTGGTCTTGCTAAGGGGAAAAAGCAGTATGACAAGCGGCAGGATATTGCTAAAAAAGACCAGAGAAGAGAGGCGGAAAAGCAGTTTAAGGTAAAGAATTTGTATTAATGTTCCATGTCCGGATTGGAAGGAAATACAGCACAGGATGAAAAGGGAATCTAAAGGGATACGGGGAGGATGAAATATGGGGTTGAGAAAGTGGATATATCCCATTCTGGGACTAATGTTAGGGATTAGTCTGTTTCTGGGAGGATGTCGTCGGAGAGAGGATAGGTCATCCTCTGACAAGACGAAAACAGAGGTGACTGTATTGCCAAAACAGGATGTTTTGCAGGAGAAGGCGGCAACCATCCTAACTGGTGAAAAGGTCCAGATTGCCCTGCGGAAAGAAAAAATCGTGCAGGCGGTATCCTCAGATAACTGTGTGACAGTGACTGACTCCGGCGAGGTAACAGCGGTGGAGCCAGGAAAAAGTATAGTTACAGTAACAGATGTCAATGGATATGAATACGAATTTCCGGTATGGGTTAGGGAGAAAAACGGGACACTTGGCGGGGATGTCCGTGTGGTGATTATAGGAAACAGTTTAATGGGACAGGGACATTTTATGGATGGTCTGGAGGTAGCAGCAGAGGCCTATGGTCAGAAACTGGCAGTCCGGGATTTTAGTAAGGATAGTTATGCATTGAAAAAACATCTTGCAGAAATGAAGAGAGGGAAACGTCCAAAGCTGATGAGGGCAGTAGAAAATGCGGATGTTCTTATTTTACAGGGAATGTCATCAGATAATCTGTCTGCTGTCTTAAAGAAATATAAAGAATATTGCCAGCCCAGTACCCGGATTTATTTTTATGAAACAGAATTTATGAATAGTTATGAGACCAAATTATTCTCAGGCAGATGGTCAGATCAGCTGCAGAAGGCACAAGAACAGAAGGAAGCAGAAGTGATTAGGGTGGAGGAAATGCTAAATGCAACCTATGACTTGGGTTTTGCGTACGAGGATTATCATGTAAGCAATGATTATCATCCCAATGTATTTAATTGCCAGTTGGCTGCACTGATGGCATATGCCCAGATTTTTGATGAGAAATGCAGTGATTATTCGGAGGCATTCATTGATCAGAGATTGTACAGTTACCTGCGGGGAGAAAGTGAAGAGGAGCAGGCAGAGTGTTTTTATCATATCTGTGATATCATTGACCAACATTTAAATTCCCCCCAGACTTAGAAGAAAATGGTAAATATTAAGAAATGACAGGCATATTATAGAAAGAAAAGTGGGATACTGTTGAAAGGGTGTATCAGAACCTTTTTGACAAAACAGAAGGGTTGTGGTATAGTAAGCGATATCCGAATCCTGCAGGTGCAGGCTGTTGTGATTCGCTAATTAACATTTTCAGCCGTTTGCTGTACAATACAGGTCTTTCATGGCCAAATTTTTATTTGGGGTTGTACAGGTTTCGACGGGCTCACTGAAGATGGAGAAGCTGTCCGTGGTCGGACACCACGTAAAAAGTTCGAATTTAAAATTAAACGCTGAAGATAATTTAGCACTGGCTGCCTAGTTGCAGCCCATCGGCCCTCATTCCCCGCGATGAGGATAACCGGTGTCGACCAGCGGGAAACTCTGTTGCTTAAGCTTTGCGGCAGCAGAAAATTTATGAAGCTACTGAAGGTTGCAGCCTGTTAGTGGGCGGTAGCTGGAGGGAATGATAAAACACTGACTATGACAGTAGAAGGACATTGGATCTGGGTTCGGACAGGGGTTCGATTCCCCTCAGCTCCACTCATCTAAACTGCGCTGGAAGCGCCTTGGAATAAGGGCTTTCGGTGCTTTTTCTTAAAAAAGCTTTTAGTAAAGCAATTTTAAAATTTTACAAATTTCTACGTATTGAAAAATTGGTATCAAAATTTCCGAAATATGTTCTGGATTTTCTTTTGACTTCTTAAAAGTTTCCTACAAGATATAAAAGAGTCTTAGCATCAAAAATACAACCTGATTATGAATTATTAAGTTCAGAGATTGAACGTGTCAGTATGGAAAAAAATTTATTATTGGAAACAATCATCAAAGATCAGATGTATGAAAAATATGATTTTAGCAGGCAGAGTAAATCCTGTGTAAAGCGTCTGGGACTGATGTGGGATGACAATTAGAAAGAGAAAATCACATGGGATTCTGTGAGAGACTTAAAGGGAAAATAGTATCTCTCGAATTAGCTTATGTAAGTAGGGCTTTCAGCCCTACAATTAACACTCTGTTTTGTGAGGTTTCTGATTGTGTTTATCACAATCATCGAGAATCGGTCTGATTAAATCTAATTTAGATTTTAATACAATTTCTAGATTAGTAATTTTCTCCACCATGTCTTCAACGGATTTGTTTATTTCTATCAAATCTTTGTGGTCACAATTGAGAGAAATTGCTTTTTGAAGTTTTTCTCCTTCTGCATTTAGAATGTGGGAAATGGCAGTCTCCTCAAGGGCGATTGATTGAAGAACAGATGATGCAGCACAACATTTATTAATGTTGTTGCATTCAATTTTAGGCATGCTCATTTTGCTTATCTCCTTTTTTATTGTGTAATATATTATATGTGGAGTAGAAAAAATGTTACATAATGAGCTTATGTCAATAAGGGAGGATGCCAAAAGAGTAGATGGTCATGTCAGTGAGGAGCATTTAAAGACTTTAACGACAGAACGGAAAAGCAGTATGCAGAATTATTGAATATATTTATGTATGTTAATGTTTCTTTTTGTTTAAAATAATCTCTATATGGCTGTGACATTATGGGCATCCAATCTAAAAAAGGAGATAAACAAAATGAAAGACAAAATTTTTGGAGTATTGCAGCGTGTCGGGAGAAGTTTTATGCTGCCGATTGCGATACTTCCGGTGGCGGGGCTTCTGTTGGGAATAGGAAGTTCTTTTACAAATGAAACGACCATTGCTACGTATGGTTTAGGGAAAGTTCTTGGGGATGGTACAATGCTTCATGCATTGCTGGTCATCATGAGCAAAGTAGGAAGTGCGGTATTTGACAATCTGCCATTGATTTTTGCGGTTGGTGTAGCAATCGGTATGGCAAAAAAGGAGAAGGAGGTGGCTGCTCTTTCTGCTGTGATTGCTTATTTTGTTATGAACACTGCCATTAATGCGATGTTGGTGGTAAATGGCAGGATTCTGGAGGACGGCCAGGTAGCGAATGATGTGCTGGAGGGAACGATTGCATCAGCATGTGGAATACAAACACTGCAGATGGGTGTATTTGGTGGTATTATTGTCGGTCTGGGCGTTGCAGCACTCCACAACCGGTTTTATAAGCTCGTAATGCCTAATGCATTATCTTTCTTTGGTGGAACAAGATTTGTTCCGATTATTTCCACGGTTGTTTATATGTTTGTAGGTATTTTGTTGTATTTTATCTGGCCGGTGGTACAGAATGGAATCTTCGCATTAGGTGGTTTGGTAACAGGAAGCGGTTATCTTGGAACTTTAATCTTTGGTCTGGTTAAACGGGCATTGATTCCATTTGGTCTGCATCATGTATTTTATATGCCATTCTGGCAGACTGCTGTTGGTGGAACGATGGAAGTAGCAGGGCAGACAATTCAGGGCGGACAGAATATTTTCTTTGCTCAGTTAGCAGATTCTGCTAATATATCACACTTTAGCGCAGATGCAACAAGGTATTTTTCCGGCGAATTTATATTTATGATATTCGGTCTGCCTGGAGCAGCACTGGCAATGTACCGCTGTGCAAAACCAGAGAAGAAGAGGGCTGCCGGGGGTTTACTGCTTTCTGCTTCTCTGACGTGTATGTTGACTGGTATTACAGAACCGATTGAGTTTTCTTTTCTCTTTGTAGCACCGGCATTGTTTGTTGTCCAGGTTATTTTGGCTGGTTCTGCTTATATGATAGCCCATATGTTAAACATTGCAGTGGGACTGACATTCTCCGGCGGATTTCTGGATTTCTTCCTGTTTGGAATCCTGCAGGGAAATGAAAAGACGAGCTGGCTGATGGTGATACCGGTTGGTATTATTTATTTCTTTTTGTATTATTTTGTCTTTACATTTTTAATTAAGAAATTTGATTTTAAGACACCAGGAAGGGAAGAGGATGATACCGAAACAAAATTATTTACAAGGGCTGATGTCAATGCAAGAAATGCAAAAAAGAATTTTTCCGGTGAAACAGAGAAAGCGGATTCTGTCAGTGCTGTGATCACAAGAGGACTTGGAGGTAAGAAAAACATCAGCGATGTGGATTGTTGTGCTACCAGACTTCGCTGTACTGTTGTTCATACAGAACTGGTAAATGATGCATTATTGAAATCAACAGGTGCGTCCGGCGTTGTACACAAGGGAAATGGAGTACAGGTTATTTATGGACCACATGTAACGGTAATTAAGTCTAATTTGGAAGATTATCTGGAAACTGCACCGAATGAGGAGTATACTGGAGATGATATACAGGAAACAGTGGAGGATGAACTGCACGAAAAGGGAAAAGGGAAAGTAGCCAAATCTATTGTTATTTCCAGTCCTATGCAAGGAACTGCGGCGGATTTGGGAACTACTCCAGATGAAGCATTTGCGGGCAGAATGATGGGAGACGGTGCTGCTGTCACCCCAAAGGATGCCGTAGTGCGTGCGCCGGAGGATGGTGAGGTCAGCTTTGTCTTTGAAACAAAACATGCCATTGGCTTTCTGACAGACACAGGGATCAGTCTGCTGATCCATATAGGGATTGATACTGTGAAATTGAACGGCAAGGGATTTGAGGTATTGGTAGAGAATGGACAAAAGTTGAAAAAGGGTGAACCAATGATTAAGATGGATTTGGAATATTTAAAAGAGCATGCTCCGTCTATCACTTCACCAGTACTTTGTACGGAGCTGGAAAATAATCAGAAGATACGTTTGTTAAAAGAGGGTGAAATCCAATCTGGTGAGGCTTTGTTTGCAGTGGATTTCTACGAGTGAGATTTTTTCGCACAGGAGAAAGATGGAGCAAGGTGTTGGATCTGGCAAAATCAATTTGCCTGAAGTCGGGTAGTTTTCAAACAGGAAGGAAAATGATATGAAACAGATTACATTAGGAAGAAGTGACATAAAAATACCTGCAGTAGCTGTAGGATGCATGCGTCTGGAAGGGATGGAGCAGAGACAGGTGGAGCATTTTATCAAGCATTGTCTGGAGCATGGAGCAAACTTTTTTGACCATGCAGATATCTATGGCGGAGGAATATGTGAAACGGTATTTGGCAGGGTTCTGGATAAAGAACCATCTATTCGGGAAACTATGTTTATCCAGTCTAAATGTGGAATTGTACCGGGGATTATGTTTGATTTTTCAAAGGAGCATATTCTGTCCGCGGTGGAGGGAAGCCTGCAGCGTCTCCATACAGATTATCTGGATATGCTGCTGCTACACCGTCCAGATGCTTTGATGGAACCGGAAGAAGTGGCAGATGCCTTTGATACACTGGAACGTCAGGGAAAAGTACGACGGTTTGGTATATCCAATATGAACCCAATGCAGATTGAACTTTTGAAAAAATCCGTTCGTCAGGAATTAATGGTTAATCAGCTGCAGTTTAGTATACCAGTGTCCAATATGGTAGCAGCCGGACTGGAGGTCAATATGACCACAGATGGCGCGTACGATAGAGATGGAAGTGTGTTGGATTATTGCAGGCTGCATGATATTACTATCCAGGCATGGTCGCCGTTTCAAATGCCGGGATGGAAAGGTGTATTTTTGGGAAGTCCAGAGTATCCCGAGTTAAATCAGGTTATTCACCAGCTGGCACAGGATTATGATGTCACAGAGACTATGATTGCGTCTGCATGGATTTTTCGTCATCCGGCAAATATGCAGCTGATTGCCGGCACAACGAATGAAAAACGGTTAGAGGAGATCATTCAGGCAACAGAACTGACATTGACAAGAGAGGAGTGGTACCGTCTGTATTTAAGTGCAGGGCATCCATTGCCGTAAGTTGAAAAGATACTTGTTATTAGGTATAATCAGCAAAAAAAAGATGTGAAATACACAAGATCTGTGTACGGAATGGAGGATTATCATGAGAAAAATATGTAGTATCGTAATAGCGGCGGCATTACTTGCAGTCAGTGTGACAGGATGTGGAAAAAGTTCTGGACCACAGAAGGAAAATAATACAGGCAAGTCTTCGCAAAATGTTTCAGAAAATACAGCAGCAGAAACTGAGACACCCGAAGCGGAAGAGACAGAGGGAGAAACCCTTACAGGAAAACACCATGTGAAAATTAAGGTTAAGAATTATGGAACTATTTCTGTAGAACTGGATGCAGATGTTGCACCAATTACTGTAACAAATTTTGTAAATCTTGCAAAGGATGGATTCTATGATGGTCTGACTTTCCATCGTATCATTTCTGGTTTTATGATTCAGGGTGGAGATCCATTGGGGAATGGTACTGGTGGATCGGAGGAAAATATAAAAGGAGAATTTTCAGCAAATGGTGTGGAAAATGATCTGAAACATGTGCGTGGTACCATATCTATGGCACGGGCACAGGACAATGATAGTGCCAGTTCACAGTTCTTTATCATGCATCAGGATGCGCCTAGCCTGGATGGGCAATATGCTGCATTCGGAACAGTAACAAAGGGAATAGAGATTGTAGATAAGATTTGTGAAGACACACCTGTTGAAGACAGCAATGGTACTGTATCTGCAGAAAATCAGCCGATTATTTCAAAAATCAAGGTGGTTGACTAAGTTGTCTCTGATTAGTGTCGAACTATGTCGAACGATTAAAGCGGACAAAATAGAAAATTATGCTATACTATAGATGTCCGCGATAAAGAATTTTATAATTCAACCCAAGACCCCCGTTCCAATCTCCAGTGGAACGGGGGTCATCGTTTTATGTGCAGGGGATTTCACTTGTGGAAGTGGTTGGTGGTGTTTCAGATATTGTTTATCAGAAGAAAATAACAGATTATGCGGAAATGAAATATCATAGACTTTTTTTATTGAAAAATTCTTATAAAAGTTTTAAATCTAATGATATCCGCAAAAATGTGTCAGGCAAAGTATTGTCTGACACATTTTTTGATGCTTTTTGCAGTACTTATATAGACTGCTTTCATGCAGAGTTTTTGAAATAAAAAAAATTATTTACAGCTGTTGGCAAATTTTGTTTTTGCCTCATCTACTTTTTTTGTCTCAGCAGCAGGGGTTGGATAGTATCCTTTGGAGGACATCATATGAAAGATATCATCCTGGATATCGTGCTCCTCAGCCAGAATGTGCAGTGCACAGTTGCGGACTTTTTCATGGGCACATTCGTTGGAGAAGGTGTTGTACAGATTGGTAGATGATTTCGCTGTGGAAAGTGCATCTCCTAAAATTTCTTTTTCAGTAAATGTCTCTGGCATAGTAACCCTCCTAACCTAATAATGAATATAATTCGTTGAAATGACTCTGGTGACGTTTAGAAACCTGTTCCAGCTTTTGCTTCATTTCAGGATCCTGTGACTGGTTGGCAAGCATCTGGTATTTTTTTACCAGAAGTTCTTCTTCATGGAGTGAGTCGTTAAGATAGGAAAGTTCCTTTTCTGATAACTGATTCATGTGTAGCTCCTTTCTTTGCCTGTTCTATGGCACAAATAAATTTTACCTGTTTAGTATGGGTCAATGAAAAAAAGAATATACATCCTTTTTCATTTTTTCATTTTAATGCGTATGCCAATTGTAAGAATTATCAAAAAAGTACAGAATTTTCCTCATATTTTGTATTGTGATTCTTTGTGTTTTAGTATATAATACAACAGGTTTCTTTGTAAAAAATTGTAAACTAAGGAGGAAGAAAATTGGACAAAAAGCAAGAATTTAAACCCTATGTTCCAGCGGACAAGGTTGTACCTGAATTCACCGTTGTTTCTGTAATTATCGGTGCACTTCTGGCGATTTTGTTTGGTGGGGCAAATGCGTATCTGGGACTTCGTGTTGGTATGACAGTCTCTGCATCAATTCCTGCTGCTGTTATTTCCATGGGGATTATCCGCGTGATCATGAAGCGGGACTCTATTCTGGAAAACAATATGGTGCAGACCATTGGTTCTGCTGGAGAATCTGTAGCAGCTGGTGCTATTTTTACTCTGCCAGCACTTTTTATGTGGGCAGAGGATGGAATTGGTGCTAAGCCAAATCTGATTGAAATTGCATTGATTGCACTTTGCGGTGGCGTATTAGGTGTACTGTTTATGATACCATTACGTACGGCATTGATCGTTGAAGAGCATGGTACACTGCCATATCCGGAAGGACAGGCATGTGCAGAAGTTCTTATCGCAGGAGAAGAAGGCGGAGCAAAGGCTGGTACAGTGTTTGCAGGTCTTGGTATTGCAGCATTATATAAGTTTATTGCAGATGGGCTGAAGGCATTTCCGAGTGAAGTGGATTTTCCAATTAAATCCTATAAAGGCTCAGGAATTGGTATGGATGTTCTGCCGGCTCTTGCTGGTGTAGGTTTTATCTGTGGACCACAGATATCATCCTATCTGTTTGCCGGTGGTACTCTGGCATGGTTTGTGATTATGCCGTTGATCTATCTGTTTGGTCAGAACATTGTAATCTATCCGGCAGATGTGACAGTTGCAGAGCTTTATATGAAGGCAGGTCCGGCAGGTCTCTGGAGCAACTATGTGAAATATATCGGTGCAGGTGCAGTGGCAGCGGGTGGAATCATCAGTCTGATCAAATCCCTTCCATTAATTGTAAAGACATTTACAAAAGCAGTGAAGGGCTTTGGTGTCAAATCAGAAGATACCAGCCGTACCAATCAGGATCTTCCGATGGCATTTGTACTGGCTGGTGCAGCAGTTATTGCTGTTATTATCTGGCTGCTTCCAGTGATTCCGGTCTCCCTGATCGGGGCATTTATTATCGTAATTTTTGGATTCTTTTTTGCTACAGTATCTTCCCGTATGGTTGGTATTGTAGGAAGTAGTAACAATCCAGTATCTGGTATGGCAATTGCAACCCTGCTGTTTGCCTCGCTGATTTTAAAGGCAACAGGTAATGCGGGGGCAAGCGGTATGGTTTCCGCGATTACAATCGGTACGGTTATCTGTATTATTGCAGCGATCGCCGGAGATACTTCTCAGGATTTAAAGACAGGATATATTGTTGGTTCTACGCCAAAGAAACAGCAGATGGGCGAGTTGATCGGATGTATTGTCTCAGCAATTGCAATCGGAGGTATTTTGTATCTGCTGAATGCAGCATGGGGATATGGCTCTACAGAGCTTCCTGCACCTCAGGCTACCCTGATGAAGGTTGTAGTGGAAGGTGTTATGGGTGGCAATCTGCCTTGGACACTGGTTATTGTAGGTGTATTTATTGCAATCGTTGTTGAGATCCTTGGCATTCCGGTGCTGCCATTTGCCATTGGTCTGTATCTGCCGATTCATCTGTCGACTCCAATGATGGCAGGTGGTCTGGTGCGTTTATGGCTGGAAAAGCGTAAGAATAAAGAAGAAAAGGAAAAGAAGGAAGATGTGGAAAATGGTATCCTCTATAGTGCGGGTTTGATTGCTGGTGAGGGTATGATTGGTATCCTTCTTGCTGTCTTTGCGGTTATTCCGGTAGGAGATGGTTCCTTTGGAGATGTAGTGGCAGGTATTCTTCCTGCAAGTTTTAGTGATAATACTGTATTGAGAAGCAATATTGTGGGACTGGTATTTTTTGCCCTGTTATTGCTGACACTTCTTAAATTTACTGCTTGGCGTAAGAAATCCAAGAATTAAACTTGTCAGAGAAAACGACTGCTGATAAAATGGCTGTGTATGCTAAATGAAATAACACATTTGGCAGGCACAGCTATTTGCGTTTCAGGAATTTTCCAGTGTTTTCTGGGGACAATTCTGATGATGTATGATAAAAAGGAAGGGACGGTTGAAAAAAGGATAAAAATGGAGAAAAAGAAGAAAAAACAAGAGGATAATTATCTGGATTATATACCTGTAAAGAATCCTGATTTTGGCTGGAGAGTGAAGGAGAATGGGAGAGTGGAGGTTACCGTTCAAAATAAAGGAACGTTTAACCGGATTGCCCAGATTTTTTTCCGCAGACCAAAGGTGAGTTATATTGAACTGGATGAATACGGCAGTTATTTGTGGCAGCAGATTGATGGAAAGTCAGATATCCATAATTTATCGATCAGGATGAAGGAGCATTTTGGAAAAAGAGCAGAGCCTGTGGTAGAGCGCCTGGTGCAGTTTATGAAAACACTGCAGGTAAACCATTATATCAGCTATGCCAAAGAGGATCAAAAGAAAAAATAAACATCAGGAATTTTATGCGCAAAATATACGCAGGAAAGGAGATTGGAATATGCCAAGACCACTTGTGATAGCGATTGGAATACTGCTGTTTGCTCTGGCAACAGCATTTGTATATGGCTGGGGCATTATTAAACAGCATAACCAGACACGGGATTTATCACAGCTTTTATACAGCAAGGGAGCAGACAGAGTAAAAAAGTATCTGAAGACCCATGATACGGTCAACGCACGAGAGATGGAAGAACTGGTGAAAAATATGAAGGCTTCTCTTTTTTATAGCAGAAACCGTGCTGTGGTGATGGATACCAAAGATTTTGTACACCATCTGACGGTGTATATGATGGAGTATCATCTGTTGGAGGAAGAGCGGGTTGGCGGTAAGGTTGTATACCGCAGACCTCAATAAATATAAAATAGAAAGAAGGATGAGTATGCGAGTATTGGAAAATTTGAAACCGGAAAAAGTGTTTTATTATTTTGAGGAAATTTGTTCCATTCCACATGGCTCTGGGAATATGCGGGCCATTAGCGATTATTGTGTAAAATTTGCAAAGGAACGCGGTCTCTGGGTAAAGCAGGATTCCATGGGAAATGTGATCATACGAAAGGCGGCTTCTGCCGGCTATGAGGACGCAGAGTCTGTGATTTTGCAGGGTCATATGGATATGGTATGTGAAAAAACAAGAGAATCAACCATTGATTTTGAAAAGGATGGACTGGAACTTTGCACAGATGGAAAAATGGTGTGGGCAAATGGAACTACGCTGGGAGGAGATGACGGAATCGCCGTAGCATATGCCCTGGCCGTTTTGGATGCAGAGGATATCGATCATCCAATGATAGAAGCGATTTTCACGGTGGATGAAGAAATCGGACTTTTGGGGGCCGTAGGAATTGATCTGTCAGAGGTTCAGAGCCGCAGGCTGATCAATCTGGATTCTGAGGAAGAAGGGATTTTCCTGACCAGTTGTGCGGGTGGTCTTTCTCTGGAATGTAAAGTGCCGGTAAGCTACGAAGATAAAACAGGCATTTTGGGTGAAATCGAGGTGTCGGGATGCAAGGGTGGTCACTCTGGTGTGGAAATCCATAAGGGCAGAGTGAATTCCAACCAGGCGATGGGCCGTGTCCTGGATGCATTGGATCAGAAAGGTGGCTGTCAGCTGATTTCTCTGGCAGGAGGAAGTAAGGATAATGCTATTCCAAGATATACCAGTGGCAAGATAGTGTGGAAGGATACAGAGGAGGTACGTGAAATTGTCGGAGAACTTCAGGAAGAGCTTCGTGGAGAATATGCTGGAAAAGATGATGAGCTGACTGTTACAGTAAAGGAATTGTCTGATAAGCCGGAGAAGGCGGCTTGTCTTGACCGTGAATCAAAAGGAAGAGTTCTCAATGCATTGATGAATCTGCCAAATGGCGTGCAGGCAATGAGTGCAGATGTAGAAGGGCTGGTAGAGACTTCCCTGAATATGGGGATCATGACTCTGGAAAAGACAGGAGATAAAGAAGGTATTCTGACCATGAAATTTGCTGTACGCAGCTCTAAGGATTCTGCCAAGAATTACCTTGCCCGCAGAACCATTGCCATGGTAGAGCAGATGGGAGGAAAATGCAGTATCAGCGGAGTTTACCCGGGATGGGATTATAGGAGGGAATCCTCGTTGAGGAATACCTTTATCAAGGCATATGAGAAGCTTTATGGGAAAACACCGGTATGCGAGGGAATTCATGCAGGTGTGGAATGTGGACTGTTCACAGGCAAGGTGCCGGATATGGATTGTATTTCACTGGGACCTAATATGCAGAACGTCCATACAGCAGAGGAGCGTTTGGAGATAGCATCTGTGGAAAGGACCTGGAACCTGCTTCTGGAAGTACTTGCCAGTAAATAAATGAAATAAGGTAAAGTTATGTTAACTTTTTGTAAAGTTCGCGGTTTTGCGACAAAAATGCTGCCGCGATTCTTTACAATTGATTTTGTAAGTGATAAAATATCAAAAGAATAAAATTAAGGAGGATTCTATACAAATGGCTAGAGCTAAACAATCTATGGATGGAAATACAGCTGCCGCTCATGTAGCATATGCCTACACAGAAGTAGCAGGTATCTATCCTATCACACCTTCCAGCCCTATGGCTGATTCTGTTGACCAGTGGTCAGCAGCAGGACAGAAGAATATTTTTGGCAACACCGTAAAGGTAGTTGAGATGGAGTCTGAGGCAGGTGCGGCAGGTACCGTACATGGTTCCCTTGCAGCAGGTGCAATCACTACTACATTTACAGCTTCCCAGGGTCTTCTTCTGATGATTCCTAATATGTACAAGATTGCTGCTGAGCAGCTTCCTTGTGTATTTGATGTTTCTGCACGAACTGTTTCTACACAGTCTCTGAATATCTTTGGTGACCACAGTGACGTATATGCCTGTCGTCAGACTGGTTTCGCTATGCTGGCTGAGACAAATCCACAGGAAGTTATGGATTTAAGTCCGGTTGCACATCTGTCTGCGATTGAGGGTAAGGTTCCATTTATTAATTTCTTTGATGGTTTCCGTACTTCCCATGAAATCCAGAAGATTGAGAAATGGGATTATGAAGATTTGAAAGAAATGTGTAACATGGAAGCAGTAGAAGAGTTCCGTAAGCATGCACTGAATCCAGAGCATCCTACCATGCGTGGTTCTCATGAGAATGGTGACGTATTCTTCCAGCATCGTGAGGCATGTAACTCTACATACGATGCATTACCGGCAGTTGTAGAAAAATACATGAAGAAGATTAATGAGAAGTTAGGCACAGATTATGATCTGTTTAACTACTATGGTGCTCCAGATGCAGACCGTGTTATCGTTGCTATGGGTTCTATCTGTGATGTGGCTGAGGAAGTAATCGATTACCTGACAGCAGCAGGAGAAAAGGTTGGTCTGATTAAGGTTCGTCTGTATCGTCCTTGGGTATCTAACGGACTGCTTAAGGTTCTTCCAAAAACTGTTAAGAAGATTGCTGTGCTTGACCGTACAAAAGAGCCTGGTTCTCTGGGTGATCCATTATATCTGGATGTAGCTGCTACACTTCGTGAAGCTGGACTGAACGATATTGTACTGACTGGCGGACGTTATGGCCTTGGTTCCAAGGATACTCCTCCTTCTTCTGTATTTGCTATTTACAAGGAATTGGAGAAGGATGCTCCTAAGCCACGTTTCACCGTTGGTATCGTAGATGATGTAACTAACCTGAGTCTGCCGGAGGTTAAGCCGGCACCGATTACATCTGCTCCTGGTACAAAGGAATGCAAGTTCTGGGGTCTCGGTGGTGACGGTACAGTAGGTGCTAACAAGAACTCTACCAAGATTATCGGTGACCATACAGACAAGTATATCCAGGCATACTTCCAGTATGACTCTAAGAAGACTGGTGGTGTTACCATTTCCCACTTACGTTTTGGTGACAACCCGATCAAGAGTCCATATTACATCAATCAGGCAGACTTTGTAGCATGTCATAACCCATCTTATGTAGTAAACGGTTACAAGATGGTTCAGGACGTTAAGCCGGGCGGAGTATTCATGATCAACTGCCAGTGGTCTGATGAGGAACTGGATTCTAAGTTAAACGCTGAGGCAAAGAAGTACATAGCTGACAACAACATTCAGCTGTATACGATCAATGCGATTGACAAGGCAATTGAAATTGGTATGGGTAAGCGTACAAATACGATCCTGCAGTCTGCATTCTTCAAATTAGCAGACGTTATGCCAATTGATGAAGCTGTTGAATATATGAAGCAGGCTGCTAAAAAATCCTACAGCAAGAAGGGTGATGCAGTCGTTGAGATGAACTACAAGGCCATTGATGCCGGTGTAGATGCTGTACACAAGGTAGAGGTTCCAGAATCCTGGAAGAATCCTGCTCCAGATGCTCCTGCTAAGGAACTGACAGGTCGTCCAGAGGTTGTTAAACTGGTTAAGAATCTCCTTGAGCCAATCTCCAAGATGGATGGTGACAGCCTTCCTGTATCTGCATTTATGGAGAATCCAGATGGTCAGTTTGAAATCGGTGCTTCTGCATACGAGAAACGTGGTACTGCTGTGACAGTTCCTGTATGGGATCCAGAGACATGTATCCAGTGTAACAACTGTGCATTTGTATGTTCTCATGCTACCATTCGTCCATTCTTACTGAGTGATGAGGAAGTAAAAGCAGCACCTGCTGATATTAAATTATCTGATACCAAGCCAAAAGCTGGTGAGTTTAAGTTTACAATGAGTGTATCTCCTCTGGATTGTATGGGATGTGGTGAGTGTATCACGGTATGTCCTAAGGCAGCAGAGGGTGCGATCAAGATGGTACCTCAGGAGTCCCAGGCAGACCAGCAGCCAGTATTTGATTACTTAGTTGCTAATGTTGGTAAGAAAGACAGTGGATTTGCTGATACTACTCCTAAGGGAAGCCAGTTCAATCAGCCGCTTCTTGAATTCTCCGGAAGCTGTGCAGGTTGTGCAGAGACTTCTTATGCCCGTTTGATCACACAGCTGTTTGGTGAGCAAATGTACATTTCCAACGCAACCGGATGTTCTTCTATCTGGGGTGGTCCGGCAGCTACTTCACCATATACCGTACACAAGGATTCCAAGAAGGGTCCAGCATGGTCTAACTCCCTGTTCGAGGATAATGCAGAGCACGGTTTAGGTATGTATATTGGTCAGAAGGTACTTCGTGACCAGGCTATTGAGATGGTGAAAGAAATTGCAGCATCTGATCAGGCATCTGCTGAGTTCAAGGCAGCAGCTGATAAATTTATTGAGACAAAGGATGACACAAAGGCAAATGCTCCTGCAACAGATGCTCTGGTAGCAGAGTTAGAGAAGGCAGCAGCTGCTGGCTGTGACAAGTCCAAAGAGGTTCTTGCAAAGAAGGATTACCTGTCCAAGAAGTCTGTATGGATCTTCGGTGGTGACGGTTGGGCATACGATATCGGTTTCGGTGGTCTCGACCATGTACTTGCTTCCGGCGAGAATGTAAATGTTATGGTATTCGATACAGAGATGTATTCTAATACAGGTGGTCAGGCTTCCAAGGCATCCAACATCGGTGAGGTTTGTCAGTTTGCCGCTGCTGGTAAAGAAGTTGGCAAGAAATCTCTTGCAGAAATCGCTATGAGCTATGGTTACGTATATGTAGCACAGATCGCTCTCGGTGCTAATCCGGCACAGGCTGTAAAGGCAATTGCTGAGGCTGAGGCTTACAATGGTCCATCCCTGATCATTGGCTATGCTCCTTGTGAGTTACACGGTATCGCCAAGGGTGGTATGAATCACTGCCAGGATGAGATGAAGAAGGCTGTTAAGGCTGGTTACTGGAATCTCTTCTCCTTCAACCCACAGCTTAAGGCAGAAGGAAAGAATCCATTCACTCTGACATCTAAGGAAGGTGATGGTTCTTATCAGGAATTCCTGAACAACGAGTCTCGTTATACTCGTCTTGTTAAGCCATTCCCAGAGAGAGCAGAGAAGCTCTTCAAAGCATCTGAGGAAGCTGCAAAGGCTCGTTATGAGCATCTGCAGAAGTTAGTAGAGCTTTATAAATAATTGAATTTGCATAAAGTTTTAGTCAGAAAAGGGCTGCCGGACACGACAGCCCTTTTCTGATGAAAAATGCAATCAGTGTTCCTTATTGTTTTCTGCTGATGATTGGCACCGGTCCACAGAATCAGTGGAACCTACTGTGTCAGTTAACCGGGTAAAAACTTAGGAGACAATTTGTATTTAAGTAAATTTCTCCGTATAGGAGCAATTATTAATTTTTATCTTGACAATTAGGTAGCTATAGTGAATATAATAAGAAGATGGCTTGGAGTTTTTATTTTATATTGCGCTGGCACTGCGGTGCAAATTACTAATAAATAGGCAGTGCAGAAAGAGGTTAATATGGGAAAATTTAGAAAAAAATTGGTATCCTTTTATTTGGTATTAGCCATGATTATTACCATGGGAAGTGGAAATGTTCAGATTGTGCAGGCAGAAGATAACTATACTACATCAGCTGTTGAGTTTCCTTTAAATGGAAACTGGGGCAGTGACCACTATATTACCGATACCCATACAGTGGATTATTATAAAATTACTGTTCCGTCTGATGGGAAATTAACGATTAAAATTATGACTTATATGAAGTACTTGTATTATGATTTTTATAATGTGGATTTATCTACCAGATATCATAATGCTAACTATTATGGAGGTACGGAGTCATCTCCTGCCACGTCAACCTATTCCTATATTTTGAGTGCAGGAACCTATTATTTAAAAATATCTAAGGATTCTACAGGAAGATACAAACTGTATGGAGAGTTTGAAAGTTTTGGAGCCAACGATGCTGAAGCCTATTCCTATGATTCTCCGTTTGCTTTGTCGGCAAATACCACAGTGACAGGTGCATTGACTGCTGATGATTCGGAGGATTGGTATCGTTTTAAAGTTCCATCGGATGGAAAGTATGCTGTAAAGCTTGTGACATATATGAAATATGTAGATTATAATGTTTATAATTCTGATTTATCCAAGACTATTGATAGCAAATCATATTACGGTGGTACAGAGACTTCTCCAGTTACCGCTAATTACAATTATATGTTGAGTGCAGGAACCTATTACATAAAAATCAGCAAGGGAGACAGTGGTAAATATTTACTGACCTGGTCAGCTTTGACGAAAGAAAATTGTGATCATGAATATGAGAGTTCTATGGTAAGTGCTACATATACCCAAAAGGGTTATACCATACATACGTGTAAAATATGTGGAGATAAGTATAAGGACAGTTATACTAAAAAATTAAAGCTTGGACGGGGTTCTTTGGGAAATATTTACTCAGGAAGACGTTATCTGCATGTATATTTTCATGATGTAAGTGGTGCAACAGGTTACCAGTTTAGATGGTCGCGTAATAAGACATTTAAAAGTGGTGTTAGAAAAGGGAAGATTAAGAATAGTTATTCTGACAGTGTTTTCTTAAGAAAATTAACAAAAAATAAACGCTATTATATACAGGTTCGTGCTTATCGGACAGAAAATGGAAAAACACTTTATGGTAAGTGGTCTTCTAAGAAGAGTGGAAAGCCATATTGATCTTTCTCGAAAGCTTTGTAGTTTTTTTATTTTCCAGTGTGAAGTTTGAGTTGTTACAAATAATAGATATGTCTTAACTGTCAAATACATTCATGGGGAGGCTGCCGGGGATGGCAGCCTTTTCTTCATAATAATATGGGAGAGTTCAAAACCCTGTATAAAAAATCAGGAGGAATTTCAATGGACAAGAATAAACTATTACGAGAAATGATATCCTACTACACTGGTGACCCAAAACGTATCCAGCATTTTATTAAGGTCTTCCAGTTTGCTAAGATGATTGGAGAGGAAGAGCATCTGGACAGGAAAACACAGTATATTCTGGAGACCGCATCCATTGTCCATGATATCGGTATTAAAATTGCCGAGGAAAAATATGGTAAGTGTGGCGGCAAGCTTCAGGAGCAGGAAGGACCAGCAGAAGCGGAAAGGATGCTTCGGTCTTTGGGCTATGAGGAAGATGTGATCGAACGGGTATCCTATCTGGTAGGACATCATCATACCTATACCAATGTGGATGGAATGGATTATCAGATTCTGCTGGAAGCAGACTTTCTGGTAAATCTGTATGAAGATGGTGAAAATAAGGATGCAGTAGTAAAGTCATATGAGACTATATTCCGGACAGATACGGGAAAGAAGATTTGTTGTGAGATGTTTCAGATCATGAATACATAGAATATATAGATAATGTTGTTCAGACGGAAAGGATCGTGTGGAGAAAAAAGAAACGAAAATTTAAAAATTTGAATTTCTCTTTGATTATGGGTTTTCAAAAACTTCATTTTGTGATAAATTGGATTTCGTGAAACTTTTATATGTGAAGTAAGAGTATGACTGCGAATCCAGAGGGGTTATGCGAAGAGAAAAGGAGTTAAGAAAATGATAAAAGTAGTAAAGTTTGGTGGAAGTTCCCTTGCCAGTGCAACCCAGTTTGCAAAGGTCGGTAAGATTATCACTGCGGACGCAGAGAGAAAGTTTGTAATTCCAAGTGCTCCTGGTAAGAGAAATGACAAGGACACAAAGGTAACAGATATGTTGTATACCTGCTACGGTCTGGCAGAAGAGGAAAAGGATTTTAGTAAGGAATTAAAGAAGATAAAAGAACGTTATGAATCTATTATCAATGGACTCCATCTGAAACTGTCTCTGGATACGGAGTTTGCTGCTATTGAGGAGAACTTTAAGAAAAAAGCCGGTTCCGATTATGCTGCTTCCCGTGGCGAGTATCTAAATGGAATTATCATGGCAAATTATCTGCAGTATGAGTTTATCGATTCTGCAGAAGTGATTCGTTTTGATGAGGATGGAAATTTTGAGTCAGAGGAGACAGATAAGTTATTAAAGAAACGCCTGAAAGGAATTGAACGTGCTGTCGTTCCGGGATTTTATGGAGCAAAAGCAGATGGTACCATTAAAACATTTTCCCGTGGCGGTTCTGATATCACAGGTTCTATTGTAGCAAGAGCGGTTCATGCTACCTGTTATGAGAACTGGACAGATGTATCTGGTTTCCTCATTGCAGACCCACGCATCATTGATAATCCGGAACCGATTAAGATTATTACCTATCGCGAGCTTCGTGAGCTGTCTTATATGGGTGCCAGTGTTCTTCATGAGGATGCGGTATTCCCGGTACGTAAGGCTGGTATTCCGATAAATATCCGCAATACCAACGCTCCAGAGGATGAAGGGACCTGGATTGTAGAAAGCACCTGTCATCATTCTGCCTATACGATTACCGGTATTGCAGGTAAAAAAGGTTTTGTTGCAGTAAATGTTGACAAGGATATGATGAATTCAGAGGTTGGCTTTGGCCGTAAGGTGCTGACTGCCTTTGAGGAGAACGGGATTAATTTTGAACATATGCCATCCGGTATTGATACAATGACTGTCTTTGTTCATGAGCCTGAGTTTGAGTGTAAGGAACAGAAGGTGATTTCTGCAATTCACCGCCTGGCACAGCCAGACAGCATTGAGCTGGAGTCTGATCTGGCACTGATCGCTGTAGTAGGACGTGGCATGAAGTCCACCCGGGGAACAGCTGGCAGGATTTTTTCTGCACTGGCACATGCTAACATTAATGTGAAGATGATCGACCAGGGTTCTTCCGAGCTGAATATTATCATTGGTGTCAGCAATCTGGACTTTGATAATGCCATTAAGGCGATTTATGATATTTTTGTTACAACCCAGTTGTAGTAGGTTGTATAGATGATCCTATTCAGGAGGTATTGAAAACCTTGTGTTTTCATACCTCCTGTTTCAGTTATTATCATTTTTCAGATAGGCTATTTCAGGCTTCCATTTGAAATGATTAGAATCTTGACACAAAAATTTGGATTTGTTATGATGAAACTCCCTTTTCAAAAGGGGACAACGAAATATTTTACCTTCGGTATTTGACTGGCAAAACCAGCAAAACCAGACCGGCTTGGCAAGATATGAAAATATAACTACCAGGAGGAAGTAACAATGATTACGATGGAGAATGTATGCAAATCGTACAAAGTTGCAAAAAGGAATACAGGCTTTGGGGAAGCCTGGAAAGCTTTATTTCACAGAGAGTATGAACAGATTCATGCTCTGAAGGATGTAAGCTTTACCATCCAGGACGGAGAGATGGTAGGTTACATCGGACCAAACGGAGCTGGAAAAAGCTCTACGATCAAAATTCTTAGCGGAATATTGACACCTGACAGCGGACAATGTTATGTGGATGGAAGGATTCCATGGAAAAACAGGATGAAACACGTTAGAGAGATCGGCGTGGTTTTCGGACAGCGTTCGCAGCTTTGGTGGGATGTTCCAGTCATAGACTCCTTTGCATTGTTAAAGGACATCTATTCCATCTCAGACCAGATGTATCGGTCAAATTTAGACGAACTGACAGAATTATTAGATTTGGGAGAACTGTTGCGTACTCCGGCAAGGCAGTTGTCCCTGGGACAGCGAATGCGCTGTGAAATTGCAGCCTCCCTGATACATAGTCCGCGTATTCTCTTTCTGGATGAGCCAACGATTGGTCTTGATGCGGTATCTAAGCTGGCAGTGAGAGATTTTATCTGTCAGCAGAATGAGAAACATGGGACAACAGTGATATTGACGACTCATGATATGCAGGATATTGAAGCTTTGACCAAACGGATCATCTTGATTGGAAAGGGACAGATTCTGTTGGATGGAACTCTGGAGGATATCAAAAAAGGCAATGAAAGTATTGATGAAACGGTGGCGGAGTTATATCGCACCTATGGGATTTAGGGGGTGTGATATATGAGGAAATACTATTCTTTTTTCCGGTTGCGCTTTTCGATGGGACTGCAATACCGGGCTGCTGCATTAGCCGGAATTATTACACAGTTTGCATGGGGGATGATGGATATCCTGGTTTACCGGGCTTTTTTTGCTGCCGAGCCGGAGGCGTTTCCTATGAATTTTACTGCCACAGTATCCTATATTTGGATGCAGCAGGCATTTTTAGCTTTTTTCGCTGCGTGGATGATGGAAAATGAAATTTTTGATGTGATAATGAATGGGGATGTCGTATATGAATTGTGCCGTCCTGTCAGCATTTATAACATGTGGTTTTCACGCAGTGTTGCAAACCGTTTATCGAGAGCAGTGCTGCGGTGTTTTCCAATTTTAATTGTTGCAGCATTTCTTCCTGCACCTTATGGGTTATGCAAACCGGAAAGTATACGGAACTTTCTCTTGTTTTTATTAACGCTATTGCTAGGACTGATGGTTACCGTAGCGTTTTGTATGTTTGTTTATTCACTAACATTTTTTACAATCTCGCCATATGGGTTGAGGATGTTATTTACCTCAGCTGTGGAATTTTTTGCAGGAGCTGTGATTCCCCTGCCGTTTTTTCCAAAAAACATACAGATTGTAATGGAATTATTGCCCTTTGCAGCAATGCAGAATGTTCCGTTACGTATTTACAGCGGAAGTATGTCCGGACTGGAAATGATCAAGGCGGTATGTTTGCAGGTGTTCTGGCTGTTTGTCCTGATTGCAGGAGGAAAAGGATTGTGCCGTGTTGCCGAAAAAAAGGTGGCAGTACAGGGAGGTTAGAGTAAAAAAGCGTTTTTCGAGTGTATTCTTTGTGTTGGAGAATGGAAAGGAGTTAAAGATGATAGAGAAACACCAAATGGATGTAAAGCATACCTTGAAGTTATATTGCCATTATGTTTCAATCAATGTAAGAAGTATGATGCAGTATAAACTCTCTTTTTTTCTGACGGTAATCGGACAATTTCTGGTATCCTTTAATGTATTCCTGGGAGTCTTTTTTCTGTTTCAGAGATTTTCTAAGGTGAAGGGATTTACCTATAGCGAAGTGTTGTTGTGTTATGGTATTATGCTCTTAGAATTTTCTATTGCGGAAGTGATTGCCAGGGGCTTTGATGTGTTTCCCGGCATGGTAAGGAGCGGTACTTTTGACCGTGTTTTAGTAAGACCACAGAGTGAGATTTTACAGGTTCTGGGAAGCCAGTTTGAATTGACAAGAATCGGAAGAATGATGCAGGCTGTTGTAATGTTTGCTTATGGTATTACAAAAAGTGGTATTGTCTGGACCCTGTCAAAGTTTTTGACCGTTCTTTTTATGATTGTTGGAGGAACTTTTTTATTTACGGGGCTTTTTTTGATTTTTGCTGCTCTTTGCTTTTTTACACTGGACGGTCTGGAATTTATGAATATTCTGACAGACGGAGCCAGGGAATATGGGAAATATCCGATAGGTATTTACGGTAAGCGAATGTTGCAGTTTACCACTTTTATCGTGCCTTATGCATTAGTGCAGTATTACCCGTTGTTGTATCTATTGAGGAGAAAAAACAGTGTGGGTTATATTTTTTTCCCTCTGCTGGCAGTTTTATTTATCATCCCCTGTTATCTGCTGTGGAGGTTTGGAGTATGGCATTATAAGTCCAGTGGTTCATAAATAATCAAAAATCACACGATTCTTTATAGAGTGACAGTAGACGAATTGGGAAAAATGGGTATAATGATATTAAATACCGAGCAGGGTGTGCCGGCTTGCAATATGCCGCACACCGTCAGATCACTAAATTGTCTCGATGAGAAAGGAAGTAATATTATGGCAGCATTACACATTACAAATGAAAATTTTGACCAGGAGGTATTGCATTCTGATAAACCTGTGCTGTTGGACTTTTGGGCATCCTGGTGTGGACCGTGTCAGATGATCGCTCCTGTGATAGAGCAGATTTCTGAAGAGGTTTCAGATGCAAAAATAGGTAAAGTGAATGTAGATGAACAGCCGGAGCTGGCGCAGCAGTTTCAGATTATGAATATTCCTACTCTTGTTGTGATGAAGAATGGGAAGCTGGTGAACAAGGCGATTGGAATTGCCGGGAAAGATGAGATTCTGGAAATGCTGAAGGCAGAGTAGAGAACATGTTTTAGAGGTGGAAAGGAGCAGGAACGTATGTATGATATTATCATAATTGGGGCTGGTACTGCCGGGCTATCTGCTGCCATCTATGCGCTCCGTGCCGGGAAATCCGTTCTGGTCCTTGAGGAAAAAAGCTATGGAGGACAGATCATTACGACTCCGGCTATTGAGAATTATCCAGGAATCAAGCAGATTTCTGGTTTTGAATTTGCTCAGGGTTTATATGAACAGGCATTGGAGCTGGGGATGAAGTTGGAGTATGGCAAAGTGACAGGGGTGTCTGCCGTGGCTTCAGAAGAGAATACAAATAAGGAAAGCCAGTCTCGGAAAGAAGAAACGATGTCTGAGGAAACAGAGCTGGAAGCGGCAGGAGAAAGCAGAAAAGGTTTTCGGGTAGAAGCTGGACAGAAGGAATATTTTAGTCAAGTCGTTATATTAGCAACCGGAGCCAAAAACAGACCGTTGGAGGTAGACAGAGAGCAGGAGTTGATTGGAGCCGGGATTTCGTATTGTGCTACCTGTGACGGAGCTTTCTTCCGTGGGAGAGATGTAGCTGTAGTTGGCGGTGGAAATACAGCACTGGAGGATGCACTGTTTTTATCAAATTATTGCCGGACGGTATCTATCATCCATCGGAGAGATACTTTCCGTGGAGAGGAAAAGCGGCTGGCTGCATTGAAAGAAAAGGATAATGTGGAGTTTGTTCTAAATAGTCTGGTAACTGCCCTGTTAGGAGAGGATCGGCTGGAAGGAGTTCTTCTTTGGGACAGACAGGAGAAAGAAGAGAAATCTCTGGCAGTGTCCGGCTTGTTTATTGCGATTGGTCAGATGCCGGACAATGAGGCATTTAAGGAACTGGTAGAGATCGATGAGAAAGGATATCTGGTGGCAGGGGAGGATTGCAGGACCAGCACAGAAGGAATATTTGCTGCCGGAGACTGCAGAACCAAATCAGTCCGTCAGCTGACTACGGCAGCATCAGATGGAGCTGTGGCAGCACTGGCAGCCTGTGAATATATTGACAGATAAAAAACCGGGCAAATTTGCCCGGTTTTTTCAATTCAATAGGTATGTAATTTTTATTTTACTGCCAGAATGTTCCACAGAAATAAATCAGTCTGTAGGGGGATTGATATATTTTCTATATTCCAGAGGACTTTTTCCCATTGCCTGTTTGAATTTGCTGGAGAAGTAATTACCGTCAGAAAAACCACAGCGGATGGCAATCTCTGTAACAGACAGTTCTGTACTGGTAAGTAGGTGGGAGGCAGTCTGTATACGCAGGTCATTGATGTATTTCAAGGGACTGGTGCCATAGATACCGCGGAAAACACGACGGAAATGACGTGTAGACATGTTTGCCATCTGGGATAATTCGTCTATGGTAACTTCTTCACGGAAGTGGCTTTCAATATATGCGGCTGGGGCTGCTAACGAGAGAGACTCATTATCTGTGTCCGGGGATTTTGTACAGTATAAACGGGATAGTCTCGTTATCATTTGATGAAACAGACTGGTGACCATAGTCTGGTATCCTGGAGAATGAGTGGAAAATTCGTCCGATATCTGTATGATAAGCTGGCAGATTTCGTTAAAATCCCTTCTGTTTAGGGTAAACTGCCCCTGAAACCCTTTCTGTTTACTCAGTGCCGGTTCGATTACGAAAAGTGCGTGAAAACCAGGCAGGGCTTTCAGATCGTTTTGTGCCGGAAGAAAGTAGGAAGGCTGGAACATAATATTACAGAGCCGGAAGTTGTTGACCTGTCTGTAACCATGGGATGTGCTGTCATTGATGACAAAGACATCTCCTTTTTGAATGGGATACTCTTCGCCATTGACAATATGTGTTGCTGTGCCATCCAGGATGATAACAAGCTCAGAAAAATCTGAATGAGTATGGATAAACATTTCTTCTTTATGATATCCATATTGAATAAAAAATGGAAAGTTTTCTTCGCTTAAAAAATAACGCAAAAACATATTCTGCATGGGGATTTTCTCCTTTCGACAGGGAAGGGATCAATGGGTCAGCGGTTGTTTTCAGGAATGTCCGAAATGTAAAGATTATTGTCCGTATTTTTCTATTCATTCCCTGTATTTTGTACTATGATGATACTATAATACAGCAGAAAAAAAACATCAATAGGGGAAACAGAATGGAGGTTATCGTTATGGCAAATCCGTATCTTCCTTCCTGGGAATATGTTCCGGATGGGGAACCAAGAGTCTTTGGAAACAGAATCTATGTGTATGGATCTCATGACAGAGCTGATTCAGAATCTTTCTGTGACCACAAATTAAAGGTCTGGTCAGCACCAATTGAAAATCCAAATCAGTGGGTATGTCACGGTGATGCATTTCACAGTAGGGCAGACAGGGATCATGAGTCGGACGTAGACTGGACCGATGAATATTTATATGCACCAGATGTAGTAGAAAAGGATGGAAAATATTATCTGTACGCATATCTTGTCAATGCAAAAGGCTGTGTTGCTGTCAGTGACAAGCCGGAGGGACCTTTTAAGCTATTGTCAAGATATCAATATAATATTCCAGATCATTATGATAATGGAACCTTTATTGATCCGGGAGTGTTGGTAGATGATGATGGCAGAGTATATGTATATTGTGGTTACCAGGGTTCCTATCTGTGTGAACTGAATCCGGATAATATGTATGAAGTTATCGACGGAACCTATCAGGAAGATATTATTCCGGTTGAGGAGCCATATGGATTTTTTGAGGCATGTTCACCGCGGAAGATTGGGGATACCTATTATCTGATCTATTCGCCGAAAATAGGAAGCAGGCTGGCATATGCCACAAGTAAATCTCCCACAGGACCGTTTGAATACAGAGGCTATATCGTTGACAATGGGGTAGATTATCCGGGAGGAAATAATCATGGTTCCATTTGTTGTATCAACGGGCAGTGGTATATTTTCTATCACAGGATGACCAATGGAACGATCATGTCCAGAAGAGGCTGTGTGGAACGGATCAAGATTCTGCCAGATGGAAGTATTCCAACTGTGGAAATGACTTCATTGGGTTTTGAAACATCCTTAAATCCTTATGAGATTACGGCGGCAGATACGGCTTGTGTGCTGAAGGGAGGCGGGCTGATCACAGAGCTTGATACTTTTACCAGAGTGATAACCCATATTACCTCTGGCTGTGTCATGGGATGGAAATACTTTGATTTCGGAGAGGACAATACCAATGGAACGATGGAGCTGGAGCTTAAAATCATTCCAAAGGGTTGTCATGGCAGGATCCATATTTTCATTGATGATGAAGTGAACGGTGAGGAAATCGGAATGGTAGATTTTGACCGTGGAAGTAAGGTTCTGCACTGTGTCACAAAGATGGTGACCGGACGCCATGCGCTGTACATGGTAGCCGAGGATGGATATACCGGCTGGGCGAAGGATTCCTTTGCGGGACGGCAGATGTTTGACCTGGTAGCCTTTGTATTTAGAAAATAAAAGATAGAAGCAGTTTATTTGCAGAAAGAGAGGACATGATGAAAATTAAAAATCCGATCATCCGTGGATTTTATCCGGACCCAAGTGTCTGTAAAGCAAATGGAAAATATTATATGGTGTGCAGTTCCTTTGAATATTTTCCGGGAGTACCGTTATTTGAAAGTGAGGATTTGGTCCATTGGAATCAGATAGGGCATTGTCTCACCAGAAAAAGCCAGGTTGATCTGCACCAGATCAACAGTTCCGGAGGAGTCTTTGCACCTACGATCCGTTATCATGAAGGCAGGTTTTATATGGTGACGACCAATGATACCTATCATAAAAATTTTTATGTCTATACAGATGACATCTATGGAGAGTGGTCTGAGCCAATTTTTGTAGACCAGGATGGAATTGATCCCTCTCTCTATTTTGAGGGGGATAAGGCATACTTTATGAGTAACGGCAGTGATGAAACGGATGGGAAAGGGTGTATCTTCCAGTGTGAAATCAACATTGATACCGGAGAACGTCTGACCCCGAGCCGTCCTATCTGGAAAGGCAGTGGTGGACGGTATCTGGAGTCTCCTCATCTGTACCATTTTGGAGACTGGTATTATCTGATGGCAGCAGAAGGCGGTACAGAATATGGTCATATGATTACCTATGCCAGAGGAAAAACACCATATGGTCCTTTTGAAGGATACTGCCAGAATCCAGTCCTCACTAACCGTGATCTGGGTGGTCACCAGAACCATGTCCAGGGAGTTGGCCATGGAGACTTGATCCAGGATGAAAAAGGAAGGACCTTTATGGTCTGTCTTGGTTTCCGGATACAGAGTGACTGGATGCCATATCATCATCTGGGCAGAGAAGTATTTCTGGTGCCGGTGCATTGGGATGAGGATGGCTGGTTTACGGCTGGCGTTCAGGGAAATGTAGAGCTGGAAATGGAATTGGAGTTAGAGGAAAAGACTGCGGATCAAGCGGACAAATATGATGTATCCTTTGAGAAGATGAAAGCAGAAAGTGTAAGGTGGTGTCACCTAAGAGAATATCAACAGGAGGACTATCAGTTTATGGGAAATGGAGTCCGCCTGCGTGGTAACCGGTTTACTTTAAATGATATGGATGCCCCAACCTTTCTGGGAGTCCGTCAGTCAGAGTTTGTCACTAGTCTGGAGATAAAGCTGGCTGGAAATGCTCCGGAGGCTGGTATTACTTTTTATCTGTCTGAGGATCATCATTATGACCTGGCAGTATTGTGCCAGGATGGAAAAAGAACATTGTTTTTACGTCTTTGTATCGGGGATGCCAGAGCAGTAGTGAAAAGCATTGCGCTTCCGGCAGAGCAGGGGCAG
The DNA here is from genome assembly GCA_017626435.1 of Lachnospiraceae bacterium. The sequence goes on along the minus strand of JAGAIR010000002.1, from coordinate 166,950 downwards.
ATAACCCTGAGGGTAGTCTCTGATGCTGCAAAATACACATTTTATGGACAGTGTGGCGAAGAAGAAATTTTAATGGGAACCGCCAGAACGCAGTATCTGTCCTCAGAAGTGGCAGGTGGTTTTACCGGAACGGTAATGGCAATGTACGCCGTAGATCCGCAGGAGAAAGCAGACTGCTGGGCAGAGTTTACCGATTTGTACTGGAGACAGATTTTATCCTGAGTTATTGTAAAATAAGCTGAAGCTATTATGATATACAGTTATTTTCATGAGGTGTGACAGACGAAAATCTTTGTCTGTCACCTTTTTTTGTTGGCTATTCGGATTGGGGCAGTCCTGTAGATTGTGATTCTTGTGGTTACAAAGGAGAAGAGAAAGGTGACTTGACATTTTATTAAATAAAATCTAGTATTCAGAAGTGTTGTTTGATACAAAAAGATTTGATACTGAAACGGATTAGAGTATTTTAGAAGTATTTTGGCAAATAAAAAAATATGAAAGGAACAGATGCAAATGAGAAATGAAAACCAAATATCAGATGATTTTACCCAGGGAAGTATTACAAAAAAACTATTGAAGTTTATGATCCCTGTCCTGGGTGCTCTGATACTGCAGGCGATGTATGGTGCGGTGGATCTGCTGGTGGTGGGACGTTTTGGAAGCAATGCCGGGATTTCTGCTGTGGCTACAGGAAGTAATGTGATCAATCTGGTCACCTTTGTTATCACCAGTCTGACGATGGGAGTTACTGTACTGATCAGCCGTTATCTGGGAGAACAGCATCCGGAACGGATTGGTAAAGTGATTGGAGGAGCGGTCAGTTTTTTTGTCCTGCTGGCAGTGGTGTTGATGATTATCCTGCTGGCAGGTGCGCCATTGTTTGCCTCCTGGTTAAATGCACCGGAGGCTGCATATGATCTTACCGTAACATATGTGCGAATTTGTGGTGCCGGTATTATGTTTGTTGTCAGCTATAATGTGATAAGCGGTATTTTCCGGGGACTTGGTAATTCCCGGCTGCCATTGATCTTTGTGTTGATCGCCTGTATTGTGAACATTGCAGGAGATTTATTTTTTGTGGCAGTGCTACATATGGATGTGGCAGGTGCGGCGTTGGCAACGATTTTGGCACAGGCAGTCAGTGTTGTTTTATCGCTTTTGATTATCCTGCGCCAGAAGCTGCCTTTCTCTATGGGGCGTAAGGATATCGGCTGGAACGGGGAAATCCGGCGTTTTGTTAAGCTGGGAGCTCCGTTGGCTTTACAGGAGGTATTGACAAATCTTTCGTTTCTGATTTTGTGTGCCATTATCAATAATATCAGTCTGGAGGCATCTTCCGGGTATGGTATTGCCCAGAAACTGATTGCCTTTGTTATGTTGATTCCATCCTCCCTGATGCAGTCCCTCTCTGCTTTTATTGCTCAGAATGTGGGAGCTGGACGGGAGGACAGGGCACGCCGTACGATGTTCACAGGTATGGTAATTGGAGCTGGCATTGGCTGTGTGATCACATTTCTGACTTTTTTCCATGGAGACATTCCTTCCCGGATATTTACCAGTAATGCTGCTTATATTCAGAAATCATGGGAATATTTAAAGGGATTCAGTCCGGAAGCGATATTGACCTGTTTTGTGTTTAGCTATATCGGATATTTTAACGGTCATGGGAAAACGATGCCTGTTATGCTTCAGGGAATTACAGCATCCTTTTTGGTGAGGGTTCCGTTTTCCTGGCTGTTTAGTCTGAAACCGGGAGTAAATCTGGTAGATATTGGAATTGCTGTACCGCTGGCTTCCGTTTATGGCATTATTTTCTTTAGCATCTGCTATCTCATCACCCGGAAGAAGTGTACAATAACAGGATAAAACAAGAAGGTTGATATTATGGCGGATTCCTGTTTTATGAACCGGGGGTGCGGAATGAACCGGAGCAGCGTTGTCTGGAGATTATTTAGTATGGTATCCGGTTTACTGAAAATACAGAAAAGTGAAAGGAAATGGAACAGGGGGAAGAATATGGATAAAGAAGAACAATTGTTCAGAAAAAGACTGTTGGACTTAGCAGAACAGTCTTATAGAAACTGCCAGTATACCCATACTGCTTTTCTGACACAGGGAGAGCAGGAGATTTATTATCAAATGCTTGGTGAGCTGGGAAATGTGGAAAGTATGTTATTTGGAGGCGTGGAGGGGTGTGAACGTCAGGTGCTCCGTTTTGGCGGCACAGAAAGCCTTGGTTATGAAATGGAGTTTCCTATCTGCTGTATTGAGGTGAGGCCTGCTTTGGAGAAATTTTCAGATAAGCTGGGGCACCGGGACTATCTGGGGGCTTTGATGAATCTGGGAATCACCCGGAACAGCATTGGGGATATTATGCAGAGAGAGAAGTGTGCCTATCTGTTTTGTCTTGATAAAGTAGCAGATTATATTCTGGAAAATCTGACACAGATAAAACACACCAGCGTGAAGTGTAAAAAAAGGAAGGAGATGCCTGAGGCAGTGATGCCGCAAAAAGAAGCGGTGAATCTTGTTGTGACCAGTATGCGCATTGATGTGATCATCGCAAAGTTGTATCATTTGTCACGCAGCCAGAGTCTGAATCTGTTTCGGGAGAAAAAAATATTTGTAAATGGAAGACAAGTGGAGAATAATAGTGGTGTACTGAAGGAACAGGATACGGTTTCTGTGCGGGGATATGGCAAGTTTATCTGTGAGGGATGCTCACATATGACAAAAAAAGGGAATCTGAACATCCGGGTTTCCCGGTACGTCTGAAATATGAGATAAAAAAGTTGCATTGGAACATATGTTCTGTTAAAATAGAATGGCAGCAGTTTTTATGTTATTTTGCGAAAGAAAGTGGTGAAAGTATGGGACAGCAGGTCATCTTTCATATTGATGTCAATAGTGCTTTTTTATCCTGGGAGGCAGTACACCGGATCCGTGATCTGGGTGAAACGGTAGATTTACGGGAAATTGATTCCGCAGTAGGCGGAGATCTGACGAAACGACACGGGATTATCCTTGCAAAGTCTGTTTCCGCAAAAAAATATAGGGTGCGGACAGGGGAGCCTGTTACGGAGGCATTGCGAAAATGTCCCCACCTGGTGCTGGTTCCTCCCAACCGTCCACTGTATCAGGAATATTCTCATGCTTTTATGGAAATATTACGCCAGTATTCTCCTACGGTCGAGCAATACAGTATTGATGAGGCATTTGTAGATATGACAGGGATGGAGCTGTTATATGGTGATCCGGTGGAGGCTGCACACAGGCTGAAGGACCAGATACATGAAGAACTTGGATTTACGGTAAACGTAGGTATAGCTGGTAATAAGCTTTTGGCGAAGATGGCAAGTGATTTTGAAAAACCGGACCGGGTGCATACTCTGTTTCCGGTCGAGATAGAAGAGAAAATGTGGCCTTTGCCGGTAGGTGATCTGTTTTTTGTGGGGAGATCTACGGAAAAGAAACTTCAAATGCTTGGAATCAAGACAATAGGGCAGCTTGCTAAAAGTGACAGAAATTTATTAAAGTCCCATTTGAAAAAACATGGAGAGGTAATATGGGATTTTGCTAACGGGATTGATGTGTCTGATGTGACAACAAAGCCATCAGAGAATAAAGGCTATGGTAACAGTACCACGATTCCCTTTGATGTGATAGACGCAGAGACGGCAAAAAATGTACTGCTGTCACTGGCGGAAAAGGTTGCCGCCAGACTGCGGGAACATGAGGTGAAGATAGAAGTGGTATCTGTACAGATCCGTTACTCTGACCTGACCAGAAATTCCCATCAGCGTGTGCTGGACCGTGGGACAAATGTCACGGATGAAATATATCAGATTGCCTGCCAGTTGTTTGATGAGTTCTGGGATGGGACACCAATTCGTCTATTGGGGATTCAGACCAGCCGGATTTCCCAGGAGGGAACATACCATCAAATGAATCTTTTTGAAAATGAAGAGAATCATGAAAAGCTGGAAAAACTGGATCAGGCAATGGATCAGATACGGAACCGTTTTGGAAAGGATGCTGTGAAGCGGGCATCTTTTATGAGGGATGGGACAGAAAAGAGAAAATGAGCAGACGGAAAGGAAGGGATTTTATGAAAGAGATATTATTATTTGGCTGCCGGGATAAAAGGGATGTCCAGATTTTGAAAAATATATTTGTGCTACAGGCAGTTGGCATCAAGTTGATCGAGAAAAAGCAGTATGGTCTGCCGATCAGTTTACTGACAGAGGAAGGAAAGGCTGATAATGGCATTACACCAGGGATGTTGGAAGAATATACCGGTTCGGAGCTGAAAGTTCCCGTTATGGTTCTGGCTGGCTTCTCTGTGGAGGAACTGGATTCTGCGCTTGCTTTGATACGGCAGAAGTTGACAGGCAGCTTTTATTTAAAGGCTATATTAACGGAGCATAACCGAAATTGGAATATTCTGCTACTGTCCAAACATCTCCAGGAGGAGCACAGGAAAATGATTGGACAGTAGAGCGGATTCTGTACTATATGAGAGGTTCAGGGGGATGGTGTGCTGAATTTTTTATTTATCTTTGGCTTGGGGAAGGCATTTTTTTAATGCCATCATCTGATCGTATTGTTCGTACATTTTCTGAACACTGTTTTCCAACAGGTAATAGTGGTTAATGTATGGAAAGAGCAAAACAAGCAAAGGGATCATAAGGATTGCCAGACTGACATGAAAGGAAACGACCATTGCCACCAGGCAACAGGTAGTCATCAGGGCAAAAAGTACAGTTACGATGAGATGGATCAGCCGTTCATGCTGGAAGAACTGGATCTGAATGAGATGTTCATTTATGACAGCATCCCAGTCTGTATCAGAATCAGGCTGATCTAACAGGCTGGATATCCTGTTCAGATAGTTCAGGATACGTTTTTTCATAACAAATTCCTCCTTTTTCTTATATTCTGATATTTTATCATAAATGATCTGGTAATGCGACTTGTTTTTGAAAGAACACTATGGTGCAGGTATAGACAAAAAGGCAAAAAAAGTGTATATTATGAGATAATATACTGTACACTTTTTTATCGATTGCGGTTGTGATCGTATAAGTACAGACAGTGAAAGGAGTACATATGAAAAAGGTGTCAAAGGTTTTTTTGAAACCAGCAAAATGCGGATTGGATCTGGGAGATGGCAGCGAAAGAGCAGAATATGTAAATCAGGATTATATATTAAATACCCTGGGACGGCCTCATAGAAACATCGGGATTATGTATACTTATTATCCAAAGGATAAAGAGTGGCCGGAACGAATCAGTGTAGCATGTAAGGAGATGGAGATACATTTTCAGTGGGATTATCCATATGATGATTATTTTCCATATCGTGGAGGTATTGACGGAAATACAGAGGGACAGCCATTTGAACAGATGCGTGATATCCGGCGTCATGGACAGGACGTGGCATTGACACTTACGATAGACTGTGCTTTGACAGACGACTATCTCCGGCAGATTGCCAGAGAGCTGAAACCGTTTGGAAGGATGCGTCTGCGTATCAATCATGAATGTGCAGGTGACTGGTTTACTCACAACCAGCGTTTTTCTTATCAGGAGGTTGCGGATTTCTTTGTTCGTTTTGCAAATATTGTGAAGGAAGAAGCGCCTAATATTTCGCTTGTCTTCTGTGGAGGTTGTGTAAAGGATACGCAGGCGGAAGATAGTGAGGTGGAATTTGAAAAGGAATTTACCAAGGCTTATCATGTAGCAGATATCTGGTCTAATGACTGTTATCTTGCATTACATTATGGATGGCCGTTTGATGTATGTGAAAAGGGTGGACAGAGCTATGCAGTGACACCGGTTGAACCTTTTTTTGACAGGCTGAATAAGACTTCAAAACGTCTGACAAAGGTGAATCATGGAGAGTGCAAACCATTTATAATATCTGAGTTTAATACAGATGGAGATGTAACAGGACCAAAGAGGCAGGGAGAATCGGTAAAGCGTTTTGTAGAAAAGTTGAAACAGGAAGACGCAGAGTGGTTTGATGGTTTTTCGATGTATCAGTTCCGGGACCGTGGAAGACTGGGGCTGGAAATGGAAGATCCTAATAATTCTACAGTAGGAATCCCACAGCCTTTATTAAAGGATTATAAGGAGATTTTGAAGGATCCGTTCTTTTTACCACAGATGGAGCTGGAAGAAGGAGCAGAACTTCCGATGAAGCTGCGTTGGGGTGGTGCAGAGGATGCGGAAGGGCTTGCAATACCATTAATTATGGAGAAGACACCAGAGTTTTGTGAGGTTACCTTTGAAGAACCATTAAATCTCATGATGGAAATCAATGGACGTTGGTTCTATAAATCACCAGAGACGTCTACCATAGATTTGATGCCGGCTTTTTTTGAAAAGCCGGTGGAACAGGGAGCAGAGATTACACTGAAGATATTCGCACCACCAGCATCCGGAGAGAATGATCCGGCACAGGGAGAAGACTGGGCAGCAAATTATTATTGCACGATCCACCGGATGCCGGAATTCCGTATTAGATATGAATCGGTTCAGGATGTTTAGTCTGATTTTCAGAGAATCTGTTTGATAAAAACGGATTTTGAAGAAAAAGACAATGGATAGGAGGTTATCATATGAAAAGTATACGTACAAAGATTTTGGCACCAATCATTCTTTTAGCAGCAGTATGTATCATCTATTCTGTATGGGGAATCTTTTCTACTGGTTCAGCCAGTGAAAAAAGTAAGGAGGTCTCCCAGGTTCATCTGTCTGCCATTCAGACACTGGAGGAGATGGATGGAGATTTTCAGATTATGCAGAAATTGTTATTAAAGCATTTTCTAATGGGAAATGTTGAGATGGCAGAAGAGGTAGAAGGGCAGATTGAAGATGTTGTGGCACAAGTTGAGGAAGACATGTCTTCCTATGAAAAAGATTTAAAGACCAGTAAAGAGAAAAAAGCGTTTAGTGAATTCTCAGAGAAATACGCTGATTTCAAAACCCTTTATGATAAGTCCTTACAGCACAGCAAGGCTGATGAAAAAAGCGATGCCATTGAAATAGCCAACTATGATCTGGCTGATATTTCTACTGAGATGGAAAGCCTGATCGAAGTTCTGGTCAAGGAGAGAGCTGCCAGCGTGGAAGAGGCACGTAAGGCACAGGAAACCGTTTTTGATAATAATATCCGTCTGAATAGTGCTATGATCGTGGTGGCAGTTCTGCTCTGTATTATAGCAACCGTTTTAAGTATTACTTCGGTAGTCCTTCCTGCTACCAGTGCGATTAAGCAGTTGAAAAGGATTATCCATAAGCTGGAAAATGATGAATGTGATCTGTCAGAGCGGATTTCTATTAAGACAAAAGATGAAATCGGACAACTGGTTGGAGGAATCAATGCATTTCTGGATGCGTTGCAGAATGTAATCGGTGATGTTTCTGGTGATTCTGATAATCTGAATCTGGTAATCGATAATGTATCCCAGAGCTTGTCAAAGGTAAATGGTTCTTCCTGTGATGTATCTGCTGTGATGGAAGAGCTGGCAGCTTCCATGGAAGAAGTATCTGCGACAGTTGCCACCATGGATAAAAATATCAGTGACGTAAACCACAGCATTTCAGAGTTTACCAATGTTAGTAATGGGATTCTGGATTACTCCCGGCAGATGCAGGAGAGAGCATCCGGTCTTGAGAAGAATGCAGTGGACAGTCAGAATACGACTAGTGAAATGATGGGTGAAATTATTGAAAAATTGGAGATTGCCATCGAACATTGTAAGAGTGTGGAGCAGGTGAAAAACCTTACCAATGATATTCTGAGTATTTCCACTCAGACGAACCTGTTGGCTTTAAATGCATCGATTGAGGCAGCCAGAGCAGGAGAAGCTGGTAAGGGATTTGCTGTGGTCGCAGACGAGATCCGTCAGCTGGCAGACAGCAGCAGAGAGACAGCCAATGACATTCAGCAGATTAATGAGAGTGTTGTTGCAGCTGTTAACGAACTGAGTGACAATTCTAACCATATTGTGGAATATATCAATCAGACAATTTTGCCGGATTACAAAGGTTTTGTTGAGGCTGGTGAGCAGTATGCCAGGGATTCTGTATATGTAAATGATGAAATGACGGAATTTGCACAACAGACGGAGGAATTAAGAAATATTATTTGTAATCTGGTTGAGTCTATCAGAAGTATTTCTACGGTGATTGAACAAAGTGCAGAGGGCGTAGGAAGTGCAGCAGATGGAACCGCAAGTTTAGCGGGAGAACTGCAGAAGATTGGCAGCCAGATGGATAACAGTGCACAGGTTGCCGATAAGATGAAGGCACAGTGTAACCGTTTCATTGTTTAAAATTTAGAAGTAGTTTTTTTCAAGGGAAAACAGTTAGTTGACTGTTTTCCCTTTTTTTGCGCAAGACCAGCTTTATATCTATGTGATACGTTACTATAATGGTAATCTGCAAGGGAACTTGAATATTGACTCTCTCTCGGCGGATTCACATTTTACGTAGATTTTACATAAATGACTACTTCCTTTTACATGGCATAGTTAATATGTTGGATGGAAACAATGAATAAAGAAAGAAAAAGCATAAGTTGATATGTAATGTAAGAGGAGACAACAATGGATTTTTTTAATGTATTGACAATGATTGGTGGTCTGGCATTATTTTTGTATGGAATGCATATTATGGGGGATGGTCTGGCTAAGACCTCCGGTGGTAAAATGGAGCAGATTCTGGAAAAGTTTACTTCTAATCCTCTGACAGCAGTTTTGTTAGGATGTGGAGTAACAGCGGTAATCCAGTCTTCCTCTGCTACAACGGTTATGGTAGTAGGTTTTGTAAATTCCGGGATCATGAAGCTGGGACAGGCAGTTGGAATTATCATGGGTGCCAATATTGGTACGACAGTGACCTCCTGGCTTCTTAGCCTGACTGGGATTGAAGGAAGCAGTTTTTTTATACAGTTACTAAAGCCGTCTTCTTTTTCTCCAATTCTGGCTGCTATTGGTGTCTGTATGATTTTGTTTTCCAAGAACAGCAAAAAGCGTGATATTGGAACGATTATGATCGGATTTGCTATTCTTATGTTTGGTATGGATACGATGAGTGGTGCTGTAAAACCTTTGGCAGAGGTGCCGGAATTTGCTAATATTCTGGTAATGTTTGAAAATCCTATCCTGGGTGTTATCGCCGGTGCCGTGTTGACTGCAGTCATTCAGAGTTCTTCCGCATCGGTGGGGATTTTACAGGCTCTTTGTATGACAGGTTCGGTTTCTTATGCAACGGCAATTCCGATTATTATGGGACAGAATATCGGAACCTGTGTCACAGCGTTATTGTCTGCTATTGGTGCTAATAAAAATGCAAAAAGAGCAGCATTAGTACACTTTTATTTTAATCTGATCGGTACGATATTATTTATGGTAATTTTTTATAGTATCAATGCGATTATTCATTTAAGCATTATGGGGCAGCCCGTTGGGGTGGCAGGAATCGCCGTTGTCCATAGTACCTTTAATATACTTGCAACGCTGGCATTGTTGCCATTTCGGAAATTTCTGGTAAAATTAGCTTGTCTGACCATTCGTGATGATGCACAGGAAGAGAAAGAAGATGAGTTTAAACTTTTAGATGAAAGATTTTTGGAAAAGCCTGCATTTGCGGTAGCTCAGGCGAAAAAGGCCGCGGTCCATATGGCAGAGATTTCTAAAGAAGAACTGTATTATGCGCTGGAGCTGCTTCATCACTATGATAAACGGGTGGCAGAAAAAATACAGGAAATGGAAGAAAAGGTTGATCGATATGAGGATGAATTGGGAACTTATGTTATGAAAATCAGTAATAATGATCTGTCTCTGGAAGATTCCCAGAGTGTATCCATGCTTTTGCATTGTATTGGTGATTTTGAACGGATTTCTGATCATGGACTGAACCTGATGGAAAATGCCAGGAAGATGAATGAGAAAAAAAGTAAGTTTTCTGAGAAAGCCCAAGATGAACTTGCTATTTATGAAGCCGCTATCCGTGAGATTGTAGACACTGCATTTTCTGTGTTTGAAACAGAGGATACTAAGCTGGCTACGTATGTCGAGCCGCTGGAGGAAGTCATTGATACATTGGATGATGAAATGAAAAAACGTCATATCAAACGCCTTCGTAAGGGAAAATGTACTGTGGAACAGGGGTTTCTTTTGTCAGACATCTCCAATAATTTTGAGAGAATTGCAGACCATTGTTCCAATATAGCGGTTTGTCTGATCCAGACAAAAGAGGATGGATTTGAAACTCATGAATATCTGGATCAGCTGAAGGAGGATAACCTGGATTTTAAAGAGAAATATAAGGTATTTCGCAAGAAGTATAAATTACAGTAGCATAGTAGCAGAAAAAAGGTTTTATGAAGGTGACAACCGTTTTTTGAAATGAGAGGAATGGGGGCAGGGATATGGCTCTGATCTATGTGGTAGAGGATGATGTAAATATCCGTGAAATCGAAAGTTTTTCTTTGAAGAACTCTGGATATCATGTGGAAGACTTTGAATGTGCCAAAAACTTTTGGCGGAAAATATATGAGAAAGTTCCTGATCTGATTTTGATGGACATCATGCTTCCGGATGAGGATGGTTTGGAAATTGTAAAAAAATTACGTCAAAAGGCGACGACAAAAAATGTCCCGATTATCATGGTGACAGCAAAAACTACAGAAATGGACAGGGTGAAAGGACTTGATATTGGTGCAGATGATTATCTGATAAAGCCCTTTGGTGTGATGGAGCTGATTTCCCGGGTAAAGGCGTTGCTGAGAAGAAGTATGAATCTTCAGGAAAGCAAGATTATTTCCATCGGAGAAATTTGTCTGGATGATGAAAAGAGAATTGTATTGGTGGATAAACAGCCAGTGGAACTGACCTATAAGGAATTTGAGTTATTAAAAATGCTGATGCGTAATGCTGGGATTGTATTGCAAAGAGAGGACATTATGGTCAGAGTATGGGGAATAGATTATGAGGGAGAGTCCCGTACTTTGGATATGCATATCAAGACACTGCGAAAAAAGCTGGGGGATTCTGGCAATAGAATCAAGACAGTGAGAAATGTGGGATATCGATTGGAGTAGTACAATATGAAGAAAAAAATAAATATCCATTTTATTATAATTGCGGTATTGGCAATCGTAATGAGTACAGTATTGTCTACTATCGTCAGTTATACTGTGCTGAAAAAAGAGGTTATTGATGATCTGCAGGCATATGCCTATGCTTTGAAGGGGACTGGTGTCTTTGAAGATGTGGAACAGATTCATTATATCTCACAGACTGACAAACTCAGGATTACTTTGATTGCCGAAAATGGAGCGGTCATATTTGATACCAATGCGGATATTACTTCTATGGATAACCATGAAGGACGTGCTGAGATAGAGCAATCAAGAAAAAAGGGAACTGGCCAGTCGGTACGTCTTTCTAACACATTAGGCAAAAATACATTCTATTATGCCATTTTATTGGACAATGGTTATGTTTTGCGTGTGGCAAAGGAAGCAAGCAATATTATCAGTGTGTTCTTTTCTTCCTTGCCATTTATTGTAGGAATTGTTGTGATTCTGGTGCTGGTTTGTGTTCTGCTGGCACATTTTCTTACGAAAAGCATTGTAGCACCCATTGAAAAAATGGCACAGAATATCGATGATAAAGAGGTGGAATGTGTCTATAAAGAGCTTCGCCCGTTTGTATCTATGATACAGAAGCAGCATGATAACATTGTAAAAGTAGCAGATATGCGTCAGGAATTTACTGCAAACATTTCCCATGAATTAAAAACACCACTTACATCGATATCCGGCTACGCGGAGCTGATTGAAAATGGTATGGCTACAGATGAGGATGTTATCCGTTTTGCAGGAGAGATTCATCAGAATGCCAACCGCCTTCTTATATTGATCAATGATATTATCCGTCTTTCCGAGCTGGATGTATCTACTGAAGAGGCAGTACAGTTTGAATTGCTGGACTTATACCCGCTTGCTCAAAATTGCGTTGATATGCTGCAGGTAAATGCAGAAAATCATCAGGTGAGGATTACGTTGCAGGGAGAGTCATGTCAGATTTCTGCCAACCGGGAAATGATGAATGAATTGCTTTTTAATCTCTGTGACAATGCTATCCGTTATAATAATCAAGGAGGAAGTGTCAGTGTTCGTGTTTTTCATGGTCCTTTGGGAGAAGGCTGCCTGGAAGTTGTGGACACGGGAATTGGTATACCAAAGGAGCACCAGGAGAGGATATTTGAACGATTTTACCGTGTAGATAAGAGCCGTTCAAAATCGACTGGAGGTACGGGACTTGGACTGGCAATCGTCAAACATATCATTGTACAGAATCATGCCAGACTGGAGCTGGAAAGTGAACAGGGTAAGGGAACCAGAATATGTGTGATCTTTCCTGCGGTAGAGGAATAGCTTTTGAAGGATACAGCCATAGGATGCTGCCATTTTGAAAGTTTCTCTTTTTCTGAAAGATCGTAAATTTTATATTTTCCTGATAAAAACATTTAAAAATTAAAAGAGGCCAGGGTAATAAAACCAATGACCTCTTTTTTTCTTTTGTATGTTTATTTAATGATACCAAATAACCTCTTTTTTGTAAAGTGATTATACACAGCCCTGTGCCTTCATAGCTTCAGCCACCTTTAAGAAGCCGGCAATGTTAGCACCTGCCATGTAGTTGCCTTCCATACCATATTCCTTGGAAGCCTCATCGCATGATTTGAAGATTTCTTTCATGATATCATGAAGCTTGTTGTCTACCTCTTCAAATGTCCATGCAAGTCTCTGGGAGTTCTGTGTCATTTCCAGACCGGATGTTGCAACACCACCGGCATTTGCAGCCTTTGCAGGTCCGTAAAGCATCTTGTTTGCAAAGTATACATCGATCGCTTCTGGAGTAGAAGGCATGTTAGCACCTTCAGCTACAGCATAGCAGCCATTTGCAGCCAATGCCTTTGCACTTTCCTCATCAATTTCATTCTGGGTCGCACAAGGAAGAGCAATATCACACTTGATAGTCCAGATACCCTTGCAGCCCTCTGTATATGTAGCGTTCTTGTGAGATGTTCTGTCAACATACTCTTTGATACGTCCTCTTTCTACTTCTTTAATCTGCTGTACAACAGGAAGATCGATTCCGTCTGGATCATAGATGTATCCGCTGGAATCAGAAAGAGCAACTACCTTACCGCCAAGTTCTGTAGCTTTCTTGGTAGCGTAGATAGCTACGTTACCAGAACCGGAGATAACTACAGTCTGGTCCTTAAAGCTCTTGCCATTAGCCTTTAACATTTCATCTGTGAAATAGCAGAGACCAAAACCAGTAGCTTCAGTACGTGCCAGGGATCCGCCAAAGGTCAGTCCCTTACCGGTCAGTACACCAGTCCATTCATTTCTGATTCTCTTATACTGTCCAAACATATATCCGATTTCACGTCCACCAGTTCCGATATCACCGGCTGGAACGTCACAGTCAGGTCCGATGTGCTTGCAAAGCTCTGTCATAAAGCTCTGGCAGAAACGCATAACCTCTCCATCACTCTTACCCTTAGGGTCGAAATCAGAACCACCTTTACCGCCTCCCATAGGAAGAGTAGTCAGGCTGTTCTTAAAAATCTGTTCGAAACCAAGGAATTTAACGATACCGCTATATACGGAAGGATGAAGACGGATACCTCCCTTATAAGGTCCGATAGCAGAATTAAACTGAATACGGAAACCTCTGTTTACCTGAGTCTTGCCATTATCGTCTACCCAAGGCACACGGAAAATAACCTGTCTTTCTGGCTCAACGATACGCTCAAAGACACCAGCCTCTACCAGGTCAGGTCTTCTTTCAACAACTGGTTCCAAAGATACAAAAACTTCTGTTACCGCCTGGATGAACTCTGGTTCTCCGGCATTTCTCTTTTTCACTGTTTCCAGTAAATCGATTAAATACTGATTTTTTAACGCCATTGCTAAAAAACCTCCTTTTTTAAAATTTCTACCCACATCATGTGCAGGTGGTTTATTGTGGCATTGCAAATGCATATTTGTATACATTCTGCATCTTTTTTAGTATCTCATAAATATTTCCATAATTCAACAATTTTTTGCAGTTTAATTTGTAAAAAACTGTAAATTTTATCTAAAAATATACTTGTATACATGTATTGCTGGATATATTATGGGATTTAAAAGAAAAAGGACGATAAACTGCCAAATTTTGTTAAGGGGATGTTCATAAATTTCAGGGAAATATTAACAAAACGGACACAACTTAGACATAATTTATCATTATAATGGACTTCAGAAAGTGAAAACTTTCTACTCCCACCCTATTATACGCTGGATAATGCAAGTTATCCGACAAAAAGAGCCTTCCCGGGCTCTTTTTGTTTTATATAAAAAAATTTGTCTGAAATATAGGAAATTGATGATATAGTAAGAAAAAACGAAGTTAGGATATAATAAATGTTGCACCCTTGAGGAAAATATTTTATGATATTTTATATATAGAAGGGTATCAAAGGGGCAGACTGTCCTTTTTTGCCCGGATTGCTGATACTCTGATCACAGAAACAGAAATACAAAAATACAGATGCTGTGCAAAGCAGCAGACGGGAGAAAAGATGGTTTGGAAATACATTTTATTCGATCTGGACGGAACACTGACTGATTCCAGTGAGGGAATCATAAACTGTGTAATATATGCATTGGAAGCAGCAGGAAACGCGATACCGGATAGAAAGACACTTCTTCGGTTTATTGGTCCGCCTCTGGTAGAGGGATTTCAGGAGATTATAGGGATGAGCCATGAGGAGGCTGTACAGGCAACTGCAAAATACAGAGAGAGATATGGTGTCATTGGTCTGTTTGAAAATAAATTATATGAAGGGATTGCGTCCGTGTTAAGTGAATTGAAGAGTCATGGAAAGATCCTTGCTCTGGCAACTTCAAAACGGGAAACGTATGCCAACAGGATTGTACAGCATTTTCATCTGTTACAATATTTTGATGTTATTGTGGGCAGTACAATGGATGGGGCAAGGGATCATAAAAAAGAAGTGATAGAGGAAGCAGTGCATAGGCTGCAGCTAACAGAACAGGACAAAAAAGATATCATTATGGTAGGAGACAGAAGGCAGGATATGGAAGGAGCCAGGGCATGCGGGATATCATCTCTTGGCGTGTATTATGGTTTTGCTGAGCCGGGAGAGCTGGAAGCAGCTGGTGCTGACTATATCGTAAGGAAAGTAGATGAACTTATGAACATATTAGGAGATAAGATGGTTTGAACAGAAAACCAGACAGTTCCGTCAAAAATAGCCTTATCTGTAGAACTTTAATAGAAATAAAATGGAAATGGAGAACAATATGGGGAAAGAAAAACAAAACACAGGAAAGAACAGCAATAGAGAACGATGGATGTATATTATGGTGGCAGTAGTAGCTATTGTATTGATTGGTGCAGGTCTTCTGCTTAAGAATTTTTTGGACAAGAAAAAGGAACCTGAAAAACAGGTAAAAAAAGAGACACAGGAAGAGCAGACGGAGGAAGAGAGTTATAATCCGCTGGACTGTGTGGAGCTGGGAAAGTATACGGGGGTTAAGGTGTCACTGAAAGTCACAAAGGAAGATTTGCAGAGTGAGATTGACAGCATTTTGGACGAGCATGTAATTTATGAGCAGCTTTCTGGAACGGTCCAGCAAGGTGATATGATATATGCAGATTTTGAAGGATATGTAAGCGGGCAGAAAGTGGACAGTACTTGTGGAACGGATTATATTGAAATTGGTTCTGAAGAATGGACAGAGGGATTCGAGAGCAGTCTGATTGGTGCCAGTACGGGGCAGACTGCAGTTTTTTCGTTGGGAATCCCTGAGGGAACCTATGGTGATCCTGCGGTGGATGGTCAAAATGTAGAATTTCATGTAACGGTACACTATATTTGCGGTGATGAGATTTTACCGGAATATAATAATGATTTTGTTCAGTCTATCTCAAAAAAATACGATACAGTAAAAGAATACAATGCACATCTCCGTAAAAAGCTGAAGAAAGAAAATGAGGACCAAAAAGAAGAGTTTACCTGGGCAGATGTCATGGAAGTGTGTGATGTGAAGAAATATCCGGAAGGTCTGTTGGAGGAAGCACGTCAGGAAGTTCTTCAGGGATATGATGATATGGCAGAAATTTATGGCTGCAGCAGAGAAGAAGTATTTGTTTCCTTTGGATATGAAAGTGAGCAGGACTTTATTGACAATGATTTGGAAGAACTGGCAAAAGATACGGCAAAGGAGTATCTGGTAGCAGAGGCGATCGCTGCAAAGGAGGGGATTTCGTTTACAGGAGAAGACTATACTCTGATGCTGGAGGAGGAATATTCATATGCCCAGGATCAATATTCTACTATAGAAGCTTTTGAGGCAGACAAGAGAAATTATTTGGAGAACCAGACTCGATTACAGTCTGTAAAGAAATGGCTTTCAGAGCATGCAAAATATAAAAAATAGGAGGGATTTGGTATGAAAAAAGGAAAATATATTTTAGATGGCTATGAATTTGTGAATCAGACAGAATATGACCGTGCAAAAAAAGAAAAAGAGACGATTGCATATTTAATGGCTAATACAGATACCGCAGATATGAAAGCATTGTTAAAAATATATAACCGTTCTGTGGAGAAAAAATCGTTTCAGACGATCATTGGACAGCAATTTTTGTATGATTTGCGTAAGAGACTGATAGGGGCAAAAATTGTTTCAGAAGACACATTAGCACCAGTGCAGATTCTATCAGAAGAAAAAGGAGGTTCGCAGAAAGCGGATAAAGACGCTGCTGCACAGATTTCCAGATACAAGTTGGCTTATGAAAATGCGGTGGCAAACCGCAAGATAAAAAATATACTGATTGGAGTTCTGATTGCTGTGATCATTGGCATGATCGGAATCACAGCGACTTCCAGATATTCTGTGTTTACTTATTTTACAGATTATGAGACAAAGATGAGGAACGAAATCATTGATGAAATGGAAAGCTGGCAAAAGCAGCTGGATGACAGAGAAAAGGAATTGAACCAGCGTGAGGCTGCATTGGAAGGGAAGGATAGAAAGACAGACAAAGAATAAAGGATAAATCACATTTTTTACATATTTATTCTTTATACTAAAAACAATGAATCCGGATATCTTAAGTTACAGAATGGAGGATTTGGAATGGATAAGCTGAAGATTATGGTGGTGGATGACGAACAGCGGATGAGAAAGCTGGTTAAGGATTTTTTGGTCAAACAGAATTTCGAAGTGATAGAGGCTGAAAATGGGGAAGAAGCAGTAGACATTTTTTATGAAAATAAGGATATTGCCCTGATCATTCTGGATGTTATGATGCCCAAAATGGATGGTTGGGAAGTGTGCAGGGAACTCAGACAGTATTCTCAGGTTCCTATTATAATGCTGACTGCCAAAGGAGATGAGAAGGATGAACTCCTGGGATTTGAATTGGGAGTTGATGAATATATCTCAAAGCCATTTAGTCCTAAGATACTGGTGGCAAGGGTGGAGGCTATTTTGCGTCGTACCAATGTACTGGAAGAGGGTGTAAAGGAGGTTGGGGGAATTTCTATCAACCAGTCTGCCCATGAGGTGCGAATTGATGGAGAGACGATAGAACTTAGCTTTAAGGAATTTGAATTATTAACTTATTTTATTAAGAATCAGGGAGTAGCTCTTTCCAGAGAACGAATCCTGAATAATGTATGGAATTATGATTATTTTGGAGATGCCCGTACCATAGATACCCATGTTAAAAAATTGAGAAGTAAATTGGGAGCCAAGGGAGAATATATCAAGACAATCTGGGGAATGGGTTATAAGTTTGAAGTATAGTGTCAGGATGGACTGGAGGATACTATGAAAAGACTGAAGGTACAATCGGTAAAGACAAAATTGATTTTGACCTTGACCAGTTTACTGGCTATGATGATATTTGGTTTTTGGATTATGAATCAGGTGTTTTTACCAACTTATTATCAGTATAGTAAGGTCACAACATTATCTGATTCTTTTCAAAAAATGAATACGATTGTTAATAAAGATGAAGCTTTTCAGGAGGGGGCAGGTCAGCATCAGTTATCGGATGACAGTCTGCTTTCTATGGAAGCACTGGCAGCTAATAGCTCAATGAATGCTTATATGTTTCGGATCAATAATTTTTATGGAACGCTGTACTATACTTTCTATTATCCTACGCCGGAAGCTCTCAGCGATATCCAGTTGCAGACAATAAAGGAAAAGACAAGGGATTATGTCATAGGAATGGTTACCGGACAACGGAACCAGAATGGAAAGGAACTAATACGTGGTCAGGAATCCTATCAGGTATACAAGGTGTATGATGAGAGAATTGGTTCCCATTATCTGGAATTGTTTGGACGGCTGGATTCGGGATATTTTGTATATATTCGGACAAATTATCAGAGTATGAGAGAAAATGCCAGAATATCCAACCGTTTTTTGGGATATATCGGAGTTGTTGCTATTCTCTTGGGCGGAACGCTTCTGTTGTTTATCAGCAACAGTTTTACAAAACCAATCCTGCATATGACAGATATTGCCAGGAGGATGTCCCAGTTGGATTTTGAGGCCAAGTATCCGGTGACAACACGGGATGAAATTGGAATGCTGGGGACGAGTATCAATACCCTGTCCGAACAGCTGGAAGAAACTATTTCAGAATTGAAAGCGGCAAATAATGAGCTCCAGAAGGATATTGAGCATAAAATTCAGATTGATGAAATGCGGAAGGATTTTTTGTCAAATGTCTCTCATGAATTGAAAACTCCGATTGCATTGATACAGGGATATGCGGAAGGACTTCATGACAATATCAATGAAGATAGTGAAAGCAGGGAATTTTATTGTGATGTCATAATAGATGAAGCAAATAAAATGAATAAGATGGTGAAAAAGCTCTTAACACTAAACCAGATTGAATTTGGAAATAATCAGGTTACCTTTGATCGGTTTGATGTGGTACAGGTTATCCAGTCAGTTATCCAGTCTGCTTCTCTTCTTGCTGAGCAGAAGGAAGCATCCATTTATATGGAGGAGTATAGCCCGATGTATGTGTGGGCAGATGAATATATGGTAGAAGAGGTTATCACCAATTATGTCAGCAATGCCATTAATCATGTGGATGGAGAGAAACATATTATTGTCCGTCTTGAAGAAAGAGAAGCGGTAGTGCGTATCAGTGTGTTTAATACAGGAAAATGTATCCCGGAAGATGAGCTGGATAAAATCTGGATTAAATTTTACAAGGTGGATAAGGCCAGGACAAGAGCGTATGGAGGAAGTGGAATTGGATTATCTATTGTTAAGGCAATTGTGGAATCTATGAACCAGAAATGTGGAGTGATCAACCGGGAGAACGGAGTGGAATTCTGGTTTGAACTGGATAGACAGAATTAACATAATTGTAAGGAGTTTCTTGCTGGGCAAAACGTTGGTTTTGCCCTTTGTTCCTTGCGCAAATATATAAAATATGATACGATACTTATATGAGAGTGGTTAAAGAACCATCCGTAAGGAGGAGTTTCATGAGGAAGAGATTTTGTGTAGGAGCAATTGCTGTTGCATTATTGTTTACTGGATGTACTTCTGTTCCAGATTTGAGCAGAATAAACAATGATATGGAGGCAGAATACATAGCAGGCACTTTGCTGAAATATGATGCCGATTATGATGGAGGACTGGATTATGACAGAAACCTTTTAAATGCTACCCCATCACCAAAACCAACTCCAAGTCCTGTTGCGAGTCCATCAGAGCTTTCGTCTGGTGATGACAACTCTGTGACCAGCCAGGGGGCAATCAGTCAGCCGCAGAATTATGTTTCACTGGAAGCGATGGCACCGATGAAGGGAATTTTATTGTCGCAGGAAACCTATGAATTAAAAAAGAGTTATGGCTCTGATTTTGCAACTGTGGAGGCTGAGGAAGGAAAGAAACTTCTTATCGTTAAATTTCGGATAAAAAATGTGACTTCTAAGAAACAAAAAGTAAACATGAATCAGAAGGAACTGTCGTATGTGTTAGAGATTGATGGTGAAACACTGGGAAGTCCGCTGCACACGATCGTACAGGGAGATATACAGTATTTTAATGCGGATATACCGGCAGGAAAGAGCAAAGAAGCTGTATTGCTATTTGATTTGCCGGACTCACAAAAGGTTAAGAATGCAACACTTTATATTTCAGATGGAGAACAGACCGCACAGGTATCAGTGAAATAAAATAAGAAGAGTGAAAATATAGGGAGGTATTCAGTTATGGAGACAGGAATTTTGTTGGAAAGTGGCACAAATGAACTGGAAATTTTGGAATTTCGTGTAGGTAACAACTACTACGGAATCAATGTGGCAAAAATCCGAGAAATATTGCCATATCAGGAGCCAACTCCGATTCCAAATTCTGATCCGCGGATAGAGGGTATTTTTATGCCACGTGATGAGATCATATCGATTATTGATCTGGCTAAGGTGATGAATCTGAATCTTGCCGGGACATCCCAAAACGATATGTATATTGTGACCAATTTTAATCAGTTGAATACAGCTTTTCACGTACAGTCAGTAGAAGGGATTCACAGGGTATCCTGGACCGATATTATTAAACCGGATTCTACGATTAATGCAGCTGGTGTGGGAATGGCAACGGGAATCGTCAGGATCAAGGAAAAGCTTATTATCATTTTGGATTTTGAAAAGATTGTTTCTGAAATCAATCCAGAAACCGGTTTAAAGGTTTCAGATGTAGAGCATATGTCTGGAAGAACCAGAAATGGGTCTCCTATATTGATTGCAGAAGATTCTCCTTTATTGGGAAAGATGCTGCTTGACTGTCTGCATAGAGCAGGCTTTACTAATCTGGACATTACCAGCAATGGGCAGGAGTGCTGGGATAAGCTTCAAGGCTATCAGAAAGAGGGAAGTCTGGATAAGCATGTGGCATGTGTTATTACAGACATTGAGATGCCACAGATGGATGGTCACCATCTGACAAAATTGATTAAGTCGAACGAGGAAATGAACCATATTCCTGTTATTATCTTTTCTTCCCTGATCAACAATGAAATGAAAAGGAAAGGAGACTCGCTGGGGGCAGATATGCAGCTTTCAAAACCGGAAATTGGACAGTTAGTTGGAGCAATCGATCAGATACTAAATATTTCGGAAGAGTAACAATACAAGGAGAGTAGCAGGTTGAGTGATTTGGACAAGGAATTAGAAAACTTAAGTGATTTGGAATTAGACAATGGGGACGATATTGCAAATGAATTTGACAATCTGGCAGATTTTGTGGATTTAGAGGATCTGGCAGGATTTTCTGACTTAGGTGGTCTTTCTGATCTGGAGGATTTAGGTGACCTTTCAGACCTGGGAGATTTCTCAGAGTTAGGAGATTTTTCTGAAATGGATGATATATCTAACGGGGAAGATATTCCTGTGGCAGATGATACTGCAAATATGTTTCAGACAGTAGAACCACGGGAAGAAAAAAGTGCGGAGACCTCTGATATGGAAGTGCCGGATATCTCTGATTTGGATATGTCAGATATGCTTGATTTGGAGATACCGGATATTTCTGAAGTTGTGGAACCTGATGTGCCAAAGTCAGAAGAAACAGATGTGGATACAGAGAACTCTTCATTAGATGATATGCTCGATGGTCTTCTGGACAATTTAGATACGACAGGTTCTTTTGATTCCGTAGAAGAGAATCTGCCAAAAGAGGAACCGGTACAGCAGGAAGATTCCAGCAAAGAAGAAGGAGAACTGGATGACCTGCTGAGTATGCTGGGAGGAACTTCGGATGAGCCACCTATGGATGTGGAAGATGAGTTCGGTCTGGAAGATATGCTGGGAGAGACAGCAGAAGAAGATTTAATTCCAACAGCGTCTTCCGAAGAGCCTGAAAAGCCAGGAATGATGAAACGTCTTTTTGGTAATATTGTCACAGACGAAATTGCAGAACAGGAATTAGCGGCAAGAGCTGCTGAGGAGGAAGCAGCAGAGATGAAAGCACAAGAAGCTCAAAAAGCGAAAGAGGAAGCAGATGCTGCAAAGGCTGCCAAAGCGGAGGAAAAAGCTGCTAAAAAGGCAAAAAGAGACGAAGCAAGGGCGTTAAAGAAGGCTGCAAGGGCTGAGGCGAAAGCTGCAAAAAAAGAAGCCAGAGAGGCAGAAGAACAGGCTGAGCTGGAGGTGGTTGGCAAGCTGAATAAAGTCGGTGTATCCATTATCGTGGTCCTCACTATTCTATTTTTGACAGCAGAGATTTCAGGAACTAAGATTTTTAGTTATCGTTCTACGATGAAGCAGGCAGAGAATTACTTTGGTATGCAAAGATATACACAGGCATATCAGGAAATTCTTGGTACAGATATCAAAAAATCGGATCGGGAAACCTATGATAAGATTATTACTGTGATGAAGGTGCAGCGTTCTCTGAATGCTTATACCAATTATGAGAATATGAAGTATTATCCAGATGCTTTAAATGCATTGCTCCGGGGAATGCAGAAGTATGATGAAAATATTGAAATGGGCAGAAATCTGGAAGTGGAAAAAGATATGGATTCCTGCCGTCAACAGATTGTATCGATATTATATGACGAATTTGGATTGTCTGAGGCAGAAGCTTATGATATACTTGCCATGAACAAAGAGGAGTATACCCAAAAAGTCGTTGATATTGGAACGAATATGAAGTAAGGAAGGGGGAGTCTCGAAGGAGGCTCCTTTCTGGGTTACAGAGTATTCTTAGATAAACTTCAGGGAATGACAGATCAGAAAGGAAAAGAGTTATGATAGCGATTATTGATTATGATGCAGGAAATCTGAAAAGTGTGGAAAAGGCACTGCTCTATCTGGGTGAGGAGTGCCTTGTCACACGCGAGCCGGAGAAGATTAAACTGGCGGATAAGGTGATATTGCCGGGAGTAGGTGCATTTGGAGACGCCATGGAAAAACTGCATCGTTTTGGTCTTGTGGAGGTAATCCGTGAGGTGACAGCAAAAGGGACTCCATTTCTGGGGATTTGTCTGGGCTTGCAATTATTGTTTCGGAGCAGTGACGAGTCTCCGGGAGTACAGGGGCTTGGGATCTTAGAAGGAGATATAGTAGCGATCCCTCCCAAGGAAGATTATAAAATTCCTCACATGGGTTGGAATTCCTTGAAAATAAAGGAGGATGCCCGTCTGTTTCGTGGAATTGACCAGGATGCCTATGTCTATTTTGTACACTCCTTTTATTTAAAAGCTGATCATGAAGAGGATGTAGCTGCAACGACAGATTATATTGTACCGATACACGCCTCTGTAGAACATGGAAACGTGTTTGCCTGTCAGTTCCATCCAGAGAAAAGCGGTGACACGGGATTACAGATTTTAAAAAACTTTTGTGAGATATAGAATAGAAGGAAATGGAGAGAGAGAATGTTTACAAAGAGAGTGATTCCTTGTTTGGATGTACATAATGGAAGAGTAGTGAAGGGTGTTAACTTTGTGGATCTAAAAGATGCCGGCGATCCGGTAGAGGTAGGTGCAGCATACGGTAGAGAAGGTGCAGATGAGCTGGTTTTTCTGGACATTACAGCCTCTTCTGATGCCCGTGCTACTAAAATCGATATGGTACGGCGTGTGGCAGAGACGGTATTTATCCCGTTCACTGTGGGTGGGGGTATCCGTACTGTAGAGGATTTTAAGGTGATTCTGCGGGAAGGGGCAGATAAGGTGTCTGTTAATTCTGCAGCGATCATGAATCCGGAACTGATTTCGGAAGCGGCATTGAAATTTGGCAGCCAGTGTGTTGTTGTAGCAATTGATGCCAAAAGACGTGAAGATGGAAGTGGATGGAATATCTACAAAAATGGCGGCAGGATAGATATGGGACTGGATGCCGTGGAATGGGCGATCAAGGCGGCAGAGCTGGGAGCCGGGGAAATCCTTCTTACCAGTATGGATTGTGATGGCACGAAAAATGGTTATGATAATGAGCTGACCAGAACTATCTCAGAAAATGTTTCGATTCCTGTCATTGCTTCCGGTGGAGCAGGAAAACTGGAACATTTTAAAGAGGCATTTACAAAGGGAAAGGCAGAGGCTGTGCTGGCGGCATCATTATTCCATTATAAAGAGCTTACTATACATCAGGTAAAGGAATATCTTCGGGACGAAGGGATTAGTGTTCGATTATAAATGATGTGGGTACAGCACATAGCCATAGAAAACAGGGAGGATATAGCAATGGCAATGATTACAAATGATTGGCTGGGAGCCATTAGAGGAGAGTTTGCAAAGCCTTATTACCGGGAATTGTTTGAGTTTGTGAAGGAGGAGTACAGCAGAACAGTTATTTATCCTCCGGCAGATGATATTTTTAATGCATTTCATTTTACTCCGTTATCCCAGGTAAAAGTCCTGATTTTAGGACAGGATCCATACCATAATGTACATCAGGCGCATGGATTGTCATTTTCTGTTCCAGAGGATCAGAAGGAGATTCCACCGTCATTGCAGAATATTTATAAGGAACTTCAGGAAGATTTAGGGTGTGAGATTCCTAATAACGGATATTTGAAAAAGTGGGCGGATCAGGGAGTGCTTCTTCTGAATACTGTACTGACTGTCAGGGCTCATCAGGCAGGTTCTCATCAGGGAAAGGGCTGGGAGCAGTTTACCGATGCTGTGATACAGGCAGTAAATGCCCAGGACCGTCCTATTGTATATATGTTATGGGGTCGCCCGGCACAGAGTAAGATACCGATGCTGACGAATCCAAACCATTTGATTTTAAAAGCACCACATCCGAGTCCGCTTTCTGCATATCGTGGATTTTTTGGATGTAAGCATTTCAGCCAGGCAAATGAGTTTTTAGAAGC
Source organism: Lachnospiraceae bacterium (assembly GCA_017626435.1). Next base: position 141,983 of record JAGAIR010000002.1, on the reverse strand, counting down.
TCATGGTGTGGAACCGATTGACTGGCAGATAGAAAACGTATAATAATATGAATTTATATCTGCCTCCTTGATGGGGAGATCAGTGAAGCGCATGAAGCATGGTGGTAAATTCCAATCTATTAACGATATGATATCGTATAACTAAAGAAATCAGCACTGTTCGTTGAATGAATGGTGCTGATTTCTTGGATAAAATAAATATTAGGAGCTACAGTTTTTCTGCGATATCATAGATAAGCTTTTCGGATTCATTCCAGCCCAGGCAGGCATCTGTGATGGATTTACCATAGACATGTTCGCTGATCTTCTGGTTGCCAGGTTCGATATAGCTTTCTACCATAACTCCTTTTACCAGTTTCTTGATGTCATTGGAAACAGTGCGGCTGTGAAGTACCTCTGAAACGATACGCGGCTGTTCATAATAACATTTATTAGAGTTGGCATGATTGGCATCTACGATACAGGCAGGATTGACCAGATCCAGTTTCTGATACATTTCATTCAAAAGCACCAGATCTTCATAATGATAATTTGGCAGGGACTGGTCATGTTTGTTGACTGCACCGCGTAGAATACAATGAGCCAGTGGATTTCCGTCTGTCCTTACCTCCCATTTCCGATACATAAAGGTATGGCTGCTTTGTGCTGCGATACAGGAATTCAGCATGATGCTGAAGGTTCCACTGGTAGGATTTTTCATACCGCATGGGATATCGATGCCGCTGATGGTAAGGCGGTGCTGCTGATCCTCTACGGAACGGGCACCCACAGCAACATAGGAGAGGATATCAGATACATATGGCCAGTTTTCAGGATAGAGCATTTCGTCTGCTGCAAAAAGATGAGTTTCTGCAATGGCGCGCAGGTGCATTTTCCGCATGGCAATCAAGCCTTCCTGTAAATCTGGTTCCTTTTCCGGGTCTGGCTGATGAACGATTCCCTTATATCCCTGACCGGTTGTTCTCGGTTTGTTGGTATAGATTCGCGGGACAATAATAATTTTATCCTTTACCTTTTCCTGAACCTTGGCAAGACGGCTGATATAGTCACAGACAGAATCCTCATTGTCTGCAGAGCAGGGTCCGATAATGACTAAAAATTTATCAGAGTCACCGGTAAAGACTTTTTTAATCTCCTCATCCCGGATGGTCTTCAGATTCTTATGTTCTTCTGGTAATGGATAAGAAGAAAGTAATTCCTCCGGTGACATTACTTCTTTTACGTATGTTACGCCCATATTTTTCCTCCTTCTGCCATAAAATGGCGCTGTATTGGCTAACTTCTTTATTTTAGGAAAGTTGAGGACATTCGTCAAGTAGAAAAAAATGTGTTATACTGGTAGTCAGATAGAAAAACGATAACAGAATGTTAAAACAAAAAGGGATAAAATAGAAAGGAGTGTATCTAAAGCCGGAATTTTTAGGTACAGAGACAAATGGCATATAAAAGAAGAGAGCTGACACTTCCTCAGATGAAGGAAATCTATGAGAATGCGATGACACAGGATTTTCCAGAAAATGAATTGAAGCCATTTTCTTCCATAGAGAGGATGTATCAGGAAGACAGATACCGGGGATATGTTCTGGAAGAAAATGGAAAGATACAGGCATATTGGATGCTGCTTCAGGACAGAGAGCAAAAGACCTATCTTTTGGATTATCTGGCAGTTCTTGAGGGGAAACGGGGCAATGGGTATGGTTCTAAGGCATTATCCTGTATTCTACAAAATATTGGAGAGAATGAGATTGTTGTAATTGAGGCAGAAAATCCTCAAAAGGCAGAAAACCAGCAGCAGAGAGAGCTTCAGGAAAGGCGGCTGGAATTTTACCGCAGAAATGGCGTTGTTTTTACCGGTGTGACCAGTATGGTATTTCAGGTACCTTATGTTATCATGTTGTTGTCGAGGAAGCAGACAGAACTGGGGCAGGAGGAGGTAAAGCAGCGTTATCTGGATTTTTATAAGAAATTTATATTAGATGAGGAAAAAACTCAAAAATATGTTGAGATTTTTTAAGCAAAAAAAGGAAGTGCAGAATGTGTGAAAGGAGTAAAGAGTGAAAAATAAATTTTTCACTCAACAAGTTTGTGTCTGCACTGCGTCACAAACTTGGTATTATGTGCAAAAAGCAGCGCAGAAATGAGGAGAACGATGAGTGAATCAAGAAAAGAAAAAGCAGTCCGTTTATTCAAAGAAGGATACAATTGTTCCCAGTCAGTATTTGCAGCATATGCAGATAAATATGGGATTGATGAGGAAACGGCATTGAAGCTGTCTGCGTCCTTTGGCGGAGGTATGGGCAGAATGCGCGAAGTTTGCGGTGCAGTATCCGGCATGTTTCTGGTAGCTGGTCTGGAGACAGGTACAACTGATGGAAAGGATGCTGCCGGAAAAAAAGCCAATTATGATATGGTGCAGGCGTTGGCTGCAGAATATAAGAAGGAAAATGGTTCTATCATCTGCAAAGAGCTGTTGGGATTGGTGCCGATGTCAGGAGAGCAGGAGAAAGAAAAAGGGAACAGTCAATTGGAGGCGGCACAGTTTACTGACACGAAACCAGAGGAAAGGACACAGGAATATTATAAGAAACGTCCCTGTGTTGAACTGGTACAACAGGCATGTGAGATAATGGATAAGATTTTGTTTACTGGTAAAGAGGAGGAATAGCAAATAAAACATTGGAGAGTACTTTTTGTTTTGTTGTAAATCCTTTTATATCATCTGAATGCCACTGCGGTATTCATCCGGCAGAAGACAGCCCAGCTTTTGGAAAACAGTCTGCCGGTAGATATCAGCAGCCAATAAATCTGTCTGGAAGCAGTCCAGGGCATAAGCCAGCCCAGACTGCTTTTGTGCGTCGGTGGAGTGTTCCTGGTTGAGATAAAAGTCAGAGAGAACTGCCAGATAGTCTGCCACCTTTGTGATAACCGGAAGCGTATTGATCTGCCGGAGAAAACTACTCTTTTCTTTTCGCATTCCCAGAAGGCGCAGGTAAGGAACTCCTTTTTGGGATTGGTGCAGTTGTTCTGTGGTAATATGGAGAAGCAGATGCATCAGTCCACGGCTGATCCGGTGATAGGTGATATTTTTTGTTTTGATTTGTTCTATAAAAGAAGAAGCGGAGGTGTATTCTGGAAGGCAGTTCCACATTCTTCTGGCAAGTTCTGGTGATATATCTCCATAGGAAGCGTAGTCTTCCGGTTTTTTTGCCTGTCTGAGACATAGATATATTGATGCAGAGAAATCATCCAGTTCAACAGGATAGCGAAGAGGATTTTTCTCAAGAAGGTCATATACCGCTTCGGGCAGGGTATGGCGGCAGTTTTGCAGAGAAGAAGTATCTGCATAGGATTTACGAATAGCAGAAGCAGAGGCATTTTTTGAATGTCTGTCTATGCGTCTGCTGTGATATCCGGCGTCTGTTCTTGACAAAGTGATGGCACGCAGAGGACTTTGCAGCTTTTTGGCAGCCTTTAAATACTCAATAGCAAGAATGTTATTTGCACTGGATAATAGTCCAGGATTTTGAGAGAGCAGTTCCGGGAAAAAATCCTGAAGGGCCTGTTCTCTGGCAGCAGGAAAAGAAAGCCCTTTTCTTATTTGTTGCTGCAATTTCTGATGGAAAGTATCTGCTGTGTGGGAAGAGACAGTATCGCCAGTATTATCATGCCGGGATAGAAAATCTGCAATGGTCTCAAGAGGAGTCAGTGTACCGCACTCACTGCCAAAGCAGATTCCATCCAGGGGAAGTGCATTTAATAAGGAAACACCGCCGAATGCAAATCCTTCTGCACTGGAAAGGGCAAAGAGCGTGGGAAGCTCGAAGACAAAGTCTGCCCCCTGTTGTAGAGCCATGCGGGTACGAAGATATTTGTCTGTCCAGGCTGGTGTGCCGCGCTGGACAAAGCAGCCACTTAATGCTACAACGATCGTGTCTGCCCCCTGTTCCTTTAGGAAAGACAGCTGGTGTGCATGACCATTGTGAAAAGGATTATATTCTGCAATAATACCGATGGATTTCATGGGATACCTCCTAAGTTTATTTCAATATAGTATAAAAAAAATGATTTTTTTACAAGTCAAACAAAAACAGCCGGAAGAAAAAAGCATAGTGGTACATAATGAAAGTGATAAAGTCTGTCAAATGAAAAGTAAAAGACATACTAGACAAAGAAAAAGTAATAAAGTATACTGAAAATGATGGTTTTATTTAGCAATTGTGCCAAAAAGAATATTGACGCTAACAGCTGAAAGATTTAAATAAAAATTCATTTTTGGAAGGAGAATATATATTATGAAGTTTATTGAAGAGATTAAGGCCAGAGCAAAACAGGACGTGAAGACAATCGTTTTACCAGAGACAAAAGACAAAAGAACACTGATTGCTGCTGCACAGGTTTTAAAAGAGGGAACAGCAAAGATTGTCATGGTGGGTGACGAGGAGAAAATCATGGATGGTGCTCACTGGCTGGATGTAGACTTGACTGGAATTACTGTAGTGAATCCTAAGACTGCTCCAAAGCTGGACGAGTATACTGAGTTATTATATGAACTTCGTAAAGAAAAGGGAATGACCATGGAGTCTGCCAGAGAGCAGTTACTGGAAAATTATATTATGTTTGGTGTTATGATGGTTAAGTCAAAGGATGCAGATGGTATGGTGGCAGGAGCGTGCCACGCTACGGCAGACGTACTTCGTCCGTCCCTTCAGGTATTAAAGACAGCCCCTGGTACAGAGCTGGTATCTGGTTTCTTTATTCTGGATGTACCAAATTGTGAGTATGGTGAGAATGGAACATTCCTGTTTGCCGATTGTGGTCTGAACCAGGATCCGACAGCGGAAGAGATGGCTGCGATTGCTCATAGCAGTTCCAAGAGTTTTCGTAATCTGGTTGGCGGAAAGCCGATCATTGCTATGCTTTCCCATTCTACCAAAGGAAGTGCAAAACATCCGCTGGTGGACAAGGTGGTAGAAGCTACCAGGATTGCAAAGGAGAAGTATCCACAGCTTGTGATAGACGGGGAGTTACAGTCTGATGCAGCGCTTGTTCCAGAAGTTGCAAAGTCAAAGGCACCAGGCAGTGAAGTAGCTGGTAAGGCAAATGTATTAGTGTTCCCAAATCTGGACTGTGGTAATATTTCTTATAAACTGGTACAGCGTCTGGCAAAAGCAGAGGCATATGGTCCAATGCTCCAGGGAATTTCCAGTCCGGTTAATGATCTGTCCCGTGGCTGTTGTGCAGAAGATATTGTAGGTGTTATTGCTTTGACTGCTGTACAGGCTCAGTTACAATAAATAAACCGCAGGGGCTTCAGTAAGCATGCTGCAGCTGGCTTCGGGAGGCATAGAAGCTCCTTGTTCTGCCGATAGTGGTGGGATGGGGAGCTGTCTCTACGTAGCAGGAAATTTTATCATTTTTATGATTACATATTATTATAGAATGAATGAAAGAAAGATGGAGGTAAATATGAAGATTTTAGTTGTAAACTGTGGAAGCTCATCGCTGAAATACCAGCTGATCGATTCTGACACAGAAAAGGTTAGTGCGTCTGGACAGTGTGAGAGGATTGGACTGGATGGTATTTTTTCTATTAAGATCAATGGAGAAAAGAAGGAAAAGAATGTAGATATCCCGGATCATGCAGTTGCAATCAAGACAGTGCTCCACGCTCTGGTAGATAAAGAGAATGCAGTGATCGACTCTCTGGAGGAGATTCAGGCAATTGGGCATCGTGTGGTTCATGGCGGAGAAAACTTTTCTAAATCTGTGCTGATCACTGAAGAAGTGATCCGTGAGATTGAGGAGTGTAATGATCTTGCACCTCTTCACAATCCGGCAAATATCTTGGGAATCCGTGCCTGTCAGGAAGTAATGCCAAAAGTTCCGAATGTAGCCGTGTTTGATACAGCATTTCATCAGACAATGCCAGCTAAGGCATATCTGTATGGAATACCAAAGGAATATTATGAGAAGTATGGTGTTCGCCGTTATGGTTTCCATGGTACAAGCCATAGTTTTGTTTCACAGCGTCTGGCACAGCTTGCCGGTCTGGATATCGATCATTCCAAAATGATTATCTGTCATATTGGAAGTGGTGCAAGCATTTCTGCTGTTGTAGATGGAAAGTCTGTAGATACCAGTATGGGAATGACTCCTCTGGAAGGACTGGTAATGGGAACCCGTTCCGGTGATTTAGACCCGGCAATTATTGAATTTCTCTGTAATAAGGAAAATATGTCTGTCAGTGAAGTGCTACAGGTTTTGAATAAAAAGTCAGGTGTACTGGGAATTTCCGGGATATCCAATGATTACCGTGATCTGATTGCGGCGGAGACAGAGGGAAACCAGGCTGCCCATGATGCGATAGAGGTCATGATCTATCGTGTGATTAAATATGTAGGTGCCTATTATACTGCTATGGGTGGTGCCGATGCCATTGCCCTGACAGCTGGTGCTGGAGAAAATAATTTGGAAATACGTGGACGGATCGTAAAGGGACTGGCTGCATTGGGAATTAAACTCAATGAAGAGGCAAATACAGTCAGAGGTGAAGAATTGTTGATTTCTACACCGGACAGTAAGGTGCCGGTATGGGTAGTGCCAACCAATGAGGAACTGAAGATTGCCCGCGAAACAGCAGAAGTAATCGGCTAGACAGATTGTTGGAAAAAGTTTGAAATTGGCGAAAAATATGGTTGACAAACTATAGTCCAATTGCTATAATCGAAAAAGTGTTGTAAATGGATATGAAGCAGGAGGTGGAACGAAAATGTCTATTTGTCCAAAAAATAAATCTTCGAAAGCAAGGAGAGATAAGAGAAGAGCAAACTGGAAAATGTCTGCACCAAATTTAGTAAAGTGCAGCAAGTGTGGTGCTTTGATGATGCCTCATAGAGTATGTAAGGCATGTGGCTCTTATAATAAAAAAGAGATTCTTGCAAATGCAGAATAAGGATACAGGGCTTTCCAGTTAGATGGAAAGCCCGTTTTCGTGTGAAGAGATTTGAAATCCGCGAGATAAACTATTTTAAAAGGGAAAAATCTCTGGATTGACTGCCAGACAGCTTCTTATAGAAAATAAGGCAATTCATAGAAAAGATAGTGAGAAAGCTGTTTTGCCAGAGTATCGTTATCCTGGTTATGTACTTCATAAAAGCCCTGCTTGCTTTTGTAATCAGAATAAAGAAGAGGTTCGTCCCAGGCAGTACCTTTTTTGGAACAAGAGGGCATAAAACAGCCTTCTTTTTTTGTATAACAGGTAGCAGCAGTTGCTTTTTTGCGAAAAGCAGGATCAACAAATTGTGCCACACTTTTATGGATGGCATGGTCTTCTTCTGGAAGATAGAAGTAATCCCTGTATTGTTCAAAAAAATATTTCAAGGTGTCCTGAATGACCGGGAGAGTCAACTTACCTACCGTCTCTGTTAAGGAAAGTACAGCAGGTTGCTCTGAAATGGCAGAGGAATTTATGTCCCAAAGATGGGAAATCTGTACCGGGCGTGGGACGGGTTGTGGAAGTGTAAATTGTATAGTTATTGAGTCAGTCTTTTGAGAGCAGGACTGTATTACAGGAGGTTTCTGCAGGGATAGACAATCCCTGTAGGAAAGGAAGCTGCAAACTTCCAACATGCCTGCAATATCATCATGGTTGTGCAGCAGCAATAGCTTTTCCAAAGAGGAAGCATCTTCCGGGCGGAGTATTTTGCTCTGCATATATTCCGTGTAGACAGAAATCAGTTCTCCACCATGATAGGTATCTTCCCGGTTGACTCCTAACCAATGTTCCAGTGCGGTCTGGTTTGCCTTAACCAGACGCAGAGTTTTCTTGAGGGGGCGGATTTCTTTTAACAAGTCAACAGAAATCCGTTCCTGACCAGGTACTGTCTGGTGATGAGCTGTGTTCCGGAACAACTGTCTGGCATATTCCGGAACAGCCAGTTGATGTTTTTGGCATTTTGTTGTTACATAGGGGATATCAAAAGTGGCACCGTTAAAATGATAGAGTGCATGGAATGGTTTCAGGTATTCAAAAAAGGATGTCAAAATTTCTTTTTCACTGTGATAGTCATCGGCAAACCACTGGGTCAGACACCATTGCTCCTGCCGGGTATCGTAATGCATGGCTCCGATCAGATAGAGAGAGGATGCTTTTGGGGAAAGTCCCGTGGTTTCGATATCAAAAAAAGCAATCTGCTCTATGGGCTGGGCAAAGGTATAATGGTGGATTGGAAAAGGAATGGTACTTTGTATTATTTTCATAGAAATGCTCCGTTTTGTTTCTTATTTATATCTGTATGTTCTCGCTTCGGCAAAAGCTCGAAAAACCCCAGGTTTTCCTCGCTCGCGTGCGCGTTCCGCTGAATGGGATTCGCTCTGCCGATGCCGGCATCTGCCATCGGAATCCCTTCAGCTTCACTTTTGCCTTCGCGTATATTTTAGCATAATTTGTCAGGATGAGAAGAGTTTTATTTGAGTTTTGGACAGGAATGTCATATAATGGGTATCATTATAGTAGAGAGCAGGAAAGGAGCAGACCAGACGTGGAGAAAAAAATTTTCAATGTGGATGCTGCCTACGAAAAATGGGATCGACGAAACCAGAAAAGAGGAAACGATAAATATTTTCAAGAAGAGGAGAGAGAGGAGAGTTATCTAAAAGACTTAAAGGGACGGGTGCAGAATAATTTCAGTGGATTTCTGCGTGTTGTGGTTACTGCTTTGATCGTATTTGTACAGATGCTGGTGATCATTATCCTTCCTTTTTTGTTGCAGACTGGGACATTATTCTGGTATTTTATATTGGAAGTATGCTCTGTTGTGGGAATTGTTTCTCTGATCAACAGGAACCAGAGTCCATCTTACCGCATGGCGTGGATTTCAATCGTTATGCTGCTTCCGATTTCCGGATATTTTATGTATTACCTCTGGGGACGTTCTGGTGGTAATAGAAAGCGGCTGGATACTTATATTATGCATCAGATCAGCTATGGAAGGAAATTTCTGATACAGGATGAGAAGGCCTGGGAGGAATATATCAGCCAGCATCAGGTTGCTGGGCGGATGGTAAAATACATGTCGTCAGAGGGATTTACTCTCACTAAAAATAATGAGGTAGAGTTTTTTCCTATGGGAGAAGATGCTTTTGAATCGATATTCCGGGAATTGGAACATGCAGAGCATTTTATTTTGATTGATTTCTTTATTGTAGCAGAAGGCGGTATCTGGGACAAGCTTCATCAGATATTAAAGGATAAGCTGGCAGAGGGTGTTGAAGTGAAATTCCTTTATGATGATTTTGGCGCAGCTATCCGTACACGGAAATATTTTAAGCAGATTCTGGAGCATGAAGGCTTTGAAGTCCGGGTGTTTAATCCAATCCACAAATATACCGGCAAACTTTATATGAATTACCGTTCTCATCAGAAAATCATGGTTATTGATGGAAAAGTAGGATATACCGGAGGATTTAATATTGCGGATGAATATGCTAATCTGGTGGAGCGCTTCGGTGTCTGGAAGGATACCGGAGTGAAGCTGCAGGGAGAGTCGGTCTGGGATCTTACGGTAGTATTTCTTCAGATGTGGGAAGCAAGCGGACATGACAAGGAACATGTGGATTATCTGAAATATAAGGTGACACCGGAAGTAAAAGGAGATACCTGGTGTGAAGTGATTTCTGACGGACCTGCCAACAATCCCAAAAACCCGATTGAAAGCCTGTACAATCAGATGATCATTTATTCTGACCAGTATTTGTATATCATGACACCTTATCTGGTTATCGAGGACTATATGAAACAGTCGCTGATCGAGGCAGCGCACAGAGGAGTGGATGTGCGGATCATTACACCGAATATTCCGGATAAGAAGCAGGTAAAGATTTTAACAAATTATAATTATGGTACATTGCTTCAGGGAGGCGTCCGGATTTATGAATACACGCCGGGATTTATCCATGCCAAGCAGATCCTGACAGAGGATGCTGCCATTGTAGGGACGATTAATATGGATTACCGGAGCTTTTATCTTCATTATGAAAATGGTGTCTGGATGTCTGGGGAAAAGATACAGGCAGATATTTACCGGGATTTTGAGGAGACATTTGCACAGAGCAGGGAAATAACTTATGAAGAATGGTTAAACAGACCATTACACTGGAAAATAATGCAGCCAATATTAAATTTATTTTCCACTTTATTTTAAATTGGAAGAGGAGTTGTGCCTATGTATACTAATGTATGCAAACACTGTCATAAGGTGTTCAAGTCAAAAATACGGACTCTGTGCTGCCGGGATTGCCGTGGTGAGGATGACAGTCAGCTGGATGATATCGTACAATATCTGAAACTGTATCCAAACAGCAATGCGCTGCAGATTTCCCAGGAGTTGGGGATTCATCCCTATGAAATCATTAAATTTATGGAAGAAGGCTGGCTCTCTACATCGAAAGGAAGCTTTAGCCAGTTGCCGGATTAAGAAAAGAGGAGCAAAATGATTCAATATATTCAAGGGACTTTAGCGGCGGTGGGAGAAAATGCTGTTGTAGTAGATAATCATGGGATTGGTTATCACATCAGTGTTCCGGCGTCTGTTCTGGAACACATGCCTGCATTGGGCAGAGAAGTAAAAATTTATACGTATCTTCATGTGAGAGAAGATATTTTGCAGCTGTTTGGTTTTTTATCTATGGATGATTTAGAAGTGTTCCGGCAGCTGATTACAGTAAACGGGATTGGTCCCAAGGGTGGGCTGGGTATTCTCAGTGTGATGACTGCCGATGATCTGCGCTTTGCAGTGTTGGCAGATGATGCAAAGAGTATATCCAAGGCACCGGGAATCGGTGCTAAGACAGCAGGCAAGTTGATTTTGGAGCTGAAGGATAAGCTTAAAATAAAAGATGTAGTAGAACATGCTCTGGAACGAGGTGTGGCAGACAACCAGAGTGAAGGAAAGGATGAAAAACACGGAAAGATGGTTTCAGAAGCGGTAGAGGCTCTGGTCGCGTTGGGATATCCGGCGTCAGAGGCAATGAAAGCAGTCCGGCAGGTAGATATTTCAGATGGCATTTCCACAGAAGAACTGTTGAAACGGAGTCTGAAAAACCTGTAAACAGAAAGAAAATTGATTGTGCGCGCATGCCTGGATCTGGATGATGTGCAAAAAGCATGTGCAGAATGGGGAAACTATGGCAAAGAGAACGATTACAACGGAATATACAGCGGAGGATGAGAAAATTGAATCGACCCTTCGACCTCAGCATTTAGAAGAATACATCGGTCAGAAAAAAGTGAAAGAAAATCTGGCTATCTATATTGAGGCGGCAAAACAGAGAGGGGAATCTCTGGACCATGTGCTGCTGTACGGACCGCCGGGTCTGGGGAAAACAACTCTTGCAGGGATTGTTGCCAATGAGATGGGTGTCAATATCAAAGTCACAGCTGGTCCGGCAATCGAAAAGCCGGGAGAGATGGCAGCCATTTTAAGCAAATTGCAGGATGGAGACGTACTTTTTGTGGATGAGATCCATCGGTTGAACCGTCAGGTGGAGGAAGTACTGTATCCTGCCATGGAGGATTATGTTATCGATGTGGTCATTGGAAAAGGGCCATCCGTCCGTTCCATCCGTTTAGACCTGCCGAAATTTACTCTGATCGGGGCTACTACCAGGGCAGGAATGCTATCGGCACCGTTGAGAGACCGTTTTGGAGTGGTAAACCGTCTGGAGTTTTATACCCCGGAGGAACTGACAAAGATTGTCTGTCACTCTGCTGATGTGTTGAATGTAGAGATAGACAGGGAAGGTGCCATGGAGCTGGCGAGACGTTCCAGAGGGACGCCGCGTCTGGCGAACCGGCTGTTAAAAAGGGTAAGGGACTTTGCCCAGATAAAATATGATGGAAGGATCACAAAAGAAGTCACAGATTTTGCTCTGGACTTGCTGGAGGTAGACAAGCTGGGACTGGACAATACAGACCGTCAGATCATCATGACCATGATCAACAACTTTGGAGGAGGACCGGTGGGACTGGAAACACTGGCTGTCTCGATCGGAGAGGATGCCGGAACCCTGGAGGATGTGTATGAACCATATCTGGTACAGAATGGGCTGGTGCTTCGTACACCGAGAGGAAGGGTGGCATCAGATTTGGCTTACCGTCATTTCGGATTGAAAAAAGAATAGGTTTCATCATAAAAGACCGTCGATAGGCGGTCTTTTTTCTATGTAAATTTCTGGCAGCTGCTTCGTTGAAGCTGCACATGATTCCAAATAGGATTCATTGAAATGCTGATTTGCAATAGCAGATGATAAGGATTTTCAAAAAAGAGTAAGGGAACATATATTTGGAAGGAGTGGGGAAATTAAGAAATTCTGAAAAAGGGGTTGATAAATTCCCAAAAACAGGCTAAAATGAACAAGTAAGTGGTGGAAAGTGGGAAAAAGTGGTATAAAAGACCAAGAAAGTGGGAGGCGGTGATAGTTATGTTCATGGGTCAGTTCGAGCACACCATTGATGCCAAGGGCAGAACTATTGTGCCTGTGAAGTACCGCGAGGAACTTGGGGACGAATTTATCGTGACCTGGGGTGCTGATGGTTGTTTATACCTTTATCCGCAGGAAGCCTGGAAACAGTTTGTAGACCAGCTATCAAAGCTGCCTTCTAATCAGAACACCAGAAAGATTCAGAGACAATTCCTTTCTATGGCGATGGAGGTTGCTCTGGACAAGCAGGGACGTATTCTGATCCCGGCAAAGCTTCGTGCCAGTGCCAATCTGGAGAAAGATCTGGTTTTTATTGGCATGATGAACCGTGTGGAGATTTGGGATAAGTCCACACTGGATGAACAGGAGCAGGAGGAAGATGCTGCCACATTAGAAGAAGCAATGGATGAATTAGGAATTTCCCTGTAATTGCAGATGGGAGGCCGTGATGGAATTTAACCACAAATCAGTACTTTTAGACGAGGTTATAGAGGGTCTGGCAATCAAACCGGATGGAATCTATGTGGATGGAACCTTGGGAGGTGCAGGACATGGAAGCCAGGTGTGTAAACGGCTCGGAAAACATGGCAGACTGATTGGGATTGATCAGGATGCAGATGCCATTGCAGCAAGCACAGAGCGATTAAGCCCTTATGGGGACAAGGTGCAGATTGTGCGAAGTAACTATGCAGACATGGTAAACGTACTTCGGGAACTGGGAATCTCTAAGGTAAATGGAATAACACTGGATTTAGGTGTTTCTTCCTTTCAGCTGGATACGGCAGAGAGAGGATTTTCCTACCGGGAGGATGCACCGCTGGATATGCGGATGGATGACCGTCAGGAGATAACTGCTGCAACTGTTGTAAATGAGTATACAGAAAGCGAATTGTTTCATGTGATTCGCAAATATGGAGAAGATAAATTTGCAAAAAATATTGCAAAAAATATTGTGGCTGAACGGCAGAAAGAGCCGATTCTGACCACTGGAAGACTGGCAGAGATTGTCAGCCGGTCCATACCAATGAAGATGAAAAAGCAGGGAGGACATCCTGCTAAAAGAACTTTTCAGGCGATACGGATTGAAGTTAATCAGGAATTAAATGTTTTGGAACAAAATATCAGTGATATGATTGATCTGCTGGCACCGGGTGGAAGATTTTGTATTATCACCTTTCATTCCCTGGAAGACCGTATTGTGAAAAATGCCTTTCGCGAGGCAGAAAATCCATGTATCTGTCCACCGGATTTTCCGGTCTGTGTATGTGGAAAGGAATCAAAAGGAAAAGTGATTACGAGGAAACCGAAGTTGCCTTCCGATGAAGAGATGGAAATAAATCCACGTTCAAAAAGTGCTAAACTTCGGATATTTGAACATAGATAGGACCGGTAGGACCGGCACGACAAATTCTTGCGGATTGGGGGATCCGTGGTTTGTTGAATAAGGCAGCGCGATACGGGCGCTGCCGGAGTGTAATGGGTGAAGCCTGTTTCTGTCAGGAAAAATGTTTTTAAAGCGTGGCAGTCAGACAGAAAGAGGATTCGCAGAAGATATAAATGACTGAAATCAGAGTAGACAGGGGGCAGAGCAAATGGCAACAAAAACAAATTATCAGTATGGTACAAGCTATAGTGGAAGAAGCGGTTCGGTATCTCGCAGGGTATCCACAGGCAGCTATGGTCACAATACCAGGAATCATTATGCCCATGGACGAAATGTGCAGGACAGGCAGTCCTATGTTTATGGAAATGTTGCCCGTCAGTTAGAGGAAGTCCCAGAGAGAAGAGAGCGTCCAGAGAGACAGAGACGTACTAAGAGATATCCAAAACAGAGACCGGTGGCTATGCCGTCCATCAGCGGTGCTTCTTTTGTGTTTTTGATGGCAGCAGCATTGATTACTCTGGCATTTTGTTTCAATTATCTGAGAATTCAGTCGGGAATTACCCAGATGAAAAATGAGACTGTTGCTCTGCAGAATCAGATTGCCGAGACAAAGGTTTCTAACGAAGAGGCATATCAGAAAATTTCAGATTCTGTTGATCTGTCGGAGGTATATAAAATTGCCACTGGTGAACTGGGAATGGTGCAGGCAGTGGACAATCAGGTGTATAAATATAAAAATAAAAAAAGCGATATGGTGAAACAGTATGGAGATATTCCAGAAGCTTCCAAATAGTCTTTACAGGAAAGATAGGAATGAGATGTATGAGTAGAAAAGCTGTAGATACCCGATATAGAACGAAACTTGGCACCCGCACAATGCGCATTCGGCTGCTCATTGTGTTTGGTGTCATTATTTTAGCCTGCATTGCGTTATCCGTAAGAATCGTAATGTTAAACAAAAATAAAGGAGACAGCTATCAAAAGAAGGTGCTGGCGCAGCAGAGTTATGTCAGTAATGTGATTCAGTATAAACGGGGAGATATTGTGGACATCCACGGAAATAAACTGGCAGTCAGCAGGAAAGTATATAATCTGATCCTGGATCCAAAAGCAATCCTGGAAAAAGATGAGTATATTAAACCGACAAAGGATGCATTAAAAACAGTGTTTGGTATTTCAGGAGATGAAGTGGATGAAATACTGGAAGAAAATCCAACTTCCCGCTATTTTCAGATGAAGGAGTATAAGGCTCTGGACAGTGAATATGTGGAAAAATTGGAGACGCTGGAAGAAAAAAATGAGGACATCCAAGGAGTCTGGTTCGAGGATGAATATAAGCGGGAGTATCCGTATTCAACGGTAGCATGTGATGTGATTGGTTTCTGCTCTGATACCAATACCGGAGCATGGGGGATTGAAAATCAGTATAACGACGAGTTAAATGGAAGCTATGGCCGAAGATATGGTTATTATGATTCCGAGCTGAATCTGGTACAGACGGTAAAGGCTGCGACTAACGGATATACGGTGAAATCTACAATTGATGTTAATGTACAGGGAATTATGGAGCAGCATATTGAGAAATATATGAATGACATCGGAGCAAAAAATGTAGGCTGTATCCTGATGAATCCCAATAATGGAGCTGTGATCGCTATGGGGTCCGACCCTGTTTATGACCTGAACAATCCGAGGGATTTATCTAAGTTCTATTCGGTGGAAGAACTGGCGGCGATGTCAGAGGAGGAGCAGCTGGAGGCTCTCAATGAATTGTGGAGAAATTATTGTATCAGTGACGCTTATGAGCCAGGTTCTACCTATAAGCCGATTACTATTGCAGCATGTCTGGATGAGGGAGTGACAAGTAATAAGCGTTATTACAACTGTGATGGAGGACAGCAGGTGGCTGACCGTTATATTAAGTGTGTCGCCCATAGTGCAGGTGGTCATGGAAGTATTACCCTGGCACAGTCTCTGATGGTGTCTTGTAATGACGCATTGATGCAACTGGGGGCATCCCTGGGAAAAACGAAGTTTCTGGATTATGTCAACCGTTTTGGATTTGGAAGGAAAACGGGTATTGATCTGCCGGGAGAAGCAACGGGTACAATCTTTAATTCAGAGACAATGCATGAAACAGAGCTAGCTACTTCCAGCTTTGGACAGAGCCAGACAATGACAATGATACAGATGGCAGCAGCTTTTTCTGCGGTTGTAAATGGTGGGAATTATTACCAGCCCCATGTGGTGCAGGAAATATGCAGTGAATCTGGTGCTGTAGTCCAGTCCAATGATAATGTATTGGAAAGTAAAGTCATTACAGAGGATACCAGTAAGCTGTTACGGAAATATTTATATAAGACAGTAAAAGAAGGTACTGCCAGTCCGGCACAGGTAAAGGGTTATAAAATAGGCGGAAAGACAGGTACTGCGGAGAAAGCACCAAGAGGACAGGGAAATTATCTGGTGTCTTTCCTTGGATGTGTACCGGCAAACCGTCCGGAACTAGTCATCTATGTTGTTATTGATGAGCCAAATGTGGAGGATCAGGCACATAGTACCTATGCAACAGAATTTGCCAGTGATCTGCTGGAAGATGTACTTCCTCTTTTGGAAATCTATCCAAATAGTAAGGCGGCTGCTGGCAACACAACAGATACAGCCGATAATGAGGAAAAAGGGAAGAAAGGAATTACCCTTCCGTCTACCGTAAAAGGAAATTCTATTCTGGAAGTGCCGGAGGGAGGTTATGCAGACGGAGATTATGATGTGGCGCGGACAAGTGCGGATGATACAGAGGAAGATACCGGGCTTGAAACGGAAGAGGATAATTAACTCCGCGAGAATAAAAAACAGACATCGGTAATAAATATAGAGGGAATGTAGTAGAATGAGGTTGCCGCGTGAACGATTTTTTGAAGCAGAGCAGAACCAGACAAAGGCAGCGGATGATATTTGTGTTTGTTGTAGTTTCCTGCATTATGCTGGGAATGACAGGAAGGCTGTGCTACCTTATGCTGGAAAAGGCGGATTACTATGGAGAAAAAGCAAAGAATGTTCATCAGAGACAGAGAGCGATTAAGGCAGCAAGAGGTACTATTTATGACAGGAATGGTACAGAGATAGCAGGAAATAAGCCGGTATCTACTATTTCCGTTATACACAACCAGATTACAGAACCGGAAAAAGTAATTTCTGTTTTATCTGAACTGTTAGAGCTTCCAGAGGATAAAGTGCGAAAAAGGGTGGAAAAGGTTTCGTCCATCGAAAAGATAAAGACCAATGTGGACAAGGAATTATCTGACAAGATCCGTGATATGGGATTGAAGGGAGTTATGGTGGATGAAGATTATAAACGATATTATCCCTATGGAGATCTTGCGTCTAAGGTGATTGGATTTACTGGAGCAGATAACCAGGGGATTGTCGGTCTGGAAGTAAAATATGATGAATATCTGCAGGGAACGGATGGCAGGATCCTGACCATGACTACTGCGAGAGGAGTAGAGATTGAAGGAAAAGCAGAGGAACGGGTGGAACCTGTCGCAGGGTGCAGCCTGTATACCAGCCTGGATGTCAATATGCAGACCTTTGCCCAACAGGCAGCAGAAAAGGTAATGGAGGCAAAGAAAGCGAAAAGCGTCCGGATCATCATGATGAATCCCCAAAATGGGGAAATTTATGCCATGGTCAATGTACCGGAATTTGATCTGAATGACCCTTATACTCTGAATACTGGAAATGCAGATACTATGTCAGAAAAGAAAAAGAACGATGCTTTAAACCAGATGTGGAGAAATCCCTGCGTCAGTGATACCTATGAGCCAGGTTCTACCTTTAAGGTGTTTACTGCTACATCGGCACTGGAGGCTGGCGTAGTTAAACTGGAGGATACTTTTCACTGTCCGGGGTATAAGATAGTAGAGGACAGAAGAATCCGTTGTCATAAAACCACAGGTCATGGAAGTGAAACGTTTGTCCAGGGAATTCAGAACTCCTGCAATCCTGTCTTTATGGAAGTTGGTGCCAGACTGGGTGTGGATGGTGTGTTTACTTATCTGAATAAACTTGGTGTGCTGAAAAAGACTGGCATCGATGTGCCAGGAGAGGCGGCTACGATAATGCACCAGAAAGAAAATGTGGGTGCGGTAGAGCTTGCTACAGTGTCTTTTGGACAGTCTTTCCAGTTGTCACCGATTCGCCTGTTGTCTACGATCAGTATGGTGATAAATGGAGGGACGCAGATTACACCTCATTTTGGAGTTAAGATAGAAAGCAGTGATAAAACGGCAGTAAAAAAGCTGACTTATGATACGGAAGAAGGTGTGATATCGAGCGAGACTTCGGAGACAATGCGTATGCTGCTGGAATCTGTTGTCTCGGAAGGTTCAGGAAAGAAGGCGTTTGTAGAAGGATATCAGGTGGGAGCCAAAACAGGAACCTCAGAAAAGCTTCCCCGCAGCAGCAATAAGTACATTGCATCTTGTATGGGATTTGCGCCGGCTGATGATCCTAAGGTGGCAGCCCTTGTACTGATAGACGAGCCAGAAGGGATTTATTATGGAGGAACCATTGCGGCACCAATCATATCAGAACTCCTGGATGACGTACTGCCTTATCTTGGTGTCGAAAGAGGAGAGATTGTGACGGCTACACCGGGTTGATTTCTAGTGTTGATTGGATTACAATGAAAAAGCTGTCAAGTTACCGTGGGCAGTTGTATTGACAACCAGTGAAAGACCATACAGATTGGTACAGGAGGAAACAGAAATGAATTATTTAGATACCATAATACCGGTACTGATTTCATTTGCTATCAGCGTTGTGCTGTGTCCTATCGTGATCCCTTTTTTGAGACGGTTAAAGTTTGGCCAGTATGTCCGTGATGATGGACCACAGAGCCATTTAAAAAAAGCAGGTACTCCTACAATGGGAGGACTGATCATATTGATTTCTGTGTCAGTTACCTCTATGATATACATGGAGGGGAATCCAGAGATACTTCCTGTACTTTTCTCTACAGTGGGATTTGGTCTGATTGGTTTTCTGGATGATTATATTAAGGTGGTTATGAAGCGTTCCATGGGACTTCGAGCTTTACAGAAAATGGCATTACAGATAATAGTCACCGGGATCTTTGTGTATTATTATTTTGAAAAATTAAATTACGCACCGGAAGTTCTGCTTCCTTTTACTGGCGGTTTTACCAATGGAAAATATATCCAGATGCCGGTCTGGTGCTTTATCTTCTTTTTATTTTTTGTTATGGTAGGAACCGTAAACGGTACGAATTTTACTGACGGTCTGGATGGGCTGGCTTCCAGTGTGACCTTATTGGTAGCTGTATTCTTTACTGTGGTAGCCATTGGCACTGGCAGCTCTGTTGCTCCGATTTCTTCAGCGGTAGCCGGGGCATTGATGGGGTTTCTGGTATTTAATGTATATCCGGCAAGTGTGTTTATGGGAGACACCGGTTCTCTGGCACTGGGAGGATTTGTTGCATCAACAGCACTGATGCTTAAGATGCCCCTGTTCATAGTGATCGTGGGCGCTATTTATCTGATTGAAGTTCTGTCTGTTATTTTGCAGGTGGGATATTTTAAACTGACCCATGGGAAACGTATTTTTAAAATGGCTCCCATTCATCACCATTTTGAGCAATGCGGATGGTCTGAAACAAAGGTGGTGGCTGTATTTTCAATTGTGACAGCGTTGCTTTGCCTGGTAGCGCTTGCAGCGTTATAGTAGAGAAATTAATATACGAATGGAACGTGAAACTGTGTTTTAGTGGAACAGAAGCAGGGAAAAGAGGTTAAAAATGGAATTAAGTGGTAAGAGGGTACTTGTAGTAGGAACGGGAATCAGTGGAATTGCAGCGATGAGGCTCCTGGCAAAGCAGGGTGCGCAGATTACTGTTTTAGAGGGAAACGTAAAATTAAATAAGGAAGAAATTGAGAATAAACTTCCGTCAGAAACAGAATATCGGCTGATATTGGGGGAACTTCCGGAGCTGGTAATGGATCAAGTGGATCTTGTGGTGTTAAGTCCCGGTGTCCCTATAGATCTGCCGTTTGTAACAAAGCTGCAGGAAAAGGGAATCCCAATCTGGGGAGAAATTGAGCTGGCTTATGCCTGTGCCAGAGGAAATCTGGTTGCCATTACCGGAACAAATGGAAAGACCACCACGACAGCTCTGACAGGAGCTATTATGAAGGAATATTATGACAGCGTTTTTGTAGTAGGGAATATTGGTCTGCCATATACAGAATATGCATTAGAAACAACAGATCAATCAATGACAGTGGCAGAGGTCAGCAGTTTCCAGCTGGAGACAATACATCAGTTCTGTCCGCAGGTCAGCGCGATTCTGAATATTACACCAGATCATCTGAACCGCCATCATACGATGGAGTGCTATATTGAAACAAAAGCACGGATTGCCCAGAACCAGACAAAGGAACAGGTCTGTGTGCTTAATTATGAGGATGAGCATCTTCAAAAAATTGCAAAAAACATTCCGGCAGATATCTTTTGGTTCAGCAGCAAACGCCCATTGGGTCGTGGTATCTGGCTGGAGGGTGAAGATATTATATATTGCGATAAGGAAAAGATTAAAATCTGTACGATTCATGACATGCAGCTTTTGGGGGTACATAACTATGAAAATGTCATGGCGGCAGTGGCAATTGCCATGCATGCGGGAGTACCGTTGGAGTGTATTCGGAGGGCGGTGTCCCAGTTTCAGGCTGTAGAGCACCGGATTGAATTTGTACGTGAAGTAGATGGAGTGAAATATTATAATGATTCTAAAGGGACGAATCCGGACGCGGCAATCAAGGCGGTTGAAGCAATGATAACACCTACTGTTGTGATCGGTGGCGGCTATGATAAACAATCTTCTTATGAAGAGTGGATTGCTTCCTTCCAGGGCAAAGTAAAATGTCTTGTACTTTTGGGTGCCACTGCAGATAAGATTGAACAGACAGCCAAGGCAGCAGGCTTTACCAATATTATCCGGGTGGATTCTCTGAAAGAGGCGGTAAAGGCAAGTGCCATGGAGGCAAAATCGGGAGATGCAGTATTACTGTCTCCGGCATGTGCCAGTTGGGATATGTTTCAGAGCTATGAACAGAGAGGAACCTTATTTAAGGAGTACGTGAATCAGCTGTGAAACAGGTGATCCGTAAAATTTCGTCACTATGTTTAGATTAACAGAAGGTAATAAAACAGCATGTTTGGAAAGGCGTGAAAATCTATGAGAAGCGCGGAAGCAGGTAGACGCAGAAAATTTGAAAAATTTCATACACAGTATGATTTTATGCTTTTGTTTATGACGGTGGCGATCGCTATGTTTGGCGTGCTGATGATTTACAGCGCAAGTTCTTATACAGCATCCACCTCCAGGTTTAACAATCCATACCGGTTTGTAACCCAGCAGCTTCTTGGGCTGGCACTGGGTATTGTGGCGATGATCGCAGCGTCGAAAATGGATTATCAATGGCTTTTGAGTAAATTGCCGGTCATCCGTCTGAATCTGGTGCAGCTGCTTTATATGCTGGCTCTGGTTTTACAGACCATCGTACTGATACCGGGAATTGGTCAGGAGCATAATGGAGCCAGAAGATGGCTTAAAGTCGGACCTGCTGAGTTTCAACCGTCAGAGATTACCAAGATTGCTGTGATATTGTTTATATCCTATGCAGTGTATAAGTCAAGGCGTTCCCTTGATAATTTTGGTGGATTTGTCCGTCTGATGATATACATCATGCCGCTGGTCATTCTGATCGCAGCACAGAATCTGAGTACAGCGATCATTGTCGCGGGGATTGCTGTAGGGATGTGCTTTGTAGCCAGTAAACGTAAAAATTATTTTATCTGGTGCGGTCTGGCACTGTTTGGTCTGGCTGCTGCCTATGCATTGCTGGGCGGAGGGTTCCGTGCAGGACGTATCGAAGCATGGCTTGATGTGGAAAACAGTCCAAACGGATTCCAGATTTTGCAAGGACTCTATGCTATTGCGTCCGGTGGTCTCTTTGGAAGCGGTTTGGGACAGAGTATGCAGAAGCTGGGATATATTCCAGAGGCATATAATGATATGATTTTTGCTGTAATCTGCGAAGAACTGGGTATTGTGGGAGCGGTGATCGTTATGATGGCATTTCTAGTCCTTCTGTGGCGCATCGTTTTGATTGCCTGTAATGCACCAGATATTTTCGGAAGTATGCTCTGTATCGGTGTTATGATACATATCGCGATTCAGGTCATATTGAATATTGCCGTTGTAACAAACAGCATTCCATCAACTGGTGTGCCATTGCCGCTGATCAGTTATGGAGGTACCGCCTCGGCGATCATGATGGCTGAGATGGGACTGGTGCTGGGAGTATCAAACCAGGTAAAGCTAAAGTAAAGGGAAATACAAATGAGGTGACAGTTTGAAACATTTCAAAAAGAGTTTTGTCGTTTTACTGATACTATTTCTGATTCTTGCAGGGATGTTTTTGACACTGCGGATTAAAGAGGTGAAGGTGGAGGGCAGTAAGATATATTCACAACAGGAAATTGTACAGCACGCTATGTCGGAAAAGTATTCCTATCATACACTGTATTTTCTGCTCATGAGCCGCTTGAAGGGGGTTAAGTGTCTGCCGTTTACCCAGGAAATTGATGTGAAATGGCATGGATATGACAGGATCACACTTCGCGTCTATGATAAGGCGATCAGCGGATGTGTGAAATATATGGGACAGTATGTCTATTTTGATAAGGATGGCATCGTATTGCAGAGCCTGGGAAAGCCTATGAAGGGGATTCCTGTGGTGACAGGGATTAAGTTTGGTAAATTCACAATGAACCAGGCATTTGATGTGGAAGATGACTCCTTGTTTGATACCATTATGAACCTTTCCCAGCTGATCGACCACTATGATGTGATAGTGGACCAGATCCGCTTTCAGGATAAGGAGGTCACTCTGTATTCCGGAAAAGTGCAGGTTTTTCTTGGGAAGAAGGAGTTTTATGATGATGATTTGGCTGCACTGTCCAGTGTTTTGCAGAAAACAAACAAAAAGGGACTCAGCGGAACCATTGATATGGAGCATTTTGAATCAGGAGACAAGATTATCCTGAAAACAAATGATACGGGAAAGAAACAGAATGACAAGAGGAATGAGCCAGAACAGTAAAAGTTTGTACAAAATAGAGAAAAAACAAATGTTCTCTTGATTATTCGCTTTGGAATTAGTATTATATAACCTAAGGGTAATTTTAGATATGATACCGTTATCACAGTTCGGATTTGTATAAATCAGGAGGAGCAGGAATAGGAGGAGCAACCGTGTTAGAGATTAAGACAAATGAGGCAGATTCGTCCGCTAAGATAGTAGTAATAGGTGTTGGTGGTGGTGGAAACAACGCTGTGAATCGAATGATTGAAGAAGGAATTATGGGTGTTGATTTCGTATGTATCAATACGGATAAACAGCATCTTTTAAATTGTAAGGCACCAATTTGTCTTCAGATTGGCGAAAAACTGACGAAGGGACTTGGTGCAGGTGCTTCTCCAGAGGTAGGACAGGCTGCTGCCGAAGAGAATAAGGATGAAATTTCAGAAATCATCCAGGGTGCCGATATGGTCTTTGTTACCTGTGGTATGGGTGGTGGTACCGGTACTGGAGCTGCTCCTGTGGTGGCAAAGATTGCAAAGGATATGGGAATCCTGACAGTTGGTATCGTTACAAAACCATTTACTTTTGAAGCACGCACCCGTATGAACAATGCAGTAACTGGTATTGAGCGTTTAAAGGATAACGTAGATACCCTGATTGTCATTCCGAATGACAAATTGCTGGAAATCGTAGACAGACGTACTTCCATGCCGGATGCACTGCGTAAGGCAGATGAAGTATTGCAGCAGGGTGTCCAGGGTATTACAGACCTGATCAATGTACCGGGACTGATCAATCTGGATTTTGCAGATGTACAGACGGTTATGAAGGATAAAGGTGTTGCACATATCGGTATTGGAATGGGCAGTGGAGATGATAAGTGTGTAGATGCAGTGAAACAGGCGATTTCCAGTCCGTTGCTGGAGACTACCATTGAAGGTGCATCTCATGTGATTGTCAATATTTCCGGTGATGTGGCTCTGATGGAAGCTCATGAAGCGGTTTCTTATATTGAGGAACTGACTGGTGAGAATTGTAATATTATCTTTGGTGCAATGATTGATGAAAATGTAACAGATCAGGTGAAGATTACTGTAATCGCTACTGGTCTGGATGAAGAAAGCCAGGCTGCAAAGCCTTCCTTTATGCAGAGTATGGCTCCAAAGACAAACTTTGCTACCCATGAAGGTCAAATGGCATCGTCTGTCCAGAGACCATCTGCTGGTGCATCAAACCAGGCGGCGCCAAAACAGACAACGGTTCCTACATATAACAGACAGGCATCGGATAATGGAGAAATTAAAATTCCGGTATTTTTACAGCGGAAAAAATAAACAGCGGAAAATATAATAGAAAGGTTGCGGTACTTTTGGTACGGCAGCCTTTTTAGTTCTATAGAGAAATTGTTGTCTGATGAATAAAAGGCAATGCAGAAAAGAGGGAAAAGATGGAATTAGAGAATAAAGAAGATTTAAAGCTATGGAGACGGGTCCAGGTAAGCAAATGTATCCGTGTTATCTTGATTTTTATCGGAATTATATTGATGCAGCTTCTGGCATATATGATATGTGTTTTGGGCTTTGCCGGATATCAGCTGGTAATGGGGATGGAGATACCAGAGGCAATGCAGAAACTGTCTGATTATATGTCGGATTCTGGAAGTAGTTTGCTGATGTGGGTATCGGCAGTATCTGCATCTCTGTGTATGGTCTGGTGCGGTGTTCTGTACCGGAAATCGGACTGGCGGGAAAGTCCTTTTTCATACAAAAAGGCATTTTCTATAAAAAATCTATTGGGACTTGTTGGAGTTGGTTTCGGTGCATGTGTTGTGACTACTGTGTTTCTATCCTTTTTGGTTGTACTGTTTCCAGATGCCTTTTCATCTTATCAGGAATTGATGTCACATATTGATTATGAGAGCAGTTTGATCACGATTCCTTATGTGCTTCTGATCGGACCCGCTTCAGAGGAAATCATTTTTCGTGGAGCCATTATGGACCGGTTCCGGATCGCATTTCCGTTTTGGCTGGCGAATATCCTTCAGGCAGCCCTGTTTGGTTTATATCATATGAATCTGGTACAGGGACTTTATGCGTTTGGTCTGGGAATGGCACTCGGCCTGATCGGAAGAGTGACGGGAACCATTTTTGCATCGATGCTGACTCACATTATTTTTAATACGACTTCATGGCTTATGGGAATTTGTTTTGATGGAACAGGAACATATGAGGAAGCTGTGTTGCTTGTGATCTTGCTTGTTGCTCTGATTAGTCTGACAGCCGGCTTGAGATACTATTTGAGGATGGAGAAAAAGCAGAGGACGGAGGCTGGAATTGAGTAAAATAATATGATAGAATAAACGAAGGTATAAAGATAGATTGTTACTAATGAGGATATCTGGAGGAGATTATATGGGGAAGTCTAAGAGGATAATTGGAATATGTGTATCACAACTGCATTACGATGAAACTTCCAGTCTGGTTCAGACTATTTGCAGATATGCCAGAAATCAGCAGTTTCATATATTGATTTATGGATGTTTTGCAAAGATGGATTACATTAATTCGTTTGTAAGGGGAGAGGCTTCTGTTTTTTTGGATATTCCGGTAGAAGAGTTAAGCGCATTAGTTATTCTGGGAGAGACTATTCAGGACAGAGAACTTTTGGAGGGACTGAGGGATCAGGCGTTAGAAGCCGGGACTCCTGTTATAACGGTGGATTATGAGATGGAGAAATGTTTTAATATTCAATTGGATTATCAATCTACCTTTGAACGGCTGGTACGTCATGTAGTGGAGGAACATCATTGCCAGAATCCATTTTTTATGGCAGGGTTTCGGGGCAATGACTTTTCAGACGAACGCATGGAGGTATATAAAAAAGTATTACGGGAGAATGGACTTCCCGTCAGGGAGGAACATATTGCGTTCGGAGATTTTTGGGAACAGCCTGCTAAGGCAGCATGTGAGAGATGGATGGAACGAACGGATGATCTTCCGGATGCCATAATTTGTGCCAATGATATGATGGCAATCACAGTATGTAATGTTTTGAAAGAGCATAATCTTCGGGTGCCGCAGGATGTGATCGTAACAGGTTTTGACGGTATTGAGCTGGAGCGGTATTGCACACCTCGTCTCACGACAGCCAGAGTGGATCAGGAAGAGATAGGAATGAATCTGGTAGAACTGGTAAAAAAGAATATAGAAAATCCAGGTTTGGAACCTTACTCTGTGATGATACCTTTTCATATGAGGCGCAGCGAATCCTGCGGATGCAAGCCGATACAGGTGAGCAGTCCGAATCAATATGTGATGGAGGTCTATGGGCGTATGGCTCATAACCGGCTTCATGTCAATGATATGTTTTATATGATGACCAGACTGACAGAAGGATATTCTATGATGGAGGTGGTAAAAAAGTTATATGAATATATAGCCAAAATCACCAGTCTGGATTTGTTATTATTTGTCAACAGAAAATTCTGCCAATGCACGGATATCCCTGTTCTTAAAAAATTTCAAGAGGACAATGTATTGATCTTGCTGGAACAGATGAAGCAACAGTGCAGGATGCCATTGCTAGAAGTGGAAAATAAAAAGATCAACCAGATTCCTGATAAGGTATGGGGAGAAGGAGGACAAATTTTGTTTCTTCCCCTGCATTGGCAGGAAGAGGTTTATGGTTATATGGCAATCCAGTACTCCGGGGACAAGCTTGATTATGAAAAATTAAGTGATTTTATGATGACGCTGGGGCAGGTGTTTGGAACAGTGAAGAAGCAGTCACTGCTGCATGAAATGTATATAAGGGATGCATTGACTTCTCTATACAACCGGCGGGGATTTTATGGTGAGTTGAGCCATCAGATGAAGCGTCTGCCAGGAAAAACAAAGAAAATATTTTTGGCATCTGTGGATCTTGACCGGTTAAAGTATATTAATGATAACTTTGGTCATAGTGAGGGAGACATTGCCATTAAAAAGATTGGTGAAATTTTGGACAGCTCCATTTTTGAAGGTGGGTTTTGCGCCCGTTTTGGTGGAGATGAGTTTGTAGCCGCCTATGTATGGGATGATGGTCAGAAAGAAATGGATTATATGAAACTTTTTGAAAACAGGATGAAAGAATTGCTTGATAAGTGGAATCAGACAGAAAAGAAGTCCTATCAGCTTAGTGCCAGTTGTGGAATGATCGTAGAGGAAATTTCCTGTGTGGGTGATATTGATGAGCTGATGAAACAGGCAGATAATAATATGTACCATTGTAAAGAAAAACATCACAGTGTAAGAGCAGTCAGAAGGGATGACTGATAAATAGGTGTTGTATTTTTGGGGAGGTATTAGTTTGAAAGAAGGAATTTTAAGCGGAGACATACAGCTATACAGCCAGGTATTCTCATTATTGAGTTTATGTACAGATGATTATTTGTTTATTTATGATTTACTGGAAGATAAATATGTGATATCAGATAACGTGACCAATGTATTTGCGCTGGAAAAGTCACAGTTTTCCAATGCATCTGTGGAACTGGAAAAAGTAATCTATCCGGATGACTTTCCTTTATTGCAGGAAGATCTGCAGGCACTAAAGGATGGGGAAAGGACAGTACATAATCTGGAATACCGCTGGCTTGGAATAGATGGACGTCCTGTCTGGATCAGCTGTCGTGGACAGATTGTCAATAATGAGCAGGGACAGGCTGCCTTTTTGATCGGAAGAATTTCAGAAATCGGAAGAAAAAGCAAGATTGACGGTGTAACTGGGTTATATCGGGAAAATTCTCTGAAAATCGCATTGGCAAATTACGTATTGGAAGAGAATGTTTGTGGATACCTGTTACAGATTGGAATTGACAATTTTAAAGATATCAATGAAAAATATGGACTGGAATTTGGAGATGTGATACTAGCTAATACTGCCCAATGTATTTTGGAAGCTGCTGGTTGTTCCGGCAAGGTCTACCGTATGAACGGAGATGAGATGATTGTACTTGTCACGGAATATCCGAAGGAAAAGGAAGACCCGGCGAAAGAGTTGTATAAAAAAATCCGCAGGTTGGCTGACCAGAGCATTTCCGAAGGTGGCTATCATTTGTTTTATACTATCTCTGGAGGAAGTGTATATTTTGATGGAGATACCATAGTCACAGATAAACTGATCGAGCAGGCAGGCTTTGCGCTGCATCAGGCGAAACTCAAAGGGAAAAATACCTGTGTCAGGTATACACAGGAGGATTATGATGCGTATGTGCATACTTTGGATGTACAGGAAAGTCTGCGTCAGGATATAGAGGATGATTTCCGGGGATTTGAGTTATATTATCAGCCGGTGGTCGATATTTCTAAAAAGCAGATTCTTGGAGCAGAGGCGTTGATTCGCTGGAACAGTACGAAATTTGGTTTTATGTCTCCGGCAGAATTTGTACCATTGCTGGAGGAGAGTGGTCTGATCATTCCGCTGGGCAGATGGATTGCCAAGACAGCATTGCAACAGTGTAAGATATGGAAACAGAAGATTCCTGATTTTCGGATGAATGTAAATCTATCTTTTGTACAGATTAAGAAGAGTGATGCACTGAAAGACATCCTGGAGCTGATTGAAGAACTGGAAGTGGACCGGAAAAATGTTATGTTTGAGGTGACAGAAAGCGGAGAACTGGAATCGGGAAATGCAATTCAGGTGTTAAGAGCATTTAAGAACCAGTCCATCCATTTAGCTATTGATGATTTTGGAACAGGCTATTCCAATCTTCGTTATGTTAGAAACATGACTTTTGATTTGTTGAAGATCGATCAGTCTTTTATCCGCAATATCCGGGAAAATAAATATGATTATATGGTGGTAAAACAGTTTACCGAGCTGGCTCATGCCTTAGAGCTGCAAGTGTGCTATGAGGGTGTGGAAACAAAGGAAGATTTAGAATGTGTACTGGAATTAAATCCAGATTATGTACAAGGGTACTATTTTTCGAAGCCAGTACCCGCCTCTGTATTTGAAGAAAATTATCTGGCAGGGGGAACAGTAATATAAATGAAAAAATGGTCGAGGGGAGAGTAACAGTATGGCATGGTATGATAGTGCAGTCTTTTATCACATTTATCCACTGGGATTGTGTGGCTGTAGCAAAGAGAATACAGGAGTCGCAGAACAGCATTTTGATAAATTGAGAGAATGGGCGGAGCATGCAGTGAAGATTGGCTGCAATGCATTATATATCGGACCGCTCTTTGAGTCGGTAGGACATGGTTATGAGACAACGGATTACCGCAAGGTAGATATTCGTCTGGGAACGAATGAGGATTTTAAAGAGTATGTAGCTTTTTGTCATAAAATGGGCATGAAGGTTATTGTGGACGGCGTATTTAATCATGTTGGGAGAAGTTTTTTTGCTTTTCAGGATGTACAGAAAAACCGGGAGCAATCTGCCTACTGTGACTGGTTCTGTAATCTGAATTTTGGCGGAAATAATGAGTATAATGATGGTTTTTGTTATGATAACTGGGGGGGATATAACCTTTTGGTGAAACTGAATCTGCGAAATCCTGCAGTGAAAGATTATCTGTTTGATGTAATTCGTTTCTGGATAGAGGAATTTGATATTGATGGAATCCGTCTGGATGCGGCAGACGTGCTGGACTTTGATTTTATGCGGCAGATGCGTCACGAAACCCAATATAGGAAAGAAGATTTTTGGCTGATGGGTGAGGTGATTCACGGAGATTACAGCCGGTGGGTAAATGATGAGACACTTCATGCAGTGACTAATTATGAGCTGCATAAAGGTCTGTATTCTGGTCACAATGATCATAACTATTTTGAGATTGCTCATTCTGTTAAGCGTTTGAATGATATCTGCCAGGGCAGAAAATTATATACTTTTGTTGACAATCATGATGTGGAACGTATTTATTCTAAATTAAATAAAAAGGAACATTTAGTCCTGGTGACTTTACTGCTGTATACCTTATACGGCATACCTTCTGTTTATTATGGTTCTGAGTTTGGAATCGAAGGAAAAAAGGAGCAGGGTTCAGACTGGAATCTTCGTCCCTGTCTGGAATTAAAAGATTTTGCTTCTGCCTATGAAGAGAATCCTGTTACCAGGCTGTGCATGAAATTGGGGCAGTTAAAACAGGATTATACCGAACTGACAGATGGCAGGTATCAGGAATTGCTTTTAACCAATCGTCAGTTTGCATTTGGACGGGTGCTTCAGAATTCAGCTATGATAACAGCTCTCAATTGTGATGATGCACCTGCAGCTCTGGAAATCAAAGCACCAGTGACTGCTGCCGGGGCTGTGGATCTGATTGGACTGGCAGAGCAGGTGGAATATCAAAATGGTATGCTACGGGTAAAACTTCCTTCCAATACTGGTACGGTAATTCTCCTTGCCGATGAAGTTCCTTCTGTATCATGATGTGCTTGGTTTTGAAATAGAATATACAGAGGGAATGAATCATGTCTATCTGGAGAAAGATGGTATTTTGTTCCTGATGTATAGACGCAGTGATTTTGAAACTGACCAGACCTTTGAACGGGTGGTTTCTATGGGAGCAAAACCGGTGCTTAGCCCGGAAACAGAGGAGTGGGGACAGAGAACCTGCTATGTTGCTGACCCGGAGAGAAATTTAATAGAAATCGGTTCTTTTGGAAAGGAAAGAGAATACGGGAGCTGAAGATGGATGAAAGATGCGAAAATCTTAGCTTCCGCATCTTTCAAAAAACAAAAGAACATCATGGCGAAAGGGAATGCACCATAAGGTGCTCTTTCACTATGATGTTCTTTTTCCTATTATGAGGGGGTGAAAAAATTAAGTTTCACAGGCACTGATAAAGCGAAATTTAGAAGAGCTTTACTCCATCTTCCTGTCCATATACTGCAAAGCCATCAAATCCGTTGGATTCTAGTTTGTTCAGGTATTTGCCCAGTTTCTTTGGTCTGGCGATAACAGAAACCATATAGTCATTGCGCAGTTCCTCAGCATAGGAGAGTGTGCTGGAATAAGTATCCGGATCATAGAATACGGCGATCCGTTTTTTGCGGTCAGGTATAGAATAGGCGGTTTCCATCAGGATGCCGAAAATACGTTCAAAACCAATAGAAAATCCAACAGCAGGGATGTCTTCATTTAAAAACTTACCAATCAGGTTGTCATAACGTCCTCCGCCGGCAACTGCACCGCTATAGCCCTCAGCTTCTACTTCAAAGATAGTGCCGGTATAGTATCCCTGTCCGCGTACCAGGGAAGGTGTAAATTCGATGGGGAAAGAACCACCAGATACTCCGTTTACTGTATCAATGATCTGTTTCAGGTCAGAGACATAGGAGGCATCGCAGACATCAGCGATAGAATCCAGAGTAAGGGTGCCGCTTTCAAATAATCCAATAAATTTGTCAATTGCATTGCTGTCGTACTGACAGGAAATCAGTTCTTCTTTTACTCCTGTAATCCCAATTTTATCCAATTTGTCAAAAATAATCGCCAGTTTTTCATTTTCCTCCTCTGGGAATCCGGCATAGGAGAAAATACTTTTTAAAATTCTCCGGTCATTAATTTTAACTTTATAATTTTTGATACCAACTCTATTTAATGCTTTCGTAGTAGTAAGAATCAATTCTACCTCTGCATCGTAGGAGGCATTACCGATAATGTCAATATCACACTGCATAAATTCGCGGAGACGTCCCTTTTGTGGTCTTTCCGCACGGTATACCCGGTCCATCTGGATGACTTTAAACGGTGTCATCAAATCGTTGCGGTTATTGGCATAATAGCGGGAAAGAGGAAGTGTCAGATCATAGCGGAGTCCCATATCAGACAACTCTTTTTCCGTAGCGTTTTCTTGATTTAATGCGGATTCCAGTTTTTTTCCTCGTTTTAAAATTTTAAATATCAGATTAAGATTTTCGCCGCCCTCACTCTTATCCAGATTGACAGCATCCTCAATGATTGGTGTAGTGATTCTTTCAAAGCCTGCATCACGATAGGTTTCTAATATTACGTTTTGCAGATGATCACGGATTTCTACCTCCTTTGGAAGATAATCCCTGGTTCCTTTCACTGGTGTTGATTTCATAGCATTACATTCCTTTCCTGCCGACATTTATAACATAATGTGTATCTTTGTATTCTTCTGGCATAACACAAACAATAATGTACCATATTGTTAAAAAAATCACAAGAGAAAGGAATGTCCCAGTCCTTTGTTTTTATAGAGTGGAGATAAGTTTGAAAGGCAGTTTGCATAAAAAATAAAAGATATGAAAGAAAAATTTGTGAATGTATCAAATAATTCTATTTTGACTTCTTATAGAGAATAGTGTAAAATTCATATAATATCTATCTGTAAAGCAGAAAGAGGAAATAAAGCCGGAATTCTGGCGAGAATACAAATATGGAGGACAACATGGAAAAGAAGTTAAAGGTTGGTATCCTTGGCGGTACCGGAATGGTTGGACAG
Source organism: Lachnospiraceae bacterium (assembly GCA_017626435.1). Next base: position 109,484 of record JAGAIR010000002.1, on the reverse strand, counting down.
AGATTTATTTCATTATTAGAGAATCACCCTTGGTTTGAGGTAGTTGCTATTGCAGCCAGCCCACGTAGTGCAGGCAAAAAGTACGAAGAAGCAATTGGCGGCCGTTGGAAGATGACTACACCTATGCCGGAAGCAGTTAAGAATATCATTGTTGAGGATGTAAGCAATGTAGAAAAGGTTGCTTCTCAGGTTGACTTCGTATTTAGTGCGGTTGATATGACAAAGGATGAGATTAAGAAAATTGAGGAAGAGTATGCCAAGACAGAAACTCCTGTTGTATCTAATAATAGTGCACATAGATGGACACCAGATGTACCAATGGTAGTACCTGAGCTGAATCCGGAGCATCTGGCTGTGATTGATGACCAGAAGAAACGTCTGGGAACTACCAGAGGCTTTATCGTTGTGAAACCAAACTGCTCGATCCAGAGCTATACACCGGCTCTTCATGCATTGAAAAAGGCTGGCTTTGAGCCAAAGACAGTAGTTGCTACTACCTATCAGGCAATTTCCGGTGCAGGTAAGACATTTCGGGAGTGGCCGGAAATGGAAGGAAATATTATTCCGTTTATTGGAGGAGAAGAAGAAAAGAGTGAGCAGGAGCCTCTTCGTATCTGGGGGAAGGTTGAGAATGGACAGATTGTCAAGGCGGATGGTCCGGTGATCACGACCCAGTGTATCCGTGTACCTGTACTGAATGGTCACACAGCAGCAGTCTTTATGACATTTGAAGAAGGAAAGAAACCTACGAAAGAGCAGATCCTGAAGGCGTGGAAGGAATTTTCCGGATTGCCACAGGAACTGGAACTTCCAAGTGCACCAAAGCAGTTTATTCAGTATCTGGAGGAAGATAACCGTCCACAGGTTGCATTGGATGTAGATTATGAAAATGGTTTTGGTGTGTCTATGGGACGTCTTCGGGAAGATACTGTGTTTGATTACAAATTTGTTGGTTTATCCCACAACACTGTCCGAGGTGCTGCAGGTGGAGCCGTATTGATTGCAGAGCTGTTGACAGCACAGAAGTTCATCACTGCAAAATAGAATTCTCATCGGAAAGAGACAGGGGGAATCTGAATGAATGCATATAGAATATTAGTAAAAGGAATTGTAAAAAAAGATGACAGATATCTCATTGTGGAGAAGTGGTACGATGATAATATCGTGGATCCTTACCAGTGGGAGTTTTTGGATGGCGAAGCGGAGTTTGGAGAGTCTCCTGATGCGGCAGTCATCCGTCTGATTCAGGAACAGACCGGGCTGACAGCAGTGGTTGACCGTATTCTTTATACTTGGACATTTATGGTGGGGTCTGTATGTAATCTTGGATTATCCTATGTGTGTTACACAGAGATGGATGAGGACTCAGTAGTACTTTCTGAAGATCTGAATAACAGCCGTTGGATTACATCGGATGAATTTGAGGAATATATTACGAATAAGCGTATGCTTCAGGATCTGGAGAAAGCAGAGCTGATATAATATTCCGTGGGAGCTTATATGTTCCCGGATAGAGAGTGCATCTGTCGAGAATGGCAGATGCACTCTCTGCGTAAAAAGAAAATGGATAGAGCATTTTTAAAAGTTTGGAAGAGGTATTTTTGAAAAAATAAAGGGATAAAAAAATAAGGAGGAAGTAATCTTGAAAACGTTAATTCAAAAGGGAAGGCTGGTAGATCCGGCAAATTCTCTGGATGGAAAATATGATGTATTGATAGTGGATGACAAAGTGGAGGAGGTAGCACCGGAAATCTCAGTGGAAAAAATATCGAATCTGGACCAGGTGATTGATGCTTCCGGAAAGGTAATCATGCCAGGATTTATCGATCTGCATGTTCATTTGCGGGAACCGGGTTTTGAATATAAAGAAACCATTGAGAGTGGAACCCGTGCTGCAGCAAGAGGCGGTGTTACCAGTATCTGTCCGATGCCAAATACTAAGCCGGTTATTGACAGTGCAGAACGAGTTGCTGATCTGCTGAACAGGGCAAAGGATGCACCGGTACATGTACTTCCGATAGGAGCTGTGACGATCGGACAAGAAGGAAAGCAGTTGGCGGATATTGAAGGAATGAAAAAGGCAGGTGCAGTTGCTTTAAGTGAGGATGGAAAATCTGTAATGGATACGCTGGTATTCCGAAAAGGAATGCAGGAAGCAGCGAGAGTAGGGATACCGATGTTCTCACATTGTGAAGATAAAAGCCTGGTGGCAGGTGGTGTGATGAATGCCGGAGCCAAGGCGGAGGAGCTGGGGCTTCCGGGCATTACGAATGCAGTAGAGGATGTTATTGTAGCAAGAGATATTATCATGAGCAAGGAGACAGGAGCAAGGCTTCATCTGTGTCATTGCTCTACTGCAGACAGTGCTGTGTTGATGAAGCTTGCAAAAGAGCAGGGGCTGGATGTGACAGCAGAGGTATGCCCACATCATTTTACGATGTCGGATGATGAGATTACTGAGGATGACGGCAGATTCAAAATGAATCCTCCACTGCGGAGCAGGTCAGATGTACAGGCATTAAAGGAAGCGTTACGTGATGGAGTTATGGATGTTATCTCTACAGACCATGCCCCTCATGGAACGGAGGAGAAAGCACAGACTATGTTGAAGGCACCATTTGGGATCGTGGGACTGGAAACCTCGTTTGCCCTGTCCTATACAGAATTGGTATTGGGAGGTTATCTTACATTGGGCGGACTGGTGGAAAAAATGAGTGTCAATCCTGCAAAAGTGTTGGATCTTCCGAAGGGAAATCTGGCACCGGGAAGTATTGCCGATCTGGTCATTGCCGATATTGAAACGGCATATACCATTGACAGCAGTCAATTTGTATCAAAAGGAAAGAATACACCATTTGACGGAAAAGAAGTCAAAGGACGGATAGAAAAAACATTTGTGGATGGAAAACTGGTATATGACGCCGCAAACATGACTTGAGAATAGATGGAAAGTCATGTTATACTAATATAGTGTGCTGCGCCGGATTTGGGTTTCCAGTACACTATACTAAAAAATGAGCGCAGATTGTGCAGAAATGGAGATATGACGATGATCAATCAGTTAGTAAAACAGATACAGGAAAAGAATGCACCGGTAGTTGTAGGGCTTGACCCGATGCTTAGCTATGTTCCGGAACATATACAAAAAGCAGCTTTTGAAGAGTATGGAGAAACTCTGGAGGGTGCAGGGGAAGCAATCTGGCAGTTTAATAAAGGAATTGTGGATGCTACCTGTGATTTGATTCCGGCAGTGAAGCCACAGATTGCCATGTATGAGCAGTTTGGGATTCCTGGAGTGGCGGCTTTTAAGAAGACAGTGGATTACTGTAAAGAAAAAGGACTGGTGGTCATTGGGGATGTCAAGAGAGGTGACATTGGTTCCACTTCCACAGCCTATGCGATCGGACATATGGGAAAGGTTTCCGTAGGAAACAAACAGTATTATGGGTTTGATGAGGATTTTATCACTGTAAATCCTTATCTGGGCAGTGATGGGGTCAATCCTTTCATTGAAGTCTGCAGGGAAGAAAAGAAAGGAATTTTTGTACTGGTCAAAACCTCCAATCCATCCAGTGGTGAATTTCAGGACAGACTGATTGACGGGCGTCCTTTGTATGAACTGGTAGGCGAAAAGGTAGCACAGTGGGGAGAACAGTGTATGGGCGATACATACAGCTATGTGGGCTGTGTTGTAGGTGCAACCTATCCGGAAATGGGACGGATCTTACGTAAAATTATGCCAAAGGCATATATTCTGGTTCCTGGTTACGGTGCACAGGGTGGAAAGGCATCTGATTTAGCACCTTACTTTAACAAAGATGGTCTCGGTGCGATCGTGAATTCTTCCCGTGGTATTATTTGTGCATACAAGCAGGACGCTTACAGTAAATTTGGAGCAGAAAATTATGCAGATGCTTCCAGACAGGCAGTAGTGGATATGATAGCAGATATCAATGGAGCATTAGGAAAGTAAATTTGGAGGAAATTTCATGTCAGAAAAGAGAAAATGCAAGGCAGTCATTACAAGCCAGGTTGCAGTGACGGATGGAATATACAGTATGTGGCTTAAGTTTCCGGAAGATTATAATGTTGCAGAGATGGCTGTGCCGGGACAGTTTATTTCGTTATATTGCCACGAAGGAAGCCGTTTGCTGCCAAGACCCATCAGTATTTGTGAGATTAAGCCTTCTGATAGGATGCTTCGGATTGTTTACCGTGTAGCAGGGGAAGGAACCGGAGAATTTTCAAAGATGACTGCCGGAGATACGCTAGATGTAGTAGGACCTCTGGGAAATGGATTTACCCAGAAGAGTGGCAGTTCTATGCTGATAGGAGGAGGAATCGGGATTCCGCCTATGCTGGAGCTGGCAAAAGCGTTGTCAGCAAAAGGACAGCAGGTACAGGTAGTCCTGGGATACCGGGACAGTGATCTGTTCCTGAAAAAAGAATTTGAACCATATGCCTCTGTTTTTGTATCTACCGAGAATGGCAGTGAGGGAACGAAGGGAAACGTTATTGATGCCATAAAAGAGCAGAAGCTTTCCGCAGATACCATTTATGCCTGTGGACCGGTTCCGATGTTGCGAGGGGTTAAAGCATATGCCAGAGAGCAGGGAATTGCAGCGCAGATTTCCATGGAGGAGAGAATGGCATGTGGAATTGGTGCCTGTCTGGCATGTGTCTGCCAGTCTAAAGAGAAGGATGGTCACAGCCATGTAAATAATAAGCGTGTATGCAAGGATGGACCGGTTTTTGATGCAGAAGAAATTGAAATATAGGAGGATAAATCTATGAATTTAGCAGTAGATTTTGCAGGAGTTACCATGAAGAATCCTGTGACCACTGCATCGGGAACCTTTGGTTCTGGTGCAGAATACGGTGAGTTTGTGGATTTAAACCAGTTAGGAGCGGTGACGACAAAAGGGGTTGCCAGTGTACCGTGGCCGGGGAATCCTACTCCGCGTATCTGTGAAACATATGGCGGGATGTTAAATGCCATTGGTTTACAGAATCCAGGGGTTGATGTGTTTATCGAAAGGGACATTCCATATCTGAAGCAATATGATACCCGCATTATCGTAAATGTCTGTGGAAAGACCCCGGAGGAGTATTGTCAGGTAGTAGAGCGTTTGGCTGATACAGATATCGACCTGATGGAAATCAATATTTCCTGTCCGAATGTGAAAGCAGGAGGTATTGCCTTTGGTCAAAATCCAAAACTGGTAGAGGACATCACTTCCCGGATTAAGAAAATTGCAAAGCAGCCAGTCATTATGAAATTAAGTCCCAATGTGACAGATATTACAGAAATGGCAAAGGCAGCAGAGTCTGGTGGAGCAGATGCCATTTCTCTGATCAATACACTGACTGGTATGAAGATTGATATCAACCGGCGTACCTTTGCTCTTGCCAATAAGACAGGTGGAATGTCTGGACCGGCAGTAAAGCCGGTTGCAGTAAGGATGGTCTATCAGGCGGCACATGCGGTAAAGATTCCGGTGCTGGGCATGGGAGGAATCCGTACTGCTGAGGATGCGTTGGAGTTTATTATGGCAGGTGCTACAATGGTGGCAGTGGGAACTGCTAATTTTAACAATCCGGCCGCAACAGTAGATGTAGTGGAAGGAATCCGGCAGTATATGCAGGAACAGCATGTAGAGGATATCCGTGAGCTGATCGGAGTGGTGGAGTAAATAAAATTGTTGTAAAATTTTATTTGATTTAAATTCCTTAGTTGACAAAATGATGGAATCAGTAGTAAAGATAGAATTTTGCCAACTAAGGATAGAAATAAGATAGTAGTCATTCTGTTTCACTATAGTGATGCTTAAATATAAATTTTAAAGTGGGATGGTAACTGTATGGTCAAGTCATGATATATGTCTGGTTTTTGTTGGTAAAATTGTAGTTTTTTTCAGATGATTGGATTGGAAAGTCAACAACTGCAGAAAAACACTGGTGCTTATGACCATGCAGTAATTTCAACGGTTCTTCCAGATGCCATTAAAAATTTTCTATCACAGGCAAAATGTTGATTTGGAAATTTGCCATGTATCTTATGATAAAAATCGCAATATGTTTTAGAGTTTTCTGAGCAAATATTGAGAAGAGCTGGTGACTTTTCCATCAGTTCTGAAGAGCTCATCGAAAAGTCGTGATTTCCAGGACAGAATATTATTGTTTCGGAAGAAAGTGGTTGTCTGAAATCCCGATTGTATAATCACATAATTTAAGGGTTACATTAGCTGTTATATTTTATTAATAAATTCTCCGCAGGCCCTTATAAACACTAACTTTTCTGTAAGTAAGCTTTCCCTTATGTATTCCCTTGTGTTATGACTGTGTGAACTGAATGAAATGCTTTTTATAATTACAGGAAGGACAGATAAAAAATGAGATTGATATATGCAGAATACAACCAACTAACCAATAGCATTGATATAACCATATTTGATAATTACATATTGCGGATTGATGGCAGCAAAGCTGAGGATGGTCTGAAAACCACTCTCTGCTCACAAAATGCTCTTAATGCCTTGGCAATAGATGAGCCCTTAAAATGTGCAAGACTTGCTTTAGATGAAGAAATGAAGGCATAGGTAATTCCTCTAAAAATGAGCGATTCGCCATCTATGGTAAAGACTTTCAAGGCATAATCAGGTACGCTTTGAACATAAAAACGAAAAGGAGGTATCTGATATGGATACAGTAAAGATGGGAAAATTCTTAAAAGAACTTCGAAAGGAAAAGGGACTTACTCAGGAGCAACTTGGAGAAAAAATTGGTGTGACAAATAAGACCGTGTCACGATGGGAGAACGGAAATTATATTCCGCCAGCTGAATGTCTAGCAATGCTCTCAGATATTTATGGAATAAGTATCAATGAAATTTTATCAGGCCAGAAACTCACCGCGGACGAATTTGCTGATGTAGCTGAGGATAACTTAAAAGGTGCTTTAGAACTCAGTGAACATTTATTCAAAAAATCTAATAAGACGCTTACTATTATGTGGGTTGTATCCACAGTGCTTACTATGTTAATCATTTTCCTTCTTCCTACGAAAGAATTAAATTTTGGATATAGTTTATTGTTGATTTTTTTGGTTGCTGCACTTGGATTTATTAGCAATACGGTTAACTTTATCGCACTTGTACTGAATAAGGAAAGGTTTAATAATGGTAAATAAATTTTTAGTTTGCATTTTAACGATAGCAAAAAAATTGATATTTTTTCTTTGTAACTATTAGTATTGTCATAGTCATTCTTTTCCTTTTTTGCAGGTTAGACTATGCTATTTTAAGAGACTGTGGATTGGTTTATTACCTCCTGCTACCAGATGGTTTATGCGAGGCTCCAACCACAGTCTCTTTGTTCATTTGTTAATCAGTTAGTTACCGCATGACGGTTTATCAAGAAGTAGGTTACAATCATCAGGAGTCCTGTGGTTCTTAAAACAGTATCAATACATTTTAAGGAGGTCCACCGGATGGGCGTAATGATTATCGATGGAAAAATCAGGGCAAGCATACAAAGCAACCATTTAACTTTATCTACAAATATCTTCTTTTTAGAGCACCTGCAAAGATGCTCTTATTGTCATGCAATTTTCAAGGTACTGACTGCAATGAAAAGCCATTGCCACTTTCATTAAAAATTTTGTTTTTATACTTGACTTTTTTAATAGTTAGTCTCGTAAGATTTATAAAATAACATTTCTGAAAGGTTTTTACTGTCGAAATTTGTCGAAGACTTTGTCGAATACTGTATTGAAGAGTAGAAGACTAAAATGATAACATATTACTGAGGCAGGTCTTATTTTCATTTTATGATGAGAAGAATACATATGGATGGGATAGCAAACAAAACAGTGCGTTTGAAAAAACGAAAAAGAGAAAAACATGGAGAGGAAGGGTAGTTAAATATGGATGTTTTTAATATATTTGCAGGAACATGTTCTATTGTAGGATTATTTCTTTCGTTATTTGTCGCATCAAAAGTAACTAAACTGTCAAAATCAAATAATAATAACAGTGGTGTTTTACAGACAGGTGATGGAAAACAGTCAGTTGCCAGTGGTGCATCAGTAATTGCAGGAAAAGGGGCGGTTGTAAATTATACACAAGAGATACATGGAAAGAGAGATGAGCCACCTGTTTTAACTGAGTTGGAATATGAAATCATCCCAGTGGACTATCTTCAATACGAAAAAGGAATATCAAGAAAAGCGTGTGATTTGATAAATATGGGTGAATCAAATAATTTTCGCATTAATGTGGATTTCCGAACATTCCAGCCGGTCATCAAGGATAAATGCTGGATTGGATATGCGATTACATCGTTACCTCTGAAAGACTGGCGGAGCTTTGTCAATAAGGAATATATATTTCAATTTAATTATGCAGCATTAGGGGAGGTTGCAAATATATGGATTGAATTGACCAATAAGAAAACAAATCAGAAATTATATAACAGGAAATTAGATTTATCATCTGACGAACAGAGATTTCAATTATGTCTGGGAAATTATAACAATGCAATTGAGGATTGGCAGTCCATAGATGAGATATGTTTTGTGTTCTTTCCTCATGAATGTGAAAAAGCAAATGGGGCAGTGCTGATTTCTAATATGTGTATTGTAAAAGAAGATTAAACCATATATAGTGTTAAGCGAAATGAAAAATAATTTTGTTTGTGCGATATTACAATTAAAAGATATCAGGAAAGTTCAACAGAGGGGGATATTTTGAGGATTTCCATTTGCTTGGAGAGAGGGGGCTGTAAAAAAAGTCCTTAATTAAGAAACGCCAGTTCCGGTAAATGCCGGATCTGGCGTTTCTTCGCATTATTACATTAAATATTCTGGTAAATGTTACTTGTTTTGGTAAAAATAAGCGCACTGAATAAGGACTATGTGGACACCCCGTTATCTTTAAGTGGCTGATTGGAGGCGCTGTTTCTTGTTATGATACTTATACAGATTAAAGCCACTGAAGAATGCTGCGGCTTTTTTTAAGAAAAGGTTTTCCTTTTCCAGTTCGGCAATTTTTTTATTCAGATCATGGATCTCTCTTGCATAAGGATTATCGGGTTGTGATTTAGAAGTATATCTGTATTCTTCGCTGTTTTTTAAATTCTACATCATACTTTTTTATCATAATGGTAATCTCTTTGTTCATTTTATGATATATTATCCGAACAAGGTGTTAAAGATTAGTATACCATTACAGTTCGCATTCGCCTCTATTTTCGTACCATCGATATAGGTTTGTTCCAGCTCAACATGGTCCTTTTTGAAAATATAGGTATTGATATCCATGAAGATCTGTTCGATGGAATCCGTCAGTTTATTTCGGATGATGTTGCCGAAAGTAGCAAAAGAAGGTGCCTTCATGCCATCGAGAAGATACATATACCGGATCAGAAATATCAATTAATTTTTCAATTATACCAAAAAATCGCTAAAAGTCTCACGACCTCAGCGATTTTTCGTTATGGGACTTTTTTTACAGCCCTTTTTTGGTGCTTAGATAAACTCGGAAATTTCGTAATGTTACAAGATAATTTGCAGTGTGTATAGAAAAAATGGAGTAAGGAATCGGTTAATAGTTGAAAAGTAGCACTAAAATGGTGTAAAATTGGTATGAACAAGCATTTAAAATCAATAAAGAATGGCTGAAGAGCCTTGAATATAGGAGGTTAAATTACAATGGAAGCATATAAGCAGGAATTTATCGAATTTATGGTAGAAAGCAATGTATTAAAATTTGGGGAGTTCACTTTGAAAAGTGGCAGAAAATCCCCATTTTTTATGAATGCAGGTGCTTATGTTACAGGAGCGCAGCTTCGTAAGCTTGGACAATACTATGCCAAGGCAATCCATGAACATTATGGAGATGATTTTGATGTTTTATTTGGTCCGGCATACAAAGGAATTCCGCTGAGTGTTGCTACGACTATGGCATTTAGTGAATTATATGGAAAAGAAATCCGTTATTGTTCTAACCGTAAGGAGTTAAAAGATCACGGGGACACCGGAATTTTACTGGGAAGCAAGATTCAGGATGGAGACAGGGTAGTCATTATTGAGGATGTAACCACTTCCGGTAAATCTATTGAGGAGACTTTCCCGATCATCCAGGCACAGGGAAAAGTAGAGATCCTTGGTCTGATGGTATCCTTAAACCGGATGGAAAGAGGCCTTTCCAGCAACGCCAGTGCTTTGGATGAGATTCAGGAGAAATATGGCTTTGGGGCAAATGCCATTGTAACCATGGAAGATGTGGTGGAGTGCCTGTACAATAAAGAATGTCAGGGAAAGATTCTCATTGATGATAAGATTAAAACAGCAATTGATGCATATTATCAGGAGTATGGTGTAAAATAGTCTGGAATCGCAGTAGTCATGATATATGAGTGAAAAGTCAGAAATGGAGTGGAGTATGGCAGAAAAAGTATATAAAACAATGAAATCAGTAGGTGCATTTAATTTGGTAACAGGGATTCTTCTGATCGTAGGAGGGATTGCAGCAGGGATTGTCGTTATTGTCAATGGAGCCAAATTATTAAATGATAAGTCGGATCTGACCTTTTAATGGAATACTGTTATATCAGTCTCTACACAGATTTTACCTGCCTGGCGGGAGATTGTCCGGCAACCTGTTGTGCCGGGTGGAAGATTGTAGTGGATGCAGAGTCTGTAGAGAGATTTTCCAGGTTGGAAAATATACGGTTGCGGCAGGATATCCTGGAACATATCCGGTGTCAAAATAGTGAGTACCAGTTTGTCAATCAGCCAGATGGACGCTGCAGTATGCTGGATTCCGATGGGCTTTGCCGGATTCAGCGGAATCTGGATGAAAAATCCTTATGTAATACCTGCCGGAAGTTTCCCAGACTGACTGCAAATGTTGGAGAAACTATCTGGATGTCCATGGCAGCTTCCTGCCCCGTTGTAGCAGACTATTTGTGGAAGAATAGGATAACCTGGATAAAAAAAGATTCCCCAAAACGGACAACAAAATTGGAAAGCGGGTATTTTTCTGTGGTAAAGAAAGGCTTGGAGCTTTACCAGTCGCATTATCAAATACTCAAAAAGCAATCTGAAGAAATGAGCCAGCTGGATCAAAAACAGAAATTATTATGGCATGTCAGAAGAAAATGGCATCGTTTTGAGCTGTTTTTGGATTTAGTGGAAGGATGCCTGGCACTGATGTCAGAATTTCCAGAGAGACCCTATCTAAAAGGGAGTTTTGATTATTTTGAAGCAGATGAACAGACTCCGGCAAAAATCATGAAGGATATGAGTTCTTTTGAAGAGAGCTGGCAGAAAAGATTTCTGGATTTTGCTCAGAATTATCTGGAATATCGTACCTTTAGCAGGTATTTAGAATATCAGGATGAAAGTGAAATGCAGCGGTATTGCCAGGTGATAGGAGAAATAAGTCTTATCTATATTATTTCTTTCAGTCGATTTATGATTTTTGGAAGTTTGTCCGAAAGGCAAGTGATAGAAACAATAAACTGGGTTTATCGTTTTTGTGCTCATGGAGCAGTTTTATCCAGGAAAGTGACAAAGATGTTTTGCCAAATTTTTCAAAAAACAGAAGATTTTTTAGGCGTGTTAATGGATTGAAAAGGAAGTTTTTGAGCTAAGAAAATTAGATTGAAAGAAGAAAATAGTTGTTATTAGGAAAATGCCATGTTATACATGGCATTTTTGGGCATATAGAACAAAAATTTAAACTGGTTTTAGCGAATAGGGAGAATTGGAAAAAAGAACGGGAAATCACTTTACGAAGAACTGGCTCTTATTTTATTATATATATAAGCATTTATTTGATCGCGGATGCCTGGGGAGAAGAATAGATAACAGAAAATATATAAAGCAATCAGGATGGAGACTCTGGTTTGCGTTGTCATGTTACGGCAAAGGAGGAGAAAAAATTTCTCCCGGAAAATAATATCTGCCCAATGGCAGGAACAGAATGGAGGAAAAAATTGAAAATTGCATTTTGGAGCAATCTGCGAGGTCAGTGTGGAGTTACGACAAATCTTGCCTGTATGGCGGCAATGTCTGCCATATCGGGGATTGGTAAATGTATTTTGTTAGAGAATCATTATAATTTGAACAGTCTTGGTAATATTCTTTTGCCACCGGAACGGGTAGCCATACTAAAGGAAAAAGGTCAGTATTACAATAAATATGGAATAGAGTATCTGTTAAAACGACTTTATACCGGAGAGTCTGGGGAAGCATTGATTCATAAGGCATCCGTGCCACTTTTATATTCCAGTATTCTATATTTACCCCAAAGCTATATTGTCAATAGAGAAGTATTTAACTATGAATTTGAATTAGTTCGTTCAGAACTTTTTCGTTGTCTGGAAGAGGTTTCTGAATTGGTGTACATTGATACAGAGGCTAACAGGAATATAAGCTCAAATGCGATTTTGCAGGAGGCAGATCTAATCGTTGTCAATCTTTATCAAGATCAATTCGTATGGAGAGAATTCTTTGACAACTATCCTTCCATCCGTGATAAGTGTATTTTTTTGATTGGAAAATATCAGCCGGATTGGAAATACAATTTAATACGGATTCGCCGTGAATTTCAGATTCCACGGAATAGGATTGGAGCAATTCCTTATAATATGGAATTGCAGTCAGCGATGAATGAAGGAAGGACTCTGCAGTTTTTAAATAGAAATTATCTGAAGACTTCCCAGCCGGATAACGAAATTTTAATGAAGGAGCTAAAGCGTTCAGCAGGGATGTTGAGGGAAAATGTACTGCAGATCCGGAGAGAGAAAAGGAGGATGTTAAATTCGTCTGTTCAGCAGAACTATAACAGATAGATGCAAAGGAAAGAAACCTGTGATATTAGCTTGTCATACCTTCTCTGGTCGGTATATAATAAAAGAAACAAAAACGGAAAACTGCTCTCGAAGTTGTTTCGGGACAGGAGGGGAGGGGATGTTATTGGGGAAAAAGTATCATCCATTCAGGAACAAGGACAATCGGTTTAAATATATTTATTGTTTTGGGCTTGGTGTTATGTCTATGGGGCATATGAAGGCCATCACTGAGACGCAGGATTATTTTTATGAAGTTTTAGAACAGATTGCACTGCCGGAAGAAGATAGACAGAAAATCTTAATAGATATCAATAATCATTTTGAACGCCGGATAGAGGATGTGTTTGTTACGATCAGCAACAAAGAAGAGCAGTATTGTTTTGTGATGGATCTGTACCAGATATTAAAACGTACTTCCTGGGCAAAGTCCTATTGCAGCCAGGTGTTAGAGAATTATTTGCAGGTGTTTCAATTGTCTGCCATGGAAAGGATCTTTTTTCAGGAATTTTCCCATGCTGCGGAAGAACAGGATATGGATCGTGCGCGAAAAGCCAGTCAGTGTTTTATGGAAGAGGGATATGTGATCCGTTATGATTTTCTTACTTGGTTTTACCCAGGATTTATCATGGAGGAAGAATACGAAGGTCTGGTGATTCCTGCCGGCAAGACTGTCATTTTGGATAAACCGACTCAAATTCATGGAGATATGATCGTGGAGAGAGGCGGCTCTCTATTGATTCAGGGGGCTGTTCTGAAAATGCAGGGATGTATTCAGGTAAATGGTGGCAGGGTCCAGATTGATCACGGAGAGATTTATGTACTATCCTGTCATGCTCCGTTTTGGCTTATGTTGAGAGATACAGCAGTTGTTACAATCGTTGATACAATGATTGACTGTCATAACCAGTGTGGTGTGCTATGGCAGAATATGGGGAGATTGTTGATAGAGGAAAGTTGGTTCAGACATACGGCAGTGGAGAGAGCGGTTGTATTTTCTGGACAGTCTATCAAAATATCTCACACTCATTTCCAACAGGGTACGAAAGGAATGATTGGGTTGTCTGGTTCTGCTCAGGCAAAGATCATTCAATGCGATTTTAAGGATGCCAGTGCGGAGTATGGAGGTGCCATCAGTTCAGAATCGATTGGGGAGGTTTTTGTGCAACAGTGTACTTTTTTGAGATGCCAGGCAAAATATCTGGGGAACGCAGTGTATTTTAAACATCAGAAGTTGGGACAGAATGTCATGGAATGCAGTTGTCAGGACTGCCTTCCGGAAGGAAGTGATTTTTTTAATCTTCTTTCCTGACAGGCCTGATGGGAATAAGTTTTGCTTAGTGTACAGAAGGGAGGGCATATGCTGATAGGAAATCTGACAAAATTCCATTATAAAAAGAAAGAATGGATCACACCAAAGCATCCACTGTATTTCGAGCCAGTATCCTTTAAGATTTATTACTGTGCTGCAGTGATTATGCAGGCTGAAATGGATCATGAGAGAGGTGTATTATATAATTTTGAATTAGAGAGGTTGTTATATAAAGGACTTGGTCTGGATTCTAACCAGGTGAGTAAGGCGATGGAGTTATCAAAGGATGCAGCAGAGGTGATGGATTATCTCTATTCTCAGACAGAGCCGGGAGCGAAACGCTATTTTTTAATGCTGGATCTGTTTAATGTCAGCGTTGGGGATGAAGAACTCGGTCAGGAGGAGGCCGAATTTTTGCAGCTTTTTTCCAGGATGTTAGACATTCCGGAGTTATATATGAATATATTCCAGCAGTTTATCCAGGCAGCATATGAAGAAAATGAGGGAATGTGCAGAAGCGTTTACCGCATGATGGAAAGAGAGAATATGGAAATTTCCCTGATGGATTTAAAATATTATCTGATGACATTGTATGATACATACACCTGTACACAGAAATGTCTGGAAGAACAGCAGGTACTGCGTTTGGTAGACCGTTGTCTGATTGAAGAGGATTTGGTGTTAAGACCAGGAATGCGGCTGATTTTTGACAGGGCAGTTGTAAGGATTTACGGGAATATCGCACTGGAGGGCGGTGAATTGATTATAGAACATAGCCGGATTGTGCGAAAAAGTGACAGTCATCGGGCGTGCATCAATATTCGCAGTGATGGGATGGTTAAGATCATCCATAGTGAAATAGATTGTAGAAACCAGGGAATGTTTATAAGGGCTCAGGATGGCAGAGTCTTGATTAGGGAGAGCGAAATATATCAAACCACCAGAGGAGCCGCTGTCCGTTTTTGGGGCAAGCGGTTGGAAATACAAGGATGCTATTTTCATCACTGCTATTCACCGGAGGATGGAGGAGCCGTTATGATACGTGGTGGACAGACCCGTATTATAAACTGCCGTTTCCGTCATTGTGAGGCAAGAAAGGGTGGGGCCGTTTTCGGTGTGGAGCCGATGGAAGTTACAGAGTGCAGTTTTGAAAAGTGTTATGTCTCAGAGTATGGTGCTGCTGTCTATTATGTTGGTTCTCTTGCGGGGAAAATCAAAGGATTGTCCTATCAGGAATGCTTTCCAGAGGGGGAAGAGACAATACAATATCTTTCTGATAACAAGGGATTGGATATAGAGTCCGCATATGAGATAGGAATATCTACTATTTTAGACTGTGAGATAGACGTTTTTCCACAAGGCTGTCTCAGAATACATGATGCAGTAGTTTATCTGAGGCATCCAATCCGTTGCAGGGGCAGACTGGAGATAGAGAATGTCCGGATGATCAGCGGGCAGATGGAACAGAAGGATATGATCATAGCTGACCATGGCAGAGGATGTCAGTTGCGCCGATGCACATTAGACGGAATGGGGGAGCATGGAGGGATTTTTGCTTCTGGAACCAGAATAGAAATAGAAGATGCCTTATTCTGTAATATGAAAGGTGGTAGAGCTGTTTTTAATGCATTGGCACCTCAAATCAGCAAATGTACTTTTAATTATTGTCAGGATGGTGGAATACATTGTCAGGGCGGGACTATTCAGGAATGTCAATTTGTCAATTGCCGAGGGAAAAGTGGTGCCGGTGTGATGATGTTGGGGAAAAAAGGATTAATTCGGAACTGTCAGTTTATTCGATGTGTTTCTGATCTGGCAGATGGTGCCATTGACAGAAGTGCGGGGCATAAGGTAGAGCAGTGTGAATTTCGTGATTGTTGATATAAATGCATCCGGAATTTAAAACAATATAAAAAATGCACCTCAGATAATAGATGGTTTGTCTAGTCTGTAAGGTGCATTTTGATTTGTATGTTATCTGCGTTTATGGCTGCAATGAACTAAATGGCTTCTTCTTTGTCCTCTTCCTCATGGGAATTATCCTCCAGATCATCCGGTGGTAGTAAATGTACTTTCACCTTGTCAATTCTATTTTTTGCAGCTTCTACAACAGTATATTCTGCAAACTGGTCAGAAATGGTTTCTCCGGCATCCGGAAAATGATCCAGAAGGTTGATAACATGACCAGCGATAGAATCGTAATCCTCAGATTCTATTTTAATACCAAGCTTATCGTCAATATCATCCAGTTTGGCTACGCCTAACATAATATAGGTAGAATCATCAACTTTGGTGATTTCATCTTCTTCATTGGCATCATACTCATCACGGATTTCACCAACGATTTCTTCGATTAAATCTTCTATGGTAAGAAGACCTGCTGTGGCACCATATTCATCCAAAACAATGGCCATAGGAATGGATTCCTGCTTCATTTCAAAAAACAATTCAGAAATCTTTTTATATTCATAAGTAAAATACGGTTCTCTCATGACATCGGAAATATCAAAATTCGTTTTGGAACCCTGATAGAAAAAGAGATCCTTCAGATTGATGATTCCGACAATGTTGTCACGGCTTTCCTTATATACAGGCATACGCGTGAATTTCTCTTTGGAATAACAGGAGATTAATTCTTCATATGTCAGATCAATGCTGGCAAATTCCACATCCATTTTAGGAACCATGACATCTTTGGCAAGTGAGTCACCAAAATCTACCACGTTGGTGATCATCTCACGTTCTTCGCTTTCGATAACACCTTCCTCATGACTTACGTCTACAATCGTTCTCAGTTCGTTTTCCGTAATTGTCGGCTGATGGGAGGGGTCTATATGGAAAAGCCGAAGCAGTCCATTAGAAATTCCATTCATTATAAAAGCGACTGGACGTAATACCGTTGTTAATGCATAAATCGGTTTTGCATAAATAAGTGCCATTTTTTCTGAATTGACCGTTGCAAGAGATTTTGGTACAATTTCGCCAAAAATCAAGATAACAACGGTAAGAATACCGGTTGCAATTCCCACCCAGGCACTGGAATAGCTGGAAAGTCCATTCTTTTGTGCCAGATGTATCGCAAAAGATGTGGTCAGAGATGATGCTGTAAGATTTACAACATTATTTCCAATTAAGATGGCGCTAAGTAACTGTGTAGGTTGCTCGATCAGCTTCAGGACAGTGTTTGCATTTCTTACCTGCTCCTCTGCCATGGTTTTCATACGCATTTTGTTTACAGTTGTCAGACACGTCTCTGCGGAAGAAAAAAAAGCAGAGAGTAACAGCAGAATAAGTAAAATTAATATCTGCGAGGCGTCACTTGAATCCAAAAAATCAACTCCTTAATAATATAGTATATTTTATTATGTTGCGCTTCTCATTTTACAATAGCTATGTATATATTGTCAAGATTTCCCTCTCCAGAGCTTCGGAAATTTTTCGTATTAGGAAGGGCATGTGTAAAAAAATAGAATCAAGGTAAAATTCTGTTAATTTTAGAAAAAAATAAAAAATATCAGAAAACTATTGCATTTTTTGAGAATTGTGTATACAATTAGAACTAACAAAAGGATATGCACCTGCTGTACAGATTCCGATAAGGCGGCAGAAGATGTGTATATCCAAAAAGGAGGTGGATATGCGAAAAAAATCCCATATTTCATTGGCCTGGTATCTGATGAACAGTGAGGGAATGAGTTCTTTAAAACGGCATAAAGGTTCCTTTTACATGGGCAGTATATTGCCGGACTGTGTACCTTCTTTTCTGGTACGTAAGCATACAATGGAGGATTCCTTTCAGGTTTTGGAGAAAGAAGTTAAGAAACTGGTATCACATTTTGACCCGAAAAAGGGTGCGAACAGTTATTTTTGCAGACATTTAGGAGTGATTACCCATTATGTTTCGGATTACTTTACGTTTCCGCATAACGCTAATTACCCTGGGAAGTTAAAAGATCATTGTATCTATGAGGAAGAATTAAAGAAAAAAATTCGTTCCTATGTCCATAGTCCAGAAGCAGTTAAGAAGCGTTTAGGGGAAACGGTTCATACTCCGGATGAGATACTTGCTTTTGTTCGCAGAATGCATGAGATTTATACGGCGGCAGAGAGTGTCGTGAAACGTGATTGTGAATATATCATAGAGCTTTGTCATACCGTAGTAGATGCAATTTTATTATATCTGGAGAAGCAGATGCAGGATTCTCAAGTTTCAGTTGCCATATAAAATATGGAAGACAGTTTTGTTTTATGAGGACAAACTGTACGGCGTGAATCAAGTAGTTAAAGTAAAGTATAATATTCTTAGTTGAGAATGTTTTTACAGTAAAAAAATAATAATCTTATATAGAAAAAGGTCTCTTCAATGGGTCATATCATTGGGGAGACCTTCTTTTGTATTTATGACGGGTATGAAGCTTGTAGCTTCAATTGTTTTTATGGATTCATTCTGCTCAAAGAGGAAAGGAGCCTACTTTATCAAAATCTGTGCTTTTTGTGGCTTATCCGCCCGCTTGCGCAGTTTTATTTTTTTGACATTGTAGTGTTTTCCGTCAAAGGTCATAACCTCTTTGTCAGGAGCAGCCAGTCCCGCAAAGGCAACTTCATCATCCTTGGTCAGAGTAATTCCCTTTACACCGCGGCTGGTCTTTTTATATTCATTGACCTCCAGCAGTGGAAAGCCAAGGGAAAGCCCCTTTCTGGTAATGAGAACTACTTTACGGTCACTGCTCAGGGCATCTTCCATAGTAATCTGGCAGACAGCCGACAAAGCATCGTCTTTGTCCAGTTTTGTTGCTGCCACCATGGAACGGTTTGTTTCAAACTCAATTCCTGATACCTGTTTAATAAACCCATTTTTAGTGACAAACAGAAGCTGTGACTCAAATAAGTCTTCAAACGCGATATAGAGAAGTGCATCTTCGCTGTTGTTCATTTTGCAGAGGTTGTGAATCAGGGTTCCTTTATCCTTTGCTTTTCCACGGGGAATATTCATTGCCTTAACCTGATACATATTCCCTTCATTGGTGAAGATACATAATTTATCAGTGTTTTTCATGGTGACAATGTGGGTAAATTCCTGTAAGGTTTCTGGTGCGATACGGCTATAGCTTGCAGCATCTGTGGATTTGGTGTAGCCGAACCGGTCTATCAGAACATAGATGTCTTCCTCCTTGATAACCTCCACATAATTTGCTCCGGTCAGATTGCAAAGCTCTGTTCTTCTTGGGCGTCCAAACTGCTTTTTATAAGCTTTCAGCCGGGCTTTTATGACTCTGTGCAATTTGGAAAGATTACCGAGGATATCCTGATACTCTGCAATATTGTTGTTCAGGGAATCGCCTTCCTGATGGAGCTTCAGCAGCTCCAGTCCAATCAGTTTGCTCAATGGCATGGAAAGGATAGCATCTGCCTGACGTTCCGTAAAATTTAAAGTAGATGCTTCTATTTCAGACTTCTGGGATTTAAATGTAATATTTTCTGTAGTGCCATGAATCAGGCAGTCCTTTGCCTGTCTGACAGATTTACTTCCTCTCAGGATTTCAATGATCAGATCGATGACATCGGTAGCCTTGATCAGTCCCTGTACAATTTCCAGGCGCGCATTTGCTTTTTCTAACAGATGTTCATATTCTTTGGTATATAATTCTTCCTGAAAATGAATAAATTCTTCGATAATCCCCTTTAATGTGAAGGTAATAGGCTGGTTATCCTTGACAGCCAGGAAGTTTACACCGTAGGTATCTTCCATGGTAGTTTTTTTGTACAGACCATTCAGCAGATTTTCTACATTCCGGTCCTTTTTTACTTCAATGACAACGCGGATCCCTTCCTTGGAGGACTCGTCACGGACATCATAGATTTCATCAAACACCTTGTCCTTGGTCAATGCTACAAGAGATTCCAGAAGCTTTTGTTTATTGCCGGCAATGGTGTATGGGATTTCTGTGATAACAATATTTTTTCTGCCGTAATCACTGTCCTCGATTTCCGTTTTGGCACGAATCTTCAGTTTACCTTCGCCGGTTTCATAGATGCTGCGGATTTCATCTGCATTAGTGATTATGGCGCCGGTAGGAAAATCAGGTCCCTTTATATATTTCATCAATTCATAGGTGGTCATATCCGGATGATCCATATAAGCAATAATACCGTCAATGACTTCGGAAGGATTGTGAGGTGGAATATTTGTGGCCATGCCTACAGCAATACCAGTTGTTCCATTTAACAGAAGATTAGGCAGAGTGGCAGGCAGCACAAGCGGTTCCTTTTCACTTTCATCAAAGTTTGGTCCAAAAGGAACCAGTCCTTTATCCAAATTGTCCAGCATTGTCATAGCACCATTCGACAATCTTGCTTCTGTGTAACGCATAGCTGCAGCACTGTCTCCATCGATGGAACCAAAATTGCCGTGTCCATCTACCAGAGGAACAGAAAGAGAAAATTCTTCTGTCATATGTACCAGAGCGTCGTAAATGGAGCTGTCACCATGAGGATGGTATTTACCCATGGTATCACCAACAATACGGGCACTTTTTCTATGTGGTTTGTCAGGAGACAGACCCAGTTCGTTCATTGCATAGAGAATACGACGCTGTACTGGCTTTAATCCATCCCGGATATCTGGAAGGGCACGGGAAATAATAACACTAACTGCATAATCACGATAAGAGTTTCGCATTTCCTCGGAAAAGTCTAATTGGATAATGGATTGATCTTCTGATTTCATATAAAACCTCTTTCCTATATAAACAATACAAATAAAATAAAAACGCTTTATAGAAGAATGTTAATTTCAAGGCTAGATATCTAAAGTGGCATATCTGGCTTCTTCCATAATAAACTGGCGTCTTGGCGGAACATTGCTGCTCATCAGGGTGGTAGTTACATCATCTGCCTCTACCGTGTCATTGATGGAAATCTGTGCCAGGATACGTGTCTCTGGATCAAGAGTGGTTTCCCAAAGCTGCTGGGCATCCATTTCCCCAAGTCCTTTGTAGCGTTGTATGCCAGTAATCTTATAATTCGTATTCTTCCGGAATTTTTCCAGTTCATAATCATTAAACACATACTGGGAATACTTTTTCCTGCCGCGTTTTTTTTGTTTTTCTTTCTCTGTTTCGCTATCATCAACAGGTACAGCACTCTTTTTTGCAAGTTCATAATCTACCTTATAAAGAGGTGGGAGACCGCGGTAGATTTTTCCCTCATAAATCAATTCCGGCATGAAGCGGTAAAAAAAGGTTAGTAGCAGAGTACTGATATGGGCACCGTCTACATCAGCATCAGTAAGGATGATAATCTTATCATAGCGGAGCTTGGAAATATCAAATTCGTCTCCAATGCCGCATCCAAATGCAGCAATCATAGATTTGATTTCATTATTCAACAGTATTTTTTCTAACGTAGCTTTTTCCACATTGAGAATCTTTCCGCGAAGAGGAAGTACCGCCTGGGTTTTCCGGTTTCTGGCTGTTTTTACAGTACCGCCGGCAGAGTCACCCTCCACAATATATACCTCGCATTCATCCGGCTTTTTTGAAGTGCAGGCAGCCAGTTTGCTTTTAGTGTCCACATCATTTAGCTGTTTTAATACAGCAGTCCGCGCTTTGTCGCTTGCCTTACGGGCGTTATATGATTTTAGGGAATTATCCAGAATTTTACGAAGGACTTCTACATTTTTATCAAAATACCGCTGAACCTCGGTGCTGAATACATCTTCCACAGCACTTTTGGCATCCGTGTTGCCAAGCTTTGTCTTGGTCTGTCCCTCAAACTGTGGGTCGGGATGTTTAATAGAGATAATGGCAACCAGACCATTTCGGATATCTTTTCCATCAAAATTTTCATCCTTGTCCTTTAAAACTCCCAGCTCTCTTGCGTACTGGTTCATGACACGGGTCAGTGCTGTTTTGAAACCGGTCACCAGAGTGCCGCCGTCTACTACGTTGATGCGGTTACAGTAAGGATTGATCTGTTCAGAAAAGCTGTTGGTATACTGGAAAGCTACTTCAACTTCAATATCACCGCTGCTGCCTTCAATGTATATCGGAGTGTCGTGGAGCACAGAGGCTTCCCGGTTAATATAGGACACAAAGCTCTGGATTCCCAATTCCTCCTGATAGGTGATTTCCTCCCCATCGTTTTCGTTTTTATAGTTTAATTTCAGATTTTTATTTAAATAGGCAATTTCCTTTAATTTTTTCTTGATCACTTCCGATTTAAAAGTAACCGTTTCAAAAATATCCGGATCTGGATAGAAAGTGACTTTTGTTCCTGTATTGGATTTTGCACATTTTCCAACAGAAGGAAGCTGTCCCTTTTCCAGAGGGGTAACAGGGTGGCCGCCGTTTTCGTATTCGTCCCGGTAAACAAGACCGTTTCTGCGAACTTCCACAATCATATGGGTGGACAGGGCATTGACAACAGAAGAACCAACTCCATGAAGACCACCGGATACCTTATAGACAGAACTGTTGAATTTACCTCCTGCATGGAGGATCGTGTAAACTACCCGGACAGTAGGGATTTTCTTGGTAGGATGGATATCTACAGGAATCCCACGGCCATTATCCTCGATGCAGATGCCGCCATCACGTTTCAGGGTAATATTGATTTCTGAACAAAAACCAGCGAGCTGTTCGTCGATGGCGTTATCCAGGATTTCCCAGATCAAATGGTGCAATCCGCGGGAACCGGTAGAACCAATATACATACCCGGGCGTTTCCTCACTGCCTCCAGTCCTTCTAAAACAACAATCTCTTTTCCAGTGTACTCATTCATATCCCTTTAACCTCATTCCTAAAAATCTGTATGCAAAACACACATTCGCTTTTCAAAGATAGCATAAAAAAAATGAAAATGCAACGAAAATGCATTGACTATGCTGTAATGCTTGCATCTGGCAAAAGTTTTTGGTATCATGCAGAAGAGATATTTCGTATCATGGTATACAATATGATGTGTATCATGCGATTATATAGTTATACAAAAACATGTTAAAAAATTAGAATATAAATAAGGAAGGAAGTTATACCGATGAAAAAGATACCTTTTGTAACTAAAGAACAGATTCAGGAAATCGTAAAAACCTATCCGACACCATTTCATATTTATGATGAAAAAGGAATTCGTGAAAATGCCAGAAGGCTGAAGGCGGCATTTGCATGGAATAAAGGATACCGTGAATATTTCGCAGTAAAGGCAACTCCAAATCCATTTATCCTCAAGGTGCTTCAGGAAGAGGGCTGTGGTGTAGACTGTTCTTCCCTGACAGAGTTGATGATGTCTGAGGCATGTGGTTTTAGTGGAGATGACATCATGTTTTCTTCTAATGTGACACCAGCAGAGGAATATGTAAAGGCAAAAGAGCTGGGGGCCTATATTAATCTGGATGATATCACACATATTGATTTTCTGGAAAAATGTGCCGGTATACCAGAGACAATCTGCTGCCGTTATAATCCAGGCGGGGTGTTCCAGTTAGGGACAGACATTATGGACAACCCTGGGGATGCAAAGTATGGTATGACAAAGGAACAGATGATAGAAGCTTTCACCAGATTAAAATCGATGGGGGCAAAGCGGTTTGGTATTCACTCCTTCCTGGCAAGTAATACCGTATCCAATGAGTATTATCCGATGCTGGCAAGTATTTTATTTAAACTTGCTGTAGAGCTGAAGGAAAAAACAGGTGTAGAAATTGCATTTATTAATCTTTCTGGCGGTGTTGGTATCCCATATACACCGGATAAAGAACCAAATAATATTGAAATCATTGGAGAAGGTGTCCGGAAACAGTTTGAGGAAATCATGGTTCCTGCTGGCATGGAGGATGTAGCGATCTTTACTGAGCTTGGACGTTTTATGCTGGCACCGTTTGGTGGTCTGGTAACCAAAGCGATTCATGAAAAGCATATTTATAAAGAATATATCGGTGTGGATGCCTGTGCTGCGAATCTAATGCGTCCGGCAATGTACGGTGCATACCATCACATTACCGTTTTGGGCAAAGAGGATGCGCCTTGTAACTGTAAATATGATGTCACAGGATCTCTCTGTGAGAATAATGATAAATTTGCTATTGACCGTATGCTGCCGGAAATTGATATGGGAGATTACCTGTTTATTCATGATACGGGTGCCCATGGCTTTGCCATGGGATACAATTATAATGGAAGACTTCGTTCTGCAGAGCTGCTTTTGCAGGAGGACGGTTCCGTGAAGATGATCCGCCGTGCAGAAACACCGGCAGATTATTTTGCAACCTTTGATTTCTGTGATATTTTGAAATAAATTTTTGTTTGCTGGAGCTGTGAGCCTGCGCCTTAAGGATATCACCAGGAACCCAGTGCAGAAATATTTTCTGAGGAACCGCACCTTCGGTTCCGGATAAAAAGAAGTCGATGCGAAAAGAATGCACATCAAAACATGATTTCAACGGGGGTTGATTGCGCGTTTCTTTTGCACTCGGCTTCTTATTTTGTCCTATAGAGGTGAGGTGACTTATTTAGAATGATTTCTGCGCTGGATTTCATGATTTACAATGTGAAGCAAAGATTCACGGCTTCGATAGTCAAAATTTCTGTAAAAAAGTGTTAAAGGTTTTAAATTTCTTTCCGATACATTATATGAAAGTTTTGAAAATGAGGAAAATTAGGCGGTGATTAAAATGAGAATTGATGCTTACAATCAAGTCGGTCAATTATATCAGGCAACAAAACCGAAGAAAGTTACCAGGACAGGTGGAACAGCAGTTACAGAACAGTATCAGGTTTCGCAGCGTGGCAAAGATTATCAGGTTGCAAAAAGTGCGTTAAATGAAATATCTGATGTCAGGGAGGACAAGGTGCAGAATTTGAAAGACGCATTAGCTTCCGGGACATACAATGTTTCGTCACAGGAAATTGCAGAGTCGATGGTGAGCAGATATTTTGATTCTGTATATTGATTATAGAAATGAGGTTGGACGTTGGCTAGTTTAATGGAAGAGCTGATTGCGGTACTTAGCAGTGAGCGTGATATTTATCAAAACCTGATACCGGTTTCGGAAAAAAAGACGACTGTTTTGGTAAAAGGAGACCTGAAAGAGCTTCAGAAGGTGACAGAAGAAGAGCAGCGTCTGCTGGATCAGGTATATGCCATAGATAAAAGGCGGGAAAAAATTATAGCAAATATGGGAGTTGTTTTAAATAAAGACCCAAAAGAGCTGGATTTGACAACTTTGGCGAAGTTGATGGGAAAGCAGCCAGAGGAAAAGAAACAGTTAAGCCAGTTGCATGATTCGCTGCGGCAGGTGATGAAGTGTTTAGTGGCAGCCAATGAAAAGAATAAAGAATTGATTGAAAATTCCCTTGAAATGATAGAGTTCAATGTGAATTTTATCCAAAGCACACGGATGTCGCCAGGGAGCAATAATTACAATCGCAATGCGTCAAACAGCTATGATGTTGATATGGGACCAGGAGCCTTTGATGCCAAGCAGTAATTATTCCGGATCAGCTGGAGAGAGGCTGGTCCGGACCAAAATATGATTTTGGTTGCAGAAGCGGCAGCCGTGTTATTTTTTAATGGAGGACGATATGAGTTTATTTACCAGTTTTAATTCAGGAGTGTCTGGACTTCATTCGGCTCAGTCAGGGCTGAATACGACAGCACACAATCTTGCCAATACGAAAACAAAGGGATATACCAGACAGCAGAATATCAATGTGGATTCTTATTATCAGACGATTAAGATCGGTTTGGACGGCAGCAGCCTGAGAGTTGGCATGGGAACCAGGGTATCTGATATCCGTCAGATACGTGATGCCTTTTTGGATAAGGAATACCGTCTTGCGATAGGAAGACAGTCATTTTATGAAAAATTAGTGGAGACAGAAAGTGAGATAGAAGATATCTTTGGAGAGACAGAAGGCGTAGAATTCCAGTGGGAGCTGGAGAAAATATGGGATGTACTTCAGGATTTAAGTGAAAATCCAGAGGAAATTGCCAATCGGAAGTTGTTTATTTCTACTTCTGAGTCATTTCTGGAGTCAGCCCAAAATATTTTTAATTCTTTGCAGATGTATCAGATCAGCCTGAATACAGAAATTCAGGAACAGGTAGATACCATTAACGAACTGGGTGAAAAGATTGCTTTTTATAATGCGAAGATTGCAGCGGCAGAGGCTTCTAACCAGGAGAATGCCAACGACTACAGAGATGTCCGTAATCTGTTGCTGGATGAATTGGGAAAATATACCAATTATACCTATGGAGAGGATTACAATGGCAGTGTCCAGATTTATATTAACAATGCCTTGTTTGTAGATGGAGCATTGAATTTCCATATGGGCTGTGAGAAAATAACTACAGAGGAGGTCAATCCGGATACAGGAAAGAAAGAAGTTACTTCGGTTTCTGAAATGTATAAGGTAGTATGGCTGGACAACGGATGTGGCGATGTATATAATCTGTCGGAAGCGTACTCCACAGAGAAAAAAACAGATGTAGGTTCTCTGTTGGGGATTTTAACTGCGAGAGGCAGGGATGTATTTCATTATACAGATATACCGGTAGAACCAAAGCAGGAGGATTTTGTTGATGCAAATGGCAACCCGGATGAGACAGCATATAAGATTGCATTAAATCAGTTTAAGGATGATTTGAAGGTTTATAATAACACCACTGCCAATTCTATTATCACCAAGATACAGGCACAGTTTGACATGCTGATTCATGGAATTGTAACTGCTATCAATGATGCATTTAGTCCAAATATAGATGCAGAGTTATCGCAGGTTACCGGCAAGACGGCAGATGGAAAGGATATTACACTCGATGGTACATATAGGATATTAGATGTGATCAATTGTCCGGTTGGTACCGATGATGCAGAAACAATCGGTACAGAAGTTTTTTCCAGAAAGCAGATTGACCGTTATCAGATCATTACTCTTGACCAGCAGATTTATTCCACCGATGCCGAGGGAAATCAGATTGGCTTGGCGAGAGACAATGGAGATGGCACCTACAGTCTGTATGTATATAATGAAGAGAATCCGGATGATATTGACACTATGTATACACTTCAGAGTTTAAAAATCAACCCGGAACTGGCGGCAGAATATTCTCTGCTTCCGCTCCATGGAAACCCTGAACTTGGAGCTGCAGGAACCTATAATTTTGAGTTTTTGCAGGATTTGTTAACAAAATGGGATGAGAACTTTGCTGTGCTTGATCCGAATAATCTGGCTTCCTATAATTTTAATGATTACTACAAGAATATGATTGGCGATCTGGGCACACAGGGAAGTATATGGCAGGAAATGGTGGAGCATCAGACATCCCTGACAGAGGGCATTGAAGACAAGAGACAGCAGATAGCAGGTGTTTCTACAGATGAGGAGCTGGTTAGCTTATTAATGTACCAGCATGCGTATAATGCGGCATCGAGATATATTACAACTGTGGATGCTATGTTGCAGCATTTGATTGAAAGATTAGGATAAGCGTGGTCAGAGTATTTGAAATAAAATACAGAGGGGATAGAAAGCGCAGAATGGAGGAATAATATGCCATCAACATTTTTTGGACTAAATATAGCGGCATCAGGAATGTCTACCTATTATGCTGGATTAAATACCACAGGTCATAATATTGCTAATGTGAAAACAAAAGGCTACAGCAAACAGATTGTGGAGCAGAGGGCAAAAGAAGCGATTTCGCTGAAAACCTCTTATGGTATGATTGGAGCTGGTGTAGAAGCATATGATATTGTCAGCAGCAGAGATGTTTATTATGATTATAAATATCGGAAAAGTAACGCTAATTATGGAAGATATGATACATTATCACATTATATGAAGAATGTTGCAGAAAGCCTGTATGAAATTGATGAGACATCTGGAGGAGTAAACAATTCCCTGAATTTATTTCTTGCAGGCATCTCTGGAATGACAGAAAACGTACCGGATAATACCATCCGTACCCAGGTGATCGGATACGGAGACAGTATGATGGGATTTATACAGGAAGTAGCAGATGGTCTTTTGCAGTCCCAGAAAGAATTAAATGAGGAAATAGACACTGCAGTTGATAAAATCAATGCATATGCAAAACAGATTGCCTCTTTGACGCAGCAGATCAATACGCTGGAGGTTTATGGTTCCCGCGCCAATGATCTGCGTGACCAGCGTGCGGTAGCAGTTGATGAACTTTCTGCACTGGTGGATGTGGAAGTGATAGAGCAGGCTCCGGCTGACGGACAGGGGCTGAACCAGTTTCTTGTTTTTATTGGTGATGGAGTACTGGTTGATTCTAACAAGTATAATCAGATTGAGATTGTGACAAAAACCACTAAGGATAACCAGAATGATGCAGAAGGGCTATATGAACTGCGTTGGAGTTATGGGCAGGAGTTTAATATCCGCAACGCGAATCTGGGAGGAAGTCTGCAGGCATTGTTTGAATTGCGGGATGGCAATAATGGAGAAAATTTCCGTGCTACTTTAACGGAATTTGAAGAGAAAAATGATAAATATGGTAACAAGTCGACAATTACATTAGTGACAGATTCTTCCAGCAGTTTCAATGCATCCAATCTGTCCCAGTTAAATATTCCGGAAAGTGATGGACTGATTAACATTGCAAATTATGAATATCAGTATGAATCGTTTGAAGTAACAGTAGGGGCGGATGGAACCTACACATATACCTTTGTGTTATCTGATGAGCTGACAAAAGGAAAGGCGGATCATTTGCAGGTTGCGCTGGATAATGGGAAAACCTCTTCTGTGATTGGGGATGAGGTGGATTTCCGCGGTATTCCATATTACATGGCGCAATTGAACGAATTTGTACGTGTTTTTTCAGCCAATTTCAATCAGATACAGAATGGAGGTTATGATTTATATAATAATCCCGGCAGTGATGTGTTTGTTGCAGTTGATGTTGCTACTGGGGAAGAATTTGATATGACAGAATTTCTGTATAATAAAAAAGAGGACTATTATTATCTGAATGGCTGTAAAGTATTAAATGCTAATGCACAGGCAGATTTTGCAAATAAAGGGTATACACTGGAAGCAGTGCCGAATGAAACAGGTTATTTTATGTTGAAGGATGCGGAAGGGAAAGAAGTAGAAAAGGTGTATGTGCCACAGGATGACAAGAAAGTTTTTACATTTACATCCTATACAACTTCTGGCCAGCCGACTTCTTATTATAACATGACAGCTCTTCATGCAACCGTTTCTAATGATGTTCTGGGGGATGGTAATAAACTGGCATGCTCCTCTGAGCCAAACAGCGGTGTATCTAATGGAGAAAACCTGAAGAAGCTGGCAGCGATCCGGGAAGATGATTCTATGTTTAAGCAAGGGGCGCCGTCTTCCTTTTTAGCTGTATTGGTGGCAACAGTAGGTGTTGACGGAGAGAAAGTTGATGACTGCGCCAGCAATGCGAAAAATATTGTTCAGGCTGTAGATAACCGGAGATTATCCAAATCTGGCGTGGATGAGGATGAAGAAGGACAGAATCTGATCCAGTACCAGAATTTATTGAACTATCAGTATCGTGTGATTTCAGTGATGAATGAAGTGTTGGATAAGCTTATTAACGAAACCGGAGTTTAGTGGAAAAAATCAACGTTAAGGAGCAGTGAATCAATATCTGCGCTTTTGCGCTGAAAAATGAGAGAGTAAAAAGGAGGAAAAAAGCATGAGAGTGACCAATTCTATGATTTCCAACAGTGCCAGCAGTCATATTTCCAATGCAAAAAATAAATTATTGATGTATGAGGAGCAGTATACCACGGAGAAAAAAATTCAGAGACCGTCAGATGATCCGACAGTGGCAGTACGTTCTTTGAAATACCGTAGTATTATGTCACAGATCAAACAATATGTACAGAAAAATGTTAAGGATGCCATGTCCTGGATGGATACGACAGAATCTGCCATGAAAAATATCAACTCTATTTTAGTTGATATGAAGGGATATATGGACCAGGGTGCAAATGGACCTCTGGCAGTAGATGAAAGAAGAGCTGTTCTCTCAACCTTGCAGCAGTTTGTATCTTCAATATTTGAGGACAATGCCAATGCCGATTATTCTGGACGTTTTGTATTTACAGGATATCGTACGGATACTTCACTGCTCTTTGGTGATATTACGAAAAATCTTGCTTATGATATTACAGAAAATTTTGAATGTTCTGATGTGGAAAGCGTCAACGTAGTGACCGGAGGGGCAGTCTATGACAGTAATATTACGTCTGGCCAGGATTATGTAGATATGGCTCCCAAAAAAGAAGCAGTGTATCGTATGCAGCTGTCATACAAGAATTGTTCTAATTCTGGTCTACAGGCTGATGGAAGTACTCCGACCGGAGTAAAAGAAGACTATGTCAAATTCACTACCAGCTATAAGGATGCTACAGGGCAAATGAAGGCAGATACAGTGACAGCGACTACCAAAGCATCCACGGATGCAGATGCTTATGAGGTGGGAGATGATGACGTTGTTTTCCTGTATGATACAGGAGAAATTTTGATGGGAAAGAATGTGTACAGCTCGATTCAGGAGAAGCAGTCAGCAATCTCCGTAGAGTATTGTAAGACGGAGTTTGATAAGAGTGATATCCGTCCTGAGATGTATTTTGCATGCAGCAGCTATGATTCTGTTTCAAAGAAGACAATCAAATATGCGGACCCTAGTGAACAGAATATCGACTATGAGATTAATTTCAGCCAGACTATGACAGTGAACACACAGGCGAAGGATGCGATCAGTACAGATATTTACCGGACTGTAGATTATCTTACAAAAACCATTGAGGCGGTAGAGGATGTGGAAAACAGAATTGCAGAGGCAGATAAACTGATTAAAAATTCCACAGATAAAAATGAAATTGCAACACTGAATAAACTGAAAGAAACTCTGAAGACAGAGCAGTCTCTTCGTGTTACTGTTATGACAGAAGCTTTTGGAAAAGGGCTTACGATGGTGGATAACGCACAAGAACAGCTGAATGTATCCCTTGCAAAGCTGGGAACCAGATATAACCGTCTGGAGCTGACTTATGATAAGCTGTCTGACCAGAAGGTAGATACAGAAGAGCAGTTATCTAATAATGAAGATGTAGATCTTTCCGATGCATTTATTAATCTGACACAGGCAGATAATCTTTATCAGTATGCATTATCTTCTACCTCAAAGATACTGGGAAATTCATTGTTGAACTATATCTAAAGGAGAATATAAGGGGAGGTACTATATATGTTGATTGATACCAAGTATTTTGGAAAAATTGATGTGGAAGACGATAAAATTATTCATTTTGAGAATGGTTTGTTTGGTTTTGAAGAATATAAAGATTACACTATTTTATTTGACCTGGAGGGAGGAAAAGATCCTTTATTTTCCTGGCTGCAAAGTACCACGGAAAAAGCACTTGCATTTCCTGTGGTGAATCCCCGGAGAGTAAAAGAGGACTATGATCCTATTGTGGAGGATGCTTTGTTGGAGGAACTTGGTGAATTTGGAGAAGAGGATATGCTGGTTCTCTTACTTGCCACTGTTCCTGCAGATGTGAAAAAGACCTCGGTCAACTTAAAGGCACCGTTGGTCATCAATGCAGGAACGAAAAAAGGGATTCAGATCATTGCTGAGAATCCAGATTATGTAATCAAGCATTTCTTATTAGGAGAAGAGGAAAGATAGAGGATAAAGATGTCGTGGCAATCGACAGGATGGAGGGAAAATATGCTGGCTCTGGCACGTAAAGTAAATGAATCAATTATGCTGGGGAGTGATATCGAAATTACTCTTCTGGAAATAAAGGGAGATCAGGTAAAGCTTGGGATTACTGCACCAAAATCGGTACCGATCTATCGAAAAGAAATTTATCTTCAGATACAGGAAGAAAATAAACTGGCTGTTCAGGATGTGGACGTGGCAGCAGTTCAGGAGCTTTTTGGTAAGAAAAAGTAAATTATTTGACATGTATGTCGATATAATAAACAGATAAGTAGTAATTTAAGGAAAAAGTTTTTTCACATGGAGGTGCATACTATGCAGATTGATGCAATCAGGGGTGTTAAAGGAAACACGGATGGGGATTTTGACACACCGGTTATTATTGAGACGGCAGCTAGTACACCGGCAGCTGTTGCAACAGCTGGCAAGGTACAGCCGGTTAGTACAGTGGGCAGGAGCAGCGGTGCAATACAGGAGGATGACTCTGAAGGAAAAGATCCGTCTGTGAGTACCATCGATTCCGTAGTTTCTGAGGCGAATCAGAAAATGCGTTTGACAAAGACCAGATGCGAGTATTCCTATGATGAGCCAACAAAACGCGTATCGATTAAGGTGTATGATAAGGACACCGATAAACTAATACGGGAGGTTCCTCCGGAAAAATCATTAGAGATGCTTCAGAAAATGTGGGAACTTGCAGGTATTATTGTGGATGAGAAAAGATAGGAGGAGTATATTATGGCTATTAGAATGACTGGTCTTGCATCAGGAATGGATACAGAATCGATTGTCAATGCCCTGATGGAAGCAAAAAAAGTAAAGAAAACAAAGATAGAAAATAAGAAGACAAAACTGGAATGGAAACAGACAATCTGGTCTGGAATGAATACCAAGCTATATAATTTTTATAAAGATTATGCGGGTAAGATGCGTTTTCAGGGGAATTACCAGACAAAGAAGGCTACTTCATCGGATGCTACAAAGGTGACTGCTACTGCAAAGTCTGGAGCAGCAAAGGGTTCCTACACTCTGAAGGTTACCCAGGTGGCAAAAGCACAGTATGTTACCAGTGCTAAACTTCCTCAGTATGTTACAAAGGATGAAAATGGAAATGATGTCACAAAGGATGTGTCTTCTGCAACAAAGCTTTCTGATTTAGGTTTTGCAGCAGATGGATCCTCCCAGATTCAGGTGAAAGCAGGAAATAAGACAGTATCGTTAAATGTAGATGAGAATACTACAGTGAATGATTTTATATCTACACTGCAAAGTGCAGGTCTGACTGCCTCTTTTGATGAGAAGCAGGGACGTTTCTTTATTTCAGCTAAAGACAGCGGTGAAGACAGTAAATTTACGATTACTTCTAATACTTTGGATGGTGTTCAGAGCAATGCACAGTCAGCGTTGAAGAATGCAGTGGACTATACAAATCTTTCATCTTCCCAGAAGACGGAAGTTTTAAATGCACTGAGTGACTTACAAAATAGTACAGAAGCAGATAAAAATACTACTGCTGCAACAAAGCTGAAAGAAATAGCTGACAGCAGAGCGACGACAGTTGCAACGAATTATTATAGTGATCAGAAAAAGGCTGAACTGACCCAGAACTATCTTGGCAGTGATGGAAAAACCGTTACGGATGCAGGAAAAGAAGCGTTGGAAAAGGCTGGAAAATATAATGACACCATGGTAAATGATGATTTGGTGAAGGAATTGGAGGCTCTGGTTTCTTCTGAAACATCTGCTTACGTTGCATCCGAGGATGTACAAAACCAGATTAAAGATGCTGTGGAGAACGGACTGACAGATGCCAGCGGTAATGTTTTGGTACAGAATAAGGTAGACAGGGATATTGCCATTCAGAATGCGGTAGACAACTATGCAAGTGCTGTGTCAGGCGGAGTGGCAGAGGATACGGCAGACAATTCTGCATTGAAAAAATTAGGTCTTGGAAATATTGACGGAACAGCAGTAGCTGAGACCGGTGCTGGCAATGGTATGGTTGTTGTTGCGGCAGCTGACTCTGTCGTTCAGTTAAATGGTGCAACACTGACCAGCAGCAGTAATACGATAGAAGTAAATGGTCTTACCTTGAATCTGACTGGAACAACAGATGAAGAGGTTACTATAACAGTAACAGATGACAATTCTGCAGTTTATGATTCTATTAAGGAATTTATAAACCAGTACAATACGATTCTGGCTGAGATGAATAAATACTATTATGCATCCTCTGCCAGAGACTATGATGTGCTTTCGGACGATGAGAAGGATGCTATGTCAGATGATGAGATAGAAAAATGGGAAACAAAGATTAAAGATTCCCTGCTTCGCCGTGACAGCACCTTGGGAAGTCTGATAGATACTATGAGAATGACAATGGCAGGAACATCCATTACAGCATCAAATGGTAAGACATATTCGTTGGCAAATCTGGGAATCACGACGGGAACAGATTATAAGGAATATGGTCTGTTACATATAAAAGGTGATGAGGATGATACCGAATATTCTGACTCTGAAAATACTCTGGAGAAGCTTTTGAATGAAGATCCGGATATTGTTGCAGAAGTACTTGCAGGAGTTACTTCCAAGTTGTATGACAACTTAAATAAGAAAATGCAGTCTACAACATTGAGCAGTGCATTGACATTCTATAATGACAAGGAAATGAATTCCCAGTTGTCTGATTATAAGAAGGAGATTTCCGATTGGGAGACAAAACTGGCAGAAATCGAAGAGCGTTATTATAATCAGTTCACTGCGATGGAGACAGCAATGGCAAAGCTGAATTCTCAGCAGAATACATTCGCTAACTATTTAGGATGATGAATCAGATGGAGGCTGACTATGGCAACATATGGTAATGCAGCAAAGTTATATCAAAAAAATTCGGTTCAGACAGCTTCTCCGGCTAAATTAACTTTAATGCTTTATGATGGCGCAATAAAGTTTTGCAATATCGCTCTGGAGGCAATGGAAGAGGGGGATATTGCAAAGGCAAATAATAATATTATCAAAGCGGAGAAGATTATTGTAGAGTTTCGTGCTACTTTGGACATGAAGTATCCTGTGGCAAAGGACTTTGATGTTGTTTATGATTATGTATATCGTCGTCTGGTAGAAGCCAATATGAAAAAAGATAAGGAAATACTGGAAGAAGCGTTAGGACATATCAAAACTATGAGGGAAACATGGAAAGAGGTTATGAGGCTCAATCATGTAAATTAATGAAATAAGATCAAAAACTACAGTGATGGCTGGATATAATAATTTTGATAAAGAAATGTATCCTGGTCATCACTGTAGTTTTCAGAGAAATCTTTTGATACAGGACTATTTATCAGACCGGATATGTTATCCGGCAGAAATGAGGAAAAGTATGGAACAGTTGACAGTATATGTTAGTGCTTTGCAGGATTCCCTGTATAAGAAGCTGGACATTATGAAGCAGTTGTTACAGCTGACCAGAGAACAGAGTGATATTTTAAAACAGGATTCTCCTGATATGGAGCATTTTGACAAAAATATGGATAAAAAGGGAATTCTGTTGGAAGAGATGGCAGAGCTTGATAAAGGCTTTGATGTCCTTTTTAACAAGATTGGAAGTGAGTTGAAGGAAAAAAAATACCAGTACCAGTCCCAGATACTGCAAATGCAAAATGCCATCCGCAGTATTACAGATTGTGGTGTACAGCTGGAGGGCTTGGAAAAAAGAAACCGGGATGCGTTTCAGAGGTATCTGACGGGAGCCAGAAAGGAAATTAAATCCTTTAAGGTAAGTAATAAAACAGCTACTTCCTATTATCAGAATATGGCAAACCAGCACCGGGAATGGCAGTCTTATTTTTTAGATCAAAAAAAATAGAAAAAATTAAAAAAAGTTATAAAAAAGGGTTAAGTATCTCGGAATCAATCCGATATATATAACAAGTAAATCAATACTTACTGAATTCAAGTCTAAAGTGTACGGACGGAAGGCTTGAGTGAACCTATTATTTATCACCAGTGGCATGGATGCCACTGTAATTTCAAGGAGGAATTACTATGATAGTACAGCACAACATGAGCGCGTTAAACGCAAACAGACAGTTAGGTATCACAAACAAGGCTCTTGCAAAGAGCACAGAGAAATTATCTTCTGGTTACAGAGTAAACCGTGCAGCAGATGATGCAGCAGGTCTTTCTATTTCTGAGAAGATGCGTGGACAGATTCGTGGTTTGAATCAGGCTTCTAGAAATGCACAGGATGGTCAGTCTCTGATCCAGACAGCAGAAGGTGCTCTGGGTGAGATTCATTCTGTAGTTCAGAGAATGAGAGAGCTGACAGTACAGGCTTCTAACGATACTAACGTATCTGCAGACCGTAAGGCAATCAGCTTAGAGTTAGCAGCTCTTTCTTCTGAGATCGATCGTATCGCATCTCAGACAGAGTTCAACACCATGAAGCTTTTAAATGGTACATTTACTGATAAGGAGCTTCAGGTTGGTGCTAATGCTAAGCAGACGATTAAGTTCAGCATTAGTAAGATGACAGCTTCTGCACTTGGTGTAACTGTTACAACAATTGCAGGTGTTGTTAGCAATGGAAAGGCTACTACAATCTCTCCACTGATCTCTACAGTAAACAAGGCTCTGTCCTTAGTTTCCCAGCAGCGTTCTAAACTGGGTGCTCTGCAGAACAGACTGGATCATACCATTGACAATGCAGATAACATGGCTGAGAACCTTCAGTCTTCTGAAAGCAAGATCCGTGATACAGATATGGCTAGCACAATGGTTGAGTACTCTTCTAAGAGTATCATCCAGCAGGCAGGTCAGTCTATGTTGGCTCAGGCTAATCAGGCTACACAGGGTGTACTTTCCTTACTTCAGTAATTTAAGAAAAGTATTCTCGCGGATGGGGTTGACCATTGGTCAGCCCCATTTTTGTAAATAAAAATATTGATCAGGAAATGATGGAGAGATGCAACGATAGAAAAAAATTAAAAAGGAGCGGAGAGAATGGGTCAGGAAAAAGAACTTGTTGGAAAGACTTTAGAACAGATTGAACAAAATATGGAGCTGTTTTATCAGCAAAAGACTTCAGAGGCGTTAGGTGAGTTTCAGCAGGTACTTACGGAATTAATAAAAATGGTGGATATATTATTTGAATATCGTGATAACCATGACGGATTTTCGCTGGATGAAGAAAAAATGAAAAATGCTTTGACAGAAGCTATGAATGCTCTGGAAGAGGGGGACTTAATCTTGCTGGCAGATGTAATCCAGTATGAGTTTGTAGAATATGTAAAAGAATTACTCAATATGATGGAATAGAGAGATGGAGAAGAGGATGATGAAATATCTGGAGACAAATTGGAAGATATTACAAACACGTTATTCGGAGATTGCAGAGAGATTAAAAGAAGAAATTGAAACGGAATTTGAAATCGAAAGCATATCTACCAGAGAAAATGGTCATGCACTGGTGATAACAGCAAAAGAAGAGACAGTGAGAATGAATAGTGCCTACCGCCCATTACAGGAGGCTGTCAAATGGGCAGATCAGTATGCTTTTCAGAATATTGATATCAATGTCTTAATGTTTGGATTGGGAAACGGCATTTTTGTAAGAGAGTTATTGAAGCGACTGGCGAAAGACAGCCGTTTATTTTTGGTTGAACCCAAATTAGAAATTTTGTCTGCTGTTTTGGAGAAAGAAGATATTTCTGACATTCTTGCTGATGAAAGGTTACATTTTTATGTCGGAGAGGATTACGAAGAAACATTTAAGAGTGAGGCAGGAGTTGTTGTGAACTGGGACAATCTATCTACACAGATCCGCTGTGAACATCCTGGATACAAAAAGCTGTTGCCGGATGAATATAATCATTTTTGGGATGTAGTAGACCGTGTGAATGATGTAGTCATTACCCAGGTCAGTACCAATGCTTTTTTTGCGCATCAGGCAGTGGACAATGTTCTTTTTAATTTAGCCTATGTGAAGGGAAGCAATTACATCACGGAATTAGTTGGGAAATTGCCAGAGGAGCTGCCAGTGGTAATCGTGTCAGCAGGCCCTTCTCTGGATAAAAATGTAGAAGAGTTAAAAAAGATGAAGGATCATGCCTTTATTATCGCAACAGATACAGCAGTGCGCATTTTGGAGGAGCGGGGGCTTCCATATGATTGTATGGTGACTGTAGATCCGGCAAAACCGGCATGGTATCTTAAGGATTATCCTGACTGCGCAAAGGTTCCTTTGTTTTTGTGTGCAGAAGCACAGAAGGAGATCACGCAGTTTCATACCGGGCGGAAAATATGGCTGCCGGGTTCCGTATATTTATCTGGAATTTATGAGAAAAATGGATATGTTTTTCCTGCCTATAAAAGTGGTGGTTCGGTTGCAACATGTGCATTTGAGATTGCTAAGATACTGGGGTTGAAAAACATTGTATTGATCGGGCAGGATCTCGCTTTTATGGGAGAGAGTACCCATGCAGGTGGTCATGAAGATCATATTAGAAGTGAAGAAGAAGGAATTCGTATGATTGAGGGCGTTGATGGAGAACCAGTGCGTTCCAGACGTGACTGGATTTATTATCTGAATTGGTTTGAAGAAATGATTCAGGAGTATCCGGAACTGAATGTCATTGATGCTACGGAAGGTGGAGCTTTGATTCATGGTTCAAAGGTCATGCGGTTATCAGAGGTGATTGAGCAATATTGTGATATCGAGTTTTCTTTTGCTGGTTTACTAGACGAGCTGCAGCCAACTTTTGAGGAAAACGATTTCACTCCGATTGAGAAAGAAATTACTGGTCTTGGAAAGGGATTTCGCAATATTATTTCCAAGTCGCAGGAGGGAATCAAATGTGCAGATGAGTTTATAGAGAAAGCATATTCTCTTAGCCCGAAGCGTCATGACCGGCTTATTAAGGAAATCAAAAAAGCAAATAATTTTATATGGCGTCAACCTGGCTATGAGTTGGTAGACACCTATTCGGCCGATTTGGCGGTAGGAGATTTAAAGGATATTAATTGTATCACTGGAGACCCAGTGCAGGATGAGATTAATTCTGTGAAAAGTGCCAAAGCACTTTATCAGGGATTTATTGAGGCAGCAGAACAAATGCAGGATTTACTTCAGAAAGTGGAAGGAAAAGAAGATTCTGCATCAGAATAGATCAAGTGTGAGAAATTAAGATGGAGAAGAAGATAAGTGTTATTATCCCATGTTATAATGTAGAGAAATATATTAACCGATGTGTGGCTTCGCTGGTGAGACAGACCATTGGAGTAGAAAACTTAGAGTTGATTTTTGTGGATGATGCTTCCACAGATGGTACCCTGGAGCAGTTATATCAGTGGGAGGCAAAGTATCCGGAGTCTGTCATGGTCGTAGTCTGCGAGGAAAACGGCAGACAGGGAAGAGCAAGAAATATTGGTCTTGATTATGCATCAGCAGACTATATTTCCTATGTTGATGCAGATGACTGGATAGAACCAGAGATGCTGCAGATGCTTTATCAGGCAGCCATGGAACAGGATGTTCCGGTGACTGCCTGTCGTATGGGAAGAGATCTGGGTGATGGAAAAATCGTAAAGTCCTACGATTTATGTCATAATAAGGACGAGCTGATTTATATCACGAGCCTGCAGGAACGTCACGATTTCCTTAAGTTATCAATTGGTCCTGTGGTGGCGAAATTATATCTTAAGTCTTTTTTATTGGATAATCATTTATTTTTCCCGGAGCAGACAGCATACGAAGATAACTATGTAATAGGGCTTCTTGCCTTTTGTTTACCATCTATTTATGTGATCGATCAGGAATATTATCACTATTTTGCAAATAGTGCTTCTACGGTTACCTCCAAGAATGCTATGCACCATTTTGAACGTTTATACATTGAAATAGCTCTGGTAGAAGAATTGAAATGCCGGGGATTGTTTGGGGAATTTCGGGAAGAAATTCTGGGAGGTTTTTTATGCCGATATTACATCAATACCCTGCATATGGTATTTACCCGGTTTGAGACTTTGCCTTATGAGGTTTTAAATGAGATGCGCAGAGAGGTTCTTCTGCGGTTTCCGGATTATAAAGAGACGAAGGTATATCAGGAACTGCCAGAAATGAGTAAAGGCTTTTGCCTGACTCTGGAGACGGAAATGACGCAGGAGAAATGGGACAATCTGGCAAAAAATTATATCTTTTTATTAAAGAATAAGTGAAGTTAGGAAAACTCTATAGTAAGAACATATTTGATAGAAACGGAGACGATATGAGTATAGAAGGGATGGATACAAGAGGGCAGACCTTTTTGATATTACAGGGGGAAAATCAGTATGGTGTTTTAGATATGCTTATGAGGGAATTTCAAATGTATTTGGAAAGGTATTCTACATATCATGTAAAGCGTATTGATTGTACTGCAGAGGAAGGGATACAAA
This sequence comes from Lachnospiraceae bacterium, assembly GCA_017626435.1. The sequence continues at coordinate 69,142 of JAGAIR010000002.1, read as the reverse complement.
ATATGGCGGCAGAATTATCTCAGGTACCTGCCTGTGTTTTTTGTCTTGAGGGAATTGGTTTTGAATTGAAAGTGCCGGATGGAAGATATCTGATGCAGGTTTTGACAGATGATTTTCAGGTGAAAGTAGTTGGTTGGATTCTGGACTCGTCTTTCTATCATTATTCCCGTTTGACCTGTATGACAGATAAGATGAAAGTGGCGTTTGTTGATGAGAATGAAGCAAAGAATGCCCAAAAGGAATATGGGATATCAACAGCGGCAATACATCATTTTGGGATTGAATCAAACAGTAGAAAGCCTATGAAGGAAAGAGAGATTGATTTGTTGTTGTCCTGTAGTTGTCAGACTTTTTCTCAGTTTAAAGCAGAAATGCAGTCTATGGTACCGGATCCGTTTGACCAATCCCTTATTACAAAAACAGCAGAGTTAATGCTTGCGGATGATGCCTTGCTGAATTGGGAAGCGTTAGAGCAGGCTCTGTCATTCTTTCAGATTAGCGTTGCAGGGGAAGATGTTGAGGAAGAACTGAAGATTATTGAGGGATGGGCGGACAAGTATTATCGTGTCCGGCAAAGGGAGCAATGTATCTTGTATTTACTACAGTCAGGGATTACGATCACAGTATGTGGAAGAGGGTGGCAGCAGTTTAAAGAGGAGTTTGGTATAACAGACCAGATTCATATTCTAAGCGAAAATATGCCATATGAAGAGGTATTAAACGTTATGGATCGTTCCAAGATAGTGCTGAATATTTGTCCGTCCTATAAAGAAGGAATTCATGAGAGGATTTGTACTTCTATGCTTCGGGGGGCAGTTTGTCTTACGGATTCTTCAAATTATCTGAAAGAGAATTTTACAGATGGAGAAAATATTTTGTTTTTTCACTGGGATTCCCTGGAGGAATCCTTGCAAAGAGCGGCAGGATACCTTGGGCAGGACGATCGGCTGCAAAAAATTGCAAATAATGCTTATTTGATCGCGAAGAAAACCATGACGGTAGAAAATTTTACCAGTCAGGTTTTAGAGCTGATGGAGCAGAGGAAATAGAAGGAACGACTCTGGTATCAGCTTAAGAAAATGGAGAAATAATACGATATACATATAGAAAAATGAAAATCATGGATAGATTTTGAAATAGACAGGGAGGTTTACAATCATGTTAAATAATAAAACAATCTTAATTACAGGCGGAACTGGTTCATTTGGCAAAAAGTTTCTGGAGATGATCTTTGAAAAATATCATCCCAAAAAGGTCATTATTTATTCTCGTGATGAGTTTAAACAGAGCGTCATGCAGACAGAGTACAGAGACAGGGTTGATATGAATAAGGTCCGTTTTTTTATTGGAGATGTAAGAGATAAAGAGCGTCTTTACCGTGCGTTTGAGGGTGTGGATTATGTGATTCATGCTGCTGCCATGAAACAGGTTCCAACCTGCGAATACAATCCCATGGAAGCAATTAAGACCAATATCCATGGAGCTCAGAATGTAATAGATGCAGCATTGGATAAAGGGGTTAAAAAGGTTGTGGCATTGTCTACGGATAAGGCAGTGAATCCGATCAATCTGTATGGTGGAACAAAATTAGTATCGGACAAGCTTTTTATTGCAGCAAATGCATACAGCGGAGATAACGGGACTGTATTTTCTGTAGTCCGTTACGGAAATGTGGCTGGCAGTCGTGGATCTGTGATTCCAATCTGGCAGAATCTCATTGATAAGGGAGAGAAAAAGCTGGGAGTTACCGACATGCGGATGACGCGTTTCTGGATCACTCTTCGTCAGGGCGTAGAATTGGTGTTTAAGGCACTGGAGGAGTCAAAAGGCGGAGAGACTTTTATCTCAAAAATTCCTTCTTTCCATATAGGAGATCTGGCAAAAGCAATGCTGGAAGATTGTGAAATTGAAGAAATTGGAATCCGTGAAGGGGAAAAGTTACATGAAGTCATGGTAACAAAGGATGATTCCCGGAGTACATTTGAATATAAAAACCACTATATTGTTTATCCAGAGTATACATGGCATAATGACAGTGATATTATCCCTGGTGGAAAACGGGTTGAGGATGGATTTGAATACAATTCAGGGACAAATACACAGTGGTTGAATGTAGAAGAGCTTAGGGAAGCGTTGAAGCACATGTAAAAGAGGCATCGAAACGCAGACAGAAAGCAATGAGGGAATATGATGGAGACAGTACAGATCCAAACACTGAACGGTAGTTTGAGGAAATTAATCGGAAATTTAGAAAAAAGCAGTTATTATTTCAAGAAACAACAAATATACCGTGGAGTTATGGTGGGAAAAGAGCTTTGGCAGGAAATTCCAGAGGTCCTGGAACTGCTTGCAGCTCATATAGAAGAAATAAATGGAGAAGAGCCGGTCATTGATATGAATGGGGTCCTATTGTGTCTTCAAAGTATACAGGAGGCACAGGAAGAGGGAGACTATGTTCTGCTTTCGGATTTGTATGAACTTCAATTGATGCCTGCACTGGTATCAGTGCAGGAAAGAATTGCAGCAGCACTTGGTGTGATGGTTGATGAAAAAAATTTGCAGAAAAATGTGAAATACTGTGCAAAAAGAAATTCCCAGTTGTTATATTCGATTTTGTCCGACTCTGTGATCAAAGAATGTCTTGAGTCAAATACCCTGTCTGACTCTGGCATGGATGCTGTCATTTCGCTGGTGGAAAAGTGTATGGCTTCAGGATACGTAGTGGAGCCTACTTCCAGTGGATATCTTACCATGTCCATACAGGAAAAAGGTCATCCGTTTTATTTACATACAAATGGCCAGATTGTCGGAGAAGCAGTTCTTCAGGCCGAGGAATGGCTGGCACAGGAGAAGATGTCCTATACTTTTTATGGACTGGGAATGGGTTATCCGTATCTGGAAATGTTGACGATGGATGATAATATTACTGTAAAAGTCATTGAGATGAATCGGGAACTGCTGATTCTGGCATTTGTTTTTGCGCCTCTCTGGATGCTGTTTCAGGACGAGAGATTTGAATTGGTGTATGACCCGACTGGTCACCGGCTGGAACATATGCAGCTGGGACTGGATGAAGAAAATGGCTTTTTTATTTTTTATCCTGCATTACACGGAATAAAAAAGATGCAGGATCGAGAACGTTTGGAATCCTATTTTATGGAAGAAAGTTCTGTTCGGATACACAGTCGGAATATGTTAGGGAATTTTAAGAAAAACATTGCTGTAACCAGTGGAAACATTCAGGACTTAAGAGAAAAAATACAGAACAGGGATGTGATCATTGCTGCGGCAGGACCATCCTTAGACCGCAATATGATGACGCTGAAGGAGCGGGGCAAAGATACGGTATTGCTTGCAGTGGGAACCGTATTACAAAAACTGCTGCGTGCAGGTATCCGTCCGGATTATGTGATCATGATCGATTCCGGACAGCCTGCCTATCGGCAGATTCAGGGATTGGAGGATTGTAATATTCCGCTGATATTTTTATCTACAGTGTACAGTAAGATACCAAAAGAATATCAGGGAGAAAAATACATTTTGTGCCAGCAGGGTTTTGCACCGGCGGAAAGATTGGCAGAACAACATGGGTGGCAGACAGTGGAAAGCGGCGGCTCCGTTGCAACGACAGCCCTAGATCTGTGTCTGCGCCTGTCTGCCAAAAGAATTATTTTTGTGGGATTAGATCTTGCTTTTACTGGAGGTGTAGACCATGCGGGAGATACAGCCTACCAGACAGAGGTGGCAAAGGATACCGGTATTATGGTGCAAGGAGTAAATGGAAAAGAGATCATGACAGGAAAGAATCTGAAGATTTATTTGGATTGGATGGAACACCGGCTGGAAATGCGTACAGAGGAAGAACGTAACGTCAATGTCATTGATGCAACAGAGGGAGGTGCTGTTAAAGCTGGAATGAAGCATACAACACTAAAGGCAGCACTGATGGAAACATAGGAATTGTTTGATAGAATGGAGCGGAAATGTGGAACGGATATTAATGGTTCGTGGGAAATCCCAATATGATTCTACAAGGATCTTTTTTAATGAAATAAAAAGAGAATGGGAGAGGCTGGGATTGGAAATCGATTTGCTGGATAGTTATGATGAAACAGCATATATTCAAATTCGGAAAAAGCTTCAAAGCCGATCTTATGATGCTGTTGTAACAATAAATGGCATGCTGTTAGAGAAAGAATCTGATTTGAGGAAGATGATATTGAAGGATGGGATTATTTATGCAACGATGTTGATGGACCATCCTTTGATTCATCATGAACGTCTCAGAACCAGTTATCCATATTGTCTGGTTTTATCTCCGGACAAAAAGCATGTAGATTATCTGAGACGATACTATCCCAATATCTGGAAGACAGGATTTTTAGCACATGGAGGCTGTCAGGCACAAAAAAGGGTTGTTCCGTATGGGGAACGCACCTTTGATTTGTCTTTTATGGGGTCTTATAACCGGCCGGAGGAAATCTGGCAGGAGATAGAAGGATATCCGGAGCAGATGAAGATTCTAATGGAAAATTGTGTGTATTATTTATTGCATCATACAGAAAAGACTCTGGAAGAGGCAATGGAAAAGGTGTTTTACCAGTTTGGTATTGAAATTCCATGGGAGGAGTTTGCACCAATTGCGTCAGAGTTCCGGGCAGTAGACCGGTATGTCCGCTGTTATTACAGAGATAAGGTGCTCCGTATCTTGTTGGAAAACGAGATCGAAGTGCATGTATTCGGAGATGGTTGGGAACGGATGGAGCTTTCTGGTTCTTCCCGCCTTCAGATTCATGGAAGAGTTGGTTATCAGGAATCTCTGGAAATCGTTGCAGATTCGAAAATCAGTTTAAATGTAATGCCTTGGTTTAAGGAAGGTTCTCATGACCGTGTGTTTTCTGCGATGTTAAATGGTGCAGTCTGTTTGACGGATTCCAGTGAATATTTGAAGGAGGAATGTAAGGAAGGAACCAATCTTTTATGTTATTCTTTAGATAACCTGGAGCAGCTGCCGTTTCTGGTTCGTTCTGTTCTGGATGATGTTGAAAGAGGAAGGAGCATTGCTGAGGCGGGGAAAAAACTGGCTGAACAAAAGCATACCTGGGCAGTGCGAGGAAGAGAATTTCTGGAATATTTGCTGGAAGCAGAGAAAGAAAGAGGCTGATCCTTTTTGAGAAAAGACAATCTGTCGCAAAGTTATGCCAAGAGAGGAGCCGGTGATGTCAATCGTTGAAAATGTATTAGATGGCATTGTGTTATTTTTGAATGAATTCAGGGAAAATCCAAATTCAGACAGGATCAAGGAATATGGAATCGCTCTGGCAAAGGATTATTATTCTTTGAGAAATCAGGGGATAGATTTTTTAGGGATCTTAGATCAGGAATTTGAAAATGATACACAGTTGTATCTGTTGATCTTATCTGTACTTTTTTTCCTGTTTAAAGAGAAAAAAACTTTGGATAAAGCAGAAGAACTTTTACAGAAAAAGGACTTAACATATGATACTGTGACAGGAATAAGAAAACAGATCGATATTACCCGTTTTCACCATATGGAGTACCATGTGCCGTATAAACAATGTCGTAAAATCCATCATCTGTTGATACAGCGTCTGAAGGAGGAATTGAAGCCAGAGCTTATTTTTGTTCCCTGGGAGCAGAGAAATCATAGAAGGATTCTTCTGGTGACGGATACATTACTGACAGATTTGCATGCACCAACGAAACTTGTTTTAGGATTGGGAAAGACATTGCAGGAAGAGTTAGAATATGAGGTAAATATACTGGTTGCTGTAGAGAATTTTGATGTGGAAGAGCTGGAAAATACATGGCTCTATCCGTATCATGTTCATTATCTGCCACAGTATGATGGAGAATTTGTAAGAGACTACCAGGGAGCGAAGCTGCAAGGATTTCAACAGGTTGTAGATGAAATGCATTTTGTACAGGTGCGTGAAACTTTGCACAGAGTACAGAAGTGGAAGCCGGAAATGATATGGTATATAGGAGGAACTTCCGTAATTGCTGATGTACTTTCAGAAAGTTTTACGCTGGCTGCCATGCCCTGTACAGACGGTTATGCTGTGTCCGATGCACCGGTGTTGATCAGCTATATGAAAAATGGCAGCCAGATATCTGAAATGGAACAGGTGATACAGGAAAAAGGACAGAAAACCATTGATATTTCCCTCACAGCTCAATTTGTTAAATATGACAAAGTATATTCTCCAGAAGAATTTGGAATTCCAAAAGACAGCTTTATTATAGCAATTGTGGGGAACCGCCTGGATACAGAGATCAATCATCAATTTATCCGTATCATGGAAGAGATCGCATTAAATGAGGAAAGAGTCTATTTCGTGACAATTGGAAAATGCAGCATTCCATGGAAAAGTGAAATATTAAATGGCAGAGTAGTTAATTTGGGCTATCATGAGGATTTAGTGAATGTATTAATGGCAACGCATCTGTTTCTCAATCCGGAGAGGGCAGGAGGCGGAGGTGGTGCTTATTGTGCCATTATTGCAGAAGTGCCGGTGGTAACTTTGCCCGGCTGTGATATAGCCAATGTCGGAGAGGCATTTGTGTGTGACTGTTTAGAGGAATACCCGGGACTAGTCAGCAGATATTGTCATGACGAAGATTTTTATCAGAGACAAGTAGAGGCATGCCGGAATCAATATGACAGGTTGTTTTGTGTTGACCATGCAGAGGAATGTAAAAAAGTGATAGAGCAGACAAGACTTCATATAAAAAAGAATCAGATACGTTAAGTGAACAGGCAGGAGGAAATCATGAATTCATTGGAAGAAAGAGGCAAATTTATCGCTTTTTTAAAAGAATTATCGACAGGCATAAGCAGAAGGGAAGATCTGATTGAAAAATACAGGCTGGGTGACAGCTCGGTCGAACAGGAATGGACTATAATAAAAAAGAACTTAGAGAATCAATATAATGAATTGCAGTTTTTGGGGATAGAGAATGCATTTCTTGAATTTGTTGAGGCAGAATATTGTGACGATGAGGATTTATATTTATTGCTGTTAAGATATCTTTTTGAAATGACATATACCCCAAAACCGCTGTTAAAATACCTTGAAAAAATGATGGTTGTGGGATTAGATAATGATCTTGATCTGATGTTACTGCTGAATTTAGAAGACCAGATGGTGGGCCTATCCTTTTCAACAGGAATGAAACTGCCGTTTGAATATAAATGGAATATGAATCAACGCTTGGAGGAAAAAGGAAAGAGAACATTACAATTAGATTTTACTAAAACAGCTGTGGAAGACAGAGATACAGAATGTATCGTGGTTTTCGTTTCGCAAATGCTTCGGGATGACCATGCACCGACAAAAGTTGTATTGGAGATCTGCCGGATTCTGGAACTGTATTTAAAAAAGAAAGTTTTAATCGTAAATGTAGTTTTAAAAACGGATAGTGAACTATTGTCAGCGGCGGGATTTCCCTGTCCTTATGTCACAACTTATGTGGAAGAATGGAATGGGAAATCCCAAAGAGAATATAGAGAAGTATCACTAAACATGTATCAGCTGGTATTGGAGAAGGATAATGTATCAGAGTTATCAGATTTAATCTGCGAGATCGAGAAATTAAAACCGTTGTGTGTCTGGAATTTTTCTTCCATTCCGGCAATTGCAGGAACCATGAAAGAATTTACGACTTCTATTTATACCTCTATGTGTCAGGGGTATGCTCCTGTCAATGCGGATATGATCGTTAATTATATACCCACCAGCGATCCGAAGGAGTTGGAAAATAAAAAATTTTTAGAGGAAAATCAAACTAAGATCATAGAGACGGAATTCTTATTTCCATATGAATCTCCCAAAAGAAAGGTAAATGGTACGGAATTGGGAATACCCGAGGAAGCTTTTGTGTTGGGGATTGTAGGGAACAGGCTTTCTGTAGAATGTGATCGAGAGTTTATGGGAATGATCGAAAATATTGTCCGTATGGACTCTGATATTTATGTTCTGTTTATTGGTGATGTGACACAAGAGTTAAAAATAATGGTCGAACAAAATTCCCATAACTTTGAAAAATATGTTTTTATTGGGAATCAGCTGGAATTTATCGAGCATTTAAATGTGTTGGATGTATTTGTGAATCCGCCGAGAATGGGAGGAGGAAATTCTGGTGCCATGTCTATGTCGTTGGGAAAACCCATAATAACATTAGGAAGTGGTGATATTGCAGCAGTTGCGGGAGAGGATTTTACAGTAAATTCCTTACAGGATTACCTGCCACTTGTAAAAAGATATAAAGAGGATTCCTCTTTTTACGAAGTCCAAAGGAAACGGGCAGTTGAAAGAATTAAAAAAATCACAATGGATGATAAAGGACTTGCTAATATATTACAGCAGGTGCTGGATCAGATTGGGTAGGTAGAAAAATGAAAAGTGTAGGTATTATGCAGGCTTATTTTATGCCATATATCGGATATTTTCAGTTGATCCATGCAGTGGATGAATTTGTTATTTATGATAATATTCAATATACGAAAAAAGGATGGATTAATCGGAATAGGATTCTGCAGGGGGATAGGGATAAATATATTACTCTGCCGTTAAAGAAGGATTCGGATTTTTTGGATATCCGGGAAAGAATTCTGGCAGATTCTTTTGAACGTGAGAAAATGATGAAGCAGATAGAAACCACATATCATAAGGCACCATACTATCCTGTGATATCAGAATGGCTCCGGGATATCATTTGTTATGAAGAAGATAACTTATTTCAGTACATATTTCATTCTGTCAAAGAAGTATGTCAGTATCTTGATATCACAACACCGATTCTTATTTCTTCCCAGATGAAGTATGACAATCATTTAAAGGGGCAGGATAAAGTGATTGCAATTTGCAAAGAAAGAAATTGTGAAAGATACATTAATGCCATTGGAGGAATGGAATTGTATCATTCCGGTGCATTTGCAAAGGAAGGAATGGAATTGCGTTTTATACAGACAGAACTTCAGGAGTATCCCCAGTTTAAAAATCAGTTTGTTCCAGGGCTGTCAATTATTGATGTATTAATGTTCAATTCAAAGGAGCAGGTAAAACAGATGCTTTTGAATTACCATCTGCTGGAAGGAGAACATTGATATGGAAATGGTAAAACTTGAATCAGAAGAGGCTGTCTTTCAGTTTTTGAAAAGGTACGATGCCAGTGCAACGAGGAAAATTTCTGACAGAGTGCAGAATCTGGAAGAGTATTCAGAAAAACTGTTTGAATATGCAGAAAACTATGTGATCTATCAGGAAGGAGAGACGGCAGGATTTTTTTCTTTTTATAATAATGATATAATAGAAAAAAGGGCATATCTGACATTGATTGCCATTGAAACAAGATATCAGGGAATGAAATTAGGAAGCTGTGCAATTGATTTTATCTGTGAAAAATGCAGAAAAAATCAGATGAACAGGCTTTGTCTGGAGGTAGATAAAAAAAATACGTCTGCTTGCCGGTTTTATAGAAAAAAGGGCTTTCAGATGACAGGAGATGCATCAGTAGATTCGTTTTACATGGAAAAGGAGGTTTGACATGTTTTACTGGGAAAAGAAGGGGCTGATATTTAATCCGGAAAAATGTGGGCAAAGACCATATTGGAGATGGAATTTTGCTCAGGGAGAGAATACACTTTTGTTTGATGATTTCATCAGAGTGTATTTTTGCTGCCGAGAAAAGCCCAATGAAGCAGGACAGACCATCAGCAGGGTATCTTATGTTGATTTGTCCAGAGAAAATCCTTGTGATATAGTAAAGATAGGTGAGAAGCCGGTTTTAGGGCCTGGTGGCCTGGGAGAGTTTGATGAATTTGGAACATATCCATTTTCTGTTATCCGTAGCCAGGATAAAATTTATGGATATTATGGCGGCGTAACCAGATGTGAATCTGTTCCGTTTAATACATCCATCGGATGCGCAGTAAGTGAAGACAATGGAGAATCCTTTCAAAAAATAGGACGTGGACCGGTGCTGACCAGCTCTTTGTATGAACCATATATGATCTGTTCCCCGAAGGTAAGGATCTACCATGATAAATGGTATCTGTTTTATTCAGCAGGAAAATTGTGGACGAAAGAAGAGATGAGACCAGAGATTTGTTACAAATTACGCATGGCAGTTTCTGAGGATGGTATCCATTGGGAAAAATGCAACAGAAATATTATGGAAGATAAATTAGGGGAGATGGAATCCCAGGCATGTGGAGACGTTATTTTTCAAAATGGAAAGTACCATATGTTTTTCTGTTATAGAAATCATACAAACTTCCGAAAAGATTCCAGAAATAGTTACAGAATAGGGTATGCGTATTCTGAAGATTTGATTCATTGGCAGAGAGAGGATGAAAAAGCAGGAATTGATGTATCTTCTGATTCAAAGGAATGGGACAGTGAGATGGTGGCATATCCCCATGTCTTTGAATGTGACGGGAAAATATATATGCTTTATCTGGGGAATGAAGTCGGAAAATGCGGCTTTGGACTGGCAGAATTAAAGGGGGCTTTGGAGTGATATGGAAAAAGTGTGGACGGGTATTCTCACCACAGGAATATGGGATGGAATATGCAAAATCACCACAGGCGATTGTTTTTGAGGACTATGTAAGAGTATATTTCTCTGCCTGTAAGAGAGATGGGAAAAAGCTGATCAGTTATGTTTGCTATGCTGATTTTTCAAAAGATTTTCAAACAGTTCAAACGGTTTCAAAGCAAATTATACCAGATGGAAAACTGGGCTGCTTTGATGAACATGGTATTTTTCCGTTTAGCCCAATCAAATATGAGGATAAGATCTGGGCCTATACAAGTGGATGGTCTAGAAGGATATCTGTTTCAGTAGATACTGGAATCGGTCTGGCAGTATCTAATGATAATGGGAAAAGTTTTGAGCGGATGGGAGAGGGACCGGTGCTGACCAGTTCACTGGATGAACCGTTTTTAGTTATTGATGGATTTGTACGGAGATTTCAAAATCAATTTCATATGTGGTATATTTTTGGACAGGAATGGAAGGTATTTGAAGAGAATAAGGAGCCAGACCGGATTTATAAAATAGGTCATGCTGTTTCAGAGAACGGGATCGATTGGAAGAAAGATGGTGTTCCGATCCTATCGGATGTGATACCGGATGAATCCCAGGCGTTGCCTTGTGTTGTATTTTATCAGAACAGGTATCATATGTTTTTCTGCTACAGACATTCCTATGATTTTCGCCAGAATAGTGCCCGTTCCTATCGGATTGGCTATGCCTGTTCCGATGACTTGAAGAATTGGAAAAGATGTGATGAGAAATTAAACTTTACGACACCAGAAGCTGGATGGGACAGCCAGATGCAATGCTATCCAAATGTATTTGAAATGGATCAGAAATTGTACATGCTGTACAATGGAAATGAGTTCGGAAAGAATGGATTTGGACTGGCAAGAATGGAGGAGTTATAAATGAATAGAGACTATGATATGGAAAGTAAGGATAACAAGACCAGAAAATATGCATACAATTTTGATTTTGATGTTATGCATCCGTATATGATTCAATCCTTTGAGCCATTTATGAAAAAAGGAACGGCACTGGAACTGGGGTGTTTTCAGGGTGCATTCACAGAGCGGATTGCCGGAATGTTTGATGAGATTACCTGTGTGGAAGCTTCCCGGGAAGCGATAACTGCTGCCAGAGAAAAATTGAAAGAGTATCGTCATATTCAATTCGTTCAATCTATGTTTGAGGATGCAAAATTAGAAAAAAAGTATGATAATATTTTCCTGACGCATGTTTTGGAACATATTGATGACAGAGTAGGTCTGTTAAAGAAGATTAAAGAGGAATGGCTGTCTGAAAACGGAGTTTTGTTTGTGGCATGCCCCAATGCAAATGCACCTTCCAGACAGATAGCAGTAAAAATGGGACTTATTGAGTCAAACGCAGCTGTGACAGAGGCGGAGCGGATCCATGGCCATAGAATTACATATAGTCTGGATACTCTGGAGTCAGAAATCAAGAAAGCGGAATTTAATGTGATACACAAATCGGGTATCTTTTTTAAGGCACTGGCAAATTTCCAGTGGGACAGACTGTTAGAGACAGACATTATTTCAAAAGAGTATCTTGACGGCTGCTATTCCCTGGGACAGCAATATCCGGAGCTGTGTTCGAGCATATATTGTGTTTGTATAAAATAAAAAGAGGAATACTATGGAAAAAATATATGTGACCAGATCTTCCATGCCATCCTGGGAAGAATATACAGAAATGATTAAGCCTTTGTGGGATTCCCATTGGCTGACTAACATGGGAGATCTTCATAAAAGATTAGAGCAGGAGTTAAAGGAGTATTTAAAATTAAATGGAATTTCTTTAATGGTCAATGGGCATATGGCACTGGAGCTTGCCATTTCAGCTATGAAATTCCCACGGGGTTCTGAGGTGATCACCACACCATTTACTTTTATTTCTACGACGCATGCGATTGTACGGAATGGATTAAAACCAATATTTTGTGATATCAAATTATCAGACTATACCATTGACGAGGAAAAAATCGAAGCACTGATTACGGAAAAGACAGTAGCAATCGTTCCGGTTCATGTCTATGGAAGGGTTTGCCATGTGGAAAAAATCAGACAGATTGCAGAAAAGTATAATTTAAAGGTGATATATGATGCAGCCCATGCTTTTGGTGTTACCTATCAGGAAGAGGGGATTGGTACTTTTGGCAATGCTTCTACCTTTAGTTTTCATGCTACAAAAGTATTTCATACAATAGAAGGCGGTGCAGTAACCTTTAATAATCCAGAGTTGTATACTACCTTGTACAACCTGAAGAATTTTGGGATTCGCTCGGAGGAAGTGGTAGCAGAAGTTGGTGCCAATGCTAAGATGAATGAATTTGCGGCGGCAATGGGAATCTGCAATTTGAGACATATTGATGTGGAAATTGCCAGGAGAAAAAAGATTGTTGAAAAGTACAGGGAATTACTGGCACCTGTGGAGGGGATTCGTTATTTAGAGGATCAGCCAGAAGTAAAGGGGAATTATGCCTACTTTCCCATTCAAATTGATGAAAACATCTTTGGAAGGACGAGGAATGAGGTATATGATCTGCTGAAAGAACATGAGATTTTCAGCCGGAAATACTTTTATCCCCTGACCTCTGACCAGGCGTGTTTTCGCAATAAATACAGGGAAATGCCATTAGAGAATGCCAGATATGTGTCAGACAGGATTTTGGTGTTGCCGTTGTATGCTGATTTAGAGCTGGAACAGGTTGAAAAGATTGTAAATATTATAAATGAGTCAAGGTAAAAAGAGAGAATCTATGAAATTCGAAAACTCTATGGTAAAATGAAAAAAGAAGGGTGATAAAATGGAAAAGCAGAAGGAAAACAGCCTTTATCTGCGTTGCGTAACCCCGGCAGACCGTGAATTGCTATATTTGTGGTGTAATGATCCCCAATGCCGTGCAAACTCCCTGAATCCGGCGATGATATCTTATGAAGAGCATTGCCGTTGGTTCTCCAGAAAAATGTCTTCGGAGGATTGCTATATTTATATTTTTATGAATGGAGAAAGTGCAGTTGGACAGGTCCGGCTGGATTTGGAGGAGAATGTAGGAACTATCAGCTATTCTATTGCCGCAGATTACCGTGGACGTGGACTGGGATATCAAATGCTGCAGATGCTGGAGGAGGTTATGCCCCAGAGAGTGGAAACCCTTCATGCTGTAGTGAAAGAAGAAAATACGGCATCCCAAAGATGTTTTGAAAAACTGGGATATCAGAAAGAAGAGGACGAAAGGGTTTCTCATTATTGGAAAACAAAGAAATTGCCATCAGAGGGCTGATGGGAAGAAATGGAAAAGGAACGGAGGAGAATCTGTGAAACAAAAAGTATTATATATGACCTGGCTTTCCCGTTTTCAATGTATTGGAGGCTCCTGTCCTTTAACGTGTTGTTCTGCCAAGTGGAATATTTCATTGAAGGATGAGGAAATCGCCTGTTATGAAAATATGGAACATCCCTTTAGAAATGAGCTTATGGATGCTATCGATAAAGAGAATCATTGCATGAAAACGAGAAATGATGTTTGTGCGCTTTTGACCGAGGATGGCTGGTGCAGACTGGTAAGGGAATGTGGAGAGGATAAGCTGTCTGCTACCTGCACTGGTTTTCCGAGATCTCTGGTAAAGTATGGTGATATCATTGAGGGGACTGTTGAAATAGTTTGTCCCGTTGTGGCTGGATATCTGTTGGAGGCAGAGCCGATTGATTTTGGGTATACGGAAAATGAAGTGGAAGCAGAGGAAGATACAATAGACTATCAGAGATACGACAGCTTGCCGTTGGCAAGAACTTTTTTAATAGAACTGGTGCAGGAAGATCCATACAGATTTGTTTCCGGTAAGGTGTATATTATCTTTAGCGTTATGTACAAGATGAAAGAATTGATTCAGGAGAATATGCTGAACAAGGAAAATGTTATCCGGTTGCTGGAGCTTTATGATAAGAAGGAAGTCCGGGATGAAATCTATATGCAGTGTGAGAACTTGGCAGAGCAATATGCAACAAAAGGGATTTTCCTGCAAAATCTATTGATTCAGCTTCGTTCCATAATCAAAGAACATTTGTCAGAGGTTATCAACAGTGACAGTAAGCTGTCGGAGCAGCTGGGGTTATGGACATCTGATGCAAAAGAGCTGGAAAAGGATTTGAAAGAGTTTTCTTGGTATCTGAAAGAAGCGTATCCGGCAATCACGGATCATTTCCTGGTTTACATATTATTTTTGAATTGGATCACATTGGATCTGGAACAGTTTGGACAAGTTTTAAGCTCCAGAATGATTGAATGGGCTCTGATTCAGATTTTTGCCATGTCTTTGTGGAAACAAAATGGGAAAATAGAAAGAGAAGAATATGAAGTATTAATTTCATCTGTAGATCGGAAAATGAGCCATGCAGCAAAATTCTATGATGAGTTATACCGGTTTATAAAGGAACTGGGGAAGGATAATGTGGCTAATATATTGATGGTGCTGATTTAAAATAGGATGAAAACTGGGCATGAGAAACAGGAAAGAAGGGACATGAGAATCTATGATCGGATTTCGGGTAGATGCCAATGAGAAAATTGCCACAGGGCATTTGATGCGGTGTATTGCCATTGCTGCAGAATGCAGAAGGCGTGGAGAAGAATGTCTGTTTCTGATGGCGGAGGAGAAAGAGGCATCCAGATTGAAGGATAGAAAGATTCCTTACCGGGTATTACACACGCAGTGGGATGATATGGAATCAGAGATACCAGCAATGAAAAAGGTTGTGGAGCAGGAAAAACTGGACTGGCTGGTGGTAGACTCCTATCAGGTCACTGCATGTTATCTTGCCAGTCTGAACCGTTGTGTGCCTGTGCTGTATATTGATGATATGGCAGAAGAAAAATATCAGGTGTCAGCTCTTCTCCACTATGGCTTGTGTCCGGATCTTACTGCATATCGGGAGAGATATCGCAATGCAGACACTGAGATACTGGCAGGGGTGGAATTTATTCCCCTGAGAGAGGAGTTTCTTCCAGAGGAAAGTAGACAGGAACGGGAAAAGAGTATCCTGATTACTACAGGTGGGACAGACCCATATGATATGACAGGAAAGATATTGCTGCATTGTCTGGAGCAGGAGGCGTTTCTTGGCTACCAGTTCCATGTGATCGTGGGAAGTATGAATCAGAACGAGGAGAGTTTGCAGAATCTGGCTTTGCAGCATTCCAGGATTCAATTGCATAAGAATGTTTTGAACATGAGCGAATATATGCGTCGTTGTGAAGTGGCTGTTTCCGCAGGGGGAACCACATTGTTTGAGCTGTGTGCCTGTGGAATACCAACGGTGTGTTTTTCTTTTGCGGACAATCAGTTAGAGGGTACCCGGGAGATGGGAAAAAGGAATGTTATGCAGTATGCAGGGGATGCACGGCAGGCAGAAGTTGATAAGAAAGTTGTGGAACAATTATTGTTCTTTGTACAAAATAGAGAAGCCAGAGAAGTATATGCAGATAGAATGACCAAATTGGTAGATGGATGTGGTACATCACGGATAGCCGCGTTACTCATGCGTAAGCAATGAGCCGTCTTAGGTTTATCTTTGTCTGAAAAAGGAGTGGATTTGGAATGAAATTATACGATAAATTGAAAAATAACGAGGTATATATTATTGCAGAAATGTCAGCAAATCATGCCGGGAAAATAGAAAATGCCTTTCAGATCATTGAAGAAGCTGCAAAGGCCGGGGCAGACTGCGTGAAGATCCAGACCTATACGGCGGATACACTGACCATAGACTGTCAGGAGGAGCCTTATGTGTTGAAGGGCGGACTTTGGGACGGATACAATTATTATCAACTCTATCAGGAAGCATATACTCCCTGGGAATGGCAGAAAGCGTTGAAGGAAAAATGCGAGGAAGCAGGTGTAGATTTTCTTTCGACTCCATTTGATCCAACATCAGTAGACTTTCTGGAGGGATTAGGGGTGGAATTTTATAAAATTGCTTCCTTTGAATTGGTGGATATACCACTGATTGAATATGTAGCTGGAAAAGGAAAGCCTGTTATCATGTCCTGTGGCATGGCAAGTGTGGAGGAAATTGAGGAAGCATTGGCTGCCTGTAGACGTCAGAAGAATGAAAATGTGATATTATTGAAATGTTGCAGCCAGTATCCGGCGCAATATGAGGATATGAATGTTTCTGTGATACCGGATATGATAGGAAGATTTGGTGTGCCGGTAGGATTGTCTGACCACTCCTTTGGTTCACTGGCTCCGATAGTAGCAGTCTCTATGGGAGCGCAGGTGGTTGAAAAGCATGTTTGCCTGAGCCGAGAACTGGAAAATCCGGATTCCGGTTTTTCGATGGAAATCAGTGAGTTTGCCCAGATGGTACGGGATGTAAGGAATGCGTCGTTAATTATGGGACATCCGACTTATGAATTGACGGAGCATGAGAAAAATGGTCTGAATAACAGACGTTCTCTTGTGGCAGTGAAGCCAATTGCAGAGGGAGAGGAATTTACCGGAGAGAACGTGAGAAGTATCCGGCCGGCTATTGGGATCAAACCAAAATATTTTTCCCAGTTACTGGGAAAAAAAGCGAAGAGAGCATACCGGTTTGGAGAACCGATTGATATGGATGCATTAAAATAAAAAATGTGGAATGACAGAACATCAGGAGGAAGCCTATGAGCGGGAAATGTTTAGCAATTATTACGGCAAGAGGAGGAAGTAAGCGGATTCCGAAAAAAAACATCAAGGAGTTTTGTGGAAAACCGATTCTGGCATATTCTATTGAAGCGGCATTAGCTTCTGGTATTTTTGATGAAGTGATGGTTTCTACAGACAGTGAAGAGATTGCAGGAATCGCAAAACAATATGGGGCAAAGGTTCCGTTTCTGCGCAGTGAAAAGACATCCGGTGATTATGCTACGACAGCAGAAGTACTGCTGGAGGTAGTAGAAGAATACGAAAAAAGGGGAGAGCATTTTGACTATATGTCCTGTATTTATCCTACAGCACCATTTATTACAGCAGAAAAACTAAAGACAGCTTTTGAACTGCTCAAGCAGAAAAATGCAACTCTGGTGATGCCGGTGGTACCATTTTCCTACCCTCCTCAGAGAGGGTATATCCTGAAAGAGGAAGCCCTGGAGATGAAATGGAAAGAAAATCTCAATGCACGTTCTCAGGATTTAGAAACCGTATACCATGACTGTGGACAGTTTTATTTCTATCATATTAAGAAGTTTCGGGAAAAGAATGGACAGGTCAGTGAGGGGATAGTTCCGGTAATACTGGATGATCTGGAAGTACAGGATATTGATAACGAGACGGACTGGAAGCTGGCAGAGATGAAATACCAGTTGTTAAATATGACGCAAGGTGATATAGGATAACAGAGAACAAAGAAATTAGGACAAACATATAAGAAAGGATGAAAAGACGGTTATGTATATACCATATGGAAGACAGTCAGTAGACGAATCGGATATTCAGGCAGTTATTGATGTGTTAAAGTCAGATTATCTGACTACAGGACCCAGAGTGGCAGAGTTTGAGAAAAAAGTAGCAGACTATGTAGGAGCAAAGTATGCCGTTGCCGTATGTAATGGAACAGCAGCACTTCATATTGCCTGCCTGGCTGCCGGCATCACAGAGGGAGACGAAGTGATTACTACACCGATTACTTTTGCGGCTTCTTCCAACTGTGTCTTATATTGTGGAGGAACTCCGGTATTTGCGGATATTGACCCGGATACCTATAATATAGACCCGTCTGAAATCGAGAAAAAAATTACGGATAAGACGAAAGCGATTATCCCGGTTCATTATACTGGACAGCCATGTGATATGGATGCCATTACAGCCATAGCAAAGAAGCATGGCCTGATCGTGATAGAAGATGGAGCCCACGCACTGGGGGCATCCTATAAGAATCAGATGATAGGGAGCATTTCTGATATGACCTGCTTTAGTTTTCATCCGGTGAAACCCATTACCACAGGGGAAGGTGGTATGGTTGTCACAAATGATGAGCAGTTGTACAAGAGACTGCTTTTATTCCGAAGTCACGGGATTACCAGAGAGGAAGAACTTATGACGGAAAACCAGGGAGGATGGTATTACCAGCAATTAGAGCTGGGATACAATTATCGGATTACAGATATCTCCTGTGCACTTGGCAGCAGCCAGATGGATAAGCTGGATGGCTTTCTGGAAGCCAGAAGAGAGATTGCTCATCGATATGACGAGGCATTTGCTGGGCTGGATGGGCTTCAGATTCCGATACAGCAGGAGGGATGCAGGAGTGGGTGGCATCTCTATATGATTCAGGTATTAAAAAAAGAGAGAAAGGAAATATTTGACAGATTGCGGGCAGAGGGAGTCGGAGTAAATGTACACTATATTCCGGTTTATCAGCATCCTTATTATCAGAAAATTGGCTATGACCAATGCCATTGCCCGAATGCAGAACTGTTTTATTCCAGGGCGGTCAGTCTGCCTGTTTTCCCTGCAATGAACAAGGAACAGCAGCAATATGTGATAGAAAAGGTAATAGACTGTGTAAAGGGATAAGAAGGCTGCTTAAAGATATCTTCTTGAAACAAATATAAAATATGATAAAAGCACAAAAAAGAAGTGAAAAATTCTTTATTCAATGCTATAATAAATCAGTATGATTTCTTCGCGCAGAAGAATAGTACATATAGAAGTATTGATTACTTTGTTTTGGAGCATTTTGAACGGAATGTCATGGCAAAGGGGCCGTACACCTGGAGCTTATGGCAGGAAGAGTAGAAATGGTTCAGAGCATTCTGGTAGCGGAACCGTACTTTGTTATCAGAAAACAGAAAGGGAGATTGCCTGGTTATCCGGTCAATCTCCCTTTTTATAGAAGATAAGGTTTTATTTTTTCTTTTTCGTATTTTTCGATTCGGTTTTGGAAGGAATCTCCTTTTTCACATCTGCTTTTTCTTCTGGCACAGAGGATTTGTTCTTTTCCACAGCTTTTGCTGCTTTTGGCATATCTGATTTAATCTTGTAGTTGATTCCCAGCCCCATACCGATCAGCGCATAGAAGATTGGAGAAATTGCAATACAGGAATCATTGGTAAGGCACAGAATCAGATACCCGATGACAGCAGTAAACAAGCTTACACCGATAAAGGAAAGATATTCTGTGTAATTGTTTTTCCAATAGATTCGCAGGGAATCAATTAGGTACCAGCCAAAGAATACCAGAAGGGCGATCAGGGAAATGACACCTGTTTGTACTCCTACCTGCAGATACATACAGTGAGGTTTTGTGATGATTTCATTGACATGTCCGGAATTATATAAGCCTACTAAATCATTATTTGGATAAGCGATAATGAAAGTATCCGGACCACTGCCAAGAAAGAAGTATTTCTTTAACAAAGGTAAGGTACGTGCCCAGATATAACCGCGGTTGTTGGCAAGATGGTAGTGGTCCTCCAGATAGGGAACCGTTTCTGTTACCTGATACAGCTTCATCAATGAGCCATTGCCACCTGCGCAGTAGTAAGTATGGTCATTTTCCTTCATCATATTGGAGAAATACCATGGGTTTCCCTCGATATTTACCGTAAATCCGTTTAAGGTTTCCGAGCGGACGGAACAGAAGGTGAATGGAAAACGGGCATCATTGATAGCAAATGCAGACTGATCCTCCGTAAGATCAAACGGAACCGATGTGCCATTTCCATCCGTCAGAGTGAAAACATCATCGCCTTCGCTGTCCTGTTCTACCTGAAATACCAGATAGTTTTCTTTTGTCACTTTACCTTCTGCAGCATTGCGTTCCTGGCTCTGATAGATGATAGTGATATTATCATCATTTGTCTGGATATCCTTCAGAGCATGATACTCTGGTGTGGATTGGAACATTCCCTTTAGACGGTTCAGCAAAACATTCTGGTTCATGGCGTTTACTGCAAAAAATGCCACTAATACAATGGCGATAGCAGAAATGCCGACTTTCCAATTTTTGAGGAACACCTTGCGCATACATAGAAGCATCACAAAGAAAGAAAATACAAGTGCTATAATACCTGCACGGGACTGGGAAGCAAAAAGAATCAGCAGAAGGCTGGCAATCAGTGCCAGATATCCCAGCCGGTGCCAGAGTTTTTTGGAAGCAAAAATCAATGCCGCTAATACAGGAATTACCAGTGCAGCATAAAATCCTACATAGTTTGGGTTATATAAAGTAAGATAAGGACGTCCCAGCTCAAAATTAAAAGTCAGTGGTCCGCCGTCATAAGAGGACGGGGTCATCAGTTTCTGACCAGCTTCCGTACGGAAAAAATCGTGTTTGAATACCTGTGTCAGACCGAGAACACACATTACTGCAATTCCAGCCATAAACCAGTTCAAAGTTCTTTTTACTGCGGATTCTGTACGCATAATGAAAAACGTATAATAAACGATCAGACCATATCCCAGCAGTACCCATACAGATTCAAACTGTTCAAAGATTCCATGAAACGAAAAATAGGAGTGTTCTGATGCGATGGCAGAAATCAGTGATATACCACAATAGATTGCCAAAGGAATCAGGCATTTGATCCATACCGGTTTTTGTTCTTCTGCAAAAAATAGATAAACCAGGCAGAATATCATCAACACACAGGTGATGATAAGCCAGACCATCTTATAATATAAGAAGAAATCAATAGTTTCTGTGTAACTGGTATACCAGTCAAACTGACCGAGATTGGTGTCGTAGCTGTGCATGAATGTAATCATTGGAATGACTGCAAGTACAGCGATGATCGGAAGCAGAAGTCCAAGAGGGAATTTCTTTTCCGGCTGCTTCTGCCGATTCTTATTTTTTTGATAAGACATGTTAATCCTCCCCAAACGTATTATTTTTCTGATTTATTTTGTATTATCTATACAAAATATCATTATACATTCTTTTGAAGATTAGGACAACCATTAAATGGAAATTTTGACTACCCATATTGGATATGTTATACTTAAAACAGTATGCATTTTGCAAAGTCACGGCTTTGAATTGACAACAAATCTGCAAATGGCTACAATGTTTTAGGAAAAGAAACGGAGACGGCTATGGATATTTACAGTAGTGGAAAAGAAATTATGGATAAGTATTCCTTACGTGGTAAGGTATTTAATAAAATCAGGGAAGACATTTTGGCAGGAAATTATGCAGAAAAGGATGAATTGAGAGAAGCAGCGATCAGCAAGGAACTGGGAGTTTCCCGGACGCCGGTGAGAGAGGCTTTGCGCCAATTGGAACTGGAGGGACTGGTTTCTATCATTCCCAACAAGGGCGCATATGTCAATGGGATTACAGCGAAGGACATTTATGATATCTATGTAATACGTTCCTATTTAGAGGGGCTTTGTGCTAAGTGGGTTTGTGAGAATATTACAAAAGAACAGCTGGAAGAACTGGAAGAGATTACGTATCTCAGTGAATTTCATATACAAAAGGAGCACTGGGACCAGATTTTTGAACTGGACAACCGATTTCATCTGTTATTATATGAAGCATGTGGGAGCAAGATATTAGAGCATATTCTGGCAGATTATCATCATTATGTAGAAAGAGTCAGAAAGAATACCCTGTCGTCTAAAGAACGGGCAGAGCAGGCTTTTTTGGAGCATAAAGCAATTCTGGAATCTGTGAAAAATAAGGATGAAAAAAAAGCAGAAAAACTGGCAAACGAGCATATTTATCAGTCTCTTGCCAATATTAATCATCAGGGATTGGAAAATCTTATGAAACAGAAAAAGAAAGATCAGAAAAGAGTACGTTAGAGAATAAGCGGATTGGAGAGAGAACGATGAAAAATTATGATCCATATAAAAAGACGATTTTATTTTTTGCGTCCTTGATCAATATTTTGCTGATGACATTGGTGTTTGCCTGTGTCTGGTATGGATATTATGCAGGAACCATGTATCAGAGTATTCAGTTTTACCGCAAGGGAAATTATGTTTTGCTGGCATTGTATGCCTTGCTGTTATTTTTCTTCTCAAATATGTATGGCGGATTGAAAATAGGGCAGCTGCGTCGTATTGAAGTACTTCTGTCACAGTATCTTAGTCTGTTTTTTACCAATATTGTTACTTATGTTATTATCTCTTTGCTGGCATTCCGGCCAGTAAATCCATTCCGCCTGTTTGTTGCCATGATCGTGGAAATGGTGATTTCCTCTTTATGGAATGTAGTCATAATACATTTTTATAACAGGATATTCCAGCCATGGAAAATTTTACTGATCTATGGGGAACGTCCGGCAGCTGATCTGGTATATAAAGTAGAGGCAAGAAGAGATAAGTATGCGATTTATGATGCTATAAATATTGAAGAGGGCATTGAAAAGATTGCAGAGAAGATGAAAGATTTTCAGGCAGTGATCATTGGAGATATTTCTGCAATTAAGAGAAATGATATTTTGAAATACTGTTATGCCCATAAGATACGTGCCTACGTTATTCCGAAGCTTTCCGATATTATCCTGATGGGAGCAGACAGAATCCATGTGTTTGATACGCCGTTTCTGCTTTCTAAGGGATATACCCTGAGCTTTGACCAGCGTTTTTTGAAACGGGCTTTGGATCTGATCATTGCAATACCGCTGATTGTACTGGCTTCACCGGTTATGCTGTTTACAGCTTTGGCGATCAAGCTATATGACCGTGGTCCCGTTTTTTACAAACAGGTACGTTGTACCAGGTACGAAAAAGAATTTGAGATCTATAAATTCCGCAGTATGATTGAAGATGCGGAAAGTGATGGTGTGGCAAAGCTGGCTTCTGAAAATGACAGCAGGATTACGCCAGTGGGAAAATTGATCCGTGCGACACGGATTGATGAGCTGCCCCAGTTGTTTAATATTATCCGGGGAGATATGTCTTTTGTAGGACCACGTCCGGAGCGTCCGGAAATCATGAGAGAGTATTGTGAAACGATGCCAGAGTTTAAATTCCGTACCAGGGTGAAAGCGGGACTTACTGGTTTTGCGCAGGTATATGGAAAATATAATACAACACCTTATGATAAGTTGAAACTGGATTTGTTTTATATTGAAAATTATTCTCTGTGGACAGACATCAAGCTGATTCTGATGACAGTAAAGACAGTCCTGAAAAAGGATGCAACAGAAGGGGTGGCACAGGGACAGACAACTGCATGGAAAGATGTAGAAGAAGGTGAAGAATCTGTGGAGCAGATTGTACAGGAAATTATAAAAAAATAAAAAGACCGCATAGAAAAGAGGATGTGTATGAAAGCGTTGATTGTAACCAGGGTAAGCGGATTTCTACCACAGTTTGAGATGAATAACGTAAAAATACTGCAGGAAATGGGTTATGAGGTACACTATGCGGCAAATTTTCATACCATTGTATATGGAAAGGACAACAGCAGACTCGACGGAACCGGGGTTATCAGGCATCAAATTGATTTTGAGCGTTCCCCGTTTTCGCCGAGTGTTCGTGTTTCATACCGGCAGTTAAAGAAACTGTTGCAAGAGGAGCAGTTTGACCTGATTCATTGTCATATGCCAATGAGTGCAGTGGTAACCAGACTGGCAGCCCAGGCAGTGCGGAAGAAGACTGGCAGGAAGGTGCCAGTCATGTATACAGCGCATGGTCTGCATTTTTATACAGGAGCACCGTTGACAAACTGGTTTTATTATCCGGTGGAGCGGTTTCTTGCAAGGTATACGGACAGACTGATATTAATCAATGAGGAGGATTATGCAAGAGCAAAGAAATTTCCTGTCCGGGGCAAGGTGGAGCATACGATGGGAATTGGGATGCGCCTGGAGAAATACCAGGACTGTCAAAAGAAAGAGTACGGTATTGGGATAAAAACAAAAAGGGAACAGCAGAGCCAGGCGGAATTTGTAAATCTACATGAAAAATATCAGATTCCATCAGAACACGCAGTTTTGATTAGTGTGGGTGAGCTGACCAAACGAAAAAATAATATTACGATGATAGATGCCATGAAGGAGCTGGGGGATTTGCCGGTCAGTTATCTGATCTGTGGCTCTGGACCAAAGGAAGAGGAATTAAAACGGCATGTAAAAGAGCTGGGGCTGGAAAAACGGATAAAGTTTGCAGGATATGTGACAGAAGTACCGAAACTTCTGCAGCAGGCGGACTGTTTTGTCTTTCCTTCCTTTCAGGAGGGGCTTCCTGTAGCAGTGATGGAAGCGATGGCAGTGGGGCTGCCGGTGATAGCTACAGGAATACGTGGAATCACTGACTTGATTGAGCATACCAGGGGGGGCTATCTGGTAGAAGACTGGGAGCCGGAGAATTATGCGGTGAAGGTCCGGAGGATGTTTGAAGAGCGGGAAGGAAAAAGTAACATAGGCCGGCAGGTAAGGCGGGAACAGATGGGACAGTGGAACCGGGAGAGGATCAGGGAGTTTGCATTGCCGGTAGTAGAGGAAGAGATGCGTCAGATATACCAGTCTGTTCAGGCGGAGTGGAGGAAAGGCTGCGCAGAAGAGAGGAAATGATGAAAACAATACAGGTTTTGATGTCAACCTATAACGGGGAGAAATATTTAAGGGAACAGCTGGATTCCATTGTAACACAGGATTGCGAGCAATTTGGAAAGGCAGGATTGACCTTAAAGATAAGAGATGATGGTTCCAGTGATGGGACACAGGAAATCTTACAGGAGTATACGGAGAAATATCCAGACAAAATCAGCTGGTACCAAGGCGAAAATGTAGGAGTCATCCGCAGCTTTTTTGATTTGCTCTGTCAGGCGGATGACAGTGATTATTATGCATTTTCCGATCAGGACGATTACTGGATGCCGGAGAAGCTCACCAGAGCCATTGAAAAAATAGAAGAAATGGATTATGATAAGCCGTTGCTGTACTGCTGCCGCCCAAAACTGGTGGATGCACAGCTTCATACTATTGAGTCTGCGATTAACAGACCGCCGATGCGGCCGGCCTTTCAAAATGCCATGATAGAAAATATCGGAACAGGTTGTACCGAGGTGTTTAATCATAATTTATATAAACTGGTAAGGAAGCAGCTGCCGGAATTTACCGTGATGCATGACTGGTGGCTCTATCTGGTGGCAACCTGCTTTGGTGACATATATTATGATGAGACTCCCTATATCTGTTACCGCCAGCATGGGGGGAATGTAGTGGGAACCAAGACAGGTCATTTAGAGGAATTAAAAATGCGGTTGAAACGGTATCGTGGTAACCGTGGGAATATCAGCCGCCAGCTGGGTGAACTGGTTCGGATCTTTGGAGCAGATTATCCGGAAAATCAGAATCTTTTTCTGGCGAAGAAGATGATAGAGGTGAAGAATTCCTTTGGGGAGCGGCGCAGATTTTTAAGAAAAGCCGGATTGTACCGCCAGCGGAAGACAGATGACAGGATTTTCCGCTGGATTCTCTGGCTCGGCAGTTATTAAAGCTTGTCTGTTTTTTATGGAAGAAAGGGAGGCTGATGATGGGCATTGTGGGAAAGATACGCAGGTACCGGAAAGAATATGGGCTCAAGTTCACAATAGATATGGTAAATTACCGACGTCGCATAAAATACCATCTGGGAAAGCAGTATTTTCCGTTGGAGATTTCCCGTGATGAGCGGCAGGAGCAAAAAAGATGGATACCGGAGCAGAAAATAAAAATCAGTATAGTTGTTCCAGTGTATAATACGCCGGAAGCATTTTTATGTGAAATGATAGAGTCTGTCCAGAACCAGACTTATTCCGACTGGGAGCTTTGTCTTGCAGATGCCAGTGATTCCAGGCAGGAGGAAATAGAAGAGATAGTCCGGGAATATATGCAGGAGGATGAAAGGATCAAGTACCGAAGACTGCCGGAAAATGACGGGATTTCTAACAATACCAACCACGGGATTGTTATGGCAACAGGAGATTATATTGGATTGTTAGATCATGATGATATTTTGCATCCCTCCGCCCTATATTACGTGATGCAGGAAATCATTTATCATCAGGCGGACTATATTTACACTGATGAACTGTCCTTTGACAAAAAAACGGAACGGGTCCAGAGTATTCATTTTAAACCGGATTTTTCACAGGAGAGCCTGCGGTGTAATAACTATATCTGTCATTTCAGTGTCTTTGAGAGATCTCTTTTACAGCGTGCCGGAATGTTTCGGAAGTCATTTGATGGAAGTCAGGATTATGACATGTTTCTGAGGCTGACTGATGAGGCAGACAATATCCGTCATGTACCGAGGGTATTGTATTACTGGCGTTGTCATGCCGGTTCTGTGGCTTCTCAGGTCGGTGCAAAGCCATATACAGTAGAAGCAGGACGCAGAGCCATAGAAGAACACCTAAGACGGCAGCAGATTCCGGCAAAGGTCAATGCGTCGAAGGAGCATGGCTCCTTTTACCAAGTAACTTATGCCGTGCCACAGGATAGCAGCGTTTTTTTGCTCTGTGAGACTGCCCGGACAGCAGAATGGGTAAAAGCACAGTTGACAGGAGTGCCCTGGCAGATTCTGGCAGTGGATGTAGAAACAGACAGAAATGTTTTAAAAAAGAACCTGAAGATATGGAGCAAGTCCGATGTGATGGTCCTGATCCGGGAAGGGTACCGGCCAAAACAGGAAAAGGGACAATGGCTTCAGGAGCTGTTACAGTGTCTGCAGCCAAAAGAAAACATGGTGGCAGCACCGATTGTATATGAGCCGGATGGATGCGTTTATCACGCTGGATATTGTTATGATAAGGTGTTCCCGGAAAAAATCCGTCCATTATACCGCGGTTTTCCAGGACAGGCTTCTTCCTATATGAACCGTCTTTCCTTCCGGCAGAATGTTTCTTTGCTTGGAGGAGCTGTTTTAGCAGTAAAACCATTGGTATTCCGGAGCTTTTTGGAGAAGTGCAGGAAAAATACCGCTCTTTTTCAAATGGAAAAGGATTTATTTTCGGATACAATCTGGTTTTCTCTCTGTCTGACCGCAAAGGAAAAATTCGGGGATTGTGTTATTACGCCGTATGCTTCCTTTGAACGGCGCAGGGAAAATAGGGAGGAATATCCGGAAGGGATAGCAGTGCAACAGGAAAGATGGCAGGTATTTTTTGGGATTTGGGAGCATCTGTTGGAAAAGCCAGACCCGCATAGTAATCCTGGAATGAGAGTATTCGGTAAATATTACTTTCTGTGGCAGGATAGAAAATCATCCCAATGAATCGGAGCAAAAGTTGACTTTTTTCAAAAATTCATGTAGAATACCGAAATTGTAAAAGTAAAAAGAAGAAATTGTTTCATAAACGAGGTGAAAGATATGGATTTTTGGAAAGAAATCTATGGAAAATATAAAGAGTTTATCAACTATTCTGTAGTAGGAGTATCCCTTACTCTGGCGAACTGGTTTATTTATTCCCTCTGTGTACAGACAATGCCGATGGTGATGGCTAATCTGTTTTCCTGGATCGTTGTAGTGATACTTGCATATGTGGGAAACAAGATGTTTGTGTTTGAAAGCAGAGACTGGGAAATCCGTACAGTCATAAGAGAAGCAGTTACCTATTTCGGTGCCAGAAGTGCAACTGGAATAGTTGAGATAGCGGCCCAGCCAATACTTTATCATATGGGAATGGATCAGGCTTTTCTGGGAGTAGATGGACTGATGTCCAAAATAGTGGTAAGTATTTTGGTCATGGTGTTAAATTATTCCTGTACAAAGCTGCTGGTATTTCGTCAGGAAAGCTCCAGCTCGCTGTCTTAGGAGCAGAAAAGAAGGGCAAAGGATGAAAAAAATGATTGAACTTTTTCAGGAATACAAAGAAATTATCATGTATCTGATCATTGGTGTGCTTACCACCGTATTTAGCTGGATCGTATATGCAGTATTCGTAAGGGTGATGCCAATGGCAGTGGCAAATGCGCTTTCCTGGTTTGTGACAGTGCTGTTTGCCTATGTTACCAATAAGCTGTTTGTGTTTGATAGTAAAAGCTGGGAGTGGAGGCTGGTTGTCAGGGAATCCATCTCCTTTTTTGGTGCAAGAGGAGCTACCGGTGTATTTGAAGTGGTGGCACAGCCTGCCTTTTATGCGATTGGACTGAACCAGTCCTGGCTTGGTGTGGAGGGGATGGCAGCAAAGATACTGACCAGTGCTGTTGTTATGGTGTTGAACTATGTTTGCAGCAAACTGTTTGTATTTCGCGGGAAGAAGTAAAGGAGAAGGAATATGAAGTATGATTATTTAATAGTAGGAGCTGGTCTTTTTGGTGCAGTATTTGCAAGAGAAGCGGCTGACAGGGGAAAGCGTTGTCTTGTGATCGAAAAGAGAGATCATATTGCCGGAAACATCTACACAGAGGACGTAGACGGAATCCAGGTGCATAAATATGGGGCTCATATTTTTCATACTTCTGATAAAAAGATATGGGATTATGTAAACCGGTTTACAGAGTTCAACCATTATATCAATTCTCCAGTTGCTGTTTACCACGATGAGCTATACAATCTTCCATTTAACATGAACACTTTTAGCCGCATGTGGGGAATCAGAACTCCGCAGGAGGCAAAGGAAATCATTCAGAAACAGATTGAGGAGGCTGGAATCGGTGAGCCTGCTAATCTGGAGGAGCAGGCGATCAGCCTGGTGGGAACTGATGTTTATGAAAAGCTCATCAAGGGGTATACTCAGAAGCAATGGGGACGTGAATGCAGGGACTTGCCTTCTTTTATCATAAAGAGGCTGCCACTTCGGTTTACCTATGACAATAATTATTTTAACGACAGATACCAGGGGATTCCGGTAGATGGATATACCCGTATGGTAGAAAAAATGCTGGATGGCATTGAGGTTCATCTGAATACGGATTATTTTCAGGAAAAGGATCAGATTGAAGCAGACAAGATAGTCTTTACCGGAATGATCGATGAGTATTTTGGTTATCAGCTGGGAAACCTGCAATATCGTTCCCTGCGTTTTGAGACTGAACAGCTGGATTGTGAAAATTATCAGGGAAATGCGGTGGTAAATTATACAGACGCTGAGACTGCCTATACCAGGATTATTGAGCATAAGCATTTTAATTTTGGAACACAGCCTCATACTGTCATCACAAGGGAGTATTCTTCCGAATGGAAACCGGGAGATGAACCGTATTATCCGGTAAATGATGAAAGAAATACCAGACTATTCCGGGAGTATCAGGCGTTGGCAGAGAAACAGCCAGACCTGATCATGGGAGGCCGCCTTGGACAGTATCAGTACTATGATATGGACAAGGTGATTGCTGCTGCGCTAGCCTGTGTTGAAAGAAATATAAAATAATTGTTTTAGCCCAATAGTTCAAATTTGCGCCTCGGACTAGTTGGGTTTTCTATAAAAAGAACAGAGACCGTTGTTTATGGAATGAACAACGGTCTTTTTGTGGTGTTAGCACTCGAATAAAAAGAGTGCTAAAAAATGCTTGACAATTAAAAGGGAACGTATTATCATATCCACTAGATTAAATTATTAGCAGACAGACGAAGTGACTGCTAATAAGATGGTATTAAAAGCGGACTGAGCAATATTGCTTATGGAGATGCGATGAAATGAACATTTATTAGGAACAGGAGAGATGACAAATGCAGATGGAAAAAGGTAGTTTATCAATTGAATCAGAAAATATGTTTCCCATTATTAAGAAATGGCTTTATTCTGACCACGATATTTTTATCAGAGAGTTAGTATCCAACGGATGTGATGCGATCACTAAGCTGAAAAAGCTGGAGATCATGGGAGAGTACACTTTTCCGGACAAGTATAAGGCAAACATTCAGGTAGAGGTCAATCCAGAGGAAAAGACATTGTCCTTTACTGATAATGGTATCGGTATGACAGAAGCTGAGGTAAAAGAATACATCAATCAGGTGGCATTTTCCGGTGCAACAGACTTTTTAGAGAAGTATAAGGATAAAACAAATGAAGAGCAGATCATCGGTCACTTTGGCCTTGGTTTCTATTCTGCTTTTATGGTGGCTGACAGAGTAACCATTGATACGTTATCCTGGCAGGAAGGTGCAGAGGCAGTTCACTGGGAGTCGGAAGGCGGTATCAATTTTGAAATGTCTGATGGAGATAAGGCAGAGACAGGTACCAGGATTACCCTGTATCTGTCTGAAGACAGTGTAGAGTTTGCCAATGAATACCGTGTCAGGGAAGTATTGGAGAAGTACTGTTCCTTTATGCCGGTGGAAATCTTTTTGTCCAAAGCAAATGCAGAGCAGGAATATGAGACGATTGATG
Organism: Lachnospiraceae bacterium; assembly: GCA_017626435.1. Next base: position 38,299 of record JAGAIR010000002.1, on the reverse strand, counting down.
CAGAGGATATCCGTGAGGATGATGTAGTCGTTGAGAAGTTTACCGAAGAGGCAAAGACGGAAGAAAAAGAAAATGAAAATGGCGAAAAAGAGGTTGTAGAGATTTCTCCTGCCAGGGAAAAAGCAAAGATCAACAAGAGACCAGTATCTATCAGTGATACCACTCCGCTGTGGATGAAGCATCCCAATGATTGCACAGATGAGGAATACAAAACATTTTTCAGAAAGGTCTTCAACGATTACAAGGAGCCATTATTCTGGATCCATCTAAATATGGATTATCCATTTAACTTAAAGGGCATTTTGTATTTCCCTAAGGTAAATACTGAGTACGACAATCTGGAAGGGGTTATTAAGCTGTACAATAACCAGGTATTCATTGCAGATAACATCAAGGAGGTTATTCCTGAGTTCCTGATGCTGTTAAAAGGTGTCATTGACTGTCCGGATTTACCATTGAATGTATCCAGAAGTGCATTGCAGAACGACGGATTTGTCAAGAGGATCTCTGACTATATTACGAAGAAGGTGGCAGATAAGCTTTCCGGTATGTTTAAGGTAGACCGTGAAAATTATGAGAAATACTGGGATGATATCAGTCCATTCATTAAATATGGCTGTCTGAAGGATGATAAATTCCGTGAGAAGATGAAGGATTATCTGATTTTCAAGGATCTGAATGAAAAATATATTACTCTGTCAGATTATATTGAATCAGTGGAGGGGAAAGAAGGAACAGAAGATACAAAGGATGATGAACCGGAAGTTGTGGATGCAGAGGATATCGATCAGGAAGAAGCCGGGGAAACCGAAGAGAAGGAAGAAAAGCCGACTATCGTATACTATGTAACAGATATCCAGCAGCAGAGCCAGTATATTAATATGTTCAAGGAACAGGAGATGAATGCACTGATTCTGACTCACAATATTGACCAGCCGTTTATTTCCCAGCTGGAACAGAGTGAGGATTTAAAGGTAAAATTCCAGCGTATTGATTCTGACCTGTCGGAATCCTTTACCGAAGAGGGGGATGAGGAGACATTAAAGAGCCAGACAGAGACTTTGAGTGAAGTGTTCAAAAAGGCTCTGGGCAAAGAACAGCTTACCGTACAGGTACAGAACCTGAAGAATGAAGCTGTTTCTTCTATGATTACGTTATCTGAGGAAACACGCCGTATGCAGGATATGATGAAGATGTACAGCATGGGCGGAGCAGGAATGGATATGAACATGTTTGGCGGTGGAGAAACTCTGATTCTCAATGCCAAAAACAAACTGGTACAGTATATTCTGGACAACCAGGAGGATGAAAATGTACCAATGTTCTGCCAGCAGCTTTATGATCTGGCAATGCTTGCCAACAAGCCATTGTCAGCAGAAGAAATGACTAAATTTGTCAGCCGCAGTAATGAGATCATGATGCTGTTGGCAAAATAATAAAGAATGAGATTATTTTTCAGGAGATACTGCACAGAGATTGATGCAGTATCTCCTGTTTTGTGTTAGCCCGATAGCGTCAATTTGCGCCAGGGGGCTAAATGTGTCTATTTGTGAAATATGCCTGGTTATTTTATTTTGTGTTTAGAATTTATTTACAAAATAAATATTGACTAACGGTCATTTTTGGAGTATCATACGTGACATAGAAAAATGACCGTTGGTCAATTATGAGAATAATTATTAGAAAGGTAGGAAGTGCAATGAACAAGATTGCAAAACTAATCACAAAGCACAAGAATATTATTATGATTCTGGCGGTGATTTTATTGATTCCGTCAGCGATTGGCTATATCTCTACCAGAATCAATTATGACGTTCTGAGTTATCTGCCGGATTCGCTGGAAACCGTTGAGGGTCAGGATATTCTTGTAGATGAATTTGGAATGGGTGCATTCTCTATGGTTATCGTAGAAGATATGTCCATGAAGGATGCGGCGAAACTGGAAAAAAAGATTGAAAACATTGACCATGTAACAGATGTCCTTTGGTATGATGATGCACTGGATATTTCCGTTCCTACGGAAATGATGCCCAAGAAGCTTCAGGAAGCATTTTTCAATGGAGATGCTACCATGATGATTGCCCTGTTTGATGATACCACATCAGCAGATGACACCATGGGAGCCATTACAGAAATCCGGAAGACCGTTGGAAAAAGTGCATATGCTTCCGGTATGTCAGGAGTCGTTACGGATATTAAGAACCTGGCGTTGCAGGAAATGCCGATTTACGTTATTATTGCTGCATGTTTGTCCCTGTTGGTACTGATGATCACCATGGATTCCCTGGTGACACCCCTGATATTCCTTGCTACTATTGGAATGGCCATTGTGTACAACCTGGGAAGCAACAGGATGCTGGGTGAGATTTCCTACATCACACAGGCGCTGGCAGCAGTGTTGCAGCTGGCGGTTACGATGGATTATTCCATCTTTCTGCTGGAAAGCTATGAGGCAAATAAATTGCGGTTTGAAGGGGATAAGCAGAGGGCGATGTCCCATGCGATCATGAATACCTTTAAGTCAGTTTCCAGTAGTTCGGTTACCACTATTGCAGGCTTTGTGGCACTTTGTGTTATGACCTTTAAACTGGGAGCCAATATCGGTATCGTTATGTCAAAAGGTGTAATTATCGGAGTGATTGCCTGTGTAACTGTTTTGCCGGCTATGATACTTACCTTTGATGGTGCTATTGAGAAGACATCACATAAAGCACTTCTGCCGAATCTGGATGGGGTATCCAAGTTTGTAGTGAAGCATTACCGGATTGCACTGCTACTGTTTGTGATTGTCTTATTCCCGGCAGCTTATGGTAATGCAAATTATGAAATCTATTACAACATCGACACTTCTCTGCCCAAGACGATTCCAAGTGCTATTGCCAATGAAAAACTTTCCAGTGAGTTTGATATGAGCAATATGCATATGGTACTTTTAAAAAATGAAAATCTGTCGGCAAAGCAGAAAAGTGCCATGAGTAAGAAAATTGAGCAGGTAGATGGCGTGAAATGGGTCATTGGACTGAATTCCCTTGTAGGCGCAAATCTGCCGGAGTCCATGATTCCAAATGATATTAAGGAAATATTAAAGACAGATAATTATGAGTTGATGTTTGTCTGCTCCGATTATAAATCGGCGACCGATGAGGTCAATGCACAGATTGCAGATATCAATGACATTGTAAAGGGATATCAGAAGGATGCCATGGTTATTGGAGAAGCACCTCTGATGAAGGATTTGTCTGATGTAACGGATGTAGATCTGAAAAATGTAAACACGATTTCTATCGTAGCAATTTTCCTGATCATTCTCGTTACTTTTAAATCAATTTCCATCCCATGTATTTTGGTAGCTGTGATCGAATTTGCAATTGCCTGCAATATGTCAGTACCATTTTATACCAATACCGCACTTCCTTTTGTGGCAAGTATTGTTATTGGAACGATTCAGCTGGGTGCTACCGTTGATTATGCGATCTTGATGACCAACAGATATCACAAGGAGAGAGTGAAGGGAGCGGGAAAGAAGGAAGCGATTGCCATTGCGCACAGGACTTCCATCAAATCCATTGTAACCAGTGGTTTATGTTTCTTTGCGGCAACCTTTGGTGTATGTGTTTATTCCAAGATTGATATGATCAGCTCGATCTGTGCTCTGCTTGCCAGAGGAGCAGTTATCAGTATGATTGTTGTTATTGCAATCTTACCAGCGATGCTCTGGATCTTTGACGGAGTGATTATCCGGACTTCCTGGGATATGATCCAGGCAAAGGTGAGCAAACGGCCAAAGCAGGTCAAAGAAAGGTTGCAGGCATAAGGGAAAATGCACTTTCGTACCGAATATATTCAATAAAATCAAGTCATAATAGGCGCAGATGCCCAGAAAACAATACCATTAGGACACACAGTGGACTAGAGACTGGGAAATGGCGCAGGAATGGAGGATAATATGAGAAAAAATAGAAAAAAAATTATTGCAGTTAGTTTAAGCAGCCTGCTTGCTGCCGGTCTGATTACCAGTAATGTAGATTATGCGTCCCACATGTTTACACTGACAGGGAATGTTGCACAGGCTGCTGCCGGAGAAATCAATAAGACCACGAAGGAAACATTGACCACGAAGGCCTCTGCCGGTCTTGACAGTGAAGATAAGGCTTCTAAGCAGGAAACAGTCTATGTTAATCTGGATGCGGCAGGAAAAACAAAGGATATCGTTGTCTCTGACTGGTTAAAAAATTCCGGGATCAATGGAAAGCTTCAGGATGTTTCTAATTTAAAGGATATTGAAAATGTAAAAGGAGAAGAAACCTTTACACAGGATGGAGAGAAACTTACCTGGGATACTGCGGATAAGGATATTTATTATCAGGGAAGTACGGATGAGAAGCTTCCGGTAGGTATGGAAATGACCTATAAGCTGGATGGGAAAGAGATGTCACCAAAAGATCTTGTTGGCAAAAGCGGAAAGCTGGAAATGAATATTAAATATACCAACAGTGCAAAAAAGACAGTTACCATTGGTGGGAAAGAGACAGAAATTTATACACCATTTGTTATGGTGACTGGAATGATCCTGCCAGTAGAGAATTTTGAGAATATTACGATTGACAATGGAACCATTGTTTCAGAAGGAGACAATGATATTGTGGTAGGCTATGGTATGCCTGGTCTGGCAGAAAGCTTGGATCTGGACAATCTGGACTTTGGTGAGGATATGGATATTGACAGTTCCAAGATTAGTGATAAAATTACTGATACTGTTAAGATTACCGCCAATGTTACTGATTTTGAGATGAATTCTACGTATACGGTGGCTACAAACAGTCTGTTTAATGAACTTGATTTTGATGAGATTGAAGATATTGATGAATTAAATGATAAGATGGATGAACTGAAGGATTCTTCCCTGAAGCTGGTGGATGGCAGTTCTGATCTGAAGGATGGGACCCAGGAATTAAAAGACAGTTTCAAAAAATATGCCAAAGCGGTGGATAAACTGGGGGATGGTGCAGGTGATTTAAAGAAGGGAAGTGCAAGCCTGAAGAATGGTGTTGTGGATTACACGAAAGGAACAGATAAATTGTTGGATGGTGTGGTTTCCTATGTAAAAGGGGCAAAGCAGCTTTCCAAGGGAGTTCAGTCCTATACTGCCGGGGTAGATACCTTTGTAAGTTCTACAAATACCTTGCTTTCCCAGGATAATATGAACAATATGACAACGGGGACTGCTAATCTGAAAAACGGAATCGGACAGCTGGATGCTGGTCTTACCCAGGCACAGAGCGGAGTTGCTGAAATCAATGCAGCAGTAAGCAAGCTGAAAAAGACAGATGAGCTGGATGCCTGTGAGGCAGGACTGAATGCGATGATCACCCAGTTTAGCACGGCAGCAAAGCAATATGAGGCGGCTGGGGATGCTGAGTCTGCAAAGCAGTATCAGAATATGGTAGCAGCATTAAGTGGTGCCGTTGCTTATATCCAGGGAGGCGAGCAGGTAGCAGCCGGTGTAGATATTGCTACAAACGGGAAAGCAGATGGAGAGGCAGATAAAAGTGGTGCTTCTGATCTGGCAGTAGCTTTAGCTACGATGGAGAAGGCGACCAGCAAAGAGAGCAAGGAAACAAATCTTTATACCGGGGCTGCCGCACTGGAGAGTGCAGCAGGAACGATGTCTACCTATGCTTCCCAGCTTAGAGAAAAGTCCGGTGATCTGACAGATGCCAGCACTTCTTTGAACAGCGGAGCAAAATCGTTGATCAAAAATTCCTCCACTATTACAAAAAATGCTAAGAAACTGACAAATAACAGCAAGGAGCTGAGAGATGGAGCGAAGGATTTATCCAAGGGAGTCGGCACATTGTTCCGTGGCGTTGCCAAGCTGGTTACTGCTACAGGAGATGTGGCAGATGGTATTTCTGACCTGAACGATGGAGCAAAGGAATTAAAGGAAGGTATGGAGAAATTCAACCGGGAAGGTATCCGGAAACTGACTGATTCCATTGCAGAAATGTTGGATACGACAGATGATTTTAATGACAGAATCTCCAAGATCAGTTCTGCTTCCAATGATTACACCAGCTTCAGCGGCTCTGCTGATAATATGGAGGGCAGTGTAAAGTTCATTATGGCAACAGAAGAAATAAGTACAGAAGAATAAAGTGATAAAATGTAGGAGGTATCTTAGATGGGAAATCGAATGGAAGAGAAGAAAAAGCAGAAGCAGGAGGCATTGCTTACTTCTGCGTTCCAGCTGTTTACAGCGCAGGGGATTAATAATACTTCTATTTCGGATATTGTCAAAAAGGCGAAGATGGCCAAGGGTACCTTCTACCTGTATTTTAAGGATAAGTACGATATCCGGGATAAACTGATTACCCATAAAGCAAATCAGATTTTTGAAAAGGCACATCAGCTGCTGATGGAAAATGACATAGAGGGATTGGAGGAACGGGTTGTATTCATTGCCGATAATGTGATCGATCAGTTAAATGAAAACCAGTCGCTTTTGCGGTTTATCTCTAAAAATCTCAGTTGGGCAATGTTTTCCAAGATACGGATTCCGGATATGGATAATATGAACTGCATGGATATATTTGAACGTCTTATTGAGGAATCTGGCAGGAGATTTCGTCAGAAAGAGCTGATGATCTATATGATCGTAGAACTGGTCAGTGCTTCCTGCTACAATGTGGTGCTGGAAGGTTCACCCTGTACACTGGAGGAGCTGAAACCGGAACTGTATCAGTCTATCCGGATGATGATAGCCCAGTTTGAGATCGTTGCGGGAACGGAAAGCTGATAGGGGACATTCTTATGTGAGGATAAAATGCGATAAAAAGAAGGACACAGAGACCATGAGGGAATGTGTCTTTCTTTTTCTTTTTGGAAGGTTCTTGTTTTATGAAGAAAAATGTGTCATCATAATATAAGAGCAGATGAAAAGGAATGAATGGAAATGAACGAGGGTTTAAAAGAGATGATTGACAGGCTGGAAAGCCATGGAGAGCTGTCTATAGAAGAATATGCAGAACTGATACGGTTTCGGAATCAGGAGACAGCGGGTTATCTGGCTGAGCGGGCTGATGTTGTCAGACGGCGTGAATACGGCAACCAGGTGTTTATCCGGGGATTGATCGAGCTGACCAATTACTGTAAAAATGACTGCTATTACTGTGGAATCCGAAGGAGTAACCGGTTTGCACAGAGATACCGCCTGGAAGAAGAGGAAGTATTTCACTGTTGTGATGTGGGATATGCCCAGGGCTTCCGTACCTTTGTCATCCAAGGTGGGGAAGATTTATATTATACCCCCGACAGGGTAGCGCATATGATAGAAGGTATCAAGAAAAAATATCCGGATTGTGCTGTGACCCTCTCTCTGGGAGAAAAATCAAGGACCGTTTATAAGAAATGGTATGATGCAGGAGCAGACCGTTACCTTTTGCGGCACGAAACAGCAGATGAGAGCCATTACAAAAAGCTTCATCCCGGAAATATGTCCCTTCTGCGCAGAAAGCAGTGTCTGTGGGAGTTAAAAGAAATTGGTTATCAGGTAGGAGCCGGGTTTATGGTAGGTTCTCCTTATCAGAGGATTTCCAATCTGGCACAGGATCTGGTATTCTTAAAAACACTGAATCCACACATGGTAGGCATTGGTCCGTTTATTCCGGCAAAAAATACTCCCTTTGAGACAGAACGGGGTGGAAATGCAGAGCTGACGTTGTATCTTTTATCCATAATACGGCTGATGTTGCCAAGGGTACTGCTGCCGGCGACCACAGCACTTGGTACCGTGGAGCGGAATGGAAGAGTCCGGGGGATGCAGGCAGGAGCAAATGTAGTCATGCCGAATCTGTCACCACAGGAGGTAAGGGACCAGTATACGATTTATAACCGGAAAATATCCCGTGGAGCAGAGGGAATCGAAGGACTGGAGCAGTTAAAACAGCAGATGAGAGAGGCAGGCTATGAGGTGGTAGTTTCCAGAGGAGATTATCGGAATGAAGATTAATTTATTTGTCGTGGCAGCATATCCAGAGACATGGCAGGATTTTTTGATACAGATGGAGCAGACGGATGTACAGTTTATATATTGTCCGTTGAAGAAGGGCAGCTGGCTGGAAGAGATGGTGGAACGCATAGAGACTTCAGAAGAAGAGAGTATTGTCTTGATCTGTTTATCAGAAAACAGCAGGCTGTTATCACTGGTAAAGCAGGTAAGAGGATCTGTCAGGGTGCCGGTATTTGTTCTCAGTGCCAGGGAAAGCTATTATCAGGAGCTTCAATGCCTGCAGCGTGGTGCCGATGATTACCAGAGCATTTTAAGACCAGCTCCTGTCCTTTGGGAAAGGATTTACCGCCTGATACAATTATATCATGGAAGGACAGCAGGACAGCTTGTGCAAAACGGATTGACCGAACAGATGGAAAGCTGCCAGTTTTATTATGGGGAAAGGTCATTGGGGCTTACCGGTAAGGAATATCAGGTATTGCACTGGCTGGTGCATAGCCGGGAGGAAATGGTAACCAGACAGAAACTGTTGTACCATGTATGGGGAGAAAATAACCAGACCGGCAGCAGAGCGCTGGATACGATAATGAAACAGCTGCGTCAGAAGCTGAAAGATACGACAGTAAGCATTAAAACCTGTTATGGAAGAGGCTACCAGCTGGTGATTACAGATGCTGTTTTTAAAGAGGAACAGGATGACAGGAATTGCAAGGTTTAAAACATTTTTTGTGTATGCATTGCATATCCTGCTTGGTAGAATAGAAGAAAGTGATGGAAACCCGGTAATGATATGTGCAAAAAGCATGCGCAAGAATGGAGGTTACAATGAAATTTACAAAAATGCATGGCTGCGGTAATGATTATGTATATGTAAATTGTCTGGAGGAGACGATTCATCATCCTTCCAAGGTGGCAGAATTTGTCAGTGACAGGCATTTTGGGATTGGATCCGACGGATTGATCTTAATTTGTCCTTCTAAGGTAGCAGATTTTAGAATGGCAATGTACAATGCGGACGGATCTGAAGGAAAAATGTGTGGAAACGGGGTCCGCTGTATTGCAAAATATGTTTATGATTATGGTCTGACAGACAAGACAGAAATATCCATAGAAACAAAAGGAGGAATCAAATATCTGGATTTGACAGTGGAAAATGGAAAGGTTACTCTTGTTAAGGTAGATATGGGGGCGCCTGTGTTAGAGCCGGAGCAGATTCCAATCCGATCCGGACAGCCCAGAGTGCTTGATGAACCGATTCAGATAGAGGGGAAGGAATACCGTATTACCGGAGTATCCATGGGAAATCCTCATGCTGTTGTTTTTGTAGAGGATACAGCTTCTCTGGACCTGGAAAAAATCGGTCCTCAATTTGAACATCATGAACGCTTTCCGGAACGGATCAATACAGAGTTTGTCCAGGTTTTAAACTGTCATGAAATTAATATGAGGGTATGGGAAAGAGGTTCCGGAGAGACTCTTGCCTGTGGAACCGGCACCTGTGCTTCTGCTGTTGCCTGTGTGCTGAATGGAAAGACAGAAGATGAGATTACAGTGCATTTGCTGGGAGGAGACCTGCACATTTACTATGACCGTCAGGAGAATACAGTCTGGATGACAGGTCCGGCTGCTGTAGTTTTTGATGGAGAGATAGATATTTCCGACATTGACAAAGAGGATTAAATAAAAAACTTTGTTTACAAATCAATATAGATAGAAAGGGAATTTGTCGCATGAAATTAACAGAGCTATTACAGGATATGGAGTATGAATGCGTACAGGGGAATCTGGAGCAGGATATCAGTGCATTGATCTATGATTCCAGAAAAGCGGCACCAGGTGCAGTCTTTGTGTGTATCTGTGGTGCTGTCAGAGATGGGCATGAGTTTGCCGGAGAGGTCACTGCAAAAGGGGTATCTGTTCTGATCGCGGAAAAGGAAGTACAGGTGGATGCTTCTGTTACAGTGATCCAGGTAAAAGACAGCCGCCTTGCTTTGGCACAGGCATCTGCCGCTTTTTTCGGACATCCGGCAAAAGAGCTGACGACAATCGGAATTACCGGTACCAAGGGAAAGACAACAGCTACCTATATGGTGCGCTCCATATTGGAAAATTCTGGTTACAAGACAGGACTTATCGGCACCATTGAGACCATTATTGGGGCGGAGGTCATTCCTTCTGCCAATACTACACCGGAATCCTATGTGGTACAGGAATCTTTCCGTAAAATGGCAGATGCAGGATGTAAGTGCGTGGTTATGGAGGTTTCCTCCCAGGGACTGATGCTTCACCGTGTGGGAGGATTTGTATTTGATTACGGTATTTTTACCAATTTGGAGCCGGATCATATCGGACCAAACGAACATAAGGATATGGAGGATTATATTCACTGCAAAAGCCTGCTGTTCCAGCAGTGTAAGCAGGGAATCTTTAATGCGGATGACAGTCATCTGGAGCAGATATTGCAGGGGCATACCTGCCAGGTGGAAACCTACGGATTTTCCAAAGAGGCTGATCTGTGTGCTTCCAATGTACATCTGATGGATAAAGGCGGAAGTCTTGGGGTTGCCTATCATATGAGCGGAAAACTGGAGATGGATGTGGAAATTGATATTCCGGGCAAATTCAGTGTATATAATTCCATGACAGCTATTGCGATCTGCCGTCACTTTGGGGTATCCAAGGAAACAATCCTTGCGTCGCTGGCAAAAATCCGTGTCAAAGGAAGAGTAGAGCTTTTGCCGGTATCTTCCAAGTTTACGCTGATGATAGATTATGCCCACAATGCCATGAGCCTGGAAAGCCTGTTATCCACATTAAAGGAATATCATCCAAAGCGTCTGGTATGTCTGTTTGGCTGTGGCGGCAACCGTGCCAGAGACCGGCGTTTCCAGATGGGCGAGGTATCCTCCCGTCTGGCAGACCTGACGATTGTCACCTCGGATAACCCGAGAAACGAAGAACCTCAGGCGATACTAGATGATATCATAACGGGAGTGAAGAAGGCAGATGGAGAATATATTGCTATGATAGACCGTGCCCAGGCAATCCGCTATGCTATAGAAAATGCCAGGGAAGGTGATGTTATTGTACTGGCAGGAAAAGGTCATGAGGATTATCAGGAAATCTGTGGCAGGAAACATCATATGGATGAGAGAGAATTAGTTGCCGACGTAGTAAAAGATGGCAATTTCATCAAATAAAAACAAAAGCTGAAAGAAATGAGGGAAGCATGATTTTTGCAGAGATAATCGTGGACATTTCCGTAAAAAGCCTGGACCGTCCGTTTCAATATATTGTACCGGAAGAGATGGCAGAGGAAGCGGTGGTAGGAGCCCTGGTCAGGGTTCCCTTTGGCAGCGGAAACCGTACAATGAAGGGATATATTATCGGACTGTCTGCCGAACCGGCATATGATGTATCTAAAACAAAAAGCATATTGGAAATTGTCAAGCAGGGAGTGATTGTAGAATCACACCTGCTTTCCCTTGCTTATTGGATGAAGGAAAATTATGGTGCTACCATGAATGATGCCATCAAAGTGGTTTTGCCGGTCAAGCAGGAAATGAAAGAAAAAGTAAAACGTACCATTTATCCCTGTATTTCCAGACAGAAAATGACAGAGAAAGGGGAGCAGTTTGAGAGAAAGCATTATAAGGCAAAGGCAAGAGTCCTGCACCAGCTTCTGAAGCAGGAGGAACGGTTTGAAGAGGGTGTGGATTATAACCAGATTCTGCATGATGCAAAAACAACCGCTGCCGTTGTACGTGGTCTGGAGCAGGAGGGAATTCTTTCAGTCGAAAGCCAGAGGCAGTACCGTAATCCGGTCCGGAAGCAGGAAGAAACCGAAGAGATTCCTGTATTGAACAGGGAGCAGCAGACGATTGTAGATTCTATTACAGAGGATTACAGGGAGGGGATCCGCAAGACTTATCTGATCCATGGGGTGACTGGAAGCGGGAAAACAGAGGTTTATATGAAAGTCATTGAGCAGGTGATAGCAGAAGGACAGCAGGTCATTGTGCTGATTCCGGAGATTGCCCTGACCTTCCAGACAGTCAGCCGGTTCTATCAGCGTTTTGGTGACAGGGTGTCTGTGATGCACTCCCGGCTTTCCCAGGGGGAGCGATCCGACCAGTTTCTGAGAGCAAAAAATGGAGAGATTGACATTATGATAGGACCTCGTTCTGCTCTGTTTACTCCATTCCAGAGGCTGGGCCTGATCGTAATAGATGAGGAGCATGAGACCAGTTATCAGAGTGAAATGCCGCCCAAATATCATGCCAGGGAGGTGGCAGTCCATCGTGCAGGTATGTTGGGAGCCAGTGTAATCCTTGGTTCTGCTACGCCTTCCCTGGAATCCTTTTACCGTGCCAGCCAGGGGAGATATCAGTTGTTTACCATGCGGGAAAGAGCGGGTGGAGCTGTTCTTCCTAAGGTATGGATTACAGATTTGCGGGAAGAATTAGAAAAAAAGAACCGTTCCATTTTTGGGACACAGTTGTCAGAGATGATAGAGGACAGGCTGGGAAAAAAAGAGCAGATCATTTTGTTTTTGAACCGGCGGGGCTATGCTGGATTTGTATCCTGCCGGAAATGTGGAGAGGTGTTAAACTGTCCGCATTGTTCTGTTTCCCTGACAGCCCATATGAGACAGGGAAGGGTAAGCGATCTGGAATGTCATTACTGTGGTTATCAGACGGCAATGCCATCCGTCTGCCCCTCCTGCCAGTCTAAATATATCGGGACCTTTGGCATCGGAACGCAAAAAGTAGAAGAGATGGCGGCAGTTCGTTTTCCGGGAGCCAGAATCCTTCGGATGGATGCAGATACCACCAGTGGCAAGGAAGGGCATGAGCGGATACTGCAGGAGTTTGCCAGGGGAAAGGCAGATATTTTGATTGGGACCCAGATGATCGTGAAGGGGCATGATTTTCCAAATGTGACGCTGGTGGGAATCCTGGCAGCAGATTTGTCGCTGAATGTGGGAGATTACCGGGCAGCAGAGCGTACCTACCAGCTGCTGGCTCAGGCAGCAGGCAGGGCAGGAAGAGGAAAAAAGCCCGGTGATGTGGTACTTCAGACCTATCAACCGGAGCATTACAGTATTGCCTGTGCGGCAAACCAGGACTATACCGGATTTTATGAACAGGAGCTGGCAATGCGTCAGATGTTGCAATATCCTCCGGTTTCTAATATACTAGGAGTATTGGTGCTTTCGGAGAAGGAGACGCAGGCAGAAGAGCTGGCAGGGAAGCTGGCTGATATCATGAAGGGATATGAACAGGTCTGTGTGTTGGGACCAACAAAGGCGCCTCTTGCCAAGGCAAGGGATGTTTATCGGCAGATTGTCTATGGAAAGTGTCAGGATTACCGGATACTGCGCCGGATGAAAAATCAAATGGAAGCATTTATGAAGAATCAGGAAAACTATCCGAACTGTAGATTGCAGTTTGATTTCAATATTTAAAAACGATATTTTGAAAGGCAGGGAATAGTATGGCAATCAGAACAATACGTACCATAGGAGATGACTTACTGTATCATAAGTCAAAGGAAGTGAAGGAAATTACTCCGCGAATTAAGACGTTGATCGATGATATGCTGGATACCATGTATGAAGCACAGGGAGTAGGTCTGGCTGCTCCGCAGGTAGGTGTCCTGAAGCGCGTGGTAGTGATCGATGTGACACCGGAGGGAAATCAGCCGATGATTCTGGTGAATCCTGAAATTGTGGAAATGTCAGGAGAGCAGACGGGGTATGAAGGCTGCCTAAGTGTACCGGGAAAGATGGGAATGGTCACAAGAGCCAATTACTGTAAGGTAAAGGCGTATAATGAAAATATGGAAGAAATTTTTGTGGAGGGGGAGGAATTGCTGGCGAGAGCTTTACAGCATGAAATCGCCCATCTGGAAGGAGAATTATATGTATCCCGTGTAGAGGGAGAACTGGTCAGCAATGAGATCGAAGAATAGACAGGGGAGGCTGGTTATGGATATTGTTTTTATGGGGACACCAGATTTTGCGGTGCCGACGTTACAGACGCTGATTGACAGTAAGCATCAGGTAATCGGTGTGGTTACTCAGCCGGATAAGCCAAAGGGGAGAAGTGGAAAACTGGTTGCTTCGCCAGTAAAAGAAACAGCCCTGAAAGCAGAGATACCGGTATTTCAGCCGGAAAAGGTACGGGATGAAGCGTTTTTACATGTGTTGAGAGAACTGAATCCGGATGTGATCGTGGTTGTGGCATTTGGTCAGATTCTTCCGGTACAGGTATTGGAACTGCCGGATTATGGCTGTCTGAATGTTCATGCCTCTCTGCTGCCGAAGCTTCGCGGAGCAGCGCCGATCCAGTGGTCGGTGATACAGGGAGACAAAGAGAGCGGTGTGACCATTATGCAGATGGATGAAGGCCTGGATACCGGAGATATCTTAATGGTAGAGAGGTACACACTGGACGAAAAAGAAACAGGCGGAAGTTTGTTTGAGAAGTTGTCAGAGCTGGGAGGACCTTTGATCCTGAAGGTGCTGGAACAGGCTGAAAATGGCAGTCTGCACCCGGTACCACAAAAGGAAGAGGAGCATACTTATGCAAAAATGCTCAGTAAATCTATCGGTGAAATGGATTTTAACAAATCAGCAGTGGAGCTGGAACGGCTTATCCGCGGCCTGAATCCATGGCCGAGTGCCTATACTTATCTGAATGGTAAGATGTTGAAAATATGGGAAGCACAGGTGACAGCGGATAAGACAGAGAAAGAGCCGGGAACCATAATTGCTGTGGGAAAACAATCCCTGACCGTACAGACGGGAGAAGGTGGTCTTGAGATTTCCTCCCTTCAGCTGGAAGGAAAGAAGAGAATGGATGCGGATGCATTTCTGAGAGGATATCTGGTAGAGACTGGAATCAAACTGGGAAAGTAAAAGGTAAGATAGATAGGAGCTAAATTCATGGTGGAAAAGAGACTGGCAGCAGAACAAAAACCGAAATCGGTAAATGTGCGCCAACTGGCTTTGGAGGCACTGCTGCAAATCATGGAAAAGGGTGAATACTGTGATAAGATTCTTCATCAGACACTGGAGGAAAATAATTTTCTGGAAAAAAGAGACAGGGCATTTCTCACCAGACTGGTGGAGGGAACCGTAGAGCGCTGCCTGGAAATTGATTACGTGATAAACCGGTATTCCAAAACGCCGGTAAAGAAGATGAAGCCTGCAGTAAGAGAGATTCTCCGGTTGTCTGTCTACCAGATTATTTATATGGACCAGGTGCCGGACAGTGCGGCATGTAATGAAGGAGTCAAGCTGGCTGTTATTCGGAAACTGACACCATTAAAAGGTTTTGTAAATGGAGTTTTGAGGAATGTGGCACGTTTTCAGAGTGATATTGCTTACCCATCCAGAAAGAGTAATCTGACCTATCATTTATCTGTCTGGTATTCCATGCCGGAATGGATTGTTTTAAGATTTCTTGAGGAGTATGGAGAGACAGAGACAGAAAAAATATTACAGAGTTTTCTGCCGGAAGAGAGGTATACGACCATTCGCTGTAATCTGGCAAAGATATCAACAGAGCAGGTCAGGGAATCCCTGGAACGGCAGAGAGTACAGGTGAAAGAAGGGAAGCTGTTTGACTATGCCCTGCAGGTTTCTTCGTATGGAAGACTGGATGAGCTGGAGGCATTTCAAAAGGGATGGATACAGGTACAGGATGAAAGCTCTATGGTCGTGGGAGAAATTGCACCGGTAAATGCAGACAGTTTCGTGATCGATGTCTGTTCTGCACCGGGGGGAAAAGCACTTCATCTGGCAGACAGAATGGAAGAACAGGGGAAGATCATAGCCTGTGATATTACAGAGGAAAAGGTGTCACTGATACGGCAAAATCTCATCCGGACAGGGATCCACAATGTGAAACTAAAGAAAAACGACGCCTTGAAACTTCGGGAAGAATGGATAGGAACTGCTGATGTGGTAGTGGCAGACCTGCCCTGTTCCGGTCTGGGTGTGATAGGGAAAAAGTCGGATATAAAATATAAGACAAAACCAGAAGATATTGCCAGCCTGGCAAAACAGCAGCAGAGAATGCTGGCTGTAGTCAGCCGGTATGTTAAGGCGGGAGGAATTTTAATCTATAGTACCTGTACCATTGCATCGGAGGAAAATCAGGATAATGTACAATGGATATTGCAGAACCTTCCATTTGAAGCGGTTTCCATAGAGGAACGATTACCGGAGAAACTCAGGGGAAAGACAGGGAACAAAGGGTATATCCAGATTCTGCCTGGTATGGCAGACACTGACGGATTTTTTGTATCTGCTTTCCGGAAGGTGAAAAATTTGGAGGAGAATATTCCGAAATGAGTAAAAAACAAGACATCAAGAGTATGACTTATCAGGAATTAGTAGAATTTATAACACAGCTTGGAGAGAAACCTTTTCGGGCAAAGCAGTTGTATCAGTGGATGCATCAGCATCTTGCGGTATCTTTTGAGGAGATGACCAATCTGTCAAAGGCATTCCGGCAAAAGCTGGAGGAAAACTGTACCATGGAAGGAGCAAGAATCCTGCAGCAGCAGACATCCAGAATGGACGGAACCAGCAAATTTTTAATGGAGTTGTCCGATGGCAATACTGTAGAAAGTGTTTTGATGAAATACAAACACGGAAACAGCGTTTGTGTTTCGTCGCAGGTGGGCTGCCGTATGGGCTGCAGGTTCTGTGCTTCCACAGTGGGAGGGCTGATCCGGAGTCTGGAAACTTCGGAAATCCTGGATCAGATTTATGAGATACAGCGCCACACTGGAGAGAGAGTTTCCAATGTGATCATTATGGGGATTGGAGAGCCATTGGACAATTTTGAAAATGTACTCCGGTTTATCCGGATGCTGTCTGATGATAACGGACTGCATATCAGTCAACGGAATATTACGCTTTCCACTTGCGGGCTGGTAGACCGTATTTATGATCTGATGGAACAGGAGTTGACCATCACGCTGGCAATTTCCCTTCATGCACCAAATAATGAACTTCGCAGGGAGATGATGCCGGTTGCAAACAGGTACTCCATTGAAGAGATTATGGAGGCATGCAGAACATACGTGGACAGAACGAAGCGGCGGATCACATTTGAATACACCATGGTAGATGGTGTCAATGATACACCAGATCATGCCGGGCAGCTAAGCCGTTTGCTGAAAGGGCTTAACTGCCATGTTAATCTGATACCGCTTAACTCAGTAGAGGGACGAATGGGCAGCCGTTCCAGAGGCGGTACCATACAGGATTTTAAATTACTACTTGAAAAAAATCACATAAATGTTACTATTAGAAGGGAAATGGGCGGCGATATCGATGCTGCCTGTGGACAATTACGAAATAAGAACAAAGGAGGGGAAACTACATGAAGTCATTTTCAAAGACAGATGTTGGTGTCAAAAGAACAATGAATCAGGACAGTCTGTTTTGCTGTGATAGCCCTGTGGGTAGTTTCCGGAATCTGTTTATTGTCGCGGATGGTATGGGCGGACACAGAGCAGGAGATTATGCTTCCAGGCTTTGTATTGATAGTATGGTTTCGATGGTTAAGGGAAGTGACAGCAAAACACCGGTTACTATATTTGAAGAAGCAGTAGCATATGCGAATCAGACTGTATACCATGAGGCACAGAAAAAGCAGGAATATGAAGGTATGGGAACCACGATGGTGGCTTGTACATTGCAGGGAGATACTCTGTATGTAGCAAACATCGGCGATTCCCGTTTATATTTATTACAGGAAGGAATACAACAGATTACAACAGACCATTCTCTTGTGGAGGAGATGGTCAAGATTGGAAACATAACAGAAAGTGAAGCGAGAGTCCATCCGCAGAAAAACATTATCACCAGGGCACTTGGAATTGATGAAGAGGTGCAGGCTGATTATTTTGAAGTGCAGGTTCAGCCATCGGATATTGTTTTATTGTGCAGTGATGGACTGACTAATATGGTAGAGGATGATGAGATAGAATATATCATTCATCACAGTGAGTCTCTGGAAGAGGCGGGAAATGCATTGATAGAAAAGGCGAATACCAATGGTGGCAGTGATAATATTACTGCGGTATTGGTACAGATTTAGAGCTTGAGAAAAAAGAAAA
Source organism: Lachnospiraceae bacterium (assembly GCA_017626435.1). The sequence goes on along the minus strand of JAGAIR010000002.1, from coordinate 20,151 downwards.
AGGGTATCGTTAGGACAAGACAAAGAATGAGGAAGAGATTGAATGGAGGAGAAGCATGATAGGTCCAGGTATGTTGATTAGTGATCGTTATGAGTTAATGGATAAAGTAGGTTCTGGTGGAATGGCAGATGTGTACAAGGCGAAAGACCACAGACTGAACCGTTTTGTTGCCATTAAGATATTGAAGCAGGAATATAGCAACGATGCAAAATTTGTATCAAAATTCCGGGCAGAGGCACAATCTGTTGCTGGCTTATCCCATCCCAATATTGTCAATGTGTATGATGTTGGAGAGGACGACAGCCTGTATTATATTGTGATGGAGCTGGTAGAAGGTATCACACTGAAAAAATTTATAGAAAAGAAGGGGAAACTGGATGTCAATGAAGCCATTGGAATTGCCATTCAGATTGCCCAGGGTATGGAAGCAGCTCATGACAATCATATTATCCATCGTGATATCAAACCGCAGAATATCATCATATCCAAAGAGGGTAAGGTGAAGGTGACAGATTTTGGGATTGCCAAGGCGGCTACCTCCAATACCATTACTTCTAATGCGATGGGATCCGTGCATTATATCAGCCCAGAGCAGGCCAGAGGTGGATATAGTGATGAAAAGAGTGATATCTATTCTCTGGGTGTTACCATGTATGAGATGCTGTCAGGAAGCGTGCCATTTGAGGGAGACAGTACTGTTACCGTAGCATTGGCACATATTCAGGAGGATGCGGTACCTTTGGATGAGCTGGATGCGGAAATTCCACGCAGTCTGTCCAGGATTGTTCAGAAGTGTATGCAGAAGAAGCCGGAGATGCGTTACCTGAAAACTTCGTCTCTGATATTTGACTTAAAGAAGGCTACTAGTGAGCCGGATGGAGAGTATGTAGATCTGGATGCAATGGTAGTAGATTCTTCTCCGACCATCAAATTGTCGGATGACGATCTGAATGCCATCAAGGGAGCCTCCAGGGTGGTTGATTCTGGTCCGGAGGAGGAAATCATGGAGCAGGAGGAAATCCCGGTAGATGAGGATGCCATTGATCCGAAACTGGAAAAGATATTAAAGATCTGCAGTGCAGTAGTTGCGGTGATTCTGATAGTGGGTGTAATCCTTATTGTTGGTAAATTTGCCGGCTGGTGGGGACGCTCCAGTGTCGGAGATGAAGACAACAGTGCTTCAGCGACACCGGCAGTAACTGCAAATGAAGAGGGAAAGGTAGCTGTTCCGGGAATCATTGGCATGTCTCTGGAAGAGGCAGAGCAGACACTGGAGGATAGCAATCTGGGATGGCAGTTAAAGCCAGTCAGTTCTGATGCAGAGGCAAATGAAGTAACAGATCAGGAGCCAAAGGAAGGGGAAATGGTAGACGAAAAGTCTCGTGTAACCATTTATTATAGCCAGGGAAGTGGAGTGACGATTCCGGATGTTGCAAACAGTACAGAGTCAGATGCCCGTTCCAAGATAGAGTCAGAGGGGCTTTCTGTGGGAGGAACCACAGAGGAATACAGCACGACAATTGATGAGGGCAGAGTAATTGGGACAGATCCCGTGATTGGTTCCAGTGTTGATAAGGGAACTACAGTAAATCTGATCATCAGTAAAGGACCAGAAGGAAACCAGGTGGTAGTACCTAATATTGTAGGCAGAAAGGTATCCGTTGGGCTGGAAATGTTGTCTGATGCAGGATTGAAGGGAGATACCCAGAATGTAACTTATGTCCACTCTGCAAACTATAAAAAGGGTCTGATCGTAAGCCAGACCATTACTTCAGGCAAGAAGGTTGCCCGTGATACGGTAGTTGGATATTCTGTCAGTCTGGGACCAGAAGCAACACAGGCACCAGCTACAGCGAAACCAACAGCAAAACCGCGTTATGAGGGAACGGTTACCATAAGCTCCAATCCGTTTGAATATCCAGAGGATGATCCAGCTACTATTAAACTGGTGCTGACACAGGATGGTGTATCAAAAACTGTCTGGAAGGGTACACTGAGCTATGATGATTTTCCAAGGAGTTTTCCGGTAGAAGGATGGAGTGAAAACAACGGTACCGTTACATTGTGTAAAGATGATCAGGAACTTCCTGGTTCCTACAATGTAGAATTTAAAAGGGTTAAATAATGCAGGGAAAAATAATTCGGGGAATCGGTGGGTTCTATTATGTCCATATATCCCATGGAGAGATAGGCCAGGAGAAAGCAGAAGGGATTTATGAGTGTAAGGCAAAGGGAATTTTCAGAAACCAGAATATCAAGCCGTTGGTTGGAGACAATGTAGAGATAGAAATATTGGATCTGGAAAAAAGACTGGGTAGTATTATCCGGATCTTATCCCGGAAAAATGCCTTGATCCGTCCGGCAGTGGCAAATGTGGATCAGGCAGTGGTAGTATTTGCGCTGTCTTATCCCAAGCCGAATTTAAATTTGCTGGACCGGTTCCTATTGATGATGAAAACCCAGGGAGTACCAACCGTTATCTGTTTTAATAAATGTGATGACCAGAAGAAGGCGGTTGCAGAAAATCTGGCTGGAAATTATGACGGCAGTGGTTCTATGGTGATACAGACCAGTACAGTAACTGGTGAGGGAATGGATTTATTCCGGGAGGTTCTTACCGGCAGAACAACAGTCTTGGCGGGTCCATCCGGTGTGGGGAAGTCTTCTGTAATGAATACCCTGTTTCCTGAGGCAAAGATGGAGACAGGGGATATCAGTGGCAAAATCAAACGGGGAAAACATACAACAAGGCATTCTGAATTATTCAGTCTTGGCAGGGACACGTATATTATGGACACACCAGGCTTTACTTCGCTCAGACTTCCTGATTTGGAAAAAGAAGAGATAAAAGACTATTATCCGGAATTTGATCCTTTCAGGGAGCATTGCCGTTTTCTGGGATGTATGCATATCAATGAGCCCGATTGTTCCGTAAAGGATGCACTGGAGCAGGGAAAGATTTCCGAAAGCCGTTATGAAAATTATAAACAGTTTTATGAAGAGATTTCCCATATGAAAAAATATAAGTAAGAGAAAAACTGGGAGGACAACATGTGCAAGTTAGCGCCATCGATATTATCCGCAGATTTTAACCGACTGGGGGAAAACATTAACCTGCTGGAAGAGGCAGGAATCCACATTCTCCATATTGATGTTATGGATGGGATGTTTGTACCTTCCATTTCTTTTGGCATGCCTGTGATTGCCTCCATACGCAGGGAGAGCAGTTTATTTTTTGATGTACATTTGATGGTTGAAGAGCCCGTACGTTATTTGTCTGAATTTGTAAATGCCGGGGCAGATGGAATTACAATCCATGCGGAGGCATGTCAGGATTTAAGGCAGACTCTCCAGGAATTAAAGAAATATCCGGTAAAAGCAGCGTTATCTATTAAGCCGGATACACCAGTAGCGGCTATCGAAGAATTTTTGCCGGATCTGGATATGGCTCTGGTAATGAGCGTCGAACCGGGTTTTGGCGGACAGAAGATGATTCCTTCTACACTGGATAAGGTGAGACAATTGGGAGACATCCGCAGAGAAAGAGGACTATCCTTTCAGATAGAGATTGATGGAGGAGTCAACAGGGAAAATATATCGAAAGTAGTTCAATATGGTACAGATATTGTTGTTGCAGGAACTGCAGTGTTTCAAGGTGACATTCTGGAAAATATAAAAGAATTAAAGGAGGTTATGGCAGGTGCTTCTGGAAAATATTTCACTGGGAAAAACATTGGAAATATATGTTGACAGAGAAGGATACCGGTACCGTCTGGTGAGTAAGGTGGAAGGAACTAGTGTCCGGCGTGTCTGTGTTACAGCAATTACTGCCAATGGGAAGGCGTTTTTATTCCGTCCGGAGGATGAAATCCGTCTGGTTTACCGGGATGAGGAACAAATGTGGGAATGGACAAATGTGAAGGCAGGATTGGCAAAACTGGACGGTTCGCCGGTACATTATTTTGATATTAGAAATAGGGGCCGGTCTTTTAACAGGCGGAATGCTTACCGTGTCAGTGTTGATGAGGATGCAGAGATTGGATATTATGATATTCCTGAAAGTTATCTGAAATCAGCTTTGATGCCGCTGGTCAGAGAGGAATATGAGGTGATCATAGACTCGGATGGTCATGAGACAGAGATCGAAGAAGCAGAGACTGGCAAAAATGGAACGGTAACCATCGAAAAAAGGGTGCGGACGGTGCCTATGATAGATGCAGTGCCTCATAAGATTCAAGTACATATCAAGGATATCAGTGAAACGGGAATGGGAATTTTTAGTAATACGAGACTAAATATAGATGATGGTTTTTTTGTAGGCATTCCATCTGATTACGGGACCTTGATGACGAAAGCGGTGGTAGTGCGGACTTCGGAGACAAAGTCAAGAAATGGACGGTACCAGTATTATTATGGTTGTGTTTATACAGAATCCGATAAAAAGCTGATCAAGTATATTTATGATATTCAGCGGAAACAGATAAAAAAGCATCGGGAAAAAAGAGATTTTGAAGCCACTATGCGCAACATGAGAAAGACAGAGAAGGTTATAGAAAATCAGAAAAAATCATAACAGGGGGTGTTAAAATGCTTGGACGGACTTTGATCTTCAGTGGAGGGGAAATTGACGATTCCTTTGCTGCAGATTATCTGAAAGAACAGCATTTTGATACTGTGGTCTGTGCTGATTCAGGACTTGATGCAGCATTTCGTCTTAATGTGCCGGTCACGTATTTTATGGGGGATTTTGACAGTGTGTCACCTCAGGTGCTGGAGAGATACCGTCAGAAGGAGGTAGAGAACTCTCTCAAGGTGGAATGGATACAATATCCACGGGAAAAGGATGCAACGGATACCCATATGGTATTGGACTGGGTGATAGAAAAGAAGCCGTCTGAAATTGTGATTCTGGGAGCTACCGGGGGAAGGTTGGACCATTTTCTTGCAAACCTTAATCTACTGATGCTTCCATTAAAAAGTCAGATACCGGCAGTTATCCTTGATCAGCAGAATAAAATTTATCTGATCGATACCGACACATCGATTCTGGCAGATAAGGTATTTGGAAAGTATATTTCTCTGCAGCCGCTGACGGAAAAAGTGACAGGAGTTACGTTGCGGGGGTTCAAGTATTTATTGGATGATTATACCATGACTATAGGGAGCAGCCGGGGGGTCAGTAATGAAATAGAAGATGGTGCGAAAGAGGCAACAGTCCAGATCAAGGATGGAGTGCTGATCGTAATCGAATCGAAGGATATGTTGAAATCGTAAAAAACAGGGCAGAAGAGAGGGGAAATCTCTTCTGCCCTGAAGTTTTAGCCAGCCCTATGACACAATCTTATTATGATTTGGCGAACAGTACTTTAAATGTTACTTTTACGGAAGATACAGAGGAGTTGCTGCAATTTCCAATAGCATATCCAATTTTTGATCCACTGATACTATAGTAATATGGGACTACATTTTTTGCATACGTGCTGCTAAATAAAACGTCGATAATTCCCAATGCCTTAGAGTAACCGCTTGGCGGGGTTATGGAAAAGGAAGATGTTGTAGCACTATTAGCTCCAATAGAAATTGTTGTCTCATAGCTTTCCACGGTCAGAAAATCAGTTAAGGTACTTTTCTCTGCTTTATTTGCCAGACTGCTTCCCATTGAAAAGATAGCTGAAGTAATCGTTTTGTTCTGAACCGGATTGGTGCTTGATGTACTGAGAGCGGAATCGATTACAGGCAGCTCTGTTTTTTTGGCATAGGTTGTATTGATCTGCTTTCCGTCATTATCCTGGGTTGCCTTTGTGGCAGTATCTGCATGCTTTACGTTTTTATTGGCATCGGCGGTATTGTTTACATTGCCAAGTCCGATGTCTGCCGGGGTAATGTTGACGTTTCCTTTCCGATAGACACTTTCTGCATTGCCCTTTACTCCGGCGACACAGGTGCCTGCCAGGCAGTCCCAGAAGCCATCTGCAGTGTAATATACATTGGTACCTTCTGGGCAGGTATGCCCTTCTCCCTCCTTAAAAGTGTCGTCTGTGGTAAAAGCGTCGCTGATGTTGTACAGATACCCTGGCTGTTTTGGCTGGGAAGATAACTGGTTGAAAGGAATGGTTCCCATTGGAAGTAATCCACCTTCCAGACCCTCAGCGATAGACTGTGCCTGTTCTTTATAATATTTTGCATTATCGGTGTCCTCGTTTTCCCTGGTTCCGGTTCCACCTGCTGCATAACTTTTTGCCAGTGTTGCACTCTCAGCAGAATGGGTGGCATTGGTGATCGCTGTAGCTGCAAAGGTAGCAGCAGAGCTGGCGTTAGATAATGCCAGTGCTGCACTGTTTGCTGCTTCCTCTGCTTTTGCACTGGCTGTGTCAGCGGAAACAGAAGCCATATCTTCCGAAGTCTTTGCGTTGGTTTCGCTTTCTTTTGCATTGTTTTCCGAAGCCTTTGCACTGGTCTCGCTTGTTTTTGCATTTGCCTCTGATGCTGCTGCATTGGAAGCATAATACGCTGATTCCATTGCTTTAGTTTCTGACGTGTCAGCCTGGGCAGTAGCACGGTCTGCCTGTTCTTTGGCATCCACAGAATAGTCACGTGCTGCAAAGACATAATCTGTTATGGCAGTAAGTTCACTTTCCGGAATGGAACCAACGGGAGCATTCATGACCTCTATGGTAAAAGGAAATGAACTTAAGACCTGATTGGTTGTGGAATCCATCAAAACAACAGACAGGTTTAAAATACCATCTGCTGCCAGCATATTTTTAGTTAATGGAAAAGTAACCGTGTGGTCTGTATGGTCTTCTATGGTGTTTTCGATGATCTTGCCGGATGGTGTGGTTCCGGACAAGACGATCAGATCGGCGTTAATGGTGTACAGATTTTCAGCATTATATAGTGTTGCAACGATTTCGATGGAATCATTATCCCCCTGCATTACCTGGAGTAATGGTTCGTTATTGGGCTGTCCCAGATTCAGATTAATAGATTTTTGAATGGTATTCATATTTTTTACCTCCTGAAAAAAAGAGAAGGATTCCATGCAGAAACCCTTCATAAAAGTTTAGATTTTTTCTTGTTTGATTTCCTTGTTTTACATTTTATTATTAGACCATCTAACCACCTCTTTCTGCTTTTTAATATGTGTTTACACACACAAGAGAGCATTGATTACTAATATAAATGCTCTCTTGTGTGTGCAGCTATAGGGTTCTGTCTGCTGCCTATCCAGCATTTTTTCATACTTTTTAAGAAAAAGGAGAAATATAGTGTGCATAGACAGAGACAGTTTTTTTATTTATAGAGAAATGAAAATGGGTAAAAATGATATTGTGTATACGCTACACTTTATCTGGCAAAAACAACAATATATCCGTTAAGATTGCTGTCAGCAGTGACTTTTCCTGATTCTGATAAACTTGCCAATGAGGTATAACCAGAATCGGTCTGTCGTAATACACTAAATGAATTACCAAATGGATAAACATATGTTGCGCTGACGGCACTGCTGGAGCCGGCATTTGCATAATGTATCAATATCTCATTTGTGGTTTCCGGTACTGTGACAGACTGCCCTTTACTTAATATGCTTTTTTTGTTCCACTTTGCATTTGCTTTTTCACTGAATTTTGAAGCGATTATTTTATTCTGTAACGCGTTTGTGCTGTTTATATCCAGAGAGGAATCAACAACTGGCAGTTCTGTTTTCCTGGCATAGGTTGTGTTGATCTGCTTTCCATCACTGTCCTGGGTTGCTTTTGCAGCAGTTTCTGCGTGTTTTACATTTTTATCGGTATCTGCTGTGTTATCCACATTTCCAAGACCCAGATCTTCTTTTGTAATGTTTACATTTCCTTTTCTGTAGGAACTTTCCGTGTCTCCTTTTACTCCGGTGACAGAGGTTCCTGCCAGGCAGTCCCAATATCCATCAGCTGTATAGTATACATTTGTTCCAGAAGGATATGTTATATTTCCTCCATCTTTAAAAGTTTCATCTGAAGTGAAATCATTGCTGATATTATACATATATCCAGCCTGCTTTGTCTGGGAAGACAGCTGCCCGAATGTAATTGTGCCCATTGGGAGCAAAGCTCCATTTAGTCCTTCTGCAATCTGCTCTGCCTGTTCATAGTAATATTTTGCATTGTCTACAGAATCATTTTCTCTTACTGTATTGTTTGTACCAACAGCATAGCTTTTAGACTGCTCTGCATAATCAGAGATCTCACCTGCTTTTGAAACTGCCACGGAAGCACTGCTGGCAGCCGAATCAGCTGAATTATTTGCTTCTAAGGCTTTGGTGGATGCAGTGGCCGCCGAGCTGGAAGCACTTTCCTCTGAAGCTTTTGCATTGGTTTCACTTGTTTTTGCGTTTGTTTCAGATATGGCAGCGTTGCTTGCGTTGGAAGCAGCAGTATCAGCACTGCTTGCAGCGCTGGAAGCAGCAGTAGAGGCTTCATCGGCCTTTGATGTTGCAATTTGGGCATGTTCCTCTGCCTTGGCTACATAATCAGTGATGGCTTTAAAATCACTTTCCTGAATGCTGCCCTTTGGTGCATTTATGATTTTAATAACAAACGGGAAAGTGTATAATACCTGTGCTTCTTCATCCTGTTTCCCTTTTGAGTCAATCAATACGATGGACAGTTTTAAATCACCATCCACTGCCAGCATATTTTTGGTCAACAGAAAGGATACCGTATGTTCTGTATGGCCTGTGATTGCTGTGGTATCTTCAATCGCTGTACCAGATGGTGTAACACCGGATAACATAATAACATTTGCGTCTATAGTGTATAATTTGTTTTCATTGTACAGGGTTGCAATGATTTCAATGGAGTCATTACCACCCTGCATTACATGGAGTAACTGATAGTTGTTGGGTTGTCCTACGTTTAGATTGATCCTCTTTTGTACTGTATTCATTTTATCCTCCTTTATGGTATCTGTGTACCGTCTGATTTTATTAAAGGGATAGTAAAAGGAGTGTCATCAATTTGACAACACAGTTTATTTTCATCCCACCAGATCATGATATGATGGCTGTAATTTGCATTTTTTATCACTCCGTAATATCCATCACCTAAAACGATGTCACCGGTGAGCCAGAGATTACCATTCATATAAGTATCACCGTATATTTGTACAGGTTGTATTTTCCCATCGGGATTTAATCCATAGTTTAAAAGAAGAGGTGTAGCATACGATGAATCGTTTTCTGAAGTTCTGTTTCCGAAAGAAATAAATTTTGATTCCGGCTCCGAATGGATACCGACACCATATGTTGAGGTGCCATTCCAATTTGCAGTATGTATAGTAACATATTTCGTATCATTTTGATAAAAATATAAAGTTCCAGAAGACAGTACGGATTTTTGATTCCCATTTTTTGAAACGATAGATTTATTTACTGCATCTAATTTCATGAAAAAATCCGAAGTAGTATCTCCGTAGGATAAGGTTCCGCCCTGAAGTACCCAGCTGCCGATTTTTCCGGCTTTTATATCAGCGTTTTCTGCAATCAGTTTTCCTTCCGGATTTACCTTAAATTTCTCCCGTATATTAATGCTGGAGGAGGAAACATTATCTCCCGTAATGCTGCAGCCTGTAATATTGGAGCCTTCAATCTCTCCCTGTATTACCAGTTTTCCATCACCATTTGAATTAAAATCCAATACATTCTTTTCGCCGTTGCAGGCAACAATAGATGGGTTTGACGGGTCAAATGTAATGGATGCATTCTCTTTGCTCATCTTAAATCCATTGTGATCAAAAACATAATTGCCCGATGCATTGGTAATTCGCAGCTGCTCTGACAAAACCAGTTCTCCAATAAGTACCTCGGTATTGATCCCGTATGCGCAGACAGTTTCCTTTTGCTCTGTGTCATAGTAATGAATCTTACCAATGGCGGTACGGGTATGCTTCCAGTCATCATCGGTAAAACATAAAAGATTGTTGATGATACGGATCTGTTGGCTTTCATAGGATTCGGAGAGTTCATCCCATTTCCGTCCTGTGATACCATACTCATTTAGAACAAATTCCTGCTTGTCTGCATTGGTGATCATTGTGGTGGCAATATCCAGACCCTGTAGACGGATATGGTTCAGTTCATTTTTGGCATCATTCCCCTTTTCTGCCTGTCTGGCAACAAATTGAAAACTGCTTGCCGTTGACTGTGCCTGCTGGAGAATCTCTTTGAGATCATTGACGGTATTTTTGTTTTTCGTAATATCTGAAAATTCCACTTCAATATGGGACAGATCATCATAGTGATAAGAAATGGAAATCAGGCGCAGTTTATAGATTTCTCCGTCAATTCGGATATGAATGTAGTTGCCCAGTGAAAAATCATCCCAGAAAGGCTCAAATTCCCTCATAGTCATAAGATTGTCGAGGGTAGCAGTAATGGAGTAATTGATTTCGCATGCCTTTGTAATTTCCTTCTCAGCCTGTTCGATCAAAAGCTCTACATTCTCCATTAACATTTTTTCGTCTCTGTCTTCGCCAACAAAGTTCTCATTTTTGTAGGTGTCTTCCCGCCGGAAGGAACATAACTCGGTCCAAAGGCTGTCACCATAAATACCATCTTCATAATTCTGCAGGAAATTCTGCATATCACAGAGCTCTTTGATTTCCTGGATTTGCGCATAGATAGATTCTGATTCCGCAGTCAATGTATCTACTTTACTCTGGAGAAATCTGATCCGAGCGGAAATCAGTTCCATATATCTTCCGTATTTGCCAAGCAGAGCATCATAGATACTTTCCTGATCACCAGATGGAGTGATATACTTTAAGATTTTATCTGATGCGTTACCAGAGATAGCATTCGAGGCAATATCGTTATTCCATTTGGCAAGTACCTGGCTGCATGACTCATATGCATCATAGAAAGATTGCAGGCGGTCAATGCAGTACATGGTATAATGAATGGAACGGAATGCTTCTGGATTTATCTCGTTATCATAGGATGCATATTGTAGTGGGGTAGTTTCCGAATCATAAATTACTTTTTCGTCCAACGGTGGGTCAAAGATAATTACCTCATCCGTTATCTTATTTTTTTCCTCTGCCATCTCCATTTGCTGCTTAAGATATAAATAATAATCCGTAGTGAAAATTGTGTTATCGCTTGTGTCATGCATTTGATAACCTTTTTTCACAGGCAGGGTAATTTCTTTGGTTTTACCAGGAGAAGGATATTCATCTGCGAATTGATTATTTCCATTGGCATCGTTTTCATATTGTCCGGTAAGATAGACATGTACCTGGAATGTAATGGATGATACGGTACCATCATCCTCATAATTGCTGTGGCTTACTTCCGTTAGTTCAACCGTGTAAGTACTGGGTGCAATAATCTTTGCAAAATTATGGATTGATTTTAAGACACCGTCAGAACTTTGATATTTGTTCGAGGTACAGCTGTAGGTGATTTTCCCGTTTTTTCCAAACAATTCTTGAAAAACAGATTCGGCAGTTGTTTCATCTGTTGTTTCGCTGGGCATCATGGCAGACTGGTAGTATTGAAGCTTTTCTCTTATTTTATTGTAATCATCCCACAAGCGGATATAAGTATCCTGATTTTGCTGGACCAGGCTTTCTCTTTGAGCGAAAGCGTTCTGCAAGGTTTCAGACATTTGGGAAAGCTGATAATCAGAGAATTTCCAGATGCGGTTCCCTCCAATGAGACGGTTGCCAATGCGGTTTGTGATGGTATCGTCGCCACCTTCTATTTTAAAACAGTTCTTAACGGAGTCTTTATTTCCTGTGAGTGTAATGTTTTCTGCAAGATTTTGGGTGCCATCAATAAAGACACCGGAATCTTTGCCATAATCCTTTAAGGAATAGCAGTTTACCGTACGGGAGAATCTGTCAAACAGGAAAATGCATTCCAGTTCTTCGGCAACGGTCTGCAAAAAATCATAGACAGACTGGTTGTCACAGGAGAAGGTTCTCTGGAGTTCTGCAATAGAAGGATCGACGTGACCAATTTTGTAATGAGGCATTTCGTGGAAGATCCTGTGTAATAAGGAGGAATGCATTAAGGCTGTTTTTCTTTTTGTTATTGTTGAATTAAGGTTTACGGTGCCGTCATGGTTATATACGGTACATTTTTGCTTGTTTTCAGGATTGCTCCATATGTCATTATAGTTTTCGTAATTTTCAGGATTTCTATATAATATCGTAGGCAAACCAGAAACGTAATCTTCACGTGCATGATCATCCTCTGTATTGATCTGCAGTGTTATGTTTGTCTGCGCTGTTTCAGCTTCACACAGAGAAATACCTGTGATGTCTTTGTACTCACAATCCTCTGTTGTCTTTGGAACACTTAGTTCAAAGAATCCCTTACCATCCACCAAAATAATAGACAGATCATCCACCTGATTCCAAAATGGATTTGGTTTCCCGCTGTTATATTTGTAAAGCCGAAAAGATACTTCATCGTTTGAATTTAAATTCATTGTAGTTTTCAGGCTTTCTATGGGATATATCTCGCCTTTTTTGTGCAAAAGCCTGTCACACAGAAATATCTTATCCTGTTCCAGCGAGCCATCCCTGTTTCTTGTCAATTTGTTCATTATGGCAGCACCTTCCTTATCGTTCTATAGGTAAAGCACAGGTGGCAGGAACCACCTGTGACTGTATAAGTATTGATACGGTTTTCTGTGTAGGGATTCGAAAAAGTCTCTTCCTCTCCATCTGTTGCAGTAATACCAGAAATATGAATCAGACGTGGATAATGAAAATTGAAATCATCTGCAATGGTACCGGATGTATGATTTAATTCTACGTTGTTTTCCATTGCTTCTGGTGTTAATCCTGCCGTTATCTGGTGGTTTGCCATATGAATCTGTTCGCCGGCAACACAATTTAAAATCCTTGTAATATATGGATCGGTAGGAGAGTAGAGAGGATCCATGTCATTTGTAATAGTCAGGACATCTGCATCGGATGTGCAGATGATATCTACGGAATCAAAAAGAATGGCACCTGTTTCATCGCTGTCGTTATATATCTGAAAGGAGCTGCTATCTGGCGAATGTTCATCTACATCTACTTCATATTTTTTCAGACTGCTGTACCCATAAGGGGCATCACAGGTGACCGCAAGTTCTGCACCGACGATCTGTCCTCCTGCATGGCGGATCCATTGTAATGTAATCTGGCAGTGGAAATAAGTATTTTCATATTCATCCTGCAGGAATCGCAGATAGTGATATCCGTCAGAACGCACAAGCCATCTCATGAGAAATGCACATTCTTCCCGCGACAATCCATTGCCATCGGATTTGCCTATTTGAAAGGACATTTGTAAAGGTGTTTCTGTTTGGGGATTATGAAAATTCCATTTGCTGTTGTTTGCTGGTTTAGAGGTGTTAAATGTAATCTCACTTCCTGCTGTACCAACACCGTCATTGGAAAATCCATCAAAGTTCAAAATAGAAAGCCCGATATCATCGGATCTGATTCCGTTAAATTCAAAAGCTGTAGCATACATAATTCTGATACCTCCAATCAATTTGTATTTGTAAACCGTTTTGCCAGATGAACTTTCATTTTCCATCGTATCAATCGGAGTTTATAGTTCCATTTTATTTTTGATCCGGACCATTTCAATTCATTTAATTCTTTATATTTTTTCTGGATTTTTTTGTTTAATTCATCGTATGTCTCCATATATAGGAGCATTTTGTTTGTTAATTCCGTATGTTCCCTCTTTTTCAACGCTTTATTTTCTTTTGCCAGCCGTTTATTTTCTGTTGCTAAACGTTTTATTTTCTTTCGCTTTGTCATAAAATTTCATTCACCTCTTTCAAACCGTATCGGGATTTCATTGCAGAGGAAGGTATGTTAGATATTTAAGCTGTTGCTGTATGATCTGGCAATCTGTCCAATGGTTGCATTTTGCACTGCTGTCTGCATTTCACGGGAATTTTTAAATACATCTACAAAGGATTTCGGATCTGTTACGCTGCTTCCGTCCAGATGAATGTCAATATTGCCCATTTGTAAAGCTGGCTGTGCGTTGGTTACAGGAAGGCTTGGTAAGTTGCAGGAAGGAAGATTGATAAAACGATTCATCGTATGTAATGTTTCCGGCAACAGATCAGTAAATTTTCTGGTAAGAATAGACTCTCCAGAGTTGACTCTTGCCCAGAGTCTGTCACCACTGTAGCTGTTTCCTCCGACTACACCGCCATTGGCAAAACCAATCTCTTTTAGCCAGTTATAAACTGCATTGGCTTCATTCTGGTCATCTGCACTTGTCCAGCTTTTTCCGGAAATGCTGCTTAACTTTTCGATTGCTTCTTCACTCAGATAGTTGTTATAGCCTGCGTTTAAGAACAGTGCTTCCACTGGATTACGTGCGTATCCCCTGCGTTCGGCATAGTTGTTCAGGATATCCAGTACTACTGATTTCTTATCTGCCTCCTTGGATGAGGAGATAACATTTCCTTTTTGGTCAAAAGTCAAAGAGGTTGTATTTCCATTGTAATCAGTGATAGTCGTTGTGTGTGTGCCATCTCCATTATCTATTGTGGATACGGTGGAAGCATTTCCATAGCCCAAACTTGACAGGGTGGAAGAGACGATATCGCCATTTTGATTGATTGCTTCAATGACCTGCTCGATCAATGCATCTGTATCACGTAACATATTTTCCATAAAATCTTCAAAATCTTCGGATAAACTGTCTAACAGTTCTTCCTGGTCCGATATCCATTGATCGTATTCGGTATCCTCTAAATCCTGTTTTGCTGTATCCAGTTCAACTGCTAATTTTTGTAATTTGGCACGGGTTTCTTCACTGTCATCTCCGCTTAAAGCTGCCATCTGCTTTTCTATATTTGTGATTGTTTTTGTCTGGTCTGCTACCTTTCGCTGATAGTCATATAGATTTTTTTCAGATTGCAATGCTTTTTTGCGTGTATCAATCAATTCATTTAAGGAATCTAACTGGACTTCAAATCCCTCTTTTACCAGTGAGATCATAGAATCTTTCAGAGCAGAGTTGGCAGAGATGATATCTTGGATCTGCTTCATGTAGTCATCATTTTTCGCCTGGATTTCTTCCTCTGACAGATTGGAAATGCCAAGGGCAACCTGTTTCTGAAATTCGTCATAGGAAGCTCGTACGGAGGCAAGCTTATCTTTGTTTTGCTGCATCTGGGATGCATATAAACTAAGTACTGTTAATCCCTCTGTAGTAAACCCGCCGGATTCTTTCTTTGTCAGATCCTTGTGAGACAGCTCATCAATCAGGAAAGAGACATGGTCGATCCCGGATTGTATCTGGGCGGTCTTTAAACTGAGTAGTGCAAGTTTCTGCTCGTTGATCGTTTTTGTAAATTGTGCAGTATCTTCATCGCATTTGATAATAGAAACATCCAGATTGTCCAGGGTTTCTATGGCCTCGTACCATGCATCACTGCCAACCTCCAGACTGGCTAATTTATCTTCCAGCTCATTTTTTTCCTCGATCAGAAGTTTTTTCTTGTATCTGGTATCATTAAGCAGACTGCCGTAAAAGCTTTCTGATACAGCTTTTCCCTGTGCCTGTAAAGCAGATATTTCAGCCTGGGTAGAAGAGATATTGCCTTCATTGAGAGTGGTTTTCTTTTCATATTCTGCTTTGATATTATGGAATTCTGTCTGATAGGACTGTGCTATTTTTTCCTGTAATTCCTCCTCCAGACGCTGCTGTTCAACAATGTCGCCATTTGTTTCAGCAATTTTTTTCAGATAGTCATATTGTTCTATTAAGCTGGCTCTGCTATTCTCTTCCTGCTTGTTTTTTTCTTTCGCAGTAATGGCATTGTCTTCCCTTATCTTGGAAAGATTGTAATTGGCCTCAGCTTCCTCTGCATTATTTTGCAGCTTTTGGATTTCCTTCTCACGGATTGCAGTCTTGGTTTCCTGGTCTGCCTTATCTTTATCCTGTTGAACCTTTTCGACTTCTTTTGTGATATCATCAAGACTGTTATTATACTCGATTAATTTATTTAGAAGGTCGGGATGGTTCTTGACATTTTTCCGGTTTAGGATACTGTCGGGAATAGGATTTCCTTTCTTTATCAGATCAAGAATTTTATTTTTATTTTTTCCTGCGACCTGGCTGGATGCCAGAGAACCCATTAAGGCGTTTGTACCCAGACTTTTCTTTGCTTTTTTCTGAGTGTTGGATACCAATTGAGAATAATATGTTTCGTTTGCCTGCTGGTCAGAACGGTAAGATTCAATATCATTATCAAGTATTGCATTTTTTTCGGCAAGAGTTTTTGCGTTGGCATATCTTGCATCGTTGTAAGAGCGTGTAGCTCCGTTTTCGTCAAGGGTGTTCTGTAAAATTTGTTTTTTGATTTCCAGGATCTCTTTTTCTTTCTTGGCTCGAAGTTCTGTTACCTTTACAGAATTCTTTTCTCTTTCCGCTATTTTTATTTGATATTGGTAGGATTCTTTCAGTTGTTCGATCTTTTTATTTTCCAGTCTGTTTTTTTCCTTGGCAGTATTGGAAATTTCTGCTTTGGCATCCAGTGTGGAAATTTTCTGTTCTGCTCTGTCAACATGTAACTGATCCTTCTGATCCATCAGTTCCTTACGGGATTTTTTCAGTTCCTGTACAGATTTTTTGGAATCCTGGGATTTATCCCAATATTCCTGATATTTGGAAATTTTATTTGCCGTGTCTTCATCATAGTTCTTAAGCAGTTCTGATAATTTTCCATCAATCTGACCTTTCTTGACTTTCTTTTTCAGATTTGAGGAAAGAGAAACGTTTGCCGCCTTTTTTGCATATCTATCTGCAACTTTCTCCTGAGCCTGAAGCAATTTGGTTGTCTGCTTGATCTGAGCATTGAGATTATTTTTCTTTGCCTGAAAGCGGAATAGATTCTCAAATTTAGCTTTGGTCAGGTCGATAGCTGACTGTAAGACTTCCAGACGGCGGGCAACCCAATCGATGGTTTCTGTTGATTTGGTTTGCTCAGATTGAGTGTCTGGATTTTCACCTGTTTCCTTTTTTGACGAGTTTCCCGTCTTACCTACTTTAATACCAGATTTTCCATTATTATTTCCAGGGACGTTAAAAAGGTGTTGCTTAAAATATTCTAATTGCCCTTGATTATATACTCTTTGTACAGAAAGAGTATCCAGACCAGATATTTCCCCTTTTTTAATGGCACGTTTTACAGCTTTATCTCCTGCTTCTTCTGCACTGGCAGCCAGGACTGTCATTCCCATTACATCTGCATATTTTTGCAATTCTGTAATTTTCTGACTCAGATTTAGCTTATTATTTTGAAAAATATTTTCTTGCAGATAGAGATTTTGTAGTTCTGACTGAACTCTTTTAGAGGCATTGGTATATTGATCAGAAGAGGAAATATTTTCCCAGGTTAGTTCACAGAACTTTTTATGAAGTTTGTTTGAAATTTGTTTTTTGGCATTGAGGGCTTCTTCGCTTGTTCTCAACTTTTTGTTGACGATTTCACGGGCATTTTCTACACCCATTAATTTTAACTGGGTAATATAATATTCCTTATTATCTTTATCTAAATTTGTTAAAAAGCTGCTGCCGTTGATATACGCTGTAGCAAGTTCATTAGTAACTTTTTTTACATCAGACATGGAAGAGGAGGCATCTCCAAGAGTTTCTACATATTGTTTCCACTCTTTTTTGTTTTTTTTTAATTCATCCGGCATACTGTTCAGTGTGCTGGAATCAATTTCCTTGTCTGGAGATGATTCTTTAGCTGCAAGATTATCAGAAAGAGAAGTGATCCCTTTTCTCATAGAAGCCAGTTGTTTTTCTGAATTTATTAACTTGTTAATCTCCTCAACGGCTTTGCCTGCCGGCATATGAAGCTGTTCTAAAAAGGTATCGGAGCCCTTGGCTGCCATGAAGGTCTTTTCGGTAAGTTGTCCTGCTTCTGCCAGTTCCAGTAAATCTGATTTGAGTGAGCTAAGAGAATTGTCTTTTGGAGCATCCAGATTTTTCCATGCTTTGTTGAAAGACAGAACCGAATCATCTATCTGTATTCCTTTTAGTTTTTCATTGACATCATCAATACTTAACCCAAGGGCATCAAATAATACCCATAGATTGTGGTAGTTTTCTTCCAGTATGTTTTCACTTAGTTTTCCCTGGTTTGCAAGATCAATCAGTTCTTTTTTGTTACTGCCATAAATCTCGGAGTTTATAATTTTATCAAAGGTATTATAATCATCTGTTTTTGTTAAAGATGCTGTATAGTTATCTAATACTTTTTGGACCTGTTCATATTCGGCGTCATCGGGATCCAAGTTACTTTGATATTCCTCCAGTTCCTTGACTTTGCCTGTTAAAGATTTTGTTTCAGTAGTAATTTTTGAAATAATACTCTCGTGTTGTTTTTTATATTTTCCGGCATCCATAGAATCTTTTTTTGATTCCAGTTCTGCTAATTGTTTTCTTAAATCGGAAACAGAATCAATCTGATCCTGGGTTTCCTCAGTGATTGATTTTTCGTTTTCTTTGTGGGGAGTTAAAAGAGAAATAATAGCGGCAAGGGGGTTTATGTTTGTTTCAATTCCTTTTCCAATTTTTTGAAAGCCACCACTTATATCTCCTTCTCTAAATTTATCAACTGCGTTCATAAATGAGTAGATGTTTAAGTCACTGTCTTTTACCGCCTGAAAAAAGTGAAAACCCTGTATGTCATTGAGGACTTTTGATAAATTTGTGATTAATGCTGTATTATTTATGATGTCTTTTGTATACTGCTGTGCATTTTTTGTTTCCTGTTGATTCAAGAGTTGTAGGAGTTCCAACTGTTGCTGAAGAGTAACATTCTCTGTTTCCAACTTTTGAACTTTCGCTATGTCAGTAGGATCATCAGAATTTTTTAAACTGCTAATTTGCTGTTGGTTTTCTTCTTTTTTGCTCTGTAATTCCGAAGCTTCGCTGTTATTATTTGATATATTATTGTTTGTTTCATCTAACAGATCTTTTTGTTCCTGTAAGGTTTTTACATTAGACTGGATGACATGGTTTAACACCAGTAATGCAGCAGTTAGAGCTACACACCATGCAGTAGGATTTGTGAGAAGCCATTTTCCTGTTTCAACAGCCTGTAGCTTGATTGCTGCGGTACTCTCTTTGATTTTGCTAATCCATTTCGGCATAGCTCCCATGGTTTGTGCGTTTATGGAAGCGGTAGAGCCATTGCGCATAGCAATTTCCATCGCTTCGGCTTGACTTAATTTTTTTGATGTAACTAACTGTGTTAATTTTTCAGCAGTCAATTTTATCGTCTGGGCTTCTTCTCCTTCTATGGCGGCACTCAGTCCCATGGAAGACATGATTTCAATTGATTTCGCTGCCGCCTCTTCTTCTGACATGCTGGCAGATAATGTTTTGGCAATGCTGTTTTGTAGTTCAACATTTGTCAAAGACTGTTTGGATTGGAGTAATCCGGCATCCATCATAGCCTGGTATTTTTCTTCCGTGGTTAATCCCCGGGCTGTCAGGGTTTCTAAAATTTGTGCGTTGCTGAGACCCTGGGTGGAGAGTAAAAGAGCAGCCTGTGCGGATTTTACATCTTTGAGTGCAGAAGCGTATTCCTGGATTTGTAAACTGTCAAATAATGCAGAGTTATTACTGTTTTCTGCATTTTTGATTTCGTTTATCTTATTAAGATAGGATTCAAGATTGTTAGTATCCCATTTTTTAATTACATTTAGTTGTTTTCCCGTTAAGTTAGAATAGTTAATGTTATTTTTTTCAAATAATGTTATTGTATCACGTAAAGAAACGATTTGTTTTTTAAACGAATTGGTTTTCTTCTGTTTATGAGATTGAATAAAGAGTTTCCATGTGATAGAATAAATAAAAAATACAAAGAGGGGATAATATGAGAAAAAAAACAAATTATGTAATGGCAGGACTAGGAAAAGATACGAGTATTAATAGAGTTAAATATATTATATCTGGTGAAGAGCAACTGAATATTCTGCATAGTAAAGATTTATCTAGTTCCTATGTTTCCTCTTATACTGTTATAGATAAAATCAATACAGACTTATACGGTGGAAAAGAATATCTTATAGACGTTGAATGGAAAGATGGAGATAAATCGTTGATTTCAATTGATGAAGAGT
>JAGAIR010000001.1 GCA_017626435.1 Lachnospiraceae bacterium | reverse complement strand
TATTAAAAGTGAAACGGGACTGCTACTTTTTGTTCCCACTATCAAATTGACAGTTTATTTAAGAATACCTTGCCGCATATTTATTAACTCCTTGTATAAAACTGAATCTAATTATATTCCTTAACCCTTTATTTGTCAAGCCCTTTTTAGCATTATTGACAAGAGTATCTTCCTGCATTTCTTTGATCTGGTTCTGCATATTGGTGAGTTCTTCCGTCATGGAATCAATCTTTTTCTCCAGTCCATCCACATAGCTGCATATCTCAAATACATCGTTTGCCTGCTCTTTCATGGCATTTTTCTTTAATAAGTCGAGAAGTTCTCTTATGACCTCCTCATTGGTAAGTGTTTTTCCTGCTTCCATATCCATTCTGTTTCCTCCATTCTGTAAATGGGGCAGCCTTGGCCGCCCCTGTACTCTGATTACTGATTATCGAAAGGGCGTCGCCTCTTTGTCCTTCTCTTTATCGGGATTGCCATGATGTTTCTCTGCACTCTCTCTTGCATTTTCGTTGCTCTTATCCTTTGCTTTCTCATATTCAGAGATAATCTCATTATAGAGTTTTTCCCTGAAATCCTTTGTGACCGGATAGCAGACATCCTGGTAGATTGGCTTGCCCTGCTCGTCCAGCTGCTTTGTCTTATAAGAAGGCATTGATACAAAGATTTTCTCTTTGCCCTGCACGATATTGATGTTATTTACGATGAAACTGTTTTCAAAATAAATGCGTGCAAGTCCCTTGATGTTACTACCTTCCCTCTCATAAGGTGTTACAGTTACGGAAAACTCCGGCATTTCCTGTGTACGCTCCTGCTTCTGTGTCTCCTCTTTCTCCGGTTCCTTAATTCTTGCATAGGCATCAAGGATATTGGTATAGAGTTCCTCTCGAAACTCTGCTGTGATAGGATTGCACACATCCTTATAGATCACACCGTTGCTTTCATCACGCTCATTGGAGCGGTATCTTGGCATTGATACAAAAAGCTCTCCCTTATCCTTATTCTCAAGGATTGCAATATTGGTAATCTTAAATGAATCACCAAATACTACTGTTGCAAATCCTTTGATGTTGCTGCCCTCTTTTGCTCTTACTTCGTTTACTTTAATTGAATACTTCATATGCTATTCCTCGCTTTCTTTTTGTTCTTTGTTTTGCTCCGGTATGATAAGCTCACACCAAAGCTGTTCTATCTGTTCACAAGACAATCTGCCATTAAGCCAGTTGCCAAGTGTAACGACCATTCCGTCCTGCTCATAGTAGAGCCACTCCTGTGTTTCAATGTTCCCCTCATACACGATAGTCACATCAAAATCAGGCATAAATAATCCTTCCTCTGCATCCCATACACAGGCTATTCCCTGTCTGAGTGTCAGATTCAGGCTTTCGACATACACAGACCAGCCGCTTACGACTATCTGAAAGTCATCATCAATCTCAGCAATATCATCCTCGATGTCAATTAGCTCTTCCATTTCTGCTACTGCCTCTTCTATCTCACCTAATCGGTATCTCTTATTCATCCATCACCGCCTCCTTATAAATGCACCTGACCACAAAACGCATGGTTCCTTTCTGGGAACAGGTAAAAAGAGTTAATTCTTTTTCTGTACCCTGTGTCTTGATGCTGTTATCATACGGATTTACTACCTCTGTCTCTATTACCTCATAGATATGCTTCAGCCCATTTTTGTCGGTTATCATTACTTCATCACCTATGGATATCTGACTTAGTGGTGTAAAAAATGTGCCATATCTGCTGCCATTATGACCGCACAATACACAGTTGCCACTTTCTCCGATTCCTGCAGTCTCTTCTATATGACCAATCCCTGCATTAAGCACTTTACTTGTGGTTCCTTCCATTACCGGATACCTGATATCTAAGCCCGGTATCTCAATGATGCCGATAACACCGCCTTCTTTAAGAATGGCTTCATCCTCTTTACTAATGGAGGTTTGCTCTTCCTCCACATCTGTTTCTTCATCGTAATCATCCTCCAATGTCTGCTCAAATTCACTTATGAGCTGTTCTGTCTGTTTTTCTCCGGTTGTCCGCCAGAAAAAAGGGACTGCCATAATGGCAATCCCTGCTGCAATCAGTAGTCCTGCGACCACTTTTCTTATGCTCATATTATTCACTCTCCTATCGTGTTCTGCCCTCTCTGTCGGCTGGATAAGCACCTTTATCCTCTGCTACAATTGCTGCAGATTCCATTCTGTCATCAGCTTCTCTTTCTTCCTCCGGTCCGCTCAGGTCTGCATCCACAGCCTTTGCGTTCTCAAGGTCAAGCTGGGCATTCAGTTTACACTGCCTAGCCAGCTTTTCTTCCAGTTCCTTGCTGTACGCAAATGGCTTGTCATACTCTGCCTTTGATGCTTCAAGGTCATTCTGGTACTGCTCAATCTTCTTTTCAAAGAAATCAATGTTCTCATGGAGTCCATTGAACAGGTTTTCCAGCTTCACCATGCTGCCGACAGGACTTGTGGAAAGCTCTGCTTTATACTCTGTCTTTCCACGAAGCACCATATAATTGATGCCAAGGAAGTTCTTTTCCACAAGCAGCTCAAATCCGTGGAATTTACCGATTACAGTTGTCTCTCCGGTCTTACATTTACTGATTGCTTCAAGCATCATCGTTCCGCCATCCACACGCTCTGTGTAAGTTACTTTGCCTATGGTAATGGCAAATTCCGGATTATCAATCAGCTCTTTATCCCTTGCCTTTACATCCTCTCTTACATTGGCAAGCTTTTCTGTTGCTGTCTTAATCAGCTTCGGATACTTAATCATAAAGTTATCCTGCAAGCCATATCTCTGATTGTCATAGGATGCCTTTAAGAGCTTTAATCTCTGGACATCATTGTCAATCTCCATCTTTTCCTTGATTAAAGGATTGCCTGTGGCAACCGCTTTAATCTCTGCATAGGAAAGTGTTGCCTCGTCGATATCCTCACAGCTTCGGCTTACAGCCTTGCTTGTCATGACCTGACTGATGAATCGCTGCTTATTTTCAACAAGCGACCAGTTGTATGCATCAAATGTCCCTTTGGTGACATATCTGTAGATTGCCACCTCTTCATTTTCATTACCCTGTCGTATGCCTCGTCCTTCCCTCTGTTCAATAGAAGAAGGCTTCCAAGGGCAATCCACATGATGCATTGCAACAAGGTGTGTCTGCACATTGACACCTGTTCCACACTTGTCCGTTGAACCGATAAGAACCTTCTTTTTACCTGTCCTCATCTCCTTAAAAAGTGCGTCCCTTTGTGCATCCGTCTTGGCATCATGAATAAAAGCTATCTCATCTGCCGGAATACCATACTGGATCAGTGTTTCTTTCAGATAATCGTAGATGGTAAAGTCCTTATCTGGTCCCGGTGTGCCGATGTCCGAAAAAATAAGCTGGCAGCCTATATGACCATCAGCATTTCCTTTCTCATATTCTTTCCATACATTCTCCGCTACCTTATTGAGTTTTCCATCCGGATTGTTCGGCGCATCCTTATCAATCAGTCTGGCATCCGTTCCAAGAAGTCTTGCCTCATGGGTAATCTTTAGAAAGTTATCCACGCTTGGATCAACTCCACCGCCTCTGATACGCTCTGCCCTCACAACAAAGTCTTCCATGACCTGCTTCACATACCAGTCAGGCTCCGACTCCACTATAATAGGCTTGCCGCCACGGAGAGCTGGCACATCAAGGTCAAGCATGTCTGCGGTCTGCACATCTGCTACCTCACGGAAGATATTCATAAGCTCCGGCAGATTCGTAAACTTATTAAATCTGCTCTTAAAACGAAATCCGCTTCCCTCTACAGTAAGCTCAAGTGCTGTTGTCACTTCACCAAAGTTTGCTGCCCAAGAATCAAAGTGATAAATCCCCATCTCTTCAAGTGCCGCTTTCTGTAAGTAAAGCTGCATGACATACATCTCACACATGGTATTGGATATTGGTGTACCTGTTGCAAACACAATACCCCTGCCATCATTTATCTCAGACAAATACTGGCATTTAAGCTGCATATCCGTTGACTTCTTAGCTCCGCTACTGCTGATACCTGACACATTATTCATCTTGGAAAAAATCGCAAGGTTCTTAAAATTATGTGCTTCGTCTACCATAATAGAATCTACACCCAGTTCCTCAAAGGTAATAAGGTCATCCTTCCTGCTCTCATCTGACAAGGATTTCAGCTGTTCCTCCAGTTTTTTCTTCTGGCTTTCCATCTGCTTTACAGTCCATCGCTCTCCGTTACGCTCCTTCATCTCATCAATCGCATAGCTGATTTCATCAATCTGCTCGTTAAGCATTCGCTCCTTTCTCTCTGCGGAGATTGGGATTTTCTCAAACTGTGAGTGTGACATGATGATACAGTCATAGTCACCAGTTGCAATCCTTGATACGAACTGCTTTCTGCGGCTTTTTTCAAAATCACGCTCCGTGGCAACTAAGATATTTGCTGACGGATAAAGCCTTAAAAACTCTGATGCCGTCTGACCGATAAGCGGCTTTGGTACAACCATGATTGTCTTATTGGCAAGTCCAAGTCTCTTCTGCTCCATGCAGGCAGCCATCATCTCAAATGACTTTCCGGCACCGACACAGTGTGCCAGCAGAGTATTTCCCCCAAGAAGAATTCTTGCCACCGCATTTTTCTGGTGTGGCTTTAACTCAATCGCCGGATTCATTCCCGGAAACTGTAAGTGACTTCCGTCATACTCACGCAGGCGGATGTTATTAAATGTCTCGTTGTAATACTCCACATATTTCTGTCTTCGCTCCGGCTCTGCAAACAGCCACTCCTTGAACTTCTCCTTGATCATGTTCTGCTTTTCCCTTGCAAGCATTGTCTCATTCTTATTGACTTCGTAATGATACCTGCCATCACCGTCATCAATCCTGTCCCTGACTGTTACTGTCTTTAGATTCAGCGTATCCTCAAAAATAGAATAAGCATCCATGCGGCTTGTACCATAGGTCTTAGTAGCCGCCACTGAATGCTTATCCATGCTTTTATTCTCGATGAACCATTCCATGCTCATCTTATTTAAGTGTACCTGAATGCCTGTATTGTAAAACTGGCTTCTGACTGCCCTTGCCCGTCTTGGTGTATTGAGAAGCTCATAGATAAACTGCTCATAATCAAGCGGCTCAATCCATGTCGTGCCAATCTTTACATCAATATCCGAGGCTTCAATCCACTCCGGCTGTACCTTTTCAAGTGCTGCCACATTGCCTGCAAATTTTTCTGCCTGCGGATTGCCTGTATCCGCTGCCATAGCCTTTGCTACACGAAGCTTGTCTCTCACATTGCCGGAAAGATACTCGTCTGCCGTCTCCCAGCCGATGTCGGGATTGTTCTCGTTGTAGCGGTCGGGATTTAGGAAAATCAATCCATCCAGCTCTTCCACAAGAACTGCCCTTCTAAGCTCTGCCAAAGCATCATCACTAAATGTTATCTCATCAGCTGTCTGCCCGGACTTTTCTGCAAGTTCTTCCTTTACATTAGTAATATCCGGCTCATAGATAGAGAGCATATAGGCAAGATTTACATATCCAAATTCATTGACGGATACATTCAATGCTTCCACAGCAGTCTCAACCCTGTCTATGACAGTCTTTGCCTTAATCGTCTGCTTATAAAACATATCCGCTTTTTTCACCTCCCCGTCTTCATTTACTTCTTCAAGACTGCAAAGAAGTGGGTAATCGCTGTCATCTCTGAAAGCTATTCTGTTTGCTTTTGAAGTAATGGCTCCATACTGCTTTACGAAGGCATCATATTTTACATTAAGAAGTCTCTGCTTATCAGAAAGCTCCTCCTCGCTGCAGCCATCCATCTGGATATCAATCAGATCTCTTGTTATCTGTCTGATTTCATCAAGGCTTCTGATTCGCTCCTCGGCAGTCTGTGATACTTCTTTTCTTACCATCTCGGAATTTTCCCTGTAATAGAGTTTTCCTTCAAAAAATGTGTAAGTGTAGTTTCTCACATCCGGATCAGCCGGGATAACTTCCTCCGTCTGCTCCGCCTCATCTGCCACTCTCTCAAAATCTGTCATCTGGGCTTTGATATTACCGATAGCTTTGTTTAATGCTTCATAAATATTGAAGTTCTCATCATCATTCACGCAGACTGTGTATCTGCTGTCCTGTCCGTAAATCCTTGTGTCATATTCCATAGATCCAAGCATCATTTCCGGATGCTCTGCAAAATAAGAGTTGACTGCAATGCCATTCTCAGTTACACCAAGGTGTACCCAGTCCGGCTCAATATCAATCTTTCTCTCCCTTTTCTGCAAAAACAGGATATCTGCTGTCACTTCGGTTCCTGCATTATCTTTAAATGCAGTATTCGGAAGTCTTATCGCTCCCACAAGCTCTGCTCTTTCAGCCAGATACTTTCGGATAGTAGGATTTGCCTTATCAAGTGTTCCCTTTGTGGTAATCACCGCAACCATGCCTCCCGGTCTTACCTGATCAAGTGCTTTTGCCAGAAAATAATCGTGGATACGGAAGTTATACTTGTTGTACTTCGGATCAAAAACCTTATAATCACCAAATGGCACATTTCCGACAACTACATCAAAGAAGTTATCCGGATATGTGGTATTCTCAAATCCTGTGATACTGATATTGGCATTCTGATAAAGCTGCTTTGCAATTCTTCCCGAAATGCTGTCAAGCTCCACCCCATACAGCTTACTTCTCTGCATAGGTGCCGGCATACTCCCAAAGAAGTTACCGATACCCATAGATGGTTCTAATACATTGCCGCCTCTGAAACCAAACTGGACAAGTGCCGAGTTCATGCACATGGCAATCTCCGGTGAAGTATAAAAGGCATTGTTTACTGTTGCCCTAGCTGCAGCATACTCTTCATCCGATAACATCTCTTTGAGTTCTTTGTACTCTTTGCTCCAGCCTGCGTTTTCCTCGTCAAATGCCTGTGACAGTCCGCCCCATCCGACAAACTTCGACAAGGTTTTCTGTTCCTCCGGTGTTGCAAGCCTGTTTTCTGATTCAATCTGCTTTAAAGTACGAATTGCATCCATATTCCACTGATATCTGGTCTTGGCACCGCCTTTTTCCATTTCCCAGAGATTGTAATGGAAGTTGTGCTTCGTCTGCCCGGCAACATTCTTCTCATTTTCAAGACTTTCTACTTGCTGTACTGGTTCCTGCTTTGGTGTAAAATCTACAGTTTCCTGTGATTCTGTATCAGCCTGAATATCATCCACAGATACTGATACCACATCATCTGAAACTACATGTCCATTCTCATCAATCTTGGTTTCCCATCCATTCGCTATTGCTCTTTCCCTGGTTTCAAGACGATTAGCTTTTACACTATCCTCGATGTCAAAGAATCTCTTATAGACCGGATTCATCTTATCCCTGTCAGCCTTCTGCTTTATCTCTTGATAATACTTTTTCTGGTCTTCTCCGCAGTAAAATGGCTGTTTTACCATATAGGATAAAATCTCATATAACTCACGCCAGTCGAGAGCACCTTCCTTACGCACACCATTCCTGTTCTTATAGCTGATCTTCACATATCCACTTCTGATTGAGTACTCCACAAGACCATACTTATTGTTGGAATATGCCTTTCTTTCTGCATTATCTGTCCCTAATGCAATATCCCTGATAAGGTCAAGTTTATTGGGCATAAATGCAAAATCAGACTGCACCACATCCATAAGGAATGCCCTAAACGGAGTGTAGCAGCTGCAATCTGTTACAAGAATCTCCGCCGCATCACGCAGGTCTTCATCAAGCTCTGCAATACGCTTGGCATAATCAATCGGTGTAATATACTGAAGCTCTGATGGATCTTTTTCAGTTGTTTCAGCTTCTATCTCTGCACCATATTCTGCCTGTGTTACCATGCGGTCTTCATCGGCAGTTTCCTGTGGTGTCATGCCTTTTGCACTTACATAATCTCTGTTAGAAGCATAGCTCTCCGGCTCATCCGGTATTGCATAATCATCAATCTCTGATTCTGCCTCCTCCGGTTCCACTTCCCGGTATTCGGCATCAATGACCTCATCATCCTCACGGAGTCCGTCCATCGCAAGCTCATCAATACGAGGTGTCTCAGGCTGGTATTCCCCTGTAAGAATAAGGACACCAAGCTCTTTTTCGATATCTTTCCACGAAACATATCCTTCAACCTCTCCATCCTCATCTCGCCACTGAAAACGCAGTCCATTCCCATGAAATGTGTCATATCCGTGCAGTCCCAGTCCGTCAACCGGCCAGCCTGCACCTCCCTGACCATATTCTGCTTTGATACGCTTTGCCCTGGTTCCTGCATCAATCTCAGTTTCAAAAATCTTGCATACCCTGCCCTTGCCACCGATAAAACCTGTACCTCTCATAAGCACCTGTTTGATATACTCACTTGGTACTGTTGCAGACTTTTTGGGATTCAGGTAATTGTATTTACCTGCTAATGCAGCTTTTCTGTCCTGCTCGAACTGACGCATAAACTGATTATTGTTTTCGTCCTCAGTATGAATAGTGCCAATGCTTGCCTGCCCATTCTGGTCGAAAAAAAAGGAAGCCTGTGTATATTCGGCTTCCTTACTAACACCCAATGAATTGATTTCATCAAGTTCCCTATTCAGTTCTGTATCATCTGATTCTAGTGGAATCGCATCACTATCTGATTCAGTACCACTTCCTCTGCCTGCATCTTCGCCTGCTCTCTTATCTTCCACATCTCCATTGTCGATGACGGATTCTGTGGCTTGTGCTTCGCCAGATACTGCATCTCCAGCTGGTCGTACAGCTGGTTCGCTTCCTCCTCTACCGCTGACATCTTCTCGTACATCTTCCCGAATCTCATCAGCGTCTTGTATCTTGCCGGCTCGTTCTCCTTTAGATAGTTCATCGCCATCCTTCCGTATTTGCCCAGCTTCGTGAGATCCTCCGTCTCGTCCGGCATCTCTATCTGCGGATAAAGCAGTCCGTCCACTTCCTTGTAAGTCATTTCTTCTAACATATCCAATTCTCCTTTCGCTCTCGATTGCCTTTAAGTTACGACTAAATTCTCTAAGAACACTACAGGAGACATCGCATACAATGGAACCAAGACGGTAAATGATCTCTTCGTCTTTGATATTTACGATCTGACTAAAATCCTGTTCTTGCACAGATAAGTCAAATCCGCATCTCGTCCCTACAGCATACATGACACTTGCATATACAAGCTGCTCCATGTCCATTTCCTGCTGTAAGCCATTGCGTTTCTTACTTTCTTCCTTTATCACACTACCTGATAGCTGCATAAGTTCGGTCATTCGGTCTCCGAACTCTTCTTTTATTATAAGCCAAACATCTGTTCCTGTAAACTGTTTTAATATATTTTTTAGAGACTCCCTGTCGCTGTTATCGTACTGCTCAATCTGACCTTCTGACACAAGAAAATCCACATAATCCTTAAGATTTTCTCCCTCAAGGTCCCATGTCAGCTTAACATTCTTCCCTCCGGTATCACTGATATCAAAGATATATCTCATACGGGGATTCAGTGCCCTTGACGGGAAAATGGCACAGCCTTTCGCACCACGCTTTACATATCTTCCCACCTTTTTCCAGGTATCATAATCTGCCATAAGTGTGCTTCTCTCCGGAGATCTCTGAGCTGTTACCATAACGATATTGTCAAATTCATAGCGGTACAACTGACCTGCAACCTTTAAAACATCTTTCCAGTTCTTATCTGTTCTGGTGATGTTACCAATTTCAGAATCGTATATCGCTTTGACCTTCATATCAACGCCCATACCTTTGTCCTCCTCTACTTAAACATCTCTGCAAACAATCCCTTAAAGAGCTTTAACTCATCCTTATCCAGCTCGATTGCAAATTCATTGTCGATTGCCTGTTTTTCGCATTTATCCTTTTCCTTTGCAATCTTACGCACCACACGAAGAAGCACATAGCACTCCTTGGACTTTGCAATGCTCTGTTTAAAGGTCAGCTCATCCTCATCGACTGACTTCTGTGTCTGATAGATAATCTCTTTTAACTTATCATTGATACCATCTACTTCCTCAAGGGAAATAATAACGGATGCCTTAGAAGCACCCGATCTGTCCCACTCCTTATGAAGTTCCTTTACTAAAAACTCCATGTTCTTAATTACTGTTGTTGAATCACTTTTCATCTTGCTCTTCCTCCGTTTTCTTTTAATGAAGAAGGGAGCTGACTTTCGCTGATAGGTGCAAAATCAACTCCCTTCATGTCCTCTGTTCCAAGGACTATCTGCTCTGCATAATACATATCCATTGCCTTATTGATGGCATCGTCAAGCGACTCTGCCTTTACTTTCTGTACTCGTGAAAGCACTTCTTTTATCTCAACATCAAATTCCTGTTCCATATGATATCGCCTCCTGTAAAAATCTCATCACCGGCTCTTTTCTTCCTTTACCTGTCTTTCCTTAAAGCCTTCATCGTACTTTCCATCTTCCAGCCTGTCGTAAAAACAGTCCTCTTCAATCGTTCCAAAATCCTCATACATCTGGTGAAGGAAGTCATTCTGCAGCTTCTTTGGTACATCATCATCCTTTGACATATCCTGATAAAAATAGAACTTCTGCTTTAGCTTTGCCCTGTAATCATAGATATCCTCTATCTTTTCCGGTGTGCCATACTCCCTCTTGTATGCCTTGAAATTTGTAGTTGAAAGTGTGGAACCTAGATAAATGCCATGCTCCCACGATACCCCGATTGTGGTATTGTCCTTTGTAGGCTTCTCATCCTTCGGATAACGCTTATACTCTGTCGCACCAAGGGCGATTGTAAGGGAACCTGACTTCATATCCATCACCACAAGATTCCTTGGTGATAATGCTTCAAGCACCATGTAATCATGGTCATTGAAGTTATGAAATGTCTGTCCCCTTTCAAATGAGCGGTTCTCCATTTCATAATGCAGGTTAAAATCATCCACCCAGCCCTTATCGGTCATTCCAATCTCCTTAAGCTTTGCAACACATTCAGAAGAACTGGCTTCTTTATCAAACCGGAATTCTTTGGAATCGTTATAAAATCCCTGAAGAAAATGTCCGAGCTGAATATCATCCAGACAGAATCTCGCAGATACAGTTACATTTGCTGCCCTGTAATACTCTGTGAAGTTATCTGCTTCACCAAGTGTCCTTCCAAGCTGCAACAAATTTTCTGCAAGCTCTGACATATCATCAATTGCTATAAAACTCTTATAATCATCCAGAGTCATCAGCATATTTGTCTCTGTTCCCCTGTCGTTTTCTGTTACCAGTATCATATCTTTTAAATCCATTCTTACCTCCAGTCTCAGAGAGGGACTATGCCCTCTCTGCAAATTTCCTGTTATGGTCTTCCTATCACAACAATCTTTCCTGTGCTTGCCACATCCCTGTAGACCACACCAAGACTTTCATTAAGTGCCTCTACCACCTTGCCATTTCCGACATATACTGCCACATGGCTGATGTTCTTATATCTTCCATTGCTTGTAAAACTGTAAAAGATAAGGTCTCCCGGCTGTAACTCATCAAAGGAGACAGTCTTTCCGGCTTCATCAAGTCCCTGTGCCTCCGCTGCCGCTGTGGTTGCACCGCCATAACTAATATCCACGCCTGCATCTTTCCATGAATAATAGGCTAAGGAACTGCAGTCATAATAGTTACCGCTGTCTCTTAAATCCTGACTATAAGGAAAACCAACTCTGTGTAGTGCATAGGAGCAGACTGTTTTCTGCCTGCTGTCTGTAATTTCGTTTAGGATGGCATTGATTTCATCCTCAGTCATGGAGCTTACTCCCGGACTGCCGCCTCCACCTCCACTTCCGCTTCCGGCATATCCAAGCTGTCCCATAAACTCAGGACTCATGATCTGCTCAAGCATTTCCACCTGATCAGAATTAAATCCATAGACCGAAATCATATCCCTGTACGATTTTAGTGTGACATTCACATACAGAACCGACTTCGTGACAGTAGTTACATTACCGTCTGCATCTGTTTCTTCCACATCTTTTGTTCCTGTGCTTGTGGTGTATGAACACATATCATTTACAACTGCCTGCAGCCAGCCTTTTGAAGTATCATTCATGACTGTTGCAGTATCTCCGACACCATGCTTGACCATATAGACAGCCATGATGTCATAGTAATTGCTTGGGTTTTCTTCCATACCTTCATAGTCCACATATACAAGCTCTCCAAGGTCATATCCGGTATGCTCATTCACTTTCGTATTCACATCCCGGTTAAATTCCTGCACATAAGCACTCGTTACTGTCTGCACGGTATCTCCTGATTCAAGTGGTGGCAGAAATAAAGCAAATGGAGAATTGTAAAGGATTGCTATCGCCGCAATAACCGGAACCGCAATCATGGCAACTACAAGAACAAGTAATAAAAGCACCAGTCCGACAATCGGTGCCGCTGCCTTTACCCAGGTAATCGCTTTTCGCACAATCAGATCCTTTACCAGCTTTGCCACGCTGTCTGTCTGATTCTCCTGTGCTTTCATCTTATCCAGAAAGAATTTTATCTTCCTGCTCCGGTTGGTCATCTTTTCATCCTTGACCTCTATGGACACACCTGCTGCATATCCAGCTGCTATGCCAATTGCAGTACCAACTCCCGGTGCAACCGCTGTTCCTGCCGCTGTAGCAGCTGTCTTTGAAGCAGTTTTCGCTGCAACCTTGGCAGTAGTCTTGGCTGTTTCTTTTGCCGTCTCTTTAGCTACGGTTTTGGCAGTATCTTTGGCAGCTTTCTTTGCTGTCTTTTTTGCCAGCTTCTTTCCTGCATCTACCTTCTTGATTCGCTTCTTTGCCTCGGCTGCCGCCTTTTTCCTGAAAAGTGCTGCACCCTTGGAAGCAGTTCCGGTAACAGGTCGGCTTGCTTCATATGCAAGATATGCTGCCTGCGATACCTCCTGACCACCTTCCACATGCTCCGTTACTGCCCCGGCTGCAAGTGCACCTGTTCTTCCTGCAATGTGAAGATTCGTGTTCTTGGTCTTGATGGAAGTGTTAGATTCTCTATAGTTTCGCTTAAATCTTGATAGTCCCTTATTCTTCGGCTCCGACTGATGAATGGTACTCTTGCGATAGGACTTCTTTTTATCATCAGATACCTTTGCACCGATAGTCTTAGGACCTCTCTCTACTGTATAGATGTTGCTGCCTTTAATCTTGGCTCCCTTTGGTTCGTGGGCATGAATCTTGGCTTTCTCCTTGGTGTGAATGACCATTGGCTTGTCATCCACTTTCTTTATCTTCAATGTTCTCACCTTCTTTCACTCAAAATGCAAAACAGCCACCCAGCTTCCCGGATGGCTATGCTTTGAGGTCGCAAATTGCGACCTCTATCAACTTTATTCGACATTATTCTGCATTTCACGTTTCTTCTGTTCTGCAATCTTCTCGTGAATATTGGTGTTATACAGCCTGTAAAGGTCTGTATCCTTACTAATCTGATTATCAAACGGAATCACCACCGAACCACACTTAATAAGTCCCATTCCAGATGAGGTATTAGTTACGAACCGAAGCTGTGCCTCTGATACCCCGATAACCTCCGCCATCTTGGAACTATCTGTATTCGCCTGCTTTAAGAGTGCCACGAACTCAGAGTTTGCAAGCATCGTTGTTGCAGTGTAGTTCTGTAACAGATCAACCACATTCTGCGTGATACCGGTACAAAGACCTCCCTGCTTTCTTACTTTCTTCCAGAGCTGCTGCAAATATTTTGCAGAATACTCCGAATTAAGCAGGACGTGGAATTCATCAATATAGAGCCATGTTGCCTTGCCTCGCTTACCATTCTCAACAATTCTGTTCTGAATGGACTCCATCATAACAAGCATTGTGATAGGACTAAGCTCTGTACCTAAGTCCCTGATGCCATATACTGTGAATCTGTTATCCACATCCACATTTGTCTGGTGATTGAAGATATTTAGGGAACCATTTACGAAAAGCTCTAGTGACAGTGCAATGTCCTTTGCCTCGTCCTCCGGCTGCGCCATAAGGATATCGTAAAAATCACTCATCACCGGGATATACTTCTCTTTGCTTCTTGCAATGTCGATATACAGCTTTCTCACGCAGCGGTCAATGATTGACTTCTGTCTTGAATTTAAGCTGTCTCCGATACACTGCTCACAAAGACCAAGCATAAACTCGCCTTTTTCTCTTACCATTCCCTTGGAATCATTCGGATCAAGGCTCCATACATCCATCTCCAGCGGATTCACATAGTTATCCGTGTAAGTGGACATATTTACCACTGTTCCACCATAAGTCTCAGCAATATCAAAGTATTCGTTCATTGGATCTATGACGATTATCTCATCATCTCCCGACAAGAATACGCTGCCCATTTCCATCTTACAGAAGAAGGATTTACCGGAACCCGGCACTCCGAAAACGAAGCCATTTCCGTTTATCAGCTTCTTTCTGTTACCGATATTCACATTCTTGCTGATCTGATTGATACCATAATAGTTCCCTGTGCTGTCATTTAATTCCTGCACATTGAATGGCATAAGCACCGCAAGTGACTGGGTAAGAAGGGTACGCATTGTCTCCACCTGTCTTACACCAATCGGAAGCGCTGTGTTGAGTGCCTCCCTCTGCTTTAAGTAGTGTGTATCAATCGTACAGCTGTTACGCTTTCCGATAGTCTCCACTGTCTCACAGACGCTATCAAGCTCTTTTTTGCTCTCTGCCATAAGAATAATAGTAACTCCCACGAAGAAAAGGCACTGGTCATTCTCACGAACATCATCCATGATTTCCTCAATCTCCTTTTTCTCCGTTCTCTTGGCATATGAAATTTCCGTAGAAAAGTCGTTATTCTTATTACGGACTCTCTGCTGCTTAATGATATCCGACTCAATACCAAGGTATTTCTTCTGAAGCACCTTTGTAGTCAAATCCTTAGGAACAGGCACCACATCAATGCTCGTGATGGAATGAACCGGAAGGGAAGTAATCTCATTGATAAATCTGTCTGACAAACTGCTCGGATACTTTTTGATAAAAAGTGCCTTGCAGAATTTACTCTCATCCTCAAAATGGTCCGGGAAATATTTCACCATCCCATTGCACAGATCATTTCTAAAATCTGCTCCGACCTTCTTTGCCTTTTTGATATCAAAATCAAAGCTGCCCTCATCTCCAAGATGATAATAATCATAGAGCACTTTCAGTCTCTCATTGCCATTAAGCGGAACAATCTCTGCCCCAAGCTCAATGAAAGCCTTGTGTATCGTTGCCTCAAGGGTAGCAAACTGTGCCTTTGCCTCCTCGAAGTTCTTTCTCTCAATCGTGATTGTCAGGTATCTCTCCTGCTCAATCCCCTGTCTGCCCTCAATAATCTTCTCCTCAATGATGTCATTGTAGATTCTTCTATAATTATTGAAGCCATCGTTTTTCTCAGCAATCAGAACCTTGTCACGGAGTTCATCCATGTTTTTGTTCTTATTGTTGATCGTAATCTTATAATTACAGTCCAGCGAATTTAGGAACTTGCAATACCTCTCGAAAATACCGATCTGCTCATCCTCCGTTGCTGTCGTGTAATTGATGTCCTGAAAGCGGTAGCATTTGGAATACTTATTTTTGCTCACTTCA
Source organism: Lachnospiraceae bacterium (assembly GCA_017626435.1). The sequence goes on along the minus strand of JAGAIR010000001.1, from coordinate 56,422 downwards.
AAAATGCCGTTTTCAGCCACCGCCATAATCTCTATGGTTTCCTGAATGGATTTAGGTGTCTTATACAAAGGCTCACTCGCCTTCTTTAATAACTTAAATCCGTCTGTAAATAAACCCATGTCTCTAACCTCGCTTTCTTATAATGAAAGCCCGCCGGGAACTTCACCCTGCGGGCTGTGTTCCCGACCTTGCGGTCAGATACTATTCGTTTCTAATGCATTGCCTTATATGCTGCAATGCCTGCTGCTGCCGCCACAATGACTGCGACAAGTCCAAGCAGCATGTTTCTCGTCTTTTTCTTCATTGCTTCAAACTCCTCCTGCTTCTTTACAGCCGAATCAGCTGTTACAGTCTCCGGTTCAGCCTTTCTGCCTTTCTTCTTTACCTGTTCATTCTGTTCTGCTTCTAACTGCTTTATTGCAGGCTCTCCCTCTGTTGATACATAGGTAAGTGTCCTGTTCCCAAACATAAAATGCAGCTTCTTTCCCATATACTCGTAGAAATTCATCCCGTTAAAGGAATAGAATCCGCCAAGTGCAATCGGTGCCACACAGGGAATTGCCACATAAGCAGAACCCGTAAGACCGATATACTTGTAAAGAAGAAGGACGATACCGCCACCGACTACTACGCTTGCAATGGAAAATATAAGCTGCCTTGCAGTAAGTCCCATCGCAACCGATTCCTGATAGCGGTCAATATCCTTGTTTACTTCGATTACCATTGTCCCTGCCTCCTATCTTGATAAATCCTTTGTCTCCGGCTTTCTTGTCATTCCAATATTCGCCTCATACTTATCCATTCCATCCGGACACAGTTCTCTAAGCTTATCTACATTGAACAGATAAAGCGGATATTCGCAGAAACCACTCCTTTGCGTGAATCCTGTAAACTCTCCAATGTCATTGTCTGTAATAAACTTTTCAATATCCGGCATGTCATTCACATTCAGATATCCGCAGTAATTTGGTGCTGCAACCGACAAATTCACAGTCACATCCCCAAAATGCTCCTCATGTCCATCTTCATTACACATAAGACCAATAAACATTGCCCTGTTATTCATATACTGCTGGATATCAAATGTCACCTGCGTTTCTCCGGTTATGCTTGAATTATAAGTAACCTGTTTCTTTTCATTATCCATTTCTGCCTCCTTCTATAATCCAAATGCCTTGCTTGTAAGTGTCTGTGCTCCCTTCACACTTCCAACAGTCATTGCTATCGTAAATGTCATTTCACACAGATAGATAAGTGTCTGTGCCCAGTCAGCGTAACTTCCTGTAAATGCCGGAAGTCCTGCATTGATAAATGCATTACATACCACAATTGCAAGTGCCATCGTTACTGCCTCGAATACACACGAAAGAAAATATTTGCAGTAGGTAGCCATTGTATGACTGACCATTCTGTTTCCTGCCATTGTGGAGCATGCAATCGCACCAAGCGGCACAATAATCAGTATCTTTAAGAACCTGAAATACACTGTGTAAATGATAAAGAATCCACAGATAATAATGATGATTGCAAGCAAAGCTGTAAGTATCAGCATTACCAGACTCTCACCAAATCCGAGTCCCTTAATGATGTCTGCCTGTGTACTGTCAATGGCAAGCTGCGTCGTTGTCCCGGCAGATATAAGTCCCACCAGATTTCCTATGGAAGTAAAAAACGCTTTCATAATCGTGACATTATTTGCAACAAACCATTCTGCAAGTCCCAGTCGGATAAGCATACGAAATATAGACTCAAACCTCATCTCATCTTTTACATCTATGCTTTCCGAGCAGAAACCGATAACAAAGAACAGCACAACGAGGGAAGAGCCGACCGCTACAAAGACCGGCTCAATACCCTCAATAACTGCCCAAGGACCTCCGCCCTTGAAACTGACCGGTGACTGTCCAAGCATTGCAAAGACCAGGGATATCTGATTGTTCCAAAACCCAAACACCGCCTCAAGAAGTGCAAGGATCTTGTCTCCAAGCTTAAAAATATCCATACTTGTTATTCACCTCTTTCCTTTTACTAAAAGGGGAACTCTTTTTCCCCAATCTTAGAAGCCTAAGAATGTCAGTACTGTTGAAATACCAGCCATCATGACACCTGCTACAATTCCTTTCAGTGCAGAGTTCATAGTAGATGAATCCTGCTGCTGATAGGCTTGTGCGAACTCCATGACATTCTTTGCAAGAATGATGACACCAACAGCACCAATGACTGCAATGATAAGTGTCTTTAAGTTCTCAAGCGGCTGTGTTACTGCGGAAGTACCTGTACCTGCTGCAAAACAAGTAGTGCTCATAAGCATTACTCCCATAAGTGCTCCGGATAATGCCGGAACGAATCTCTTTTTAAAGTGAATGAATCTGCTCTTCATGCCTTTCTCCTCCATCTGATTGTTGTTTGTCGTAATAATCTGTTCTTTTCTCATGTTGTTTGTCTCCTTTTTGATAAAAAAATAAGCTAGCAGGGATAATCCCTAACTGGCTGTTAAAAGTTACTCTATATGATCAGGCAATGCCTGTTGTAATGATTAAATCGGGCTTTTCCCGATGTGTTTAGCTGTAACCACCTCCTTTCAAGGCGCAAAAAAAGCACCTTAACCTTTATTGGCTAAAGTGCTTGTATTAGTTTGATATTAAATTGTTGTGAGTCAGACAAACAGAAATTTAACTATTTGATTTATGTTCTTCATTATACCTATTAAGTATTAGATCTGCTCTTTTGTTTATTTTGTCCAACATGGTTTTCAAGCATTCTTCTACCTCTTCTTTTTCTAGTGGACATGGATAAGATAAAGATTGACCTTTAAAAAACGTAATTCCACTAATTCTGTTTTTTTTGACTTGGTAATACATACTCAAACAATATTTTTCTTGGTTTTTAATAAAAAAGCTATGCCAATCTTTAACGATTTTATTGTCTACTTTTTGTAAACTACCTAAGTGATAATACTCTAGGTCTTTTCCAGCATCAACACATAGTTGTATCTTATCAATCATCAACGGTAAGTAATCTCTTACATCACCTAATAGTCCTTTTACAGAATTAAACCTTTCTGGACAAGGCATAAAATTCGCTACAGTATGACACATATCTGCCAATTTTAAAATATCTGGATATTCTTTACATAAATCATTTACTTGACCTCTTTCCTCTGAGTTTTCTTTGAAGTATTTTTCTGGAAACGAATCATATCCCCAATCAGTATTATGATGTTTATAAATTTTTACATTCCCTGCTTTTGCTATACGATATTTGCCCGGATATTTTAATCTCATTGCATATGAAAAAGTTATCCAAAATGAATTAATTACATCATAACTTACATTTTGGTTCCACCCTAATTCTTCATATAATAACTTTGCACTTTTTCCATTTTCGACATCAACTTGTTCTGATATAAAATACTGGAATAATTTTTCGATTGCATTAATCTCTTTGAGATCTTTTTTTAATACATTTTTATTGATTTTCAAAAAATAATTCTCCTTCAATTCCTGATTTTCATCACAAGCTTTATAAATCTTTTCCAATATCCTCAAGCTCTTTCATAGCATCCTGATTTTTAGAAAGCTCATCCTTTGCTGTTGCATAATATGACTTCTGGAAAAGCAAATCCCATGAAAGATATTTTGCCATACAGTCAAACTGCTTATCAATCAACTCATACTGGATACTGTCAACTGGAGAACCGCCTACAACAATCGTGCCAACTTTTTTATTTTTTAACTGCATTCCCCGGCAATAACACTTATCAATAATAAGTTTCAATTGTGCTGACATTCCCCACCAATAAACCGGTGTTGCAAAAAGGATCATATCTGCGGCAGCAATTTTATCAATTGTAGGATTTGTATCATCCTTATCTACACATCCCTTAGAACATTGACAGGCACCACAGCCCTTGCATGGTGCAATATTAAGTTTGTCAGGTTCAATGATTTCAATTTCGTTTTTTTCAGATGCTCCTTTTACAAAAGCCTCAATCGCTGTAAGAGTGTTTCCTTTTCTTGCACTTCCATTTATAATGATTACTTTCATCTCGCAAAGCCTCCATTCTGCTTATCATATAAGCAAATAAGTTCTAAATAATAATTTTTCTCACATAGGCACATTATACCACGGTTTCTGTGCCTATGCGATAACATTTACTGCTTCTTTCGATATGAACTCATCTTCTCCACAGTAACCTCCGGATAGAAATACGTCAGAATCGTTGACTTTGGAACACCTGCAGCAAGAGCTTTCTTCACTTCCTCTTTCTGCTCTGGTGTATATGACCAGTGCAGCATTCGGTTTGTGATAGTATCCTCCCACTTAGGCTTTTCCCTCTCTGGATTCCTTACAGGCTTAGCACCAGCACTTCCATTAGAAGAGTTGGCACTTTCTGTAGTATCAGACTTCTGCGACTCATCGACATACTCAAGCTCATTTGCCTGTTCCCTGTCAATCTTTGCTTTCTGCTCTGCTTCATCCTGCATGGAGAATCTCCTGCTTAATTCCGCATCACCAAGCATCATAAACTGCTCATAGGTAAGAGAATCAATATACACATTCTCGCCCTTATCCTTCAGTTTTTCATAATACTTAACTGCCTTGTCTGAAAGAATCTCAAATGGCGGACCGATAAGATTATCTGCTCCTCTTATCTGATGAACATAAGGCTCTCCCTTGCCATCTACTGTCTGGTTAAACATCGGATGATTGAATGGTATGAACTTATTATCCATGATAGGATCAAAACCACGGATAAAAATAATGCACTTTTTGTTATCCAGTTTTCTGACTTCGTCCGGTGTAAACAGCTCTCTTCCTAATACATCATAGTTTCTTGAAGAGCTTCCCTGTCTGCCCTTTGTCTCTCCACTTGACTTCTTATCAATCGTACCTTTTCCAAGCAACTCTGACACGTATTTGTGTGTACTCTGCTCATTTCCACCAAGATAGATGAAAGTATCGCAGTTGCCGGGAATTGTCTCCCAGGTATCTTTAAAAAGTGCCTTTAGCTGGGCAAAGTTCTGAATAATGATAATACTTGAAATCTCACGACTTCGCATTGTCGATAACAGCGAACAGAAGTCATCTGGCAATGCGACATTTGCAAATTCATCTAACATAAATGTCACATGGATTGGCAGTCTGCCTCCGCAGTTAAAGTCTGCCTGATAGTACAATTCCTGAAATATCTGCGTGTATAACATACCGATAATGAAGTTATAGGATTTGTCACTATCAGGGATTACACAAAAGAGGGCTGTCTTTGTCTCCCCATCTCCATTCACTCCAATACCGATATCTGACAGATTAAGCTCATCTTTTGAGAGTAATCGTAAAACCTGCTTATTCTCAAGAAATGCAAGTCTTGAGTTGGCACTGATGATAATGGAACGGACTGTATCTCCTGCACCTCTCATACATTTGTTGTACTGCTTGACTGCCGGATGATTGGCTCCAAGTGGAGAACTTTCCTCTAAAAACTTCATACGCACATCCAGCTTTGATGCCTTCCCCTGCTCTGTAACCTCTGCCTCTCCAAGAAGTTTAAGTACTGTCTCAAAGTTTCTCTTTGCCGGCTGTACCTCCAGCCACACATAATAAAAGATAGCCTGTAAGAACAATCCTTCCGCTTTTTCCCAGAACGGATCACTTGGTGTCGCTCCCTTTGGTGTCGTATTGCTGATAAGGTTTGTAATCAGCTTGACCACATCTGTTTCCTCTCTGATATAGGAAAATGGATTGTAACAGTCTGATTTATCCATCTCTAACAGATTAATGACTTTCAGGTTATATCCGTTATTTTTTAACATCTGCCCGCAGCTTCTAAGGATTTCTCCCTTTGGATCGGTACAGATAAAGGAACAGTTATGCGGCATCTGCATCAGATTCGGCTTTACTTCATAAAATGTTTTTCCTGCTCCGGAACCACCACAGATAAGGATATTTCCATTGAGCTTGAGTCTCCTGAAATCCAGCGACATCTTCACATTCTGGCTGAGTATCCGGTTGAAATTTTCATCCTTATCTGCAAGTATCTTGTTGACCTGCTTCGGATTTTCAAATCTTGCCGTACCAAATTCTTTGCCAGGCATATAGTTTCTCTGACTGGTGTAATACATGACAATAGCCATCGCATAGATACCTAATGCAATGGCTACTGCTTTTACTGTATTAGAATTGTAATAATTGGCAAAAGGAACAGCACATACTTCATTGAATCTGTCCATAAATTCATTAAAGGCAATCCCTTCCGTCCACGCACCATTTATCAGATAACCAAGATACCCTGCTAACACTGCACCCACAAGAATGAATATCAGTGACGGCTTTTTCTTTGTTGTCTGCATAGGCTGCTACCTCGCTTTCTTTGTGGTAACAGTTTTCTTCTGCGCTGTCTTTTTCTGCTGCTTCTGCACTTTCTCGTAACGCTCCCTGACAGATGATTCCACCTTATCATAGTGAGTATAAAGCTCGGTTCCTTTCTGGGTTGTCACCACACGATTCTGCTCATCGTAGAGCTTATAATCCTTGGTTGAATCAAGGAAGGTAAGCATTGTCTTTCCACCATGAATCTCCATGATGTTTTCCTTACGGAGCCATACATATTTTGCCTCTTCTCCCCATGTGCCGGGAACTCTGGTCTTAACAGCATGGTCATTCTCTTCTATAATCAGCTTCTTGCTGATAGTCACATCTGACAGGTTCGCATTCTTTGATGCCGCAACCGCCCTCATTCTCTCAGCAAGGTCCTGATAACCTCTGACACGATTAATAAATGCATCCTTGTCCATCATTACTGTATGGGTGCCATCTTCATTCTTGCTGCCAAGCACACCGATTGTCTCAAGCTGTCTGATAACACTTTCAGCCTGCTCACCATTGATACTGAAATTCTCCTTGACCTGATCCACACTGATAGCTTTCTTTTCCATTGCAAACATTCCTACCTTTTCAATCAGTCCGTCAATAGCGGAATTAACCCTATCCCCTTCTATCGTGTGGCTTTTCTCGTTTCCCTGCTGTTTCTTCAAAAAATCCATCAGCTTGCCAAGTGATTTTTCATCTCCATTCTTCAGATAATCGTCAAATGTGGCAATCTTGCCAAACTTGAGCTTCTGTATCATCATATTCACACGTGGAACTGCCTCTGTATGAAAGATTACCTCACTCAGTCCGTCTTTCCTGTTGCAGTCCGGAAGTACTGAATAGAGTATTCCATACTTCTTTGCCATCTTTTCAACCTTTTTCATATCTTCGGTATTAAACTGTAACACCTGTAAATCACCGCCCTTTAAGAGCAGCTTTCTCATGGATGTCTTGCCAAGTGACTTCTCATAATCAAGCATCCCTTTTAAGAAATCTATTGCCTTCTGCATGGCAGCTATTCCTCCACTTCCTACCTTCATGGCAATCTCAATGCCATCATAAGCAACACGGATGATCTGCACCGCTTCCTGAATCTCTTCTGCCATTATCGCACCTCCGCTTTCTCTCTGACTGTTGTTTTAAGTGTTTCTGTCTCTGTAGTACGGATTTCCTCGGCTGATACATCAATACCATAAGCATTCAAAATATCTGCCAGATGATTAATTGCTTTTTCCTCCTCGATACGGTACATTTCAAGTGCCACAAGCAGGTTTTCCACCTGTTCCACCCATGCAGGCTTCATATCATATTTAGCCCTGTATGTGACCATAATCTCGTCCGACTCAGCCTTATCCGCCGAATGTGCCAATGCTTCAATAAGAGAAATCGTATCTTCCTTGCTGCCGCTTCTGAATGCGAACTGGACAACAAAGTTTTTCTCTTCCTCTGTAAACTGATGCTCCACACCATTCATCTCTGTTACTGCTTCATTTACTACTGCTAAATTCATAAGTACCTCCTAATCTGCCATACTGTTTTCAAGTACCGCTATCTCAATAATCTCTTTCATCTTTTCTGCTGAAATATTATTGGTAATAAGCTCTATAAGCTGTGTCTCCGTAAGTCCCTTTTCTATTGCACTCTTAATCTGGACAAGCTGTGCCGGAACAAGATCGCCCGATGCAACAAGCTTTACAATGTCTGCTCTCGACTTTTTCTTAAAAGAAAGTCTTGCAAAAAGGCTTGCCACTCCGCTGTTGCTGCTCTTTCTCACACTTCTCTCAATCGGAAGTCTCTGCACCACATTTCCGGTACCATCATCTACCGGAATCTGATAATAGACCGGAATCCCGTTTGCCACAGCCTGCATATTCTGCGGAACTGCAACTGTATCAACCATCTTTTTTTCTGCCTGTGGTACGGACTGGCTTTCCTGCGGCTCTGCCTTACTTTCTGCCTCTTTCTTATTCTCTGTGGCAACACTTATGATCTTATCTTCCAATGACTCTATTCTGTCTCCCATACGCTTCATCTCCTTATCCTTTTTCTCAATATCATCCCTGAGTCTTGCAATCGTACTGCTTGCCTTATTCAGTTCATTCTGCTGACTGTTGATAAGAGCATCCTTATCCTGGTTCTCCTTGACCAGACGCTCCCTGACTCCCTCATCATCTTTGGAAGTCTCTATTTCAGAAAGCTTCTTATTCAGGGCATCATACCTTTCATTCTGATGATTGATCTTTGCAACCACTTCATCCATCTGAGAAATGAGTGCTTTCACATACTCAGACTCTTCCGGAATCTGTTTCTTGACTTTATTCAGCTGTTCCAAAACTTCCTCATATAATCGTCGCATGGTAATAGGTTTTTCCCCTTTGTCCATAACCTCCTTAATTGTCTGAACAGGTACACCCTTTTCATAAAATTCAAGGGACACCTGCATCTGATGAACCGAATACTTGGTATTCTTGATAATATCAATCATATCTTTTGGAACATCCTTGTGCAGACATTCCGATAAAATCTTCATCTGTTCAATGTCGTATGACTTATTGAGATAAAGGCTGATCTCCTCCTCTTTCAGTCCATATTCATAATCACTTTTTACAAGAGCAATCGTATCTTCACTAAAATGCTTATTTCGGAGAAGCTGCAATTTTTTCTCGATTGCTATCGCACTAAGCGGTTCTCTGTTTTCTTCCATATATGCCTCCTAACTACTAAAAAAACAGCCTAACGTTCTGGCTGCTCTTTCCTGTCTCGTATTGTCTCTTTGTTGTACTGTGCATCTTTTCCATCTGATACGCTGTCTGGAATAAGACTCTTCCATATAGATTTACCAATATTCAACTCTTTGAATACTGCCCTTTCTTTTGCACATGCTTTGGAATACTCCTCTTTATAATGTTTACGCAGTGCTTCCACCTCTTCAAGGCTATATCCCTGTGATAAAAGCTTCTGTTTCAAAGTTTCCCATTGCAGATGCTCATCCGTAAAAAATTCATCTCCCTGGAGGAAAGACTTCTCAGCAGGTTCTAACTCTTTCATATCATCTGCTATATCAAAAAGTTCTCGACTTCTCTCCCTAGCCTTATAAATGCGGCTTTTCTCTGCTGAAACTTCTTTTCTTTTATCTGTCAATGAGCTGATTACACTGACAAGCTCCTCTGCTGAATGAATGTCATGATTGACAAGGAACAAATACTCCTCCTGCAGTTTATGCATCTTACGGATATCATCCTTATACTTCCATACCTGACTGTATGGCTTCTTTTTCAGCTTTCCTATCCGGTATAGCTTTGCATAGTATCTCTTTTGAAGCCCCGACATCTTTGCCCTTCGGTATCTTCTCACCTTACACTTACAAAGAACCGGTTGTACTTCTTTCTGCTGTTCCCGGTAAAATGAAATATCCTCTTTTTCTATCCTTTCCCGGATTGCCTCATCAGAATACATGTTACCTAATGTCTTACATCTGCGAAATCTCGTCATTCCTTGTGGCTTTACCGCCAGATACTTTCCCTGCTTGACCTCATATCCTTTGTCAGATAACAGCTCCAGAAACTGCTCATAATTTCCTGCCTGCAGTATGCAGGAATCCAGGTCTCTCTTAATCATATCTGCCCATACAAAACTGCCTTCACGATATTCGCTCCAGTCCTTATAGCTTTCATACTCTTTTTCCTTACTGCCATCATCAACATCAATGATTGAAAGACCATATTCCTGACACAACTTATTCGTGATTGGCTGGATATACTTTGCCCAGTCTCCTTTTTCATAGCGGTACTTTTTCCCATCCACAAAACTCACACTGTTAAATACAATGTGTGAATGAACATGTGCTGTATTATCATGCACCACATATACTGCCTCATATGATTTTCCAAGATACTCTTCCACGAATCTGCGGGTTATCTCAAATGCCATATCAGGATTCACTTCATCTTCCTTAAATGAGAGAATGATATGATATCCCTGCCTTTTATCAACTTTTCCAAACTTCCGTTTTGTAGCTTTCATCTGTTCAAAAGCAGAATCGACCTGACAGTTGATTGCACCAACGAGCCTTCCATCCTGTGTTTTCTCCGGATTCATCACATAATCAAGAGATCTCTTCAGATGTTTTCCGTGAAAATGCCCACCACAATCCTTCATATTAAGGATTTTACTGATTGCCAATCTTTACCACCGCCTCATCTACCTTCTGATTCAGTTTTCGCATATAAGCTATCAGCTGTGTCTTATCTTCCTTGGAATACAGCCTGGCATTATTGTTAAATACTATCTGATTGATATTTATTCCAATTCTGTTGACTTCATTAATGAGTTCCTTCAGAATCTTCCTTACTTCCGGATAATCATTTGGTTTCTGACTGATAAGAAGACGGATATACTCAGCCTCATTCATTCCATTATCACATGCCTTTTTTGCAAGCATCTTGGCTTCCTCTGGCATTAGTCTTAGTGTTTTCCTAATACAATGAACTTTATCTGCCATAGACTCACCTTCCTCTCTTACCCGTACTATAATCCTTAATTCCTTCTGCAACTGTCACCGCAGCTTTTTCCAAATCATCCCTGCTACTTAGATGACTAATGAATGATTCCACCAAAGCAGCTGCCATTTCATCAATCTCCTTTGCATAACAGGTCTTTTCAAACAACCTGTCCAGCCTCTTTTCATCTGCTTTCAAACTGTCATACTTATCCTGAAACTCACTGTAATCTTTAAAATCCTTTGGATCATTCCTGTGTGCATCAGCATCAAGTATCAGTTCATAGTTCCATTCACAAACAGTATCTATAACATCATCTATCGGGTATGGTTCAATTTCACCATTCTCCTCAGCTACATCCTGTCTGTACATCTTTCCATCAGAATCTATGCCAATAGCATAATCATGACCTTCCATATAGTTAAGCAATATTGCAGCATCTTCTATCGAAGGGTTAAGTAAGATATCAAATGTGTCTGCCCAGGCAATCAGTTCTTCTGATTTTGAAAATAGCGTAACTTCTGCATCCATTGCTTCCTTGCACCTCCTTATCCGTGTTTAGTAAATATTCACCAAAGCTCCAGTCTCCAGTTAGTCCCCGGCGACTGCTAGATACGCATTAGAGACATCTCTGTCCTAATGCCATCTAGTTAGGGAGAAAATCTCCCTAAAACCCTCTGTTTATGAAAGTGGGGGCGCTTTTTGCCCCCACTTTGCTACTTTGGGGGCGCTTTCTGCCCCCACTTTGTTATTTTGGGGGCGCTTTCTGCCCCCACTTTTATACTGAATTCAATCCGGTTTTTATCGTGTCCGAATTGCGGGGGCGCTTTTTGCCCCCACATTGACATTTTGGGGGCACTTTCTGCCCCCACTTTGCTGTTTTGGGGGCGCTTTCTGCCCCCACACATCAAAATCCGGTTTCTCATGCCCTGACTGGTTCATCTGCTCGCTTATTCATCCTGTTCAAATTAAGCTTTGCCGCTACAAGCCACTCGTTGTAATCCTTATATCCGGCAGGTGGCGGACAGTCTTCTACCTCATATCCAAGCTCATAATACTTTCTCATAAGTTCAGCTGCTGCTTTTCTCCCCGGCTCATCTCCATCAAGGCAGAACCGGATGGAAGTAATCTGCGGATGTTCCCGAAGAAAAGTCTCAAGTGGTGCATCTGCAAGCATCCCAAGTGCCAGCTTATTTGATTCATAATCCGCGAAGATATCGACATAACTCATAAGGTCGATTGCAGCCTCAAATACTACAAGCTCTGTACTGTTTTCATTCACCACATTAAATCCATAGTTCTTATCATTTCCTGTGACATCACACTTGAATGGCTTACCCTGCTTATCAAACACTCCCCGCATACTTGCAAATCTTGTCACTCCATTTTTATCATTTCCTTTGAAAACAACATTGTGGTAATGCCTGCTCTCATAAATCAGTCCATCTTTTAAAAACAGATCTATGACTACTCTGCTGATTCCTCTCTCCTGATTCAGATATGAAATAAGATAGGAATTATCTCCTGCCGGTTCCGGTAGGACAAATGGCTTTCTCTCCTCTGCCTGCTTCTGCGATACCTGATGAACAAGAGGCTGCTTTACAGGCTTCTCAATTCTTCTGTATCCTGCAAAATCTAAAAGCCAGAACACAGCCTCTTTTACACTCATTCCACAAAATACCCGTAAGAAATCTATCTGTGAGCCGCCATTGTTTCCTTTGTCAAACTGCCTTGACCATCTGTACCAATGGCTTCTGTTATAGATACGGATGGAATCCATCTCCTTTAAAGTGTGGTATTTGCCAATCCTCTTTACTGTATACCCAAGGCTTTCTGCAACTGCACACAGATCAACACGCTTTGCTATGGCAAGCTCTTCATCCGTAAATCTTCCATCCATGTTTTCACCTTGCCTTTCCCTGCTCTGCTACAAGCGGTGACTTGATATCAAGTGTCCGGTAATCTGTGCTCAGGGTAATCTTAGGATTATCAATCATGCCTTTTTCCCTGAAACTGAAAAATTCACGATTGTCTCCACCGACTATGATATGGTCAATAAGCGGTATTCCCATCAGTTCACACAGCTTGTTCATACGGTCTGTCATCATCGTGTCTGCCTTGCTTGGGAATACATTCCCGGATGGATGACAATGGATTAACATCATGCTTGCCGCATTGCTTAGGATACTTGATTTAAACAGCTCTCTCGGATGTGCCATTGCCTCATTTAAAGAACCAACACTTGCAAAATGCACATTGATAGGTTTTAAATCTGACCTTAAATTGACCACACACACTACTTCCCTGTCAAACTGGCACATACAGTCTCCCATGACAGCAGCTATATCCGCCGGATTATTAAAGGTGTGCTCCGAATAAATCGGAGCATCCTTTACAAGTCTTACCGAAACCACATCAAGCTTGAAGTCATTCTTCTTTGGCATCAGACACCGCCTCCTCTCCAAACTCGACACGGATAACAAAGTCACCTTTCTGGCTGTTTATGAGAGCAATGAGTTCTTCCATTGTAAGTTCCTGCTCCATAGCTGCCTCCTATCTGGACTTTTCCTTCGCGTCATATACAAGGGGAGGTTCTGCAACGATACCATCAAGTCTCTTGTTTGGTGTATCAGTTGCAAGGGTGAGTTTTCTTAAATCCTTATCATAGTGATATACCTGATTGGAAAGTCTCTCGTCCAAAGACACCTCCTGCATATTTACCTCGACTACCATCTGTGCAAGCATCTCAGGGCTTCCCATATCTGAAGATACTGCAATAACCTCATGCACGCTCGAAGGGAGAATATAAAGGTCACTCTCTAAACTCTCTGCCAGCTCATGAAGCTCATTCTCATAAAGCATGGATGCTGCACCATTGATACCCTTTTCATTGGAAATCACCCACATCGTCTGCTCCGGTGGAATCTCGGCTATCATCATATCTGCAATCTCCTGTGGCATCCCATCCCTTGCGAACATTTCTCTCATAATGTCATTCATGCTACGAACGACAGGTGGGAAGAGTCTTCTTGTGTTTTCCGCTGCACACTTAAAGAGCTGTTCCTCACTCATTCCAAGTCTTTTTGCAAATTCATTTGTAATTTTTGAACTCTGCACCGCATCCTTATCGGCACTGATTATTACCTTATACACAATAGAGAGATCCTGAAACTCCCTGTGTGGCACCTGTTCCAAAAATGTCTTATTCTGCTCTGTATTGATGAGCTGGAATACAATCTTCTCGTTAGCATCCCTCATAATGCTGTCCACATCAACAACCGGAGCCTGCTCATATGCCCTTTCCATGAAGTCACATGCAGCCATAAGTGTTTCCTCAAGATCGCCACAGTCCTGATACTTCTTATACATGTCATTGATATAAATCGTAGGCGAAATATTCCTGCCTTCTTCTCTTAAGATGATGCCATCAAGAGTCACATTCACCTTTTCCACTGGCTCTGCCACAAGCTCCATTCCTTTGAACTTCTCAGGCATATAATCCATAAACTTTTCTTTTACTACTTCCTTAAAAATCTCGTAATTCATCATATTACGGTTCCTCCTTAATCTAAAAAAGCAGGGAACATAAGTCACTGGCTTACATTCCCCGCAAGGTTAATTGTTACTGTTTATTCTTTTTCTTTCTTCCACGAAGTCCTACTCCAACACCTGTAATAAGTGCAAGTGCACCGATTCCAAGATAAAGAAGCGGATTTGCATTGTCGCCTGTCTGTGGAAGCTTAGGCTCTGTCGGTACATTGACAAGCTTAAGAGTTGCTACAACAACATCCGGTGCATTATCATCATATCGAAGTGTTACATCGTGAGCTGTTTCATCAAGGATATATCCGTCAGCTGCTTTAGTCTCAACAACTGTATAATGGATATCTTCTTTGAATGATCCATCCTCGTTGTAAGTACAGATAGGAAGCTCCTTGCTCTCTGCATGACCATTCTTGTCAGTAGTGAGTGTATCAAGCACCTTTCCATCCTTATCCCTTACTTCAAATACAACACCCTCGATCGGCTTTCCGGTTACTTTGTCAGTTTTCTCGATGACAATCTTACCGACTGCCTGCTCATCCTTCATGGATACCTTCTGGATTTCTGCAGTCTCCTTTACTTCAAAGGTTACATCACTTGCCACCTTATATCCATACGGTGCAGATTCCTCTCTGAGTGTGTACTTTCCGACAGGAAGTCTCTCAATCATATGCGTCTTTCCTGCTTCTGATGTCCAGCTTTCTACAAGCTTTCCATCAGCATCAATTACTGAAAGCTTTGCTCCAGGCAACTCTTTCTCTCCTGTGATATCAGTCTTTGAAATTTCTACCTTAATAGGTGCATTTTCAAATGCTGCCTCAAACTCGATAACCTTTACCTTATCTCCCTGATATGAAGCATCCACATCAAATGTCTTATCTGACTTCACATAGCCCTTTGGTGCCTCAAGTTCTTTGACATAATACTGTCCAAGCGGAAGGTCAGAGGTAAATGCAGCCTTTCCATCCTTGCCTGTTACTGTTCTCTCAATCTGTGTATCAGCTTTTACGATTACCTTGCCATCTTTGTTCACGATATCTTCTTTCGCAAATAAACCGAATACTGCTCCTTCAAGTGCTTCCTTAGTCTCTAAATCCGTCTTGGTTACAGTAATCTGCACTTTCTGACGCTCATTTGTCACATCCATTCCTGCAAATACAACCTTTGTATTCTGGTCGATATAGGAAAGGTCTGCCTCAATCGGTGTATCATCTAATACAAATCCATCAATGGTTTTTGTCTCAACAAGATAATACTTGCCAAGTGGAAGGTCATCAATTCTTGCGATACCCTTATCATTTGTCACGATGGTTGCCACCTTGTCTCCTGCCCTGTGATATACAGTGTCAAGTCCGTCAGCACTTACGATATCCTCTTTTGCATATACATCAAAAGTTACTCCTGCAAGGCTGTCCTTGAAGAAATTGAAGATAAAGTCATACCAGTAACCCTTCATAAGAGTAGTGTCTGTTACAAATTCGCCGTCCTTATTGATAACGATGGAACCTGTAGGAACTTCATCCTTCATCTCTACATGCTGCACTTTGCCAGTGTCCTCTACTGTAAACTTAATATCTGTTGCTTTAAGATATCCGTAAGGAGCAAATTCCTCACGAAGTGTATAAGTCTCGCCTACGACAAGTCTCTTGATCACATGTGCTTCCTTAGCATCAGATGTCCATGTGTCTACCACATTTCCATCCTTATCAAGTACAGTAAGTGTTGCACCTGTAAGCTCTGCACCGCTTGTGATATCTGTCTTTGTAAACTCAAAGGTTGTAGGTGTGTTTTTATACTCGCTGTTATATACAGCAGTCTTAACATCCTGTCCCTGATATTTTGTATCAAAGTTTACTGCTTCCTCATTTGTCACATATCCGGCATGCTTTACAAGCTCTCTTGCAACATATTTTGCAAATGGATAATCCTTAACAAAAGCAATCTTTCCATTCTCATCAGATGTTGTCTTCTCAAGAAGTGTGCCTTTCTCGATAATTACCTTGCCATCTACATTCTTGATATCCTCGTCTGCATAAAGACCAAATACTGCACCTACAATCGGTGTATTATCTTCTGAATCAAGCTTAGTCACTGACATATCAAGCTTCTGTCTGTCATCTGAGAAAGTAAGGCTTTCCTTGATAACAGGTGTCTTATCATCCACATATGTGAATGTCACTTTCTGCTCATTCGGATTTAATACATATCCGTATGGAGCTTCCACTTCCACAACCCTGTACTGTCCAAGAGGAAGATTCTTAGCTGTTGCCTTTCCATCCTTGCCAGTTGTAAGAGTTGTCACAAGGTCTCCCTTGCTGTAATACTTAATGCGGTTTCCGTCTGCATCCTTCTGGTTGTCTGCTGTGTAAATATCCTCGGCAGCATAAACTTTGAATTTTGCTCCGGCAAGTGAGCCTTCCTTATAAACAAACTCTTTCTCATATGAGCTTGCCAGGAGTCCACCCTTAAATCCGTCAAGTACCTCTCCCTTCTTTTCTACAGTCAGCTCTCCGACTGCAGGGGCATCGGAATATTCCACAGTAATGATTGCATCATTTGTATCACCATCTGTCTCAAATGCTGTGTCAGTATCAACAGAGATGTTGACATACTTATCATTTACAACATATCCAAATGGTGCAGACACTTCCTCAATGCGGTAGTTACCGATTTTCAGTGCCTCCGGTAAGATTAAATCTCCGTCCTCATCAGTAAAGAATGAAGTATGCTCTACCTTTGACGGATAAGTTGTGTACTGCTTTACATATTCGTTCTTATCAAGGTTGAAAATCTTAAACTCTGCATTTGGTACAAGTACTGTCTGCTTTGTATCAGAATCCTTCTTGATTACACGAAGCTTTGCTGTAAACTCTCTGTCCAAGAAAACTCTCCATGTCTGAGGCTCTGTTGGATGATTCTCCTTTATCTTTACCTCAAATGGCTTGATTGTTTTCATATTATGCGGAGTCTTTGACTCAACTACCACATAGGTTCCATAAGGAATTGCAATAGAAACTGCATGTCCCTTGTCATCGGATGTGATTGTTGTTGCTCCGTTTTCCCCGATTACTACCGGAGCTGCCTTGTCAAAGTCATAACTTCCATCTGCCTTTACAGGTAAAGATGATTTCAAATAAGCTGTGAACTCTGCACCTGCCAATAAGCCTGCTTCAGTATCATCGCCATTGTCAGATACCTTGATAAGCTGGAATGGCTGCTTGATGACCTGCTCTGCTGAGGTTGTGCTTCTTGATACCTCTGCTACAAGGTCTCCCTCATAGTCGCATACTACATCGTGCTCCTCTTCGTCTAAGAGATACCCCTCTGATGGAGTGATTTCTTTCACATAATAGTTTCCAAGGTAAAGGTTATTGACCTCTGCTTCGCCATTCTTATCTGTTGTAAGTGTTGCTACAAGGTCTCCTGCTTTGAATACGACTCCTGTTGCTCCGTCCGGATGCACGATATCGTTTCTCGCATAAAGACCATAAACTGCACCTTCAAGGCTTGCATCTCCCTGGGCTGCTGCCTTGCCTGATTCCTTGTCTACCTTGTAGATATGAATCTTTGCTGTGGTTCTGTCATTTACAAATGTGTGACTGAATGATGCCTTTGCCTGTGTTTCAGGTAATACATTGAAATTGAAGCTGTAAACATCTTTACTGTTTCTGATATACGCATATGGTGCCTGTGTCTCTGAGACATAATATCCGTTAGAGATTGGCAGATCCACGCTATAGCTTGCCTTTCCGTCCTCACCTGTAGATACTGTCTCAAGAGCTGTACCCTTTGTCACAATAACCTGTCCGGCATAGTTTTTGATGTCATTTCCGGCATAAAGTGTGTACTTGCCACCATCAAGAGGATTCTCTGTGTCAGAGTCCTTCTTTACGACAGATACATCCGCTTTCTGTCTTGTATTCTCAATCGTAGTTGATTCATACTGTACTGTCACAGTCTGATCCTTATACTCAACTGCTACTGTCTGAGGTGTGGTATTGATTGTATACCCGTCAATGCTCTTAATCTCAGTTACCACATAAGTTCCAAGATGAAGGTCAGATAATACCACCTGTCCGTCAGTTCCTGTTGTAAGGCTTTCTGCCACAACATCGCCAGCACTATACACCTTTGTACCATCTGCCTTATAGATATCTGCTCCAGCAGTTACCTTAAAAGTTGCTCCAGAAAGCTTCTTTTTCTCATAAGTGAAATTGCTTCCATTCCATGAGCTAAGCACCTCACCCTCTTTATAGATTGTGATTGCTCCAAGCTGCTCTTTATCTGTTGCAGAGATTCCCGTTGTCTGTCCTGCTTTTACAGTAAGTGTATGAACTTTACCGGAAAGGACATATCCCTTTGGTGCGGTAATCTCTTTTACATAATAAGTGCCTGCAACAAGTGCAGCTGACTTTGCATATCCGTTTCCATCTGTTGTCATGGTCTGTACTCTGTTTGTGCATCCGCTGTCAGAATAGATTCCATAGACTGCACCGGAAAGCTTCACTCCGCTTGACTCGTCTGTCTTTGTAAGCTCACCATATCCGATGTTCTCTGTCTTGACCTTGATATAGGCTTTGATAGGATCTGCTGTCGGTCTTTCAGAAATAAACTCCTGATATCCGCTCTTTCCTGTAAGCCAGAATACACAGCTTGATGTTGTCTCAACCTTGCCAGCATTGGATGTGAATGTTCCTGTTGTAGCTGTAGTATTCACGCTCGTTGAAGAGATTGTAATACTGTTGCCATTCTTATCAACAGAATATCCGCTGATGCCAAAATCAAAATCCGATAAAACACCATTGCTGTCAGATAGTGTTGTTTCAAATCTCTGACTTCCCTCATTCCACTTTAATTCATAAGTTGGTGCCTCACTAATTCTGCGTGATGCAAAACTTGGAAGTGTTGCATTGTAGGAGCTGCTGATATTGTCCCTGAGTCTCTCATAATAGCTGTATGAAGAATCAGGACTTGGTGCTGTGTTACAGAGCTTTCTTGCTGCCGAATCACCACTTCCGGTTCCAAAGATATCTGCTACAATAACCCATACCATTGCCTGAGTTGCGATATACTCATCGCACTGACTGTTGCTTGGTGCCGCCTTTTGTGTACTGTTAAACCCATAATAAAGGCAGTAACTTAAAAGTTTTCTCTGCTGTGCTGACATTGATGTGCTCGCATCATCGTAGCTGTTCATAAGCTGACCGCCATCTGCTCTTAATCCGAAATTCATACAATATGCAGAATTTCCGTCAAGAATTGAATACAGAATCTTGCCATGATTATATCCGGGCTTCAGCTCACTTACTTCTCCGGAATTTTTGACTGACGCATTCCAGAACGCAATATTTGCCTGCGGACTGGCTGCAAATGCTGTTGTTCCATTCGTAAAGAGTGTTCCAACCAGTGTGAGCATAGCCATAAATCCTGCCATAAAACGCTTTAGTTTCTGTTTCATATGCTCTTTCCTCCTTAATTTACGCATAAAAAAAGAAAGACATAAGTTTATGGCTTACATCTTTCTTCCTTCTGCTTCTATTCGTTTTTATTTATCTGTGACATCGAAACTCGTAATAGTCTGTGCCGCCTGTCGTGTAAACTCCATCATAACTGATGTAGAATACCGGATCTGTTTCCAAAAGTAACATACTTGCAATATATTCTGCAATTGCATCCTCAGATGATAACCGCTGTCCATCAATGGTACTTGCTTTGTTGAGGTCTGTCTCTACAAACACACTATAATAAGAGCCTTCCATACCATCGTAAGGATAATACTCATTGTACTCTTCCTGCGTGATACTACCGTCATTCAAATGATTCTGTAAATTCTGCTGTGTGGTAATCATCCCTCCTGCCTGACACTTTGCTGTTGCAAGTGACACAACATTCTGTGGACTGTATGCCACGGATGCAGGCTGTGGATTGCTCACATTGTCTTTCGGTCTGTCTGTAGTCTGACCACCATTACCTGCATTACTCTGATTTCCTCCAGCTTCCTTATTACCACTTGCAGGAGCTTTCTGTTCCGGCTCGTCATTCTGCTCCGGCTTTTCTTCCTGCTTTGAAGCAGTTTCATTATCAGCTGACCGGTTATCTTCCTTATCAGTCTTCTCTTCTGAATCTTTAGCCTCGGCAATATCTTTCTCTGTCTCTTCAATTTCAACTTCGGTTGCGACCTCTGTGACAGCTTCCGTTGCCATTTCTGCTTCTTCAGTTGGCTTTACACTTTCCGTCTGTTTCTCTGTCTTATTATCAGCCTTTTCCTTACCACCATTACAGGCAGCCATTGAAAAGACCAGTACTGCGGATAATAAGATAATCCTTATCTTCTTCATAGTAATCACCCATCCCTTCTCCGCAAGAGGGACGGGCTTTGTGTTCCGTGCCATCCACCCTTGCGGTGAACTATTTATCTGTAATGCACGGGACACATAGGACTGTCCCGTATTCTGTGCATCTTAAACTCCTTTCATTATACCAGCTCTCTTATTTTAAAGAAATACTGCATAAGTCTTCTGTTTTTCTTATAATTTAAGAATAAACCCTTTACCTGCATACGCTCACCTCCTCTCAGAATGTGCCCATTCTTACGAATGAAAGAAATATCCTTGCCACCATAGCGAATAGAAGAAGAATTATTCTGGCAAGTCCTAAGACCAGCTTCAACGCTCCAAGAATTATCCTTAATATCCACTTGAGTATCTCTAAAATTACTGTTCCTACGGCTCCCATAACTCTTCTCATAATAATCAGTCTCCTTTCGACATCCATCCCATTGCAAGTCCTGCAACATCTGCATCGTCCATAACATCTTCTGTAGGTTCTTGTGCTTCACTATTGGCTGCCTGCATTATTACCGGCTGACCAACATTCATTCCGGATATCACTCCGCCTAACAGCCTTATGACCTCTTTCCTAGCCTCATTGGTTGCTGCTTCAATGACTTCTTCCTTAATGTCATCAATATCTTCTGACCGGATATATTCAGCCCTCTCTTTTTCCTTCTTCTTGATAACAAAAGTTTCTTTTCCATAATTATCAATGTAGAACTGAATCGCATCTATAATGAACTGGTTCTTAGATTTGAAAATCTTCGGATCAAGGTTCTGAATCACATCATTGATTTTCACATGCTGAGGATTGCTCATGTTGAGGCGGACAGAAGTTTTTACTTCATATTCAAGTCTTCTTCCCATCATCTGCCTCCTTATGATAATCGCTTAGTGCTTTTAAGTCCCATTGTGGCAAGCTGCTCATATCCTCTTGCATTTGCCTTTACATCAAGGTTATAGGAAATGTTCTTAGCATCATGACTACCAAAATTCTTCATCACAACTGCCCCGCCACCGACAAATACAATCGGTGTAGTCTTTAAGTTATACCCAAACTCACGGATTGAGTTATATACCTTATCAACAAAATCCTCTATCTCTGCCTTGATAATGGCAAAGTATTCATCATCAATATCTGACCTGCCATACCGCATGATGTTCTGTATCTCTGACTCGTCTACCTCTCCGTTAAGTTGTCTTACACACTGTTCATTGATAGAACGCATACAGGTAATAAGACCTTTTGGTATCGTCACACACTTTGATTCATCCGGTGACTTGTTGATTACCGGCATAATGTCGATTGTCCAGCTACCGATATCTACTATCAGCGTTTTCTTTGCCATTGTAGGAATCTTGTCCACTACTGCTGCATAACACTGAGGGAATACTGCCACATCATCAATTTCAATATAATACGGCTCATTCTCATATTTGAAGCTTACACGCTTATTCTTTGTCAGGTACTTGATAAAATCATTCTTCTCTGCTCCAAACCTTGTAAGTGGTAGTCCTACGGCAAGGAATACCTTTGCCTCTGCAAGACCTCTTCTTTTAAGTTCCTTAGCAACTGCTGCAAGAGTGAGAAGATAAAAGCTGTCATCTTCGACCTTTGTATCCTTTACTTCCTGCCTCACAGTTCCAACCTTATAGAACTTTCCTTCATACTCAAGTACATCGCCGAAAAGTGCCGGAGTTGTTGTAATCTCCTTAACTCCTGTGACAAATACCTGAGAGATTGTTTTCATCATTGACCAACCATGATCAATGCCGATTACTTCTAACTTGTTATTCATATGTTTTGCACATCCTTTCTTCTTAAACAGCCACTTGAACATCTTAACCACCTACTTTCCTATCAGCTTTCGCATACAAGGAAAACAATAACCATTCCCTTGATAATATGGACATCCGACACATTCCGTCGGAAGTTTCTGTTCTTTTTTCTTAGATGGTTTACAACATGTTCCATTGGCACATCTGTTGTTATGTCCCCAGAAGAATCTACAATGCATACAATCTTTTAATTCTCTTTCAAGCTTTTCTTCTGGAGATACAAACCTGCGTTTCTTATGCTTATCTCTTTTTTCAACTGTTCCCACCAGAGCTCTCCTCCCTTCCAAGGAGTGATTGCTCTCTTATATTTTCCAATATCCTGTCCGACTCACCTGCTGTCCTTGCTAATGAATACAATACGATAAGAACAATAATTATAAATGCTATGCTAAATCCCATCATCACTTTATCCTCCTTCAAATTAGTTGCCATATAGACAAAATTTGAATTTGGAAGTGATATAGTCTACATGGCTATGCTTAATGCTAAGCATGTAGGTACACGCCAGTCTTCTAGACTCCTATATCGCCCCGTGTACAAAGAGGTGTTCTCACCTCCGGGAGTTACAGACGAGCCACAAAATGTGTTTCACGACGCCCTTCTGAATTATCAGAAGCACTATCTCCTCTTTTAGCCTTTTGAGGATAAGGACGAACTTCTCGCCCTCTGTGGTTAATTATCCTTACGCAACATGCCGATTCCTTTTACCAGATTTCCATCCAGCTTCTCGCCCTTCATCTTTCGATCCATCAGACTACTAATATGATAGCTGTGACTTTCATCTTCCAGGTACATGCCCCGTAATTTTACTACCTACAGAAATTCTGTAGTGCAAACTACTTTGCAAATCTGTAACTGATTATTCAATTGTTACGTCCAATCTCTCTTGGACAATTGATATTCTACAATGCACTTTAATTTTACGGAAGTGACACCACTGGTGTATTTTTACGAATTTTCACCAGTTTTTGGTGTATTTGTCATTTCCTTTAATTTGTTCCATGTATGCTTAGGCAGTTCTCTTGCCGGCTCTCTGAATCGTTCAAGATATTTTTCAAATAATTCCGTATTGATTAATGCTGAATTACCGACTTTATAGACTGCTCCTGCCTCTCTCGCAATTACTATGATTCTCGATTTACTTATCCCATAAATAATCGCTCCTTCCTCTGCATTGACAAATTTTTTCATAAAATCCTTTGTATCTGAATAGCACTTATATGAGTAACTCATTCATCAGTCTCCTTTCACATTTGGCAATGGATGTTTCATTTCTGTTGGCGGTTCTCTGAATTGCTCCATATATTCATCAAACACCTCCAGATTAATCAGAATAGTATTTCCTTTTGCTTCGCCTATCTTATATACAGCTCCAGCTGCTCTAGCCATTTCGATAAATCTATGATGTCCTATGCTGTAAGTCATTGAACCCTCTCCGATTCTCACAAACTTCTTTTCCACAATTTTATTTGAACTAGGAACTCTTGCAGAATGTTTCATAAATTTCATCAACCTTTCCTTATGTACTAATATAATCTTTGCAAGCTGATATCTTGCTCCAGCAGCCAACGCTATATCCATTGCCTCATCTTGTGTTACATCTAATAAAGCCATTACCTCATCAATACGAATAAATCTTGGTTTTACAGTTTCTTTTCTATAGGCACAAACTGAACCACTCAATGTATTTACCATAACATCACCTACTTATAAAACTCAGAATCTGTAATATGAAAAGTTTCAAGATACTTATCCAATATTTCTGTATTAACAAGTACAAGCTGACCAATTTTATAACAAGCCTTGGCATCCTTAGCCACTTCTTGAAATTTTGTCATTCCCATACTGTACATTTTTGCACCATCTGAATATCTTACAAACTTTTTTGCATCCTCATATCTATCTTTCTTCTTTGATTCATTCATTGCTGTGCTCCTTTCACTTTGACTTCATAACAAATGACGTATTTTCTCCATAACGCAAAAAAGAGGACATCTTCTAAATTTCTTTAGAAAATGTCCTCTTAGTAGTTCATATTTGATTGAATCTTTTTCTTTTCAGATTGTGTATTCTTTCATACTGATGTAAATGACTATGTCAAAATGCGTCTTTTAATGCGTCCTTTGACGTACTCAAATGCCTCAACCCCGCATAAACACTAGGTTTATTTATCCAAGCTCTTCATCGTCGGGAAGAGCAATACATCACGGATTGCCGGAGAATTGGTCATCATCATGACCATACGGTCAATACCAAAACCGATGCCACCTGTAGGAGGCATACCAATGCTCAATGCATTGAGGAAGTCTTCATCCGTATGATTTGCCTCATCATCTCCCGCCTCAAATGCCTTTTCCTGTGCTTCAAAACGCTCTCTCTGATCGATCGGGTCATTCAGCTCAGAATAAGCATTCGCCATCTCCCATCCATTCATAAAGAATTCAAAACGCTCTACATAATCCGGATGATCCGGCTTTTTCTTTGTCAATGGAGATATCTCGATCGGATGATCCATTACAAAGGTAGGCTGAATCAAATGTTCCTCTACATATTCCTCAAAGAACAGATTCAGGATATCGCCCTTCTCATGTCTGTCCTCAAATTCAATATGATGCTCTTTCGCCAGCTGCTTTGCTGCTGCCGTGTCAGCCACCTCATTAAAATCAACACCTGCGTATTTCTTCACTGCATCTACCATCGTAATACGCTCAAACGGCTTGGACAAGTCCATGGTATGCTCCCCATAAGTAAGGATTTCTGAACCTGTCACTTCCTTTGCTACATAACGGTAAAGATTCTCAGTTAAATCCATCATACCGTGATAATCTGTATATGCCTGATACAGCTCCATCAGGGTAAACTCCGGGTTATGCCTGGTATCAAGCCCTTCATTTCGGAATACACGTCCAATCTCATAAACTCTTTCCATACCACCTACGATCAGACGCTTCAGATACAATTCCAGAGAAATTCTCAGTTTCAAATCTTCGTCCAGTGCATTAAAATGCGTCTCAAATGGTCTGGCTGCTGCTCCTCCCGCATTAGACACCAGCATCGGAGTCTCTACCTCCATAAATCCCTGTCCATCCAGATAACGGCGAATACTGCTGATTACCTTGGAACGCTTGATAAAGGTGTCCTTTACCTCTGCATTCATGATCAGATCCACATATCTCTGACGGTACCTCGTATCGGTATCTGTCAATCCGTGATGCTTCTCCGGCAGAATCTGCAGACTCTTGGATAATAAGGTCACCTCTTCCGCATGGATCGAAATCTCACCGGTCTTGGTAGTAAATACCGTACCCTTGATTCCCAGAATATCACCAATGTCATATTTCTTGAAATCCTTGTAAGAATCCTCACCAATACTGTCTCTTGCCACATATGCCTGGATATTTCCCTTCAAATCCTGCACATTACAGAAGGATGCTTTTCCCATTACTCTCTTGAACATCATACGTCCTGCAACGGAAACCTCCTTGCCCTCCAGCTCGTCATACTGATCCTTAATTTCCTGGGAATGAATCGTTACATCATATTTTGTGATGGCAAATGGATCCTTTCCCTCTGCCTGTAAATTTGCTAACTTCTCTCTGCGTACTTTCAACAGGGCATGGATATCCTGCTCTGTCTGCGGTTTATTCTGCTGCTGTGCCACAACTAAAACTCCTCTCTTCTCACTCTTATCTTGCTGCTTTCTGAATCTCTAAAATCTCATAGGAAACCATCTCACCGGTTGGTGTCTCCACCTCAATCTTATCGCCTACCTTAGAACCGATCAAGGCTACACCTACAGGAGATTCATTGGAAATCTTCCCATTCAGGCAGTCTGCCTCTGTGGAACCAACAATCTTATACTCCATGATCTCATCAAATTCTATATCCTTTAATCTCACAGAACATCCAACATTGATTGCGTTTACATCAACATCCTCTTCCACTACGACCTCTGCATTTTTCAGAATCTTGTCAATTTCCTCAATACGCAGCTCAATATCTCTCTGTTCATCCTTGGCAGCATCATATTCTGCATTCTCCGATAAGTCTCCCTGTTCTCTGGCTTCCTTAATCTTAACAGCCACCTGTTTTCGTCTATTTAATTTTAAGTCCTGCAACTCATCTTCTAATGCTTTCAGACCTTCATACGTTAATATGTTCTTTTTTTCTGCCATTTTGTTTTCCTCCACTTTCTTAGCAACTTTGCAGCTATCCAAAAATATCCAGCTGCACAGCTTCACTTACTGAAGCCCTACAATATCGCTTCATTATACCGTATCTGCCAGTTTGCGTCAACCACGGGAACACGGTGCCTCATCATCATGAATGCTGGTACGGAATGGTGCCATCGGCAGACCATTTTTTCCAAACATGGTAACGGGACCGTAATTTACCCAGTTATATCTGGCATAAATCGGCTTTTTCACTTGTGAAGAGAATAATCTCACCTGATTGTCTTGAATTGTCACAGAATCAGCCGGATAAAATACCTTATCCTGACCTGCCACTTCAAATCCCAACGGTTTCTCACCCTGACAGACAATGCCATCCTTTGCATGATTGAAAATCAGCCAGATGTAAGACTTTAATGTATAGCAGGACTGATAGAACGGTCCATAGGCCCTGACATCATTATTCATTCCATAGGCATGGTACATCGCCTGCAGCGCAAGCCGTTCTCCTACCGGCTGTTTATCTACTGGATGAATATTGTTCAGTTCTCCCTTATCCAATATCACTGCTAATCCGGTATTTTTCACTGTACGGTATACTCTGTGCTGTGCTTCACGGATAATCGGCCAGTTTTTATAGTCCTCTTCTCCTTCATTTTTAAACATCGGCAACTGGACAATCATAAATGGCAGCTTATCGTCCCCCCAGTCTTCTCTCCACTGACGGATCAGTCTGCTCAGAAGATTGTAATAGCTTTTCGGCTTCTGGTCATCCTGTTCTCCTTGATAATACAGAAAACCGGCTAACGTATATGGAGCAATTCTCTGAATCATCGTTTCATACAATCCAGCTGGCCGGTATTCAGAACGAGGTCCCATCGGTCCCGGATACCTGTTCTCTCCACAGACAGCCAATGCCCCCTCCCAGGTTGGATGCGGATCTGTCTCATAATACTCCTTACACTTTCTGTCAAATTCCGCCTGATAAACAATATATTCTTCCCGTTCTTTGATATAGGCATCAAAATCCTGGTTTTTGACAATTTCATCGTACTCCTCAATATAAGAGGAAATCACCTTATCCTCCTCCAGAGCTTTCCTGCTCATCCAGCAGGATGCCGAGGTTCCTCCCCAGTTACAGCCTATGATACCCACAGGAACATCCAGCTGTGCTGCCAGTTTCTTTGCAAAATAATATCCTACTGCAGACCACCTTCCAACATTCTCCGGTGTGCAAAGCTCCCAGCAGCTATTTGCCTCCTGCTCATACAACTCTTCACAAAGATAAGAAACCTTTGGCGTATAGTAATACCGAACCAGATCATTACGAGCCTCCGACACAGCGTCTGCTCCATCTTTGGAATTTTGAAGTTCCAATTCCATATTAGACTGACCACCAGCCAGCCAGATTTCACCATACATCACATCAGAATAAACTACTTTTTCCTCCGAATCTGTAGTCACTATCAATTCATAAGGTCCACCTGCCTCCATCGGTGGAAGCAGTGTTCTCCATTTTCCATCCTGTACATAAGTAACTACATGAGCATCCTGAATACAGACAGTTACCTTCTCTGCATCAGACTCTCCCCAGATCGCCACAGGCTTTCTTCTCTGCAAGATCATATGATCACTGAATATTGCCGGTAATTTAAGCATAGTATCCCCTCCATCCTCTTTTTCCAAACAACTTTTCTACACTAGTATACAACTTTACTTATCATATTACAATTGTTCAGGAATGAGAAGAGACTTTTTCTGTATTTATTTATTTTTTACAGATTTGCATTTCTCGCTTTCAGCATTTATAATGAAAAAATAGAAACAACGTGTGTAAAAAACATCATACACTGAATGGAGGAATAGGATGAAAAACGATACAAAGCCTCAAAGACAACCGCATCCTGTACGCAGATATCTCGTAACAGCTTTTATTATTCTGGCTGTTATTGGCGTTTTTTTCTTTCTGAATTGGATGAACAAGGTGAAATTTTATGACGATCCTGCCACGACTGGTAATACCAGCGGCAATCTTCTCAACGGAGGGCTATTCACACAAAGCGGTGATACCATTTATTTTGCCAATCCTTATGATGAAAATGCACTTTACTCGATGAATATGGATCTGAAAAAAATAAAAAAACTTTCCCGTGACAATGTCAGCTACCTGAATGCAGCAGGTGATTATATCTTTTATACCAGAAGAAATGATAAAAAGGGGGATGATGGCAATGCCATACTTTCCATGAGTACAACCGGCCTCTACCGTATCAATACAAAAGGAAACGGACTCAGCCAGCTGTTCCGGAACCCCACCCAGACAGTAAACCTCTTTGGCAATAACTTATTTTACCAGCATTACGATGATAAAAAGGGACTGCAGTTATTTCGTATTGGAATAGATGGAAAAAAAGATACTATGCTGCTGGATGAAGGAGCCGCCCCGACCGCCATTGCAAACGGAACGATTTACTATACCGGTATGGACAGCGACCACAACATCCACTCTATGGATATGAACGGCTCTGGTACTAATGTTGTCCTGGAAGGAAATTATACCGGACTTTCCTATAGCAATGGCTCCCTTTACTTCATGGATATGAATCAGAACTATGCGCTCTGCCGGGTAAACCCAGACGGCTCAGATGCAGTCCAGCTGGTACAGGACCGGATTGCCACCTACAACGTCAGCGAAGATGGCAACACGATTTACTATCAATTGGATAATGGCACAGATAACGGACTGTATTCCCTGGATACAAATACCGGCACACAAAAACTTCTGCGCGCCGGCAATTACAACTATTTCCATATTATATCAAATTATCTGTTCTTTGAAGAATTTGATGGCAGTGCTGCCTATGTGATGGAACTCTCCTCCGGGCAGATTCAAGACTTCAATCCAGAGAAAAAAGAATAAACATCTTATTCATCTTCCAGCTCAGACAATTCCAACTGCTCTAACAGCTCCTGCATAGTTTTTCCTGTTACCGGATGAACCTTGTATGGAGCTATTTCTGTCATAGGCTTCAGGACAAATTCTCTCCTGGACATCTCTTTATGAGGTATCGTCAAATCCTTCGTCTGAATTACCTCATCGTCATACAGAAGAATATCTACATCAATGGTCCTTGGTCCCCAATGAATAATCCGTTCCCTCTTCTGTTCTGTTTCAATCGCACCGATCAACTCCAGAAATTCCTCCGGTGTACGCAGTGTCCTTACCCGTAAGGCTGCATTCAGGAAGTCTTCCTGATCTACCCCTCCTACCGGTTCTGTTTCCAGATAGGCAGATACCTGCTCCACCTCTGTCCATGCATCTTGTCCCATTCTTTCTACCGCCTGGTCCAGATGTGCCTGTTTATCTCCCATATTGGAACCAATACTCAGATACAGCACATGCCAGCCTCTGGTTATCTGTACAGATACCGTTTCCAAAGACAACAGTACAGGGGCCCAGGGCTTTTCCACTTCCACATCTACCTTTTCAACCATCGGAAACTGCAGCAGGATTTCCTGTGCAAGATATTCTGCCAGTCTTTCAATCAACTGAAAAGTATTTTCCTCTGTTTTTTTCTTGATCAGCTCCAACACCTCTGCATAGCTGACCGACTGCTCTAAATCATCATTCAGTCCGGCCCTGCGTACACTACAGTACATGTTGACGGAAATCAGAAATTTCTGACCCAGTACATTCTCCTCTGGAATTGCACCATGTTTTGCAAATACTTCCAGTCTTTTTATCTTAATACAGTCCATCATTCTTTCCCTCTTTTTCTTAGAAATAGCTTATAATAAAAAATCATTTAAAATAGGAAGGGCTCATTGTACATGCAAGCACCAGCTTTTCAGGCAGCTTATCATAGCTTTTGCCCAGCTTATATCCAAATAATTTAAAACCACACTGCAGAGCAAAATAAAAAGCGTTCCACAACTTCCCATGTTTCAGTAGATAGAGCAGGGATTGTTTTGCAAAACCGGCTCCCTCCTTTTCCGATGAAATACTGTCGAAAATTTCATGATACTGCCTCTGGGATACTCCCAGATCGAAATTGCGGCGAAACTGCTGCATACAGGTATAGGAGTGGGAATGGACCACCCTGGCACCAGCACAATATACCACCTGATAGCCGGCACCGATTACTTTAGATGCCATGATCATGTCCTCGTTAAAAATGGTAGGATGTACAAATCCTCCCAGTTTTTCATAAAGTTCCCTGCGGTACATGGCACAGACATCAGAACAAAAATAGGTCTTAATTCCCAACCTCTCCAAATCTGCTGCAGATTTTACCTGGTCCTGCTCCGGATAATTATGCATTCTGGCAAGTCGTTCCAAAATATCTGCTCCTTCCCTTGCCAGCTGCCTTCCATAGACAATTCCCGTTTTTTCATCCTCAAAAGGAACTAACAGCTTTTCCAGCAGTTGTTCATCTGCCGGCATCGCATCCTGTGTCATGTAGAGAAGATACTCTCCCTGTGACAGGGTAGCACCATAATGTCTTGTAGCACCATGATCAAAATCCTTCTTTAAAATAGGATGTACGCTTATACGGTCATCCTCCGGATGAACCAGTCCATCCCCCTCCTTCTCAATAGTCTGCAAAATATAGATATGATGCGGTTCCACACTCTGGTTCATCAATCGCTTAATCAGTTTCTGAAAGGACGCATCCGGCTTATATGCCGGAATAATTACATCAATCTTCCCCTCTGTTTTCTGGCTCATTCTCATCCTCATTTCTGCAAAGTCATCATTTTTCCTCTTGGGATTCTCTTTCCCCTTTGCTTCATTCCATTAACTACATTGTTTTATCAGTATCTCGTTATATCCATACTGAAAACTACTTCTTCAGCAATTGCTCTACAAGGGTCACAGCCGCCTGTGCGTCCTCAGAGTATCCGTCTGCTCCAATTTCATCTGCAAACCCCTGAGTGATCACGGCTCCCCCAATCATAACCTTTACTGGAAGCTGTCTTTCCTTTACCATTTCCACTACCTTTTTCATCTCCATCATAGTAGTAGTCATCAAAGCAGATAATCCAATAATATCCGCTTTTTCCCTGATTGCTGCTTCTATGATGGTTTCTGCCGGTACATCCTTACCCAAATCGATCACCCGGTAGCCATAATTTTTCAGCATCAGTGCAACCAGGTTCTTACCGATATCATGGATATCATGTTCTACCGTAGCAACCACAATGGTTGCCAGCGCTTCACTGGAACGGTTCTTTGCCAGAAGTGGTTCCAGATAATCAATGGCATATTCCATCGTTTCTGCGCTGGATATCAGCTGCGGCAGATAATAAATCTGTTGATCAAACAATACACCGACATGATTGATCGCCGGTATCAGACTTTCATCGATCACTTTCTGTGGGTCCGTTCCCTTGTCAGTCTCCTCCTCTACCAGCTGCCTTGCCTTTTGCTTTCGTCCTTTTACTACCGCCTCAAAAATAGCATCCCCCTTTTTCTCCTCCGGAATTCCTTCCGCAGTCTTTTGAGAACCTGCTTTTGCTGCATCCTGAAGGCTCTGGCTGTCAATCTCTCCGCTGACCATCGTCAGCTTATGGGAAGCTACCCTGCCAATATAACGTAAATCCCCCTCCGGCTTATTCATCAGCAGATCCGCAGCATATACCGTATGCATCAGCAAATCCTGGGATGGATTCGCGATTG
This sequence comes from Lachnospiraceae bacterium, assembly GCA_017626435.1. Next base: position 23,988 of record JAGAIR010000001.1, on the reverse strand, counting down.
CCATCGTCAGACCACTTTGAATTGCCATCGCCATAAAACTGCTATTGACAAAAGCTCTCTCTGGCAGACCAAAAGAAATATTAGACAATCCACAGGCAGTGGCAACTTTCAGTGTATCTTTACAATACCGGATGGTTTCCAGAGTTTCCAATGCCGCCTTTTTATTAGCACCAATGGTAGCTACCAGCCCATCCACCACCACATCTTCCTCTGTCATGCCCTGTTTTTTTGCCGCTTTTAAGATCGTATGGATAATCTCTTTCTTTTCCTGAATATCCTTCGGAAGTCCTTTATCTGACAGTGGCAACAGAATAAACATGGCACCATATTTTCTGGCAATCGGAATCAGCCGCTCAAACTTTTCTTTCTCCAGGGAAATAGAATTGATCAGAGCCCGTCCAGGATAAATCCTGAGAGCTGCTTCGATAACATCTACATAACTGGAATCAATGGCTAACGGAGTGTCTGTCAGAAGTGTCAATTCATTGACTACCTTCCACATCATCTCTTTTTCATCAATTCCGTTCATACCCATATTGACATCCAGGATAGCGGCTCCTGCCTCTACCTGTGCCTCTGCCATTTCTCCCACCAGCTCCAGATTACCTTCCCGGAGCTGTTCCTGCAATGCCTTTTTACCGGTAGGATTGATTCTCTCTCCAATCACCTTAAAGCTTCCATCCAAATCAATCGGCAATACATTTCTCTCGGTAGAAAGTGCCCGGCGCACAACATTTCCCTGACGCTTTGGAAAAGATACCTTGTTTCTTTCCTGTCTTTCCTCCAGAGTATCTGCCAATGCCTGAATGTGCTCTGGTGTAGTACCACAGCAGCCGCCCAGAATATCCGCTCCTGCCTCTACCAGTCCCATCATTTCTCTGGCAAACTCCTCCGGCCCCATATCGTAAACCGTTGCACCGTCTACAAGCTGAGGCAGTCCTGCATTTGGCTTTGCCACAAGAGGAAGCGCTGTATACTGACTCATTTTCTCAATCACCTGGCACATCTTATCCGGTCCTGTAGAACAGTTGACACCGATGGCATCCACCTCCATCGCTGTCATTACCAATGCTGCTGTCTCTGGATCTGTGCCAAACAGAGTCCGTCCATCTTCATTAAAGGTCAACGTCACCATAACCGGAAGCTCACTGCATTCCTTCACCGCCAGCACAGCTGCACGGCACTCCTGCAGGCTCATCATGGTTTCCACTACAATGAAATCAACACCAGCTTCTGCCAGATATCCTACTTGTTCCTTATAAATATCCACAAGCTCCTCAAAGGGCAGATTCCCTACCGGATATAACTGCTGCCCTGTCATCGTCAGGTCTCCTGCCACCATCACGGGACGGGTGACACCGGACTGGTCAATCGCCTCAAAGGAAAGCTGTGCCAGACGGCGGTTCATCTCTCCTATCTGATCCATCAGCCCATACTCTTCCAGCTTGATCCGGTTTCCTGAAAAGGTCGGCGCATAGACTGCATCCGAACCAGCCAGGATATATTCCTTCTGTAAATCTATCAAAACCTGTGGATGCTCCAGAATCCATTGTTCCGGACACACTCCGGTAGGCATTCCTCTTTTTTGCAGATTGGAGCCGGTGGCCCCATCTAAAATAATTTTTTTCTCCAATATTCTGTTTCTAAACTCATCTCTTGTCATAGAGTCCCTCACTCTCTTTCCTCTCTGCTCTCGAAGCCAAAGCTTGGAACCTTCGGTTCCTCGCTCGCGGGTTCGCTCTCTTTCCTTTCCCCTCGCGAAGCCAAAGCTTGAAACCAAAGGTTCCAAGCTCGCGGGCTCGCTCTCTTTCCTTTCCCCTCGCGAAGCCAAAGCTTGAAACCAAAGGTTCCAAGCTCGCGGGCTCGCTCAAACAGCTACCCTGTTTACCATAGTTGAAAGCAAGCTTTCACTATGATTAACAGGGTAGCTGCTCTCGCTTTGCCTTCGCGTACATTATAACATAGCCATTCTGCAAAAGAAAGAAGCAGGCCAACGGAAACAATTTTTTTCCATCGCCTGCTTTCTTTTTCAAAGCCTGTAGTTATTTTTTTCGGTTGCGCACCGCCTCTGACAGCAAAAACTCAATCTGGCCATTAATGGAACGAAAATCATCCTCTGCCCATCTTGCCAATTCATTCCACAAAGAGGGAGACAACCGGAGTAATACCTGTTTTTTTGCTTTCTCTTTTTCTTTGATGCTCTTTTCCCGTTTTTTTATTTCCTGCTCCATGGCTTCCAGCTTTTCCAGCCGTTTCTGCAGTTCTTCCTCTCTTTGCCCTACCTCTTTCTCTGCCATATTACACCTCCGCAAGCCTGGCTATTCTCACTATATGGTCAGCAGGCATTTAATAAATACTTCCACTGTTTACAATCGGCTGTGCCTCCTGATGTCCACAAAGCACTACCAGAAGGTTGCTGACCATTGCGGCTTTACGCTCCTCATCCAGCACAACAACTTCCTTTTCACCCAGCTGCTCAATTGCCATATCTACCATTCCCACAGCACCTTCTACAATCTTTTTACGTGCTGCGATGATTGCTGCTGCCTGCTGCTTTTGAAGCATTGCTGCCGCAATCTCCTCTGCATAGGACAGATGGGTGATCCTCACTTCTTCTACAACAATACCAGCTTCTTCCACACGTTTTCCCAACTCGGTCTTCATACTATCAGCAATTTCCTGGCTGCTGCCTCTGAGAGTCTTTTCATGTCCATCCCGTCTTCCTCATCCATCAGGTCATAAGGATAAAGCCTGGCAATATTACGAATGGTGGAATCACACTGAATAGACAGATAAGTACGATAATTGTCTACATTGAACATCGCTTTTGTAGGATTCACTACCTTCCAGATAACAATAGCTCCGATAATAATCGGATTACCCAGTGCATCATTAACTTTCTGCTGCTTATTATTTAATGTCATGGTCTTTAAGGATATCTTTTTCTTTGGTGTGATGGAAACATTTGGAGTTCCTTCCAGATTCACACTAAATCCTCCTTCCTCCTTTCCCGGTGCCATAGTTGTAGCAAAAGGATTTGTATGATAAAAGCCCTCCTCCTTGATCGTACCATAATACCGGCCAAACAGAGTCAGAACCACAGCCTCATTCGGATTGACTACATGAAAACCAGCACAAAGACTGCAGAACACAATAATACCCACCACTGCAAGCACCAACAATACCACACCAGGAATAGTATTTTTTGCCTCTAATAAAAAAATGCCGGCAACAAAACATGCTATAGATGCTACAAATCCCAGAATCACGATCAACAGCATAGAAAAACCATTTTTCCGTGTAATCTCCTTTTCCTCTCCCTGAAAGTTCTGTTTTAATTTCTCTTCCATCTTCATCACTCTTCCTTTCTCTTAGCTTTGCTTTTCAATGTGATATCATTTTGATATCATTATAATATCCCCTATCCTCCTATTTGTCAACAACTATTTTCTTTTCCCATTTTTTCCGTTATAATAGGTTATTATTTGTGCCGCTAGTCTTAGTGGCGGAATGGAGATTAATATGATTTTACAATGTAGTCACATCGATAAATCCTTTCATGGAGAAACCATATTAGACGATATTTCTTTTCATATAAATGATACAGAAAAAGTTGCTATCGTAGGTATCAACGGTTCCGGCAAATCCACATTGCTGAAAATTCTGATGAAGGAATACGATGCCGATCATGGCGAGGTCATTCTGCGGAAAGATGCTGTAGTGGGTTATCTGGCACAGAACCAGGAATTCTCCTCTGACAAGAGCATTTTGGAAGAAATGAGAGATGCAAAAAAAGAAGTGATTGCACTGGAACAGCAGATCAATGATCTGACAGAGCAGATGAACCATGCAGAGGGCAGTCAATTGGAGTCCCTGATCCACCAGTGTGATACACTCCGTCATCGTTTTGAACAACAGAACGGTTATGCATACCAGAGTGAGCTGACCGGTGTCTTAAAAGGACTTGGATTTTCGGAAAATGAGTTTTCCAAGCCAGTTGCCACCCTCTCTGGCGGCGAGAAGACGCGGGTTGCCCTTGGAAAAATGCTACTCCAGTCACCAGATCTTATTATCCTGGATGAGCCGACCAACCATCTGGATTTAAAAGCAATCCGCTGGCTGGAAGGGTATCTTTCCAGCTACCGGGGTGCTGTCATTATCGTTGCCCATGACCGGTATTTTCTGGATAAAATCGTAACGAAGGTGGTAGAAATCCGCCAACACCGAAGCACGGTATACCTGGGAACCTACAGCCAGTTTTCCGAGAAAAAACAAGCTCTTTTAGATGCCCAGATGAAACAGTATCTGAACCAGCAGGCACAGATCAAACATCAGGAAGAAGTCATTGCCAAGCTCAAATCCTTTAACCGGGAAAAATCTATCAAACGCGCCGAAAGCCGGGAAAAAATGCTGGAAAAAATAGAACGGCTGGAAAAACCGACAGAAGAAAATACAAGGATGTCCCTGTTATTTTCACCCCGTGTTCAAAGCGGAAACGATGTATTGTCTGTATCAGGTTTAAGTAAGCACTTCGACGAAGAACTTCTTTTTGAGGATATTCATTTTGACATTAAGAAAGGGGACCGGGTAGCTATCATTGGAGACAATGGTTCCGGCAAAACCACGATTTTAAAAATCATCAATGGGCTGATAGATGCCGACAGTGGCACAGTGAAGCTTGGCACGAATGTAGAAATCGGCTATTATGACCAGGCACATCAGGTGCTGCATATGGAAAAGACTGTATTTGATGAAATTCAGGATACCTACCCACATATGAATAATACGGAAGTCAGAAATATTCTGGCTGCATTTCTCTTTACAGAGGATGATGTTTTTAAACAGGTGAAAAATTTAAGCGGTGGAGAACGGGGACGTGTTTCTCTCGCAAAACTGATGCTCTCCGATGCCAACTTTCTGATTCTGGATGAGCCGACCAACCATCTGGATATTGACTCCAAGGAAATACTGGAACGGGCATTAAACCGTTTTGAAGGAACAGTTTTATATGTCTCCCACGACCGCTATTTTATCAATAAGACCGCAACCCGTATCCTGGATCTGACGCAAAAACAATTGATTAGTTACATCGGTGACTATGACTATTATCTGGAGAAAAAAGAGGATGTAGAACGGGCACAGCTGACAACAACCACGGCTGCATCCGGCACTGCATGTTCCAATGTTGTAACATCTGCCTCTTCCCAGACAAAGCTTAGCTGGCAGCAACAGAAAGAGGAACAGGCCCGGCTTCGCAAGATAGAAAATGCCATACAGAAAACAGAAAACGAGATTGCTGCATTAGAAGCAAGAAACGAAGAGCTTGACCAGCAACTGGCAGACCCTGCTAACGGAACCGATGTAGCTCTTTTACAAAAACTGGCACAGGAAAAAGAAGAAAATGACTGCCATTTACTGGAATTAATGGAAAAATGGGAAGAATTGTCCGAATCCTGATCGGACAATCCCTCCCATTTCTATATCCTTTCGCAGAAATATAATCTGCTCAATGTTATCTCACCTCAATCCCGGGATGGGAAACTGCTTTTCTTCTTTTTTTATTGGCATACATATTGTCATCTGCAATCTTCAGATAATTTTCTGTGGTATGAACTCCATCCGGAACCCCCATAAAATACCCCACACTGGCACCTAATTGATACGTCTTGTTCGTAGATTCATTGACATTTGCTATAAATCTGTCATATCTCTCTATAAAATGATCCAGTTTTTCCTGCGTATAATCTTTACCAATAACAATATATTCATCTCCACCGGAACGGATACAAATCTCTCCTTCCTTGGATGCATAGATCATTGCATTGGCTATCATGGTAATACAGGTATCTCCCTCCTCATGTCCATACTGGTCATTAATCTGCTTCAATCCATCCATATCAATTTCCATGATCATCAACTGGGTTTGATTTTCCATACAGCTCTGGTAAAATTCTTCTCCATATCGTTCAAAACCGCGCCGGTTATACAGTCCTGTCAAAGTATCTCTTACATATAAGTCACCAAGCTCATTGACCACCTGGTTCAGTCTGCCCCGGATCCGTATGTTTTCCAGTGCATTGTCAAGATGGAGAAACCATGCCTTGACACTGGAATTATGCGGTACATCATAATCCAAAAGCACTATAGCATATCCCATATAATACTGCAGATAATGGATCGGCACAATATAAAATGCTTCATCCTCCTCATCCAGAAAGATACTCGGAAGCAGTTGGGAAACAGGGAATTTTTCTGTCTCTAACTCCTTGCCATTATGGATTCCCGCCACCATAGTAATCATGCATTTGCTGGAACCATATTCTATATCAGGCAAAGAAAGCTGCTTTTCCCAATGTTCCGCAAGACATAATGCAAAACTTTTAAAACCTGTATTTACCAGTGCATATTCCTTCAAACACTTCATACATTCTTCCAGATTCGGCGTACCAGACATAAATGTAACCATAGTAGTTGCTGATGTCTCCAGAAAAGACATCCTATCCAGACGTTCATTCAGGAAAGAACTGTAGGTAAGTGAAAAATCCTCGCTGCTGCTGTCACAGCCACAGGACTGTCTCAACATCAGTTCACCTGGCAGATAGATTTCTTTTTCCGGCTCTTGCCCTGCCCATATCTTCTCCAATACCTCTAATGCTTTGCAGCCCATGGCCTCAACCGGCTGCCTTACAGTAGTCAACGCCGGATGATTATATTTACTCTCTTCAATATTGTCATAGCCCGATACCATGATCTGTTCCGGAACTCCGATATTGCGCCGCTTCAATGCCTCTATCACAGAAAGTGCCATATAATCATTCGCACATACGATTACTTCCGGCATTTCCACAGATGCTTCCAGCATCTTTTCTACCAGATCTTCTCCACAATTTTTCCAGAAGTTTCCATGATATACCCTTTCTTCCTCATACGGCAATCCATTCTTCTCCAATACCTGACGATATATCTCCAGACGAACCTCAGAATGTACATTATCCTCCGGTCCTGTCACAATATTAATCTTTGTTACATGATGGATATCAATAAAATGCTGTATCATAGCAGCAAATGATATTTTATCATCTACATAGATATTATATACTTTCGGCACCTGTAATGGTGTCCGGAAGTTTATGACCGGGCATTTGCATCGATTCTTCACCATATCATAAATCTCATCCCACTGTGTCCGTGCAAAGGCATCATAAAGAAAAATAATCCCGTCAATGTTCTCCATATCTGCCAGTCTGAAAATGACCCGTTCCCCCTCATCATATCTCTGATTGACAAGTCCTTTTTCATCAATACTGCTGTTATCTCCGAAACAGGTAAAAAAGATAAGACGATATCCCTTCCCTCTTGCCGCTTTCTCGATCTCCTTACGCAATCCAGCGACAAATTCGGTATAAATCTGGGGCAAATATATGACAATATTTTTCCGTTCTTTCTCCATAGCCCATCCCTCTTTTCTTTTTGTTTCAGGTATATTCCGAAAAAAGAGGCTTCTGTTAAAACAGGAACATCCCATAAAGCAAAAAAGTCTCCTTTCGGCAACTGGCTGCCACGTATAGCACTGCTATCTTAGGCCCTATAGCTTTGCGTCCTTTCCTTTCGAAAAGTTTGCCATTGACACTGAAAACTGTCCGTTTATTAATAATAGAAGTATACAATAATCGAAAAATACTGTCAACAATCGCACCTCTATTTTCCCATGTCTGAAATCTGCACACGTGATTTCTGCTTCCCCATCAAACTGCTTAGCCCGATGGTTCCAATTCGCGCTGTCAGGCTATCAAAGGGATATAATTGATTTTTCCAGGAAAAGCCATTACAATAAGAGCAGAAACTTCATGCCTTATGAAAACAGGAAAGGAAAAAAATATGAATCCAGTATATGACAAATTAATGAAATGCTATGATTGCTTTCAGAAAAAAATCAACTTTACACCAGAAATCGCTCTGGTCCTCGGCTCCGGTCTGGGGGATTATGCCGATGGAATCCAGGTAGAAGCCATCTTAGACTACCACGATATCGATGGTTTTCCAGTCTCTACGGTCCCTGGGCATCAGGGAAAGTTCATCTTTGGCTATGTGGGAGAAGTTCCTGTCGTCTGTATGCAGGGACGTGTCCATTATTATGAGGGATACGACATAAACGATGTAGTTCTTCCTATCCGCCTGATGAAGCTGATGGGAGCAAAGGTACTCTTTCTTACCAATGCATCTGGCGGAATAAATACTTCTTACCATGCCGGTGATTTCATGATGATCAACGACCAGATTGCAAACTTTATTCCATCTCCGCTGATCGGACCAAATATTGATGAATTGGGCGTACGTTTCCCTGATATGAGCGATATCTACGACAAAGAGCTTCGTAAGATCATACGCAAAACATCTGTCCGTCTGGATATTCCTCTTCAGGAGGGCGTCTATATCCAGCTCACCGGTCCAAACTATGAGTCTCCTGCTGAAATCCATATGTGCCGTACACTGGGTGCCGATGCAGTTGGCATGAGCACAGCATGTGAGGCAATCGCTGCAAATCATATGGGAATGCACATCTGTGGGATTTCCTGTATCTCCAATATGGCATGCGGTATCACTGAAAATCCATTGACGCATCAGGAAGTCCAGGAAACCGCTGACCGGGTGGCACCTTTTTTCAAACAACTGGTAACTGCATGTATCCAGGATATCGCTGCTGCTTTGCCTGAATTGGAGTCATAAAGGCTCCCATGATTTGACCAAAATTACAGGGATGTGTCTGCGCTGCATCCACTCCCTGAGAAAGATGCAAAAGCAGCGCAGAAATGAGGAGACAATGAATACACGTATTTATAATGCTAAGATATTGACAATGGAAGCCGGCAGCCAGCCTCTCAGTACGGCTATTCTTTCCGGCGAAATCCAGATCCAGGGTACTGAGATTTCCTATATCGGTCCTACTGGTTCTGCGCCGGACGATGACAGCCAGAAAATAATCTGGGACAGAGAAATTGATGCCCGGGGAAACCTGATACTTCCGGGCTTTAAAAACGCACATACTCATTCTGCAATGACCTTTTTACGGTCCTATGCAGATGACCTTCCCCTGCAGGAATGGCTTTACAACCGGGTTTTTCCGATGGAGGCAAAGCTGACAGAGGATGACGTTTACTGGTGCTCCCGTCTGGCTATCATGGAATATCTCACCAGTGGCATTACTGCTAATTTTGATATGTATATGAAAAATAATGCCAATGCCAAAGCTTCAAAGGATTCCGGATTTCGTACGGTACTCTGTGGCAGCATCAATGATTTTGGCGGCAAAGTGGATGAAATCGAGCAGGAATACCTTCACTTTAATAACTATGATGAACTGATTTCTTACCAACTGGGATTCCATGCAGAATATACTACCTGCCGTGATATTCTGGAGGGTATGGCTGCTTTGGGAGAAAAATATAAAGCACCGGTCTATACTCATAATTCCGAAACAAAAGCGGAGGTAGAAGGCTGTATCGAACGATATGGAACCACACCGACTGCATTCCTGAACAGCCTCGGCATGTTTGAGTATGGCGGTGGCGGTTTCCACTGCGTCCATATGTCGGAAGAAGATTTAGATATCTGCAAAGAAAAAAATATCTGGGTTGTTACCAACCCAGCTTCCAATGTAAAGCTTGCCAGCGGAATCGCACCAATCTGCAAAATGCTGGACAAAAACATAAGACTTGCCATCGGAACCGATGGTCCTGCCAGCAATAATTGTCTGGATATGTTCCGTGAAATGTTTCTGACGACCGCACTGCAAAAGGTCTCTATCCCAGATGCCTCTGCCCTGGATGCCAATGAAGTGTTGAAAATGGCAACTGTTGGCGGTGCCGGTGCAATGGGACTGAACGATTGCGACATTCTGGCACCTGGCAAAAAAGCTGACTTGATCATGATCGATCTACACCAGCCAAACATGCAGCCACTCAATGAAATCACTAAAAATATCGTCTACAGTGGAAGCAAGCAAAACATAAAAATGACTATGGTCAATGGAAAAGTTCTTTATGAAAATGGTGAATTCTTTGTAGGAGCTGATGCAGAAGAAATCTATGCCAGGGCAAATGAAAGCATCCAAAGAATGAAAAGGGAATCATAAAACCTTTTGTTACAATATCCTCTTCTTCTTTAATACCACAAAGATAATCCCACAGATGGCTACTGTTATGCCAGAAATCGCCAGAAAACCATGGGGTGTATGTGCCAGCGGTACCCATCTGCTATCCACATTCATCCCAAAAAAACCGGATATAATCGTAGGAATAGCCATCACAAGGGTAATTGATGTGAGGTATTTCATGACGTTATTGAGCCGGTTATCAATAACCGATGATAAAAGCTCTCTGGTACCATTGATGATATCACGGTAAATCATCGTCATTTCTATGGCCTGCTGGTTCTCCACAATGACATCACCCAGCAGGTCTTTGTCATCCGGATACTGCTCCAGACGTTTATATCTGGTCAGACGGTCCAGCACTGCCCCATTAGCACGAAGAGAAGTGGCAAAGTATACCAGCGTTGACTCTAATGCATGAAGATCAATCAGATCGATATCCTCTGTATCGCCATCAATCCGTTCTTCGATTTCTGTCCGTTTTTTGTCAATAATGCGAAGTGCACTCTGATACAGAGTAGAGATACGGAACAAAATCTGATATACAAACCGCAGTCTTTTTTTGGTACTAAACTCTTTTACCCTTCCATTGATAAATGCCTGTAATACCGGCGTATCCTCTGTACACACTGTAACAATCTTGCTCTGTGTCAAAATAATGCCCAGTGGTATTGTCGTATACGCTTCCTTTTCATGACGTATCTCCGTAGCAGGGATATCCACCAGAATCAGAGTGTAGCCATCCTCCAGTTCAATACGGGAGCTTTCTTCCTCATCCAATGCCGCCAGCAGGTCATGGACATCAATATCCAGTTTCCGGGCATATTCCTCTCCCTCGGATACCGTGGGATTTATCATATTTATCCATACACCCTCTGTCAGGGTGTCTTCTTCATGAATTTTTCTATCATCTGTTCGATATATTGTTACCACTTGTAATCACACCAATCTACTTTTTGTCTTTAACTTTTTCCGTCTAAATTATTATAATTTATTTTAAATCTCAGGACAACCCAAATGCGAATAAAACACTACATTTTACCTAAATATTACCAGGATATTACATAATGGAAATCCCCTGTTCCTGTAAACTTTCCTTGATGATTTCCATGAGACGGTATCTCTCATCCCAGTAATTTTCTGTAGCAACCCATGCCTTTGCCTGCATCTTGATGCGCCCCGGATTCAGCTTATCAATATTCACTCCCATAAACTGATCCTGACAGATTAAAGTCTCTTTCTGCATCTGCTCCATCAGAATATCCTTCACCTGCTGTATCTGTGTATCATATCCCACCATAAAGTCAATAACCAGCAGCCGGTATTCCTCCTGTGAATTATTGGTTATATTTCCATTAGACAGCGTACCATTTGGTACAACGATCACTTTATTATCTGTACTCACAATATACGTATAAAAAATATCAATGCTTTTTACCGTACCTTCTACGCCAGATGCAACAATATAATCCCCTACCCGGAAAGGCTTTAGTAACAGGATCAAAATACCACCGGCAAAGTTGGACAGACTGCCCTGTAATGCCAGACCAATAGCTATACCGGCAGAACCTATTATCGCTACAATAGAACTGGTTCCAATACCCAGCACCCCGGCTACAACAAACAGAAGCAGGATGTTCAGTAATATCTTACACAAAGAAAGGATGAACTTATGAACACTGATTTCCACACTGCCCTTTTCCATCCAGCGGTTTAACAGCTTTAACACTGCCTTGATCAGCTTTCTGCCGATCAGGAATAAAATAAAAGCTGCCAGCAGTGTTTTTCCAAAATTCATCAATGGCTCTCTCTGAGCCAGAAGATATTCAATTAAAAAACTGGTCTTCTCTTCCGTTGTGGCATCAGATTGCATCTGTTCCACTACATCCTGTACATCAATAGCTCCTGGCGAAGCAATGGATAAAGATGCCATAATCAAAGAACACATTGGATTGAATAACATACTTTTCCCCATCCTTTATTTTTCACTATATTGATAAATACTGATGCCAAGAGGAGGTACTTCTACTGAAATAGACTCTTCCTTTCCATCCCAGGAAACCGGTTTGGAATTTTTCAGACGGCGGTTTACATGTCCAGAACCACCAAATTCCTCCGCATCACTGTTGAAGATTTCCTTATATTTTCCAGGAAGAGGGACACCAACCTTAAAGTTTTCATACAAAACCGGAGTAAAATTGCATACCACCAGAAGTTTCTCGGAACAATCCTCATTATAACGCATAAAAGTAATAATACTATGGTCTGCATCCATACTACTGAGCCATTCAAAGCCCTCTTCCCCATAATCATTATCGTACAATGCCGGATGCTTCTGATAAAAGGCATTCAGCTTACTGACATAATTCTGCATTTTGGCATGCTCCGGCTCATCTGCTTCCTCCCACGGCAGACTTTTCTTTTCATTCCACTCTGTTGTCTGTCCAAACTCCTGCCCCATAAACAGAAGCTTTTTACCCGGATGCGCCATCATAAAACCATAGGCAATACGCAGGTTTGCAAATTTCTGCTCCATATCGCCCGGCATCTTCATCAGCATGGAACCCTTCATATGCACTACTTCATCATGGGACAATACCAAAATAAACTTCTCGCTGTATGCATATATCATGCTAAAGGTCAGCATGCCATGACGCCCTTTTCTGAATAATGGGTCCGTCTGCATATATGACACAAAATCATTCATCCAGCCCATATTCCATTTCAGATCAAAGCCCAGACCATCTTCATTGATATCCCCTGTAACCTTCGGCCATGCTGTAGATTCCTCTGCAATCAGCCATGCACCAGGACACTCTTTGTGAAACACCTTGCTTAAATGCTGCAAAAGGCTGATTGCTTCCAGATTTTCATTTCCTCCATACATATTGGCAACCCATTCGCCATCCTGTTTGCCATAATCCAGATACAGCATTGATGCGACAGCATCCATACGGATTCCATCTGCATGGTAACGCTTCACCCAGAATAAGGCATTTGCAATGAGAAAATTTGCTACCTGAGGCCTTCCATAATTATAAATCAGCGTCCCCCAGTGTGGATGTTCTCCCTGTCTCGGGTCCAGATGTTCATAAAGACAGGTTCCGTCAAAACGTGCAAGTCCGTTGGCATCCTTCGGAAAATGTGCGGGTACCCAGTCCAAGATCACACCGATCTGGTGCTGGTGCATATAATCTACAAAATACATAAAATCTTCCGGGCTTCCATAACGGGAAGTCACAGCGTAATATCCTGTCACCTGATAGCCCCAGGATTCATCTAGTGGATGCTCCATCACCGGCATCAGTTCAATGTGGGTGTAATGCATCTTTTTTACATACTCCGCTATCATCGGTGCCAATTCCCTGTAATTGTAAAATTCCTCATCACAGGAAGGTTCCTGAATCGGTGTCTCTTTCTTTCTCCAGGAACCAAGATGCAGTTCATAAACTGATATTGGTTTCTTTTTGTAATCCTCTTTTTCCCTGTTTGCAACCCACTTTGCATCCTTCCAGGAATATCCTGAAGTATTGCAGACAACACTGGCATTTGCCGGTCTCTGTTCACAGGCAAAACCATATGGATCTGTTTTCAAAACAACCGTATTGTAGTTTAGCTTTATCTCATACTTATAGATCTGTCCCGGTCCCACATCAGGAATAAACAGGGCAAATACACCAGTGTCCCCCATTCTGCACATCTGATGGCATCTGCCATCCCATGAATTGAAATCTCCTACTACACTGACACGTACTGCATTTGGCGCCCACACTGCAAAATGAGTGCCATAAACATCATCTTTTCCAGCCTGGGATGGAATCGCATCCCAAACTGGTTCCGATTCATTCATGCAGCCAGAGACTACCATGGTATGTGCCCCTAAATAATCATATACCGAATAATGTATCCCGTTTTCAAATCTTCGTAAATCGTTTGTTCCCAGAAGATTCAGATAAAGATATGGATCTTCCCGTTCAATCTCCGATCCATCCTCGTAAGATACCACGAAAGTATACGGTGTCATTTTCTTTTCCGGTATAATCACCGCAAATACGCCCTCTGAGTCTGCCTCTTCCATCGGATACATCTTTCCATCTTTCTTGAGCTTCAAAAATACATGCTTTGCAGCCGGATAAAAGGCATGTACAAGATGCCCCCCTCGTATCTTTCTGGGTCCCAGTATCTTTTCCGGATGATCTTCTTCCGAATAGACCAGCGCCTCAATTTCTGACCAATTCATTAAATCATATAATTTCTTATTCATCTTCTCCGCCCCCTTCTATATTATCCCCATGTCTGTCTGCTTCCTGTTCTGTAATATAAAGGGCCAAAACCGGCTCTAACACTTTTGCACTGAGCAATGCAGCTATTCCCGGTGCCAACAGTAGGATCAGAGGCCAAAATGGCCATCCCAGAACAAGCAGGACCACAAACAGAAACACAAGCAGCACCAGCAAAACAGTAGACTTTCCATTTGCCACTGCCATGACCAGAGCCATTCGCAATAAATCTCTGCCCTTTACCATAAATCTTGACAAAACAGGAAAGACATATACACCAATTGCCAGAATGATCAAACTGGCTGAAATGCTAAAACCTGCAATAATGGCACCATAAGTTCCTTTTGCATAAACAAACGCAGCTAAGATATTGGCAGCCATCAGGCTCTGGATTGCCAGAATTACCATCCATATCCCGGTAGCTGCGACAAAATTCTCCCGGAAACTGTGAAAATACTCCCGGAAAACAGTCCCCTCATCTTTACGGATCACTTTCACACAAGTATAATACATTGCTGTACATGCTGCTCCTGCAGTAAATACAGGAATGCAACAGACCAGAAAAATAACATTTAAAACAATCATATCAACAAACTTTGACAAATAAACTACTGGTTTGCTGTCTGACGAAAACATTCTTTCCATAACAATCCTCTTTTTCTATCCTATTTTATGGACAAACAAACCGCTTCTCAATTTTGGTTCAAACCAGGTAGACTTTGGCGGCATCAGTAATCCTGCATCTGCCACAGCAAATAACTCTCCAATCGAAGTCGGAAACATGGCAAATGCTACCTTCATATCATTGTCCGCTCTTCTCTCCAAATCCTGTAATCCCCGGATCCCTCCGACAAAATCAATCCTGTTGTCTGTTCTTGGATCTTCTATCCCTAGAACCGGTTTTAACAAATAATCCTGCAAAAGGGAAACATCCAGAGATTTTACTGCGTCATTGATAGAAAGCATCTCCTGTGATGCTGCCAGTTTATACCACTGTCCTTCCAGATACATGGTAAACTCACCCTTTTTTCTTGGTGCCTCCGCATTTGCTCCCAGAGACTCTACTCTAAAAATCTCACCAGTTTTCTGTAAAAACTCCTCTGTAGTCAATCCATTCAAATCCCTGACACAACGGTTGTAATCCATGATCATCAACTGGTCATCCGGAAACAGCACAGAAAGGAAATAGTTAAACTCCTCAGAACCATCATAATCCGGATGCTCTGCCCTTCGTTTCAGTCCTACCTTTACAGCCGATGCAGCACGGTGATGACCATCTGCAATATAAATATCATCAATTCCATCAAATGCCTGTCTGATCAAATCAACTTTTCCGGCATCCGAAATCTTCCACACCGTATGTCCGATTCCATCCACTGCAGTAAAGTCATATAATGGCTTTTCTTTCTCTGTCACTGCTTCAACCACCTCATTGATCACCTGCTGGGAACGGTATGCCAAAAAAATAGGTCCGGTCTGTGCTCCCAGTGTATCTACATGACGAATGCGGTCCTGTTCCTTTTCCTCTCTGGTATTTTCATGCTTCTTAATAACATTGTTTAAATAATCATCTACACTGGCGCAGGCAACAATACCTGTCTGTTTTCTGCCATTCATAGTGAGCTGATATACGTAATAGCTGGAATCCTCATCGGAAATATAAATTCCTTCTTCTTCCATCTGTACAAACAGTTCTTTTGCCTTTGCATAGACCCGGTCATCATAGGTATCTACATTGTCAGGAAACTGGGTTTCTGCCCGGTCGATCTTCAAAAAGGAAACCGGCTCCCGCAAAACCTCCTCCTTTGCCTCCTGCCGGTTGTATACATCATACGGCAGAGCGGCTACCCTGTGTGCTAACTCCTTCGTCGGTCTTACTGCAAAAAAAGGCTTAATCTGTGCCATCTTATCCTCCAATCCAAAAGCAATCCAATCTGCATCCTTTGTCTTTGTTATATATGGATAATTATAACAGAAAGCAGAACAAAAACATATCCTTTTTGCTGAAAAAATAAGACAATTTCCCAGGAATCTGTTATACTTATTTTAATTGAAGGGAGGAATGCCTATGCTGAAAGCAATTATTTTTAATATGGATGGAGTTCTTATTAACAGAATGCCAGAACAGGAGGGATATATTCCAGTTCCGGGCATCAAACCGCTTCTGGAAAATCTACACAAAAACAATATTCGGCTGGCAGCCACCTCCTTTACATCCAGCAGGGAGATAGAGAAGATCATAAAATCTCTGGAACTTCAGAAATATTTTGATAAACTGGTTTCCGGCTCCCAGCTTACCAAACCACTGCCAGCACCAGATCTCTTTCTCATTGCTCTGGAAAAACTCGGTGTCAACCCCAAGGAGACACTTGTTGTTGAGGCATCCCAGAACGGTATAGCAGCTGCCTATACTGCAGGCATTACATCAGTAGGATTCTACAATCTTCACTCTGGTGACCAGCCACTTGACAAAGCTGCTGTTGTGGTAGGCTCTTTTGAAGGGCTGGACACAATGTTTTTTGAAAATATTCTCCGCCGCAGTCAGGGAGAACCGGTTATTATTGCCAATACAAGACGACTTTTAATCCGTGAACTGGCAGAGAATGACATTGAGGATATGTACCAGATTTACCAGGATCCTCAAATCCGGAAATATATCGATAATATTGATGACTATAAAGAGGCAGAAAAGAACAAACTCCGTGCCTACATCAAAAATGTATATTCCTTCTATGGATACGGACTCTGGGGAGTCTTCAGCAAAACTTCCCATAAACTAATCGGTCGCTGTGGTATTGAAAACCAGGTGATTGATGACAGGGAAGAAATCATGCTTTCTTATCTGTTAGACAGTCAGCACTGGGGATACGGATATGCACTGGAATGCTGCAAGGCTGTTCTTCTCTATGCAAGAGAGGAACTTGGTATAGAACGTGTGGTAGCTGTCATAGACAAAAACAACATCCGCTCAATCCACACCGCCCAGAAACTGGGTATGAGCCCCGAAAAAGAGCTGGTGTATCAAAATCATGACAGTATTCTTTATGTAAAGGAAATTTAATCACTCCATTTTGTAGCAGAAAATCAGCGAAACTCATGATTTGAAACAAAAAAGAGTTGCCTGAACTGCTGTCCAATCTCAAATACTGGACAGTGTTAAAAAGCAACTCTTTTTTCATCCCGTTTTTTCTCAAACTACTCTTCGTCTTTTTCTTTATGGATTTGGAGTATTTTTCTTTCCATTCTTGTTTCCGTTTTTATTGGTTGTATTGTTATTGGTGTTGTTGTCATTGTTGTTATCCGCATTTCCATCTAAATCATTTACTGCGTCATCTACTGCATCTCCAACACCGTCCACTGCATCCTCTGCACCGTCTTCCAGATCATCGATCACACCACCATCATCGTTCCCATTTTCATTAGGACTTACTGTTGGCATTTCATCAACATTTGCATCATCTGTAACTTCTGGTGCAGTAGTCTCCTGGTTTGTTTCCGAATTATTGTTATCATTTGTGCCACAGCCTACAAATGTCATGGCAGATAATGCCATAACTGTACCAAGAATTAAAGCTTTCTTTCTCATATTACCTCCATTCTGCATCCGCTGGATGCATCACAATAGTTGTTTTATTTCCTTAGTAGTATTTCTTGCAATTCAAAAAATATACTCAACTTTTCAAATTATCCCTTTTCCTCCCTCACTATCGGATTCTCTCCGCATATATTAAGTCTATACAAGGAAATTTTTGTATTAAAATTATAAGGAGGATAGTTCTATGGAAAATTTACTTACCATTAAAGACCTCTCCTATGCATATCATACCCTTCAAGGAGAAACTACCGTTTTAAACCATGTTAATTTTTCCATAAAAGATGGGGAATTTGTTGCTATCGTTGGTCCCAGTGGATGTGGCAAATCCACACTCCTGTCCCTCATATGTAATCTGCTCGTCCCAGATGAAGGTACCATTCAATTGAGTGAAGGAAAAAAGATAGGTTATATGCTGCAAAAAGATCATCTTCTGGAATGGCGGAGCACGAAAAAAAATGTTGCTCTTGGTCCGGAAATCAGTCACCAGCTTTCACCTGAAATTTATCTTCAAATTGATACTATGCTGAAAAATTACGGATTGATTGGATTTAAAAATGCCAAACCCAGCCAGCTTTCGGGAGGCATGAGACAAAGAGCCGCCTTGATCCGCACACTGATGCTGGAACCGGATCTGCTGCTTCTGGATGAACCTTTTTCGGCACTTGACTACCAAACACGTCTCTCTGTTGCCGATGATATCTGGCAGATTCTTCGGAAGGAACATAAAACCGCTCTTTTAATCACTCATGATATTTCTGAAGCAATCAGCATGGCAGACCGCATCCTGATACTAACGCCACGTCCAGCCACCATTTCAAAAGAAATTCCGATCCACCTCACCTGTCCGTCAGAACGTACTCCATTTTTATCCCGGAGTGCTCCCGAATTTAAAGATTATTTTAACCAGGTATGGAAGGAGTTAAACCGTCATGAGTAAAATTCAGGAAGAATTCATTCGCAAGTCCCTTTCCCGAAAGAGAAAAATTATTTTTTGTCAGATTTTGCTTTTGGTCCTGCTGATCGGTGCATGGGAACTTACTACCCGGATAGGTATTCTGGATTCCTTTATTTTCAGCAGCCCATCCCGGATTGGCAGTTGTTTTTTGACAATGGTAAAGGAACGCTTGATTTTTTATCATATTGGAATTACACTGGGAGAAACCTTTCTCAGTTTCTTTCTGGTCATTATCATCGGTATTCTGCTGGCAATTCTCTTATGGTGGAATGAAGCCCTTGCCAAAGTGCTGGAACCATATCTGGTAGTACTGAACAGTCTTCCAAAAACAGCTCTGGCACCTGTCTTTATCGTCTGGCTGGGTAACAATATGAAAACCATCATTGTAGCAGCCGTTTCCGTTGCTGTATTCAGCACTACGATTACACTGTATAACAGTTTTCAGGAAATGGAACCAGAAAAGATTAAACTGATTCAGACATTGGGAGGAAAGAAAAAGGATATTTTATGCAAACTAATACTCCCCGGCAATATTCCCGCCATCATCAGCATCATGAAAGTTGATATCGGTCTGACTCTGGTGGGTGTTATCATCGGGGAGTTCCTTGCCGCGAAAGCGGGCCTTGGTTATTTAATTGTCTATGGAAGCCAGGTTTTTAAATTGGATTATGTCCTGCTTTCCATTGTCATCCTGTGTCTGATTTCCACCGGACTGTATCTGCTGATATCCCTACTGGAAAAAATCTGTATCAAACACTATCGGTAAATTATTAACAGGCCATGACGATTCTGTGTTTATTCTGTGTAACTGTTGACCTTTTCAAAGTCTGCAAGTATCTGCTCATCTGGCTCTTTGGTACAAAGACTTACTACTACGATCAATATCAGACTGATAAAGAATCCAACTAACAGGGAGTAAATTCCCGTGTATGCTCCCAATGTCTTTCCAGCAGCCAGAGGGATATAATCCCAGATGATTACAGTCAGTCCGCCTGATAGAATACCAGCAAATGCTCCCGGAAGATTCGTTCTCTTCCAGAAAAGGGCACAGACTACTGCTGGTCCAAAAGCCGCTCCAAGGCCTGCCCATGCATCCGATACCAGCTGCATAATACTGGAGTCAGGATTCCACGCAATAAGAAATGCAAGTGCAGCAACACACACTACAGTGATACGGCTGACACGAAGTACTTTTTTATCTTCCGCATCCGGCTTTATAATATCCTTGTAAATATCCTTTGATACAGAAGAGGCACATACCAGAAGCTGGGAATCTGCAGTAGACATAATTGCTGCCAGAATACCACACAGGAAGATTCCACCAATAAATGGAAGGGCCGTATCCTGTGTAAATACCTTATCTATTATCTCAATAAATACACTCTCCGCACTGGCTTCTCCCTTAGTGCCAAGGATAGTCGGATAGAGATACGCCCTTCCCACTACACCGATAAAGCAGGCTGCCAGCAGAGAAACAAAGCACCAGGATATCGCTATCACACTGGATTTCTTCAATTCTTTTTCACTACGGATCGCCATAAAACGTACCAGGATGTGTGGCATTCCACAGTACCCCAGCCCCCATGCAAGCTGAGATAAGATATCGATGAAACGATATGGCTTTCCTCCATTAGAAAACAGACTCATATAATCATCATAATTTCCGGCATAGCCTGCCGCCTCATTGCTCTGTGCGATCAGGCTTGCAAAGTCGCCGCTGACAAAAGTATAGGCAACAATCGGTACAAGCATCAGACCTACCAGCATCAGCATCCCCTGGATAAAGTCTGTGGTACAGACTGCAAGGAATCCACCCATAAAGGTATAGGCAAGAATAACGACAACACCGATAAGAAGAGCAATATGGTAGTCTATTTTAAATACTGTATTAAACAGTTTTCCACCAGATGCCAGAGCAGATGCGGTATATACCAGAAAGAAAACGACAATCACAACAGATGAAATCGTCAAGAGAATTTTCTTTGTATCATGAAAACGGTTTTCAAAAAATTCCGGCAATGTCATAGAATTATTTGCCACAATAGTGTAACGGCGCAGCCTCTTGGAAATCAAAAGCCAGTTTGCCACCGTTCCCAGGAAAAGACCGATCGCAATCCAGGCCTGACCGGTTCCCAATGCATAGATCGAACCCGGAAGCCCCATCAACAGCCACCCACTCATGTCGGAAGCCTGTGCTGACAATGCGGCAACCCAGCTGTTCAATCCTCTTCCGCCTAAAAAGTAATCCTCTGTGTTATTTGTCTTTTTCATCGACCACACGCCGATAATAATCATAAAGATTAAATAAGCGGCAAATGCAATCATAATGGCAATGATATTTGTCTGTGTCATTTCTTTCATTCCTCCTGTTATTACAATAGTTTAATAATAACTATTTTCTTTGATCAAGTTCCTCAAACTCATTATGTACGCCAACATACTTATATGCCGGACGAATAATCTTTCCTTTGTTTACCAGTTCCTCCAGCCGGTGGGCACTCCAGCCGGAAATACGTGAAATAGCAAAAAGCGGAGTAAACAGCTCTCTTGGTATACCCAGCATCGTATATACAAAACCACTGTAAAAATCTACATTGGCACATACTGGTTTTACTACATGTCTTCTGTGCATCAGAAGCTGAGCAGATATCTTCTCTACCCGGTCATAAAGGGTGAATTCTTCCTCCAGCCCTTTTTCCTTTGCCAATTCATGCGCAAAATGTTTCAGGATTACTTCTCTCGGATCAGAAAGTGTGTATACAGCATGTCCCATACCATAAATCAGACCACTTCCATCAAATGCCTTCTTCTCCAAAACCTGAACCAGATACTCTTCTATTTTTTCATCACTGCAGCATTCGCCACAGCTGGCACGCAGATCATCAAACATCTGCTGTACCTTCAGATTGGCACCACCATGTCTTGGTCCTTTCAGAGATGCAATAGACGCAGCTACGGCAGAATAGGTATCTGTACCAGACGAAGTAACTACATGATTCGTAAAAGTAGAATTATTACCACCGCCATGTTCTGCATGCAATACCAGTGCTGCATCCAGAACTCTAGCCTCTAATGGGGTAAACTTTCCATCCGGCCGCAACATATGTAAAATATTTTCTGCCGTAGAATATTCTGTAACCGGCGGTTTGATCACCAGGCTGTCAGAACAGTTAAAATGGCGATAGGCATGATAATTGTATACTGCGATCAATGGCAGCTTGGCAATCAGCTGCAGAGACTGACGCAGGACATTTGACACAGAGATATCATCCGGGTTGGAATCATAAGAATACAGTGCCAGTACGCTTTTCTGCAGTCCATTCATCAGATTTTCACTGGGTGCCTTCATGATAACGTCCCTCAAAAACTGTCCTGACAGCTCCTGCAAACTGCTCACGATATCGACAAAAATCTTTAGCTGTTCCTTATTAGGAAGCCGTCCAAACAGTAATAAATAGGTAGTTTCCTCAAAAGCAAATCCTTTGGAAATATCAGAACCGACCAGTTCCTTTACATCATACCCCTGATAATACAAATGACCATCCGCTGGTTCTTTCACTCCATCTACCACTTCAAATCCCACAACATCAGAAATCTCTGTCAGACCAGTTAAAACGCCCTTACCAGTACTGTCACGAAGCCCTCTTTTTACATCGTATTCCTGATATAGATTTAAATCGATTGCACCAGACATCATACAATTTTGTACCAGTTCATCAAACTGAATGTCCAGCTTCTCACTCAAAGCCATCATTGATACATTATCCATAACCAGTCCTCCTGTCTTTATGTTATATTGTATACAAGTATACAATCTGCTACAAAAAATTCTCCTTTTTACAATAACGTTACCAATATACCCCAAATCCCCCTATTCCGTCAAGTTTGGAACAGGGGGATTTATTGGAACCAGTCATATCCTGTTATACAGAGCCTCACTGTGACTCATACTCTTTTACTTCCAGTCTGGCCTTCTCAATCTCTTCCTCCGATAAATTGGAAGTAGAAGAAATCGTAATCTGCTGTTGCTTGCCAGTACCTAAATCTTTTGCAGAGACATTGACAATACCATTGACATCAATATCAAAAGTAACCTCTATCTGGGGAATTCCCGCCCATGCCCTTTTGATACCCGTCAAACGGAAATTTCCCAGCAGCTTATTATCCTTAGCAAATTTTGCCTCTCCCTGCAGAACTTTAATATCGACGGAAGTCTGAAAATTACCCGCTGTAGTAAATATCTGACTCTGTCTGGTAGGAATGGTGGTATTTCTCTGTATCAGCCTGGTCGCCACTCCTCCCATCGTTTCAACAGAAAGAGACAACGGAGTAACATCCATCAAAATAATGTCCTTCTTCCCACCGGAAACCAGCTCGTTTCCAAATCTTCCTCCCTGCACACTGGCTCCCAGAGCAACACATTCATCTGGATTCAGATTTCTTCCAGGCTCTTTTCCTGTTAAATCTTTTACCATTGCCTGCACAGCAGGTATTCGCGTGGATCCTCCTACCAATAATACTTTATGAAGCTGCTGTGTTGTCAGTCCTGCCTGTTCCAATGCATCCAGGACAGGCTTTTTTGTACGCTCCACCAAATCTGCTGTCAACCTTTCAAATTTCTCTCTGGACACTGTAATGTTCATATGTCTGGCGCCGTTTTTTCCATTCCATAAAAACGGTAATGTCACATTAACTGATGTCATCTGGGACAATTCCCTTTTCGCCTTTTCCGCCGCTTCCTTCACTCTTTGCATTGCTATAGGATCTTTTCTGAGATTTACCCTCTCTGTCGTTTGAAAGCAGTCTACCAGATAATCCGTCAGACGGGTATCAAAATCATCACCACCCAGATGGTTATCGCCCGCTGTAGCAAGGACCTCAATCAAATCGTCACCGATTTCTATCACAGAGACATCAAAGGTGCCTCCCCCTAGATCATATACCAGAATTTTCTGTGGCTCACCATGATCTAGTCCATAGGCAAGTGCAGCAGCAGTGGGCTCATTGA
>JAGAIR010000026.1 GCA_017626435.1 Lachnospiraceae bacterium | reverse complement strand
AGGGAGCCGTCTGTGATCAGATTTCCCTTCTCTTTGTCATAATAGCCTGCAAATTCATATCCCGACTCCCGGTATAAGGGAAGGTTCTCAATCGCAGTTCCTCGCTCTACCCAGTAATAAACAGTCTGGTTGTAATCCTGATTCAAAAAGGGCGCGTCATTTTGAACTTCCACAACGCAGTAATCCCTGTGCTCTGCAAATAAACCGTACAGAAATTCCCTTTTGGCGGAAAGGAACTCTCTCACCATAACCACATTTTCATCCAAGGTATCATATTTACAGTAATCGCCTTCCTCCGGAATCGACAGTTCAGTGGGAAGCACGAACTGCCAGGACAATCTTTTTTCATGCCACCTGAGAGCATCCAGGCAGGCGCTGCGATGTATGGTTTCCACATACCCGTCTATCCTTGTATCAAGAACCGTCTGCAGCTGCTGATCAAAAATCTGTGTATATTTTTCCTCCAAAACCTGGAGGAAGTTCTCATTTCGATACATGGCAGAGAGCCAGCGGTTCTGATTAGCGTTGCCCTCAGGCCTCGTCTGCTCAATTGATGTTGTAAGCGCTTTCGGGTTCCTGTACAAAGGTGTATTCACATTCCCCATAGCGCCATCGTAATCCCATACGGGACCTGCATACAGCTTCATCTTTTCTGATTCTTTCAAAGTATAGGCAAACTGACTGGCGATTCCGGTATCATGATCACCTGATATTTCCTCTATGAGCCATGCTTCCGCCCACGAATCAAGATCGATCAGTTCATTAAGCGGTTTACCGCTTATCTCGCTTACTCCGGTTTCGCTGAACAATGCACTTTCTATATCATTGAGAAAACCAAGGACCTGTTCCTCCTCTTTCCCGGAGACCTTTCCCTCTGTCTCAATTTCAAAGAGCTGTCCTTTTTTCGTTGTCACATAAGTGGCGTTTTCCTCCTGTCGAAAATCCAGTTCCATTTCCAAAAGGAAATTATCCTCTAGCGGAATATCCAGTCTGTTTTCCCCGATTTCCACTGCCTCCGTTAAAAGATATAACCCTTGATAGCTTCCGTTCAGATACAGCTCCACAAATTCGCCATCCGGTTCATAGGCACCTGTCACACTGTTTGCCAGATCAAGAACAAGCTTATTTCTGATGTAAGAACCGTCCGTTGCATTCGCCAGAAGATTCCAATTTACTGCCGGTGACATTCCGAACATCCCGGTCGGTTCGTCAAAGCACAGTTTGAACGGCTTTTTATCCAGAGTTGCAGTGAGATTTCCTCTTACCTTAAACTGCTTCAGTTCCTGTTCACCGACAAAATTTCCATTTTCATCCAGAATCCGCACTCGTCCGGTCTCAATATATTTTTTATTGTCAAATTCTGTTTCACTCAGCAGTTCCTCCACATCTTCTACTGTTATCAACAGAGAGGGAACATTTTCCGAGCACAGAATTTTCAGGGATTCGCTCATATAAGAAACCCCAAATGGACCTGTAAGCTCCATATCAATAGGCACTGCGTCGTTTTTCTCCGCAAATACAGGGTTAAGAATATCGCCTGAATGATAGGAAACTCCGTCGATTACCAGGTTATATATCCCTTTTTCAAAAGAAACGACTATTTCCGGGTTTGTCTCCCTTATCCCGGAAGGCAGAAAAAGGTAGTAAATCTGCTCCTCTTCATCCTCCCAGGGAACCAGTTCTATCTGCTTCCCATCCACCATCACCGTAAATGACAGTTCTTCCATAAATTTCTTTTCATGGTCAGTCTTTAGAAAAGAAAAAACTATCGCTGCCAGAAGAATCATGAAAGCTGATATTATTGTCAAAACTCTGACTTTTCTTAAAGATTTCATTAAGATTTTACTTCTCCATTATGCGCAAGAAGTGATACCGAAGTGATCCCTTTCAGCTCTGAGAGCTGATCAATCAATTCTTTATCATTTTTAGTTTTCACTTCCAGAATCATATCCATGCCTTTTGCCGTGATGTTTTTAGATTTCATTTTATAAGCACCCTTAGATTTTACCAATTCTAAAACAGAATCCTCAATCTCCTTTGAATCCGCATTAATGATCAAAAGATAAGGACTGATTCTCACAGGCAGCATGTCAAGGATTAAAATGCCAATCGTTACAAGCACGGCCAATATAATTGCTATCTTATAGAGACCTGCTCCGCAAATAATACCGGTTCCGATTGACCAGAACAAAAACAGCAGATCCATGGGATCCTTTATTGCAGTACGAAACCTTACAATGGACAACGCACCCACCATACCAAGTGAGATTACGATGCTGGACTGCATGGCAAGAATAATACCTGCCGTCACAACAGAGATGATTGCCATGGAAATATTAAAGCTTTTGAAATAAAATGCACTTTTGGTCACCATCTTATACACAAAGAAAATATACAGTGCGATGGCAAAGGTGATGATCAGTGTTGTCATAATTTTCGTTGTGGATAAGTCTGCATAAGAGAATCCCTCGAGTACAGACTTCTTGATCGCATCATTGAAACTCATTCTTTTGTTCTCCTCTTTCATTCTTCCGTTTTTATATTTAGATTAATTCCTGTCTGGAATAATAGTATTTTGAAAATGACGTTTGCTGCAGTGTAGATATTTCCAGCATTTCCGCAATATACTCTGGAAGCAGCTCATCATATTTGACCTCAAGAACATGACGCCCCGTAGGCAATACCGGCGCAGCGTTCAAGTGACTGTCAAAAAATGTTTCCACCTGGCTACATCCACTGATATTCCTGTCAAAAGTGATACGCACATTCCCCCTCGGCTCCACAAAAGCGGTTCTTTCATATTCTACAATACTTTTAGGGCGCATACCATTCATTTTCACTTCACAGAGCAATTCTTTTTCCAAATCACTTTGTACCTCCGAAAAATCCGGTATTTTTCCATTCATATACGCTTCACAGATTTCCCGTTTCAAAGGAACACTTTCTTTTCTCGTCATTCCCCTGACTTTTATCTTTTTTTCCAGATTAATCGTCTCATCACTGCCATTGTAAATGCGGATTCTGTATTTTCTCCGGTTGTCCAGTCCGTCT